>CBDBKL010000006.1:0-339733 GCA_965206675.1 Bdellovibrionales bacterium | reverse complement strand
TCTTGCACATAGAGATATGAATGTTCATATAATGGATGAAAATGGAAATACCCCTTTAGATCTCATTAGTGGGCGGTGGGGGAAACAGGATGTTAGAGAGGGATTATATTTGAGACTAAAGATTAATAAAGGAGAAAAAATAGATCAGGCCACTCAGTTTAAATTTCTAGAAGTTATAAAGTTGTTACAGAGTAGAGGATGGAGTGCTATTGATGGAAACGTATGTCAGCAAGTTTACTAAAGTACATTGTGAGTACAATTTTACTGGGCTTTTGTTTTTGTCTTTACTGAGTATAATCTCGCTCGTTTTGATCACAAAGTTTGGATAGGCTCTAAAATTCCAAATATATGCCTCCGCTAAGGAAATTATCTGAAATGTCTTTTTCTGAATTTAATCCTACAATAACTCGGTACTCCAAAATCAGTGATATATGGTTAACTCCATGTTCTTCATCTAAAACAGTAACGGATTCGGGATCAAGCCAATCTAAGGGAAATATAATACCTCCAGCAAAGTGTGTTGCTAAGGCTCCCCCCAAGGCTAGGTGAAGTAAGATCGTCTCGTGTTTCTAAGAATCCATAATAATCCACTCCTGTTTCAGCAAAGGGAATGATAGGCTGCTTGCTCCACCACTTTCCTCTGTACACGATGGAAACGTTGTTGGGAAACATATAGAAAGTAAAAATTTCTTGAGCACGGGTATTGCCTTCGTTTGTTTGTAATTCTCGTGGGGGATTTGCCTGTCTAGATCCTTGTGGAGGGTTTACAAAAACTCCATTTCCAGATGTCGTGAAAAAGCCACTTCCAACTTTTAGCCCTACTTGTCCAAAGAATTTAAGAAGGTGCCATTCTATATCAAAGAGGAAAGCTATCCCGTTACTGTCCGGATAGATTTCTGAAAAGTTAATAGGAGTTCCTGTTGAAGTATTAGCTAATATCGGGGAGGATATCGACCCTATGCGGAGTGAACCAGCAAATCGTTGAGGGCTTTTCTTGGTCTTGTACAACCATGATCCATCTTTTTTTATTTTAAACAAGCCATCGGGTTTGTAGTTAATGGTTTCAGTTTGGCCTTTTGGAACGGCATAAACAACAGATCCAAAAAATATTCCGACAGCTAAGAATAGAACTGACCGTAGCAGCGTTTTTATATCGTTCACAAATAGTAACTGTTTTGTATTTTTCATAGGCGTTGGCGAACCTTTAACATAGAAGTGATTTTGAAAAGTGTTAAGAAAAATAAAAGTAGGCAGCAAGTTGCTTGAGCTATGCCGATTTTTAAAGAAAGCCAAGCAAAGATAAGTATAGGAGTAAGAAGCAGTTTAAAAAGGGTTTTTAGTATTTCAGAGTTACGAATCAATTGTGCTAGAGGAGGACTGGTTTTGTAATAAAATTGTATGAATTGTTGTCCCCATTGCGTTTGATTTAAAATTTTATCTCTGAAAAGTCGAAGCAGTGTAACGTGTTTCTCAAAAACAGATCCATAGGTTGCTGTTGCAATAAAACATTTAAGATCTTTGGGCAAGGCACCATAAACAAGGGAGGGGGTTTGAATGTGACTATTACGAATGTCTCCATCTTTACAGAGGTCATCATGAGTAAAAAGTCCAATGTTTCCAGCTTGATCCTCAACGGCGACTTTGAAGACATATTCTGTATCATTCCTGATGAGGTACTCATTATTATTATTGTAAATAAACTTTTCAAAGCTGTTGTTTCTTATATTATGAGTTTCATTATCTGTTTCGATGGCTTGTTTACTAAATGGTGAACTATTTGTGATAGATGAAGCATTGGCACATGATCCGTTTTGTGTAGGTTCTAAAAACAGAAGAACATTCTCAAATTGAATGCCATTTGTAGAGTTAGGAAAGTCATTGTGAACTTGAATGTTTTGTAAATAGACTTTGCCATCGCCGGGGAAGATAGTGAAATCACAAACTCCATTACCACCTGCGAATTGGCTTTCCGTATCTGGATCAGGGCATCTATTGACAACATCCTCCATTGTACTTTGAACTTTGATTTGTATTTGTAGCCTATCATCATTGGTATCTAACTCGTTATCATTGGGGTTTTCTTCATTTTCTGCATTGATTCCTATATAGAATGTTTTTGTTTCATCAAATTTTTGATTTTGATTATTGCTATATGTTTGACAAAATCTTTGACTGGGATCCATAGCATTACAGATGTCATGCCATGTGACTGTAACTATAGCTCGCTCATTAGTAGAGAAATTTCTTGTAGAATCATTTCTTATAGGCACTCCATCTTCATCGGCAATAACAGCTTCTCCCCTATGTGACGTAGAACGGAATTGGATCTCTAAATCGTTTTTAGAAAGTATGCGTCTTTGGTTGCAAGCTCTAAGTACATTTCTTGAGATGCAATTATCTACAGTTCCATCACCGTTTTCAATATATTGAGAAGCATCTCCGGCTGTTCCAGCATAGATAACAATAGGTGTACCTGTTCTGTCTACCCTAGAGGCCCCTCTGATGGTGACATCAACGATCTCTGTAAGACCTGAGGTTGGAAAGAGAAAAAGTAGTACAAAGATGAATTTCATATGAAAATGAGATCATGGTCATTCATCAATGTCAAAAATTTGCTCGGCAATCTGTAATCCATTAAGGGCTGCGCCTTTTCTGATATTATCGGAAACAACCCAGAACATCCAGGTTTTGGGATCATCCAGCTCTTTGTGGACTCTTCCGACATAGACGGGATCTGTGTTTGACGCTTGAGCAGCGTGGGGATATTCATTTTCACCCATAAGCGTAACTCCAGGGGCTGATTCTAGGGCTTTTAAAATATCTTGTTTTTCAACCGAGGAATTAAGAGTGACCCAAAGGGCTTCACTATGGCTATTTAAAGCCGGGACGCGAACTGTAAATGCAGAAATGGAGAGATGTGTGGTTCCAAGGATTTTTCGTGTTTCATTTATCATTTTTATTTCTTCGGTGCAGAATCCTGAGCTTTCAAAATCCCCAATTTGCGGAATGCAATTGAAGGCTATTTGATGAGGAAAAACATCAGATGCTGTTTTTTGATTATTTAAAATAGCCTGAGTTTGACTTTCTAATTCATCAACTCCAGCTTTTCCAACTCCGCTGACAGATTGATAGGTTGCTACTTTAACGTTTTCTATTCCAAAAAGTTTTTGTAGGGGGCCTAGAACTAGAACCATTTGAATGGTTGAGCAATTAGGGTTGGCGATAAGTTCTGGATCTGTTTTCTGTTTTAAAATGTGCCCATTGACTTCAGGAACGATAAGAGGGACTTGGGGACTCATTCGAAAAGCCGAGCTATTGTCAATGGCATAGGCACCTTCCTTTACAGCAATAGGGGCCCATTGTTTACTGTTTGCATTGCCTGAAGAGAAAAAAACAACATCTAAATCTTTAAAACAGCCTTCTTTTAAAACATCGACTGTAATGGATTGATCGCGAAATTGAAGTTGTGTTCCTTTTGATTTTGGACTGGCAAAGAGTTTGAGTTGGGAAAGGGGGAACTTTCTTTGTTCCAATATTTTTATAAAAGCATTCCCTACCATTCCCGTGGCACCGACAACACCGATGTTAAGTTTACGACTTTCTGTTTTCACTGGTCCTCTAGTAAATCTGTGTCTATCATTGGTTTTGGGGGAATGTATCGAGGTTTTCTTCCCCAATTCATAAGACCAAAAATGGCACCAAAGATGGTATAAGTAAGAAATAAAACAAAGAGCATAACCTCTGGCCAAGTGGCCACAATGACAAAGATACTCAGGCCAATAACTAAGTAGCGAAAGGGCACACGTTGTCTAAAGTCAACATCTCTAAATGATCTGTATTTAAACTGGGATACCATAACGATACCTAGGAGGAATGTGATACTTAATATTCCCAAACTTCGTTCTCCATGGAGATCTAATTCATTAAAAGCCATAACACCACTTGCAATCATACCTGCCGCCATTGGAGTGGGAAGTCCTTGAAAATCTTTGCTCTCCAAATTTTTAATTTGCACATTAAAACGAGCTAAGCGTAGTGCTGCGCAGGCTAAGTACATAAATCCAGCAATCCATCCTATGCGTCCAAAGGGTTCTAGAGCCCACTTATAAACTAGGATAGCGGGGGCCATTCCAAAACTGATGAGGTCACTGAGTGAATCCAGGTGCTCTCCAAAATTGCTGACGGATTGTGTGAGTCTGGCCACTCGGCCATCTAGTAAATCAAATATAGCTGAGGCAATAATGGCGTAAGAAGCCATTAAATAATCGCCTTTTATAGACGCGATAATGCTATAAAATCCAAAAAACATATTTCCCGTTGTTAAAAGATTGGGAAGTATATAGATGCGGAGACCGAGACGTTCTCTAAGTTTTCTTTTGGGGCGTTCTGAGAGAGATTCCTTATTGATGTACATTTGATTCAAAGGTTTAACTGAATGCATTAAAGAAGTAAAATAGAATTACAAGCCCACTTGCGCTTAAAATAGGAAACGTCAAATTATCGTCAATTTTTCCAATGGTAATAAGTTCTGAAATGGCTCCTATGGCTCCTGCGATAAGGCTAGCCAGAATCCAATGTTCAGGAAAGAGGTGATTTGTATGAAAGAAAATGGCTGAGACAATGGTGCAGACAAAAAAGCCAGCCAGCGTACCCTGTAAAGATTTGTTACCGAGGAGTTTCTTTTTTCCATAGAGAGTTCCTATAATACTAGAGGTAGGATCTCCTATTCCTAAAAAGAGTAGGGAGAGAATGACAATTGCGGAGGGGAAAAATCCTACAAGGATCAGAGCTCCCCAAACCATATATGTGACTCCACAGTAGTGATTTAGTTCTTCGGGACGCATCAGTTTTTTTCCCACTCGAGTGAGAAATGCGTTAAAGGGTGTCCACTGAAAGCGGAGGACTTCTGCGAGCAGAAAGATAAGGGAGAAGGCAATGAGCAGATAAAGCCCTGTTTTCCAAGGAAGGGTATTGTAGAGGACTAAAATCAGTGTGACGCCTGCGATATGGAATAAATTGCGGGCCAGATGTAAATCCGTACGTTGTTTCATGAACAGCTCCACCACTGGTAACGGACTGTTGAAAAAGGATCATCTACTTTGTTGCAATCACTCAAACCTGGCTTCGACGTAAAAAAACTACGCATCCGTTCGGTTTGTACGCCTCGTATCTGACACTTTTTCAACAGTCCGTCTACACGCTTGAAAAAGTATCATCTATTTTGTTGCAAGCCCACTCTGTGGTGGAATCTTGTGAAATAGCAACTAGGACTCTTTAAAGGTATGAATGATTTAGCGCATCATTTGTCTTTAATAATATAGACGGCTTAAGAAATACGAAAAATACTGGTATAAGGTATAGGAGAGTTAGATCTAGGGGGCATTATGGATGATAAGATGTCTTGGCTTAAGGAGCTTGTTCGGGCTGAGCGAGAGATGGAAGAGTCAGGGGTTGTTGATGTTTCTGCAGGTTTTGATCCTGAGACAGTATTAGCTGATCAATCCAAAGAATTTCTTGAGAGGTTGAAAGATCTTTTTATTCAGTACACATCGGCTTTTAATCAGATGAAGGGTGTTGCCTTAGGTGGAGTGAAAATTTATGGCATTGCAAAGACGGCAGCGGACTTTATGCTTTTTCGCAATGGTTATAAGTTAATTTTTTCTTTGAAGCAGTCGGGACAAATTTCTATAACTTTTAATCATCAGGGTTCGACAGGTTTTGTACCAGGAGCGCAGGTTTCTGAAGAGGTTATTGATTCTTTGATGAATGAGGATCGTATTGAAGCGCGATGGGGAGCTTTTGGGCAAATCATATGGACGCATAAAGAGTTAGAGATTAATCAGGATCATTTAGTACGTTATTATCTCTCACGTTTTATTCGAGAAAGCACAAAGTAGTTTTTCTATAAGAGCTTTTACTAAAAGTGTTGCCTTAAATTTTAATTTTTTTGGCTTTCAGAAACTCAACAAAGTTTATGCATTTTATATCTTCAAGCTTGCAGATTAAGGGAATCTTATATTTTGATTTTTCTTTAGGACGTTGTGATTGATATGCCTCATGAGACACAATTGTATGTTTATTCAACTTTGCAAAGGCAATCAATGCCACATCTTTCGAACTTGCACCTTTTTTTGTGTTGTCTGTTTCATACTTACTTTCAAGGTTTAGTTGTGTTTCTTGTGTTTTGTTATCAATGGAGACTATTGGGGAATGGGAAGTAAATTTCTTTTCTAGCCATTCAAAAAGATCTTCATCTTTCACTTCGTCAAACATGGGTTTAATGATGATAATACTTTCCCCAACTTCTGCAATTTTTGGATAAAGAGGTTTAAAGATCTTGATAGGGTAGTCTTTCCATATATCTATAAGAACACTGGCATCAAAACAATATTTCATACTATTTTCTCTAGTTTTAATACATGCTCTGTTTTTTTAGCATTCACCATATTCCGTAATTTATGGAGAGTTATCTCCTTATCGGCGTAGGCTTGCATAATGGTTCTTAAATAAACTCTTCCATATTCAGTTAGAATTTCTTTCGGTCGATCTCTAGAGATCTTCACCTCTTTCCCCATCTCCTTTTTTCTTTTGAGTTCCTTCCTTTTTTCTTCATATTCTTTTTTTAATAGATCTTCTATATTTTTATACTCTTTCTGGGAGATGTAATTGAGTTTGCGGACTCGTACTAAAAAAGCGTATGAGCTCACTTTAAACTCTTTAGCGGCCTTATTTATTTCCTTTAATTTATTTTCAGAATTTAATTTATTTTGAATGTTACTGTATTTCTCTATTTTAGAATCCGGCATTAGAATTTTACCAGAAAGTTCATCACACCACTTTTCTTCTTGAGAAGAATCATTAGATGTAATAGAGCAAGGCTTTGTTTTTTTCTGTAAAAGGTGTCCTAGTTCATGAAACAATGTAAATGACTTTGCTCTATAGGTATCTGATGCGTTGATAATGATGATAGGAAGTTTTTCGTGGTAAAGACTAAATCCTCGTAAGGAATCTGACTTCACATGTGACCAGCCTTTATAAATACTAGTTACAAAAATAAAAACATCATTGTCTTCTAGCTTCTTTCTCCAACTATCAAAGTCCAAGCATATATCTTCAGGATTTAGCCATGTTCGTATGGATTGAGAAATTATTGATGTATCTCTCGTGTTTCCCTCTGGAGGAGAAAATGAAGATATGGGATCTTGCATGTCTTCTCTAAGATCCAGAATGAGTTCTCTTAGATTCTCTACCCTCTGAATTAAAGATCTTAACTCAAAATTAAAATCGAAGCTTGAATTTGAGAACTTTCTAAAAGAGGGGTTGGCTTTTTTAAAGTTATATTTTTCAGGCAACGTTTCTCTTGTAAAAACCCATGGTGGAACGAGATATTTCTCAGAGAGTTTGTAGATTTGCTTAATGGTGGGATCTTTCTTTCCAGATTCTATGGATTTGAGAGTTTTGATTTGAAGTTTTTTTTCAACTTCATCAGGACTTAAGCCTAATTGCTCACGGCATTGTTTTAAGACTTTAGGGGTGATTTTTTTTCTCATTTATATAAATTCATTTAAATGGTTTTATTAACTTTCTGAGATTATTTAGATTTATTTTATTTTACAAGTTTTTTCTTATTGAAAGAAAAAACTATAATGAGAGATTTACTTCCTCTGAATTACATTTGAATGAAAATCTTGTCCGTATTTCGGACGCTATCAATTTCAGCGGACGGTTGAAAATGTGTCAGATACGAGGCGTTCAAGCTCAAATCGAATGGAGGCGTAGTTTTTCCTACGTCGGAATGAGATTTGAGTGATTGTAACAAAGTAGATGACATATTTTCAACCGTCCGTAGCAGTTAAAATGTGGGTAGTACTAAACCAGCCGTCCAATGAAATCCACCATGATACTCAACGCTTAATCCATAGTGAAGACCAAGGTAAAGTGTAACAGGTGCATGATAAGACAGTGTCATATCTAAATTTATTTCAGCTCCCACGCCTGTAAAAAAACGACCGAGTTTTACCGATTCAAATTCTTCATTCACACTATTGTAAGCACGCCCATCTAAAGTGACGGTATCCATAAATATGGCTCCCCAAAGAGATTTAGCAAAGAGGGGAAAAGATCCCTTCCCTTTATATATGGACCAGAGAGGAAAGCGAAACTCCTCACTCCAAATAGCAACACTGTATCCGATGAATTCTCCGGGAGCATAACCGCGGACACGGAATGCGTCTCTATCTAATGCAAAAGTGACATCCCCTCCTGCAGATGTTGTGTTTGAAAAAATCTTTCTATTGGGTGGGGACCATGTGCTGCTGAGTTTCATACGAAGAGTGGTATTCTTTGGGAACCAATTCGGTGAGAGATATACTTCTCCCGAAGCGTTAATTTCACCAAAAGTCATATCACCTAACTCTTTAAGATAATGTGCGTAACTGAGAGAAAACTCACTACCAGATAGGGGCGAGAAGACACTGTTTTTTTTGGCAGGTTTTTTATAAGTGATACCGATAGATGGGGCACCCAGCTTTACGTTTACAATATCGGAGACTTCGCTGTGTGTATAGAGAAGTGATGCAGAGGCTGACCAGTTACTGCTCAATCCGGGTAAAAAGAATTGGGTATCGAGTGTTACCGTTTCGTTACGATGAATGAGTTTACTTCCGTAGAGATAAGAATGCCGATCAGAATAGGATAGAGAAAGATCGACTGGGGTTTGTTTGTTTGTATAAGTTGCTGTATAGCTTGGTCGTTTTGTCAGTGTATCGTAACCCAAATTTAAAAGATAAAAATGGTGAGCAAGGGGGTCAGAGCCTTGAAGGCTGACATCAAAGTATACGCCACGATCTAATAACAATACTCCCGGGATCCAAAATTTAGGAAAAAGATAGGAAAGACCGTTGTAGTCTGTTTCAGAAAAGCCAGATGTCTCAACTGAAACATCTTTGGGTTTTTTCCATTGTTCCCCCGCTTGTAAATTAATTTTTGGAGGGAAATGTGTGTTTCGAGAAAGGGTTTCTAATTGTAAACCCTTAGAGCGTAAATGACTGACATAGAGTCTTTGTGTGGCTGTATCTATAGTTCCATCAAAAATTTCAGTTGTTGTATTTGTTAAGGCAATAGCACTTGTCAGTCTTGTATCGGAGAGGTAGAGATTGGAAACCCCTGTGTGTTCACTAATAAAAAGTAGGCGTCCATCAATACTTCTTAAAGGGTACGATGGAGCATAGTTTTTGAGAATGATTGTTTTTTTCTGTGTTTTCAGGTCTAGTTTGTTGAGACTTTCTTTTCCCTGAGCGTTTCTTTCTCCATAAACAAGGACATGTTTTTTGACTACAGTGGGGTTGGTAATTCTGTGTTGTAGCGGAGGGGTATAGAGAATATCGATTTCTTTTGTTTCGCGTTTAAGGCTCATCAGTTGCGTGCTTCCGGGAATATTTTGAACAAATAAAACTTCTGAATCATCAGAAGAGAACGTCGGGCTATGAGCTCTTGCTCCGAAAGTAAGTTGTTGAATTTTTTTTGTTGAGAGGTTGTATTCGTAGAGATCATAGTAGTTGTAGTGGTGTTTATAGCTGTCTATGGCATCAAAGAGTAGGGTTTGTGAATCTTGAGACCATGCTAGTCTTTTGATCTCTTTTTGAGAAAATAAAACTTCTGGTTTTTTATCTTTAAAACTTTCTTGCGTCGTATTTCGTTTTTTAAGCAGGATTTGATTTTCTCCTAAATGGGGGGTGATGATGTAAGCCAGAAGAAGTTGGTTAGGGCTGACTGTGGGTGAAGAGGCAAAATGATGTTCTAAATTAGTGACCTGTTCAGTCTGGCTGACGGGACGTGTTTTGATTTTTTCAATTTGATTTTTAGCAACAGTTTCTCTGCGTGTGTACATGCTATTTAAAAATGTTTGTAAGTCCTGCCCCAAGTGCTTTTTAACGGGGCCATTGAGGGCGTAGGGGATCCGGTAGCCATAGTCATCATTGATGCGATTCAAACCATGTAGTGTGTTAAAGTATTCTAAATGGTTCATTAAAAGTCCGCCGTAAAAATAAGGGCGAGCCCCATAGGGGTATCTTGGAGTAGATATTTCATTGATGTCGGCTAAAGATTCTGTTCCCCACTTTTGATCTTCCACAAGTGCTCTAATAAAATTATGTGTTTTAGGTGATTTTAATCTTCCAAACTGTGTAAATTGTGATTCTGTTTGTATGGCATACCCTTCTAGATACCAACGGGGAGTCAGTGCAATGGGGCGAGCAATGGTTCCAAAGAGAAATCTTAAGATTCCCCATGCTCCATAAGCAGGCTCAAAGGTAAGAATATGGGTGTATTCATGAAGAACGAGTTCTTCAGCCCAATTACCATAATGGCTGATGTAGGTATTGCGTTCAGGAAGGACGGGATAGAGGCCTATCGTGCTACGAGGAATTCCTGTGGCAAAGCCATTTGAAATATCTGTTGAATCATCAATATAAAGAACAGTTTTTGGGGGAGATTTTGAAAAATAAGGCATCAGTATTTGGTAACTGCGTTCAGCTTGTAGAGCGTATTCCCAGGCTAGGTTTTTTTGTTTTGCGTCATATATGATTTCAAAGTGAGGCGTATGAAGGGTTTTCCAGTGAATATTAGGGTCAAGAGCCATCACGGCTTTGGGAAAGAGAAGGGATAGAAATAACCACACCATAGGAAAACCCTTTATTAGTCGGTTTTCGTTTCAATCAATGAATCAAAAGTTTGACATGATATCTTGTCGATTTACAATGACATAGTGCTAATAAGTTTTATGGGGGGCAAATATAATGAAAAACATAGTCTTTTTTAGTTTGGTTGCGTTACTGGTAGCCTCTTGTTCAAGTGGTCCAAAAAAAGGAGATTTTGGTGAGACGGGAGAAAATCCTATGGATCTTCCCCTTAGTGCTCAAAGCATGGGGAGTGACTCTGGCCAGATTCCTGGACTGTCAACTGTGCACTTTGGTTATGATCAGGCGGCATTGACGCCTGAGACTAGAAATGTACTGAAACAAAATGCGGATTGGATTAAAGGCCGCGGTAATATTTTTATGCGCATCGAAGGGCATTGTGATGAGAACGGCTCTGTTGAGTACAATTTGGCTTTAGGTGAGCGACGTGCGAAAGCTGTGCAAGCCTATTTAGTTAGCTTGGGCGTTGACAGTAAGAGGTTAACGGTTGTGAGTTTTGGTGAAGAAAAGCCTTTAGATCCTGGAAATACTCCAGCGGCATATGGTAAAAATCGTCGAGCTAATTTTGTGCCGGTTACTCAGTAAGGTTTTAATTTTAATAGTTTTTGTGGGGTGTTCATCAATGCCCCCTCCTGTAGAGGAATTTACTTTAGCGAAAACAGCTCTACAGTATGCGAGAAGACATGATGCTAATCGACATGCTCCTTCTGAATGGCATAAAGCATTTGCTTTTTATCGAAAAGGTAAGTCTTTTTATCAGAGAGAGGAATTTGAGCAAGCGTTAGAAAGTTTTGAGCAAGCCATTTTTTACGCAGAAAAAGCAGAAGATAAGGCACGGATTAAAAAACATAAGTCGGGGGAAGATTAAATGTTACGTTTTTTTATTTTTGGTGTTTTGTTTCTCACAGGATGTTTGCTCCGAACACGTGAGGAAGTCACTCAGAGAGAAAAAAGCCAATTAACTCAGCAGCAGCAAGTTGTAGAGCATCAACAAAGTGCTGATCGTGTTGTGTGGAAACAGGATGTGGATTCTACATTGAGAAGTCTCATAGGCAGAGTTGAAGCTTTGGAACATAGAATGAACACCGCATTTGATTATCAAAGGACAGAGTTAGAGGACTCCAAAAAATCACAAAATGTCTTCATGGAAGAGATGCGCTCGATTGATGGAAAATTAAATCAGATGAATGAGAGATTGGATGCGCTAGAGAAAAAAAAGCGAGGGACTAAAAAAAAGCCAGCTAAGAAAACCAGTTGGTCTAAGGCAGAAGAATTTTTCAAATCTAAGCAGTGGAAGAAGGCTATAGTCGCTTATCAGGAGTATCGTACAAAGAATCCAAAGGGGAGGTTCTGGGCCGATGCGACTTACAAGATAGGTGTTTGTTTTCAGGAGTTAGGTTTAAAATTAGATGCAAAATCGTTTTATCAGGAAGTTGTGGAGTCACGGCCTAAGTCAAAAGTGGCTCGGAATGCCCAGAATCGACTTAAACAACTAGAGTAATATAGCCTGTAACTTCTTTATACAGTGTGTTTTTTCTATAGAACTTTTTGGCTGTTAAGGCTAAAAACGTCTTATGCCAAATTTTAAGATGGTTTTAGCAATTGAAACAAGCTGTGACGACACGTCAGTCAGTCTTGTTAGGCATGATGGTGAAGTTGTTGGTCTTTTATCGGCGGCACAGATTAAAGAACATTTGCCTTTTGGGGGTGTTGTTCCTGAAATCGCAGGGCGTGTGCATACAGAAGCGTTACTTCCTCTGATAGAGAAATTAATGAAAGAAACGCAATGTGATTGGCCCAGTGTGGACGGTGTAGCGGTCACATCACAACCGGGGTTGATGGGTTCATTGTTGGTCGGTGTTGTGACAGCAAAGGCTTTAGCATTATCTTTAGGTGTTTCTCTTATTGGGGTGAATCATCTTGAGGGACATTTGATGGCTCCTTTTTTAAAGGACGATTCCTATAGACCTAAGTCTGATTTTACATACCCTTTTATTGGATTGGCTGTCAGTGGGGGGCATACAACACTGTATGAAGCTTTAGAATTTGGAAGATATAAAATCATTGGCACTACAGTTGATGATGCTGCAGGGGAGGCTTTTGATAAATTTGCAAAAATGTTGGGATTGGATTTTCCGGGGGGAGTATTGGTAGATAAATATGCCCAAGATGGAGATGCTTCGGCGTATACTTTTCCGATGGCCCTTCGTGAAAACAAGAATTTGAATTTTAGCTTTTCTGGGGTTAAAACATTTGCACGAAATTTAATCCATGATATCGGGTCTAAAGCCAGAGGGGAAAGACTTGCCGATCTATGTGCAAGTTTTCAATTAACAATTGCAAAAACTCTTATAGAGAAATTAAAGTGGGCAACTGAAAAGACAGGAATAAGGAGAGCTATTATCACAGGGGGTGTGAGTGCAAATTCTGAATTGAGGAAACAATCTAAAGTGTGGAGTGAAAGTACAGATATAGAGTTAATGATTCCGCCCTTAAGATATTGTACAGACAATGCAGCAATGATTGGTTTTGCGGGAATTCAAAGGTTAAATCTTGGAGAAAAAGACGATCAGACACTTTCTCCTAAACCTCAAGTTTCATTGAGTGGATGGTTGGGAGATTCTGAGTCATGACGGAACAACAAAGACTTAAGGAATTACTAACTGCGCTTGAGAAGAGACCCATTAAAAGGTTGGGTCAGAACTTCTTACTCAATGAAGGTATTATTGATTCTATTGTTCAAACCGTTGTTCGTTTTCCATGCCGAAATATTATAGAAGTTGGCCCAGGTTTGGGCGGATTAACAGAGAGGCTGATTAAAAGCGGTGTTGATTTAAGTTTGATAGAGATTGATGAAGAATATAGTCAGTATTGGGTAAAAAGAGGTATTAAAACATTTTGTATGGATGCTTTGAAATTCAATTGGAATAAAGATATTTTTAAAGAGACAGTTGTTTGTGGAAACTTACCCTACGGTATTTCTTCTCGTTTGTTAGTGGACTTGAGTTTGTCGGATGCCCCAATTCCTTATTTAGTCTTTATGTTTCAAAAAGAAGTGGCACAAAGAATAATAGCTCCTTTAGGTTCTTCCGATTATGGTTTTCTTTCTGTTGTTTCGCAGAGTGTTTTTGATATAGATAGGGTGATAGATGCGGGCCCGAAAGATTTTTTCCCTCATCCTCAGGTGGGAAGCCGTGTTTTATCCTTTAAGAGGAAAAGGAAAGGACTTTCACGGGAGTATTTTCGTTTTTTACAGATGGCATTTGTCCAGCCACGCAAAAAATTGCAATCCAATATTAAAAAATGGAATTTTAATGTAGATTGGGGAAAATTGTTTGAACACGTGTGTATTGCGGAGGATGTGCGTCCGGGGCATGTTTCTGTTGAAACTTATAGAGCGATGTTTGAAGAGATAAGGAAAGTGGAGAGTTCGTGAGGTTTGTAGTTGGTTTTGTTATTTTATGTTTTCTGCAACCATTATATGCAGATGTTTCTCGTTTGTTTGGGATAGGAAAATCCGCATACACTTCAGGTATTTCATCGGTGGAATCTAATCCCTATGCTTCCGAACTTCACCCAGCAACAATGAGTTTGCTGGATACAGGATGGACTTGGGGTTGGGGTGTTTTGGGTGTCTCTGAGAATTTCGGAGGTCTTTCAAATGTCGTTGTAGATAATCCAGAACTGGGGGGCTCTGAAGTCATAAGCGGATATGTTAATACAGATATAGATGATGTGTTTTTATACACTTTAGGGGTGAATTATAAATTAAAAAATTCAATATGGAATTGGGCTTTTGGATTTAATGTGAATGTCTCTAGTGGGTCACTTATAAGATCTGAGACAAAAGATATCTACAGACCGCAGTTTGCTCTTTATCATTCGGATATGCAGAGAACAACAGCGTCTTTATCTATTTCAGCAATACCTTTAAAGCGTGTGGCTTTAGGTTTTGGAATGACAACGTATTTTTTAATGGGAGCGGATGTTCGCTCGAGACTTCCTAGTGTGCGAGCCAATCAAACGGCAAGTATGAATTTGGGTGTTGATGTAAGAACTCGTTTTGCTCCCTTGTTTTCACTTGTATGGAGTTTGTCTGAGAGGGATTGGCTTTCATTTTTGTATTTAGGAGAGAGGGATTATGGTGTAAATATGCGTGTGCAGTCTAATCTGCATCTGATAGGGGGATCTGCTCCTATTGTTTTTAATGGCGCATCTCAATTGTTTTTTGATCCCAGTATCTATGCTGTTCAATATGAGCGAAAAATGAATGTCTTTAGGTTAATGACTGAGTTGGAGTATCAAGATTGGCAAGAAACACGAGGCAATGTTGTGTATTTATCATTTGATACATTTAAACAGTCGTTTAAACAAATTTTTGTTCCTATTAAATATAAAAGTGTTTGGAAAGTAGCTGTTGCAGGGACTTGGGAAATGAATGACCGTTGGGAAATGCAGTTGGGGTATGGGTATTTACCCAGTCCTGTTCCTAAGAGCGACGGAAAATTAAATTTTATGGATGCTGACCGTCACATAGTCTCTTTGGGTGCTGAATATGGGTTAGGTTCATTGAATGGATTTCTGGTCGACTCTAAAGCGTTTTTAAATTTTGGGGCGCAGGCTCATTTTTTAGAAAAAACGTCTGTGAAAAAGAAAAGAGCGACAGATATCGGAGCTCCAGGATATGATATTAGAGGTTCTATTATAAATTATAGTTTAAATATTAGGGTTCAATAGAAATATGGCGAATAAAAAAAAGCTACTTCGAGTTTATTTTTTAACAGGTTTACTGGTTATTGTTCCGGTAATTGTGACTTTCTGGGTTGTGGAGAGTGTCATTCGGTGGATGGATAGTATTTTAAACGTTCAAAGTTGGTCACCGGTATTTGTTCCTGGTCTTGGTTTGATGATTGGGATTGGAATTGTTTTGCTTGCTGGATTTCTTGGGCACAATTTTATTGGCAGCTGGGTTATTGGTTCTTTTTCAAAGCTGGTAAATCATTTACCTATCGTTGGTGGAATTTATACGAGCGTACGACAAGTTTTTCTTACAATTATTCAAGGGACAGGACAGAAATTTGGAAGAGCAGTGCTGGTTGAGTTTCCAAGAAAAGGCATTTGGACAATTGGGTTTGTGACATCTGAAGATCTTCCTTCCTATGTTGAGGGGCAATTGGATGGATCTCATATTGGGGTTTATGTTCCTACGACACCGAATCCGACGGGGGGATATTTTCTTTATTTTCCAAAGCAAGAAGTTAAGCCTCTTGATATGACTGTTGATGAAGCTTTAAAGGCGGTTGTCTCATTGGGTTTGGCAAAGAAACATGAGCATTAAGATAATAACAGAAAATAAAAAAGCACGTTTTCAGTATGAGGTTTTAGAAACTCATGAAGCGGGTTTGCAGTTACGAGGGAGTGAGGTGAAATCTTTACGCCTAGGTCACTGTCAGTTGAAAGACTCTTTTGTGGATTTTCAAAATGGAGAGATGTATTTATTAAACACGCATATTGCTAAGTATTTTTCAAGCAGTTACAACAATCATGAGCCTGAGAGAAAACGTAAACTTCTTATGCATAGGCGAGAGATAGATAAGTTGTTTGGCTTTGTGAGAGAGAAGGGTTTAACTCTTATTCCTTTAAAGTTGTATTTTAAAAAGGGAAAAGCAAAGGTACAACTTGGTGTGGTTAGGGGAAAAAAGATGCGTGATAAGAGAGAGACAGTGAAAAAGCGTGATATGGATCGGGAACTGCAAAGAGCTGTAAGGCGTTCATGACCAGCATTTAAATATACGAAAAGGCGATCGTTGAGGTTTGGATTGGGAGTTTAAAAAGTCTAAGATTTCAGAGTGACCTCTTGCTTCGGCAATGCTTCTGATTGTTTTTCTGAATTTATTTCTTGCTCGAGTGTTAGCATTTAATTCCGTGATAAGAATTATTAGGTTTTCAATTTTCCTATGCATTGTAGCCAAATGTGTAGCTCTATTTCCAAAAATATCTTTTGTTTCAACATCAACACCTGCCTTGTGTAGCTCTCTCATTTTTTCAATGTCACCACTTTCTGCAGCTTCAAACCAAGCTCTTTCCATTGTTGCGGTAGATTTCTGAGCTAAAGCTTGATGATAAAGAGCAAGGGGTAATGTAAAAACAAACCCTACAAAGATTGACTTTTTTATTAGTCCCATCACTTTTATGCCCCTTGGTATTTTAAACCTTTAATTAGAAGTGAAGTCAAATTTATTGTTGGGGATTTAGGGGTTTTTATTTCTCCGTTCTTCTGCTTTGGACTGTTAAGAGTTTTACTTGATACTGTATTGCATTCGTTATGGATTGATTTTTAGTAAAAAAAATATAAAAATTCTTCTTATTAAAATTTTTTTAATATTCACATGCAGTAGGCATTGCTTTGTCGGCAGGAGCGAATTCCAGATATTGGTAAGCCTCTAAGAAATCTACGATTTCAGAATATCCTTTGTTTTTAGCAATCTCTTGGACGTTATTTCCAGCTTCATTTATTGTTTTAATCTGAGCTTTTAATTCCACAACAAGAGTTCTAAGAGCTTCGAAGCTTTCATGCCATGAGGCTTTGTGTGCGGCCGTATCTTTATAATTATTTTTAGCTTCAGGGTCAGCTCCTAATTCCCTGACAAGAACTCGGACTGCTTCGGGGTGATTTTTTTCTGCGGCTAAATGTAAAGTCGCATCTCCACGGTTATTTGTTGCATGAACATTAACTTGTAATACAATAACAAGAAATCTTAGAATGTCAGGGTGTCCATGTTCTCCAGCTTTATGTATAGGCTCATCTCCACGGTTATTTTTACATCTAATAGTGGCTCGTAATTCATTAACAAGAACTTTTAAAGTTTCGAGTTGATTATTACTTGTAGCCGAATGAACAGCTCTATCTCCATAATTATTTTTGGCTTCAACATCAGCTCTCAATTCATTGACAAGAACTTTTGCAGTTTCAGAGCGTCCATGCCAAGCAGCCTTAAGCAAAGCTGTGTCTCCGTGGTGATTTCTGGCTTCAATATTAGCTCTTAATTCATTGACAAGAATTTTTGCAGCTTCGGATTGTTCATGTATTGCAGCAATGATTAAAGCTGTATTTCCTGCTTTATCTTGAGCCTCAATGTTAACACCTTCTTTATCAAGTCTTCTCAGTTCTTCAATGTCACCGTTTTTCGCAGCCTCATGAAAAGCCTTTTCCATTCCTGGAGTGGATTTGCCTAAGGTTGGGTGACAATAGAGAAAAATCAATGCTGAAGCAAATCCTAGGAGAGAGATTTTTTTTATCAATGTGAACATTGTTTAGGTACCTTTTAAGATCTTGTTATATGAGATAGTTAATATTTAACTACTATAGGTTTTATCTTTATAAAGATATCTTTTTAAGCCTTTAAGAGGCAATTAGAGTAAATGTTTCTCTAGAATATGAAAAAAGTTCTCTTAATGACTTCAATAGACATGTTAATAATAACCGTTCAGTATTTTCTGAGGAGGACTAGGGTTTTAACCTAATCGAGCTTCAGGTAAAACATTCTTGGGCTCCGCTTAGTGAGTATGTTGTAAAATTTTGGTGGAATAGGGGGAGGTTATGTTCATGAGACATGGTTTTTAATTTATGATTTACTTAGGGATTCAGTAAGGACACCCACCAAACATAGAATTTATGACTATCCCCGTTTTTCCAAAAAAGTTTGACGTGAGCCACTTTAACTCGTCGACAGCTTTTCTTTTTCCAGCCTTCTCTGCAATTTGTAACGGCGTCATTCCTTTGCTATTTTTTACTGTAAGACTATATCCTAATTCATGAAAAGAATTTAAAGCATCAATTCTACCTTTTTTTGCAGCCAGATGGACTGGAAGATCACCCTTGATATTCGGAAGATCAAGTCTATACCCTAATTCATGCAGTTTTTCTAAACTGCTCCAGCTTCCACTCTCCGCAGCGTAATGTGCTGGACCGTTTCCAGATTTATCCGAAAGATTCAAGTTATGTCCTGCTTCATGAAAGAATTGTAAACTACTACTATTCACTCCGCGTTCACGCAAGTTTCGTAAAACATGATTATCCACCACTTTTCTCTGGCTTTTTTCACTTTTTCTCTGGCTTTTTTCACTTCTAACAGAGTTAGATAATTGTTCTTTGTTTGGAGTATCAACATCATACCCTTTACTACGAAGAAACTCTAAAACATTTGCTTTGTTGCGCCGTTTGACCTCAACCGCAACGGTTTCCCCCGTGCTATTTGTGTCATTTGGGGCATTAAGATCATGTCCTATGCTATGAAGAAACTCTAAAACATTTATTCTTTCGTGCCGTGCGGCCGTAAATGCTAGAGTATCTCTATGCTGATCCTTAATTTTAAGATCATATCCTTCGTTATAAAAATGATTTAAGACATCAACTTTACCGCTTACTGCAGCATTAAATGCTTGATTTACTTGCCTATCGCTCAACGAAATCTTGTTTTGAGCTATCCCTCTTTTTGGAGTATTGAGGTTCGTTTGTTTAGTAAATATACTGCAAGCTGAAATCAGCATACAAAGACTTAATGTCATTAATGATTTCATTCGGTCACATCTCCTCTTTTTTATTTATATTATAAAGTTTAGGGTTTTTGCAAAATTATTTTTTAAATCACTTATATAGTCTAGATTGGTGTCGCTCTAAAAAAACACAGCTTAACTCCTCTCAAAGTCAACTTAAGTTATCTTGAACCAAGCCATTAAAGTTTTCATAACCAACTTACTGTTATACAAGAAGGTTTATTTTTGTTGTCTGAGTTCTTGTATTCTCTCTTCTGTTAATACTTCGAGAAGTTTAGAGCGTATTTCATCGGGTATGGTGGCATCATGCATGAGTAATTCAGCAATAATTTCTACGTAGACTCCAAAACTTACACCATAATATAAAGGTACTCGTTCGTAGTTATTTTCTGTATTTGGGTCTGCGTCTTTCTCCAAAAGCGTTCTTGTTGCCACTATGTTTTGAGAGAGTACAGCTTTCTGTAAAGCAGTATCTCCACGTTCATCTCTAGCCTCTAGAAGCTCTGGATTGAGTTCAAGTAGCATTGTTATAATAATAGGATCACGTATGTCTTGGGCGGCTAGATGTAGAACCGTTTGATCTTTTTTATCTCTTGCGGCTAAATCTGCACCACTGTCAACCAATAATCTTAAGACCGCTGGTCGTGGTGTAGAGAGGTTATGTCTTCTAGAATTTTCCCTGTTGGGTTGTGGAATTTGTATTACTTCTTCTTTATTTTCTTCCTGCTCTTCAATAGAACGTATTGCATTGGAAAGATTTTCTTCTATACCTACCAATGGTTTTATGAATGTAAAGATTGGTGTTTGTCTGTCGTTATTTTTTGCGTTTACATCTGATCCTTCTTTAATGAGTGTACTTATGATTTCGATATCTATATTACGGTTACCTACGGCCCAATGGAGTAGGGTATTTCCTTGATTATCTGTTAGAGATAGAGAAGACCTACGAGGCAGAAAGCGAGAAAGTCCAGATGGCGGCTGAAGTAATTCCTCAACCCTATTTAAGTTATTACTATCTATGGCGTGTTTTAACTCTGCAAAAGTTCGTAGTTCTGTTTCGTTCATTTCTTCTGAGCTGGGTTTTCTATTTGTTTTTGATTTTTTCTTTGAAGATGATTTGGCTAAAGGAGAATAGCAACCAGGTTTTGTTGAAGTTGTTTTATTCGGCTGTAGTGTGGAGCAGCTGATAAGAGATAGAGATAAAAATAAAGTCAAAGTTAGTAAGATAGGTTGTGTTTTCATAAAAAGGTCCTTGTGTGTATGTGGTTATTTATTTTAATTCAGTTTATGTTAATGATTTGAAGCAATTTAGGGTATTTTCAAATCTTTGTTATTATTATATTTGTTCTTTGATTGAATCGCTCTTTATTTCATGATTATTTAGATAAAAGTATAGGATTTTTAAAAGACTGTATGGCTCATTTTGAAATAGAATGAAGCTAATCGCCTTTAGCCCTTGGTGTTAAAGATGGCTGATAAATTTGTGAGTCAGCAGTTTTTTGCGATTTTTTCTTTGGAATTAGAACTAGATGAATAGATTTAACAAAAATGAAGTTATTTTTTTAGTTTCTGATTTTTCGGTTTCTTCTTTGTGGGTTTTTTTAGTTCGTAGGGTTTTTCGAAGACTTTCTTTAAATCCCTTTCTGTTAATACCTTGTATTTTCCCCTTTGAATATTAGGAAGCGTTAACTTTCCAATAGCAATGCGCTGGAGCTTAATAACATCATATCCAATCTTGCTAAACATATGACGAATTTGTCTATTCTTTCCCTCTCCAATAATAATTTTCATCCACTGTTTTGTCCTAGAGCCCCTGTACCATCTAGAAATATGCAAAGCCGAAACTTTCCCTCCGGGTATCGAAACACCTCGACACAGCACTTGCAGTTCCTCTTGTTTAGGTTGACCATCTAACTTTACCAAATAGGTCTTAGGAATCTCATTTTTTGGATGTGTCACTTTTTGAGAAAAATCACCATCATTTGTGACAAGGAGTAAACCCTCCGTCTCCCAATCCAATCGTCCTACAGGAAAAACGCGTGTATTCTCTTCCTTAAAATAATCGGCTAAAGAAGTGCGTCCCTGTGGGTCCTTTAAAGTTGTCACCACATGCTTGGGTTTAAAAAAGGCATAATAAACTTTCTGAGTAGAAATTCTTATGGGCTTTTTATGAACTAAAACACGATCCTTTAATGGATCCACCTTTGTTCCTAATTCAGAAATCCTCTTGCTGTTGACAATAACATGACCGGAGGCAATGAGCTTATCAGCTTGCCTTCGGCTAGCAACACCAGCATCAGCTATAAATTTATTGAGGCGGACTTTCGTGCTCAATGGCTTCATTCCCTGTTAATAAACGTGAAGCCTCCCTTACCAAAAGTTTAAGAAGTTTGTCATCAGGGAAAACATATTCGGCTAAATTTTTCGCTCTCTCTGTCATCTGAACCAAGGTGGTTCGTGTTGAAGAACGATTTAATGAGAAATTTTCAATGGCACCTTCCAGATTTCTAATCGTCTGTACATATAAAGGATCTGTCGAGCGATGAATGTAAAACCGTTCAATACGCTTTAAAGCAAAATGAAGCGCAGGAAACTCCTCTATGTCCTCTATCGTAAAAGAATGTGCCTTTTGAAAAAGGTAACCCCTAATAATGTATCCTTTTATCTTTGAATCATGAATGTAAAAGTACGCCCGGCTGTTCTCAGCTAACTCTATACATTGTCTCTTTCTCTCAGATAAATTCAGTCGAGAATCGTATTGCAGAGAAGATGTGATACCTAAAGGTTTTATCTGGCCATTATACAATGTAAAAATGTTGTGAAAATATGTGGTCTTAAAATGCTCAGGACACAGTTGTAAAAGTACCATCGCCTTTTCCTGATCGGGCAACGTACGGACCCTTACATTTTTCTCTCTGGGTATACTTTTTTTCACAATGGTGTAGAAGTCCCTAATATGTTGAAAATGGATTATCTGAAGGGTGCTGGCCATGCGAACCGATTTTAAATTTAGGGCGGAAGCGTTTAGCATCTTATCCAAATCTTCTGCATGTTCCTGCCAGTACGTAAAACGTAAGCACTCAAAAATAAAGTTCTGAATCAACTCAGGATTGACCTCATCCTGATCTAAACAGAAGTTTTTTAGATAATTATAAAAGCAAAGACGCGCGGGGTCATCTCTAAGCTCATTCTCTGATAAACGTTTTCCCAGTTCTAGTACAGTCATGTGTTATTAGTTTAACGGATGAAAGTGAAAATGCTCAAATGAATTTGTTCACTCATTTGGATTCTGGAGTATTTTGTCATAGACTTGAAGAAAAGGGTGGGTATTTTTTAGTATGGAGCGAACAGATAGAAGATTACATTCAGGGCTTTTTCAGCAAATGGACCGGGAGACAGAGATAGATCAGGTAGAGCTCTCGTCTGAATTGACTCTGGGGTCTTTAAATTCCATGAAAAAAATGGAATCCCGTATTGAAAATCTTCAAGAGGATTTACAAATTCATGCCGGTGAAGTTGAAAAACGTACACTGCAACGTTTAGAGCGATCCAATCGAAGAATAAAGTCTTTAGAAAAAAAGATGGACGAAGTTGTTGAGAACTTTCAGTCCAAATGGCGTCATCTAATGGGAAAAGTGACAGAAAAAACAATCACAGATGGAAGAATTCAAGCTCTCTTTGATCGTCATAATCATCTTGTTCATCAATTTGAAAACCGTTTAAGTCAGATGCAGAGAATTATTGATGAACAAAAAATTCAATTAATGAATGCAAAGGATGATCTCAGCCGAGCGCGCAGAGAAATTGAAAGACTAAAGCGTCTTTAACACTCTTTCAATTCGCCTTTTAAATTGCCCAGCAGACTCAAAGCCTGTCAGTGTTTCTTCAGGCAAAACGTCACCTGTCGGGTGAATAAATAAAATAGTTGGTAATCCCAAAACATTGTATTTTTCTCTAAGAACTGTGTTTTCTGTTGTTTCTAATGTGAGATCAACTTTTAGTAAGAGAAATTTGGACATTAAGGATTGAATATCAGGTTTAGAAAATGTGTATTTGTCTAATTCTTTGCAAGCTAAACACCAATCAGCATAGAAATCTATAATAACAGGTTTCCCTGAAAGTAAGGCTTTTTCAAGTTTCTCTTCGGAGTACATTTCAAAGTGATCGTTCTTAGGTGAGGGCAAGGGATCTGTTTGTTGAACAATGTGTGTTGTTTCTAAAAGGCCGTGAGTCATACTGCCAACACCAGCAAGAATAATCATAATGGCAAAAACTCTTCTTAAAGTATCGTAGGGGGTTTTTAATGTTTTTAAAGCAATAAACCCTCGTATGCTGCCAAGAATGATAAAAACTATTCCGGAAATGATTTTAAAATATGTAGGATCTGTAACGGGCTCTATATAGTAAAGAGCCATAATAATCATAAAAAAACCA
Organism: Bdellovibrionales bacterium; assembly: GCA_965206675.1. Lineage (GTDB taxonomy): Bacteria > Bdellovibrionota > Bdellovibrionia > Bdellovibrionales > JAKFYE01 > CBDBKL01. The sequence goes on along the minus strand of CBDBKL010000006.1, from coordinate 316,046 downwards.
AAAGTGGCTTTAACAGTATTGAGCCATGGTCCCGATTTGGGAAGCCGAGATAATAGGCTACTAAAAGTTCCTAATATAATAAAAATCATTCCTAATCCCACGGCGAAGACAAAGAGAAGCCAAAAACCGAAAAACTGTTCTTGAGTTTTTGCAACATGTGTAAGAATGGAAATAAGTACGGGGCCAACGCAGGGGCCAGCTGCAACACCACTAATTAATCCTCCAAAGAAGGCCCCTATAATTCCGCCATCTCCTTTGTACGCATGGAGTTTATTGCGAAGAAAACCGGGAAGCTGTAAATCATAAAGTCCATACATACTCATTGCCATGAGAATAAAAAGTGCAGCTAAGCTATAGACAATCAGGGGTTGGCTTAAGGCCGAACCAAATAAAGCTCCCGACCGTGCGGCAAATAATCCCATTACTGCATATGTAATCGCTATCCCGCAGACATAGATCGTGCTTAAGATAAACCCTCTGAGTTTACTTTTTTGATCCACTGTTTGTGATCCCAAAATAGAAAGAGTGATAGGAATCATGGGGAAAATGCATGGGGTAAAGCTAGTTAAAATTCCTGCTAAAAAGACAAATAAGAATAAAGATAAGAGTCCTTCGTTTAATATTGTTTTTTCAAAAGAACTTGTGGAGGCCATTTTAATAGCTGCTTCAGAGGTAGTAATTGTAGCACTTGTAAACCTGGGTAAAAGACAGTGAGATTCTGTACAAGCTTGATATCTGACTTTAGCGACAAGAGAGGATGGCAATTGCTTGGGAACTTTTTTTAAAAGAGTTGTAAGGTCAGCTGACTCCACAATAACTTTTCTGATTTTTCCACCAGAAAAGCGATCCTTTATCTCTATGGTCGGAGAAATATCAAAAGGTTTTACGGCTTTTATGTTTTTAAAAACTGTTCTTTGTGATTTTTCTATTTTTTGTGAATCTTCTTGTTTTAATGCTGCTGTTGTACCGTCAAATAAAACATCAAACTGATCCACATAAGCCTTATAGTCTTCATCAAGCTGCAAGCTGAGATCTAGATAAAAACCTTTGTCTTGAGAATAATCCAAGCTTCCATTTGCGGTAAGGGGGCTTAGGCTTTTAATGTCTGTTGTACTGTGGGCTAAGATATTGATACAAAGCATTGAGAGGAACAGGCCTAAAAGCCATTTTTTCCATGTGTGTTTTGTAAGTTTTTTTTGAAGAGTATTGCACTCTTTCATTATCATTTTTATTCTTCCTTAAATGTCTGCATACCGAATAATTTATATATATCATCCATAATAGCAACCATTGTAGGAAAGAAAAGACTATTTAAAATGGCCCCAATACCTAGTCCCCAGGCAAGAGCCAAGGCCATTGGTATAACAAAGGGATCTGCTCCGCCTATTTTGAAGGTTTTTAATATAAAATCACCGTAGGCTGTAGGGAGAAGCCCGCAAAGAGTTGTAATCGTTGTTAATAAAATGGGTCGAAAACGAATAGCGGCTGCATCTTCAAGTGATTGAAAACGTGTAATTCCCTTTTTTCTTAGAGAATTGACGAAGTCCAAATAGACAATGGAATTGTTCACAATCACTCCCAATAGTGCCACTATACCCAGTATGGACATAAAACTAAACGGCATACCATGGAGTCCTAGTGCATAAATCACTCCCATTACACCCATTGGCATTGTGCAAATGATGATAAAGGGTTGGAGTAGACTTCTAAATGTTATTATAAGTAGGACATAGATAAGGGTAATGGCTATTACGGAAGCCCTTGATAGTGAAGTTAATGATTCCTGTGTATCTTCATTTTCTCCGCCCAGTCCTATAGAGATTTTGGGATTATTTTCTGTGAGAGCTTCAAACTCAGGTTTTAATAAACCTATTGCTTCTGAGGACGTGATAATATCTGTGTCTACATTGGCAGAAACATTGACAACTCTCTTGTATTTGTTGTGTATCACAGAACTTAAAGTTGACCTCTTTTCAAAGTCAGCAAACGATTTTAATGGGATCAAATGTCCCAAACTATTACCCACTTTTAATTCTCTAAGGCGCGTTTCTCCTCCACCCAGGACTTCTTTGAGTTTTACCCTGACATCAATTTCCTCATCAAATGCACGAGTTCTTGTAGCAATGACTCCATCAAAGGAAGTCCTTACTGTTGTACCAATATCCTGAGCTGTTAAACCAAATCTTGCTGTATCATTGTGTCTTGGGATGATAATCCACTCATCTTTTCCCTCTACGTAGGAATTTTGTATGTCCTTAATGCCTTCAATAGCTGCAAGTTTATCTTGTAGTGTGTAGGCAACACTTCGCAGTTCATCATAGTTGTCTCCACGGACATCTATGGAAATAGGTCGCCCTTGGGGAGGGCCTCCTTTTAGAATTTCAAAGTTCACTTGAGTTAAGCCAGGAGGTGAACCAATCTTTTGGCGAAGTTCATCAATAATTTCTTGTGCTTTTCGTTTCCTATTTTTGGCGGCTGTTAGTTCTACAAAAATTTGTCCATAGTTGGGGCCGCGTTTTGTAAGCGGATCGTTTGGATCATTTTGTACAATTCCAACCATAGTTAAATAGTCTAGTAATTCAGAGTTGGATAGAGTGGCAACGGACTCCTCTAGGGGCTTCATATAGTGTTGCATTTGTTCCAGTGATATATTTTTAGGAGATTCTGCACGTATAAAAAACTGTTCAATATCTCGGCTAGGGAACAGAACAAATTTGATTTGTGTTCCGATAAATCCAGTGATCCCTATAAATAAAATGAATATAGCCAGAGTTTTGTATTTGTTATGTGTGCTGAATTTAACATACTTTCTGTAAATATTTGTTATTTTATCAAAATGGTTTGAAGGTTTCTTTTTGGTACTTGTCTTTACCCAGCTACCAAAGTGTGAGGGCATAATGTAAAAAGCCTCTAGCCATGAAAACACAAGAGCCATAATGACAATAGCTGGAATTTGAAAAATAAATTTCCCAAAAATACCTGTCATAAAAAGCATGGGGGCAAAAGCAAAGGCTGTTGTCAGTACAGAGGCTGTAACAGGGCCCATCACTTCTGTTGTTCCAGAGACAATAGATGTCCATGACTTTCCTTCTTTTTCAATATGTCTATATATATTTTCTGAAACAACAATGGCATCATCGACCAGCATACCCAGTACAATAATCAGTCCCATAAGTGTTATGAGATTAATGGAGATTCCCATAAAGTAAGCTGCTAAGAGCGTTGTTAGCATAGCTAGAGGAATTCCTACAGCAACAACAAGAGCAACTCTAAAGGGAAGAAGAAATGAAAGGAAACATAAGACAAGAAATAATCCAATGTAGACATTTGATTTTAGAATGGAAAGTCTATTTTTTAAATAGATGGAAAGATCTCTTGCCACACCGACTTCAATGCCGTCTGGGAGATTTTTTTTCAATTCTTCAAGTCGTTGTTTGGTTTTTTCAACTAACTGTAGAACATCAGCTTGTGATTTTTTGGCAACGAGCAGGTTAATAGAGGTTTTTCCGTTGGTGCGATAGAGGATGTTGGCCTCGGCCTGTCTTTCCGTAACGGTTGCTATATCTTTGACCTGTGTTCCGTAGCCTTCATCATTGGAAATAATATAGGTGTTTAATATATTGTCCTTTGTTTTGTATTCAGCATCTGTTTTAACAAGTAGCTCTTCTCCAGAGGGATCTTTAAACCGACCTCCAGGAGTTGCGGCATTTCTAAGGGAAAGTGCTGTTATAACTTTTCTTAAAGGTACACGGCGAAAAGCCATTTGTTCTGGATCAATTTCGACAAGAAATTCTTTTTTCTCGTATCCCTTTCGTGTAATGCGAGCCACTTCTTTGATAAGACTGAGTTCATCAGCAATATATTTAGCGGCTTTTCTAATTTCCAATTCGGGTAAATTTCCACTAATGAAAACCTCTAAGACAGGTGTTTGGGCTGAATCAATGGATGTCACAATAGGATCTTCTGCCTCTTGGGGAAGGGTATTGATACGTTCTATGGCTAATTGAATATCTCTATTTGTTTTGTCGCCGTTTCGGGCATCGGGATCTAAAAAGACTGTAATAAGAGATAGGTTTTCAGTGGCGATACTCTGTACCTTTTTTATACCGTCAACTTCCTTAAGAGCTTCTTCCAATGGGTTTGTTATAAGGTTTTCAATCTGTTCAGGGGAGGCTCCTGGCATAACAGTTTGAACCACTGTGATATCAAAATCGACAGGGGGAAAAATTTCTTTTTTAATAATAAATAAAGAGGCTGCACCGAGTATGATTAAGACGGCTGTTAGGACATTAACAATGAGGTGCTCACCAGCAAAAAAGCCAACAATTTTTTTCATATGTTTAAGCTCCTAAAAGCTCTTTCTATACAGGTGAGAATGAAAATTGTCACGCTTTGTGGCAAAAAGGATTTCATACTTTCCTAATAGCTATAAGGTTGATAGTTCATTTTATGATGAAAAATCAAGTTTGGCCTAATATTCCCTTTGTAGCGTTAGATATTGAAACAACTGGTGCTTATCCTATTGGCAGTGAAATCTGTGAAATAGGAGCTGTTCGATGGGAGAGGGGGCAGGTTGTTGATACGTTTCAATCCCTTATAAAGCCTTATGAAAAAATGAGTGATTTTATTGTAGGTATTCATGGGATCACAAATGAAATGGTTGAGAGTGCACCAAGGGCGAGTGATGTTATTGGAGATTTTTATAATTTTTTAAAGGGTGCAGTTCACATTGCTCACCATGCGCCTTTTGATTTGGGATTTTTGGCCCATGAGTTTGAAAAAGAAAATTTGCCTTTGCCTGTAGAGCCTGTACTTTGTACCTCTCTTTTATCTCAATCTGTTTTTAAAGAGGCACCGAACCATAGGTTACAGACTTTAATTGATTTTTTGAAGTTACCAAAGGAATTGGCACATCGAGCACGTGAAGATGCTCATGGTGCTCTGAGGGTTTTTCTAAAAATTGCAGAAAAAGTAGGGGAAGAAAAAACAATTGAGTCCTTTCAAGAACTACAAAGGAAAAAAATGGCCTGGCAGTACTATTCTATTTCTGATATTAGAAGAGATGAAATCGGTGATACTCTGATTTATGCTCTTGAGAGCGGAAAGGACTTGGAAGTTATTTATCGCAAGGGCCATGATCCTAGGCAAATAAGACCTGTGGGTATTGTAAGAAATCCTGATGGAGATTACTTACAAGCTCTTTGTTTGATTGAAAACAGGGAGAAGCGATTTTATCTTGATAAGTTTTTGTCGGCTAAATCTCTTTAGTTTTTTATATTTGTTATCTTTAAGCCTTGACGTCATTTTCATTTTCACAACGACTTGTATTTAAAATGTCCGGATTGTCCGAAATCCGGACATATATTCTTAGGAAATAAGTTCGATTTTACTTTATGTTTATAAAATTTATTTCATGAAAAGGATTTGCAGTTTAATCATTCTGTGTTAATTATAAAACTTCATTAAAGGAAAATTATGGCGTTACGTAATCCTTCTTGTCCCATAGGCGAACATTATGTCAAAGACCATACTCGTAGAACCAAAAAGAGTGGCATTGTCCCTGTTTCTGCCAATTTACTTAGAAAAAGATGAACGTTTAGACCCATTGGTCAATATAGCTACAGGTATTCGATGGTTAGGTCATAAAATAAAAAGACTACCAAATAAGTATAAATCAAAAGATGTTTCAAAAAATATTTTTAATGGTTTTAAGTATTATCATTCTTGGAGGAAAGAAGGGGAAGATCATGCGAAGAAAGTGTACAGATATTATAATGAAACACTTAAACAGTAAATTCATGGTGATTGTTTTTATAACTATGAATTTTATTTCATGTCGTCATATAACCCATAGTGCCTATAATAGAGATCATACTTTTTCACCAGATGCTGATGAAGAAAGTTATGAAGTATACTCTGAGGCGAATCATCCTCCCAGCAAAGAAGAATACAAAAAAATTTACTGTACATCAGAAGATGAAAAAAGGGGGATAAAGGCAACTATTGATTACCTACATGTGGCCTGTGGTCTTTCAAAAATTCAACCAATGGACAACAGAACATTAGAGATTAAAAGATTTTTCTTTGGGGTAAAACACTATCCCGATGGGGCTAGATTACCAATAGGACATCATCTTTTGATTTTAAGATCTGGCAATAAAGTTTTACAGGAGATGAAAGTAGAAAATGAAGGCTATGATCCGTTTTGGAAAGAGGTGGTTTTTGTGAAAATAAGAAAGGGTATTTATTGGAAAGATCTCAACAATGATGGGTACCCTGAGTTTGCCGTATTAAAAACAGATACAGGTAATGCAGCTTATAGATCAGTGGAGATATACACTTTAAAAGATGACTCCTTTCATTTTTATGGAGAAGGGATGTATGTGTGGACTACAGGTGAACATGTTTTGTTTAATTGTCCAAAGTGTTCGAGGCATAACTTAGACGAATGCAAAAAATGTACGTGACTCACATAATTTTATATCTATCCATCATAGCATCCAGGGCTGGTAGAAGACTTATGTTTGGATTGCAACTCTATTAATATTTTTTTGTTAGGATGTATTGCAAAATCGAGTGCTGTGTTTCCATACTTGTCTGTTGCATTGGGATTAACCCCTAGGTCAAAAAGTGTCTGTATGTTCTCAGGGGTTCCGAATCGTGCGGCGGGGAACAGTGCTGTTCTTCCATTTCTGTCTGTTGCGTGTAGATCTAATCCCATAGCACCAAGTTGTGGTATTCTGTCAGGATTTCTTCCAAATGCTGCAGCAAAAAATAAAATCGTTCCTCCCCAACGATTTCTTGCGTATAAATCCAGCCCCAAATCAATAAGTTTTTCCATGTTCTCAAGAGTTCCAAATGCCGCAGCAAAAAACAATGCCGTTCGCCCCGATTTGTCTTTTGTGTGCACATCAGCCCCTAGGTCAACAATGGTTTGTATTTCCTTTGGGGTTCCAGATTTTGCTTTATCAAATAACATCTCATTTAATTCATCTGTGTTGGGATCATGTTCTCCTTGTATCTTAGGCATGAAGGGTCTTTTGGGGCCATTATCTATAGTAGGCATTTTGGGTCTATCTGATGTATATGCGTTGGGTGAAGCAGTGGATAATAGAACAATAGCGATAAAACAAAGAACTAAATTCATATTTCCCCCTTATTTCTTAATTAGAATAAAATGAATTTAAGAAGTCAATCTGATTGGTGCGAAATTTGAAAATCCAAAAGGAGGGAGCTTTTCTCAAGGATTTCAAAACGCAGTTCTCTAAAGCGCAGAGCGTATCTCCGTTAAAGACCGTTTGTTCTAAGCTTGAAGGAGCTTTATCTAGCAGTACTTTCTCTTTTTTCTACAATCATATGAATAATTTCTGTAAAATCCTTTTCATATTTAGAGAGAGTGTCCACATGTAAAATTTCCCTTTGGCTTAAAATTTTTCTTAAAAGAGGCCCATCTTTGGGTAAAAAACCCAAAGGCATTTGACGCCCTGGTTGCTTTGTTAAAATTCTGGCCATTCTCCCTAAGGTAATTCCAGTTCCTATAGCTATACCGGCGGCGACACCTGCTAAAACTTTTAACCCCACTTCTGTAACGCCCATCATAAGTAATACGCCTCCGCCGACAGCTAGAGCTCCAGATCCCACTCCGCCAACATTTAAAATGATAGGTATACTGGCTAATAGCGTAACGGCAGCTATTGAATAAGAGATATTATGTCTGTGTAATAAACCTCTTAGCTCCTCAAAAGTCACCACTTCGTTAACTAAAGGATGGCATGAGTTTGTTTCCATATCGCATTTGTCGATAATAATTCCTGTGCTTTCTTCACTTTTATCTTTCAAGTTTTTAGGGAGTTCCACTCTTCTGATATCTAGATATTGATTTGTATTTTCTTTTGTTTTTATGAATGTAGCAGGATTTCTTTGTTTTGATCCTGTTGAACAAGATAGCAATAAAAAACTAAGAAAGATAAATCTCATGGCATTTTGTTCCTCTTAATTATCTTAAGATAGAGGGTTAAAAAACGAAACTGTTTTCAAGGACGTATCTTGGATCAGTTTTCTAGAAAGAGGTGGGATCACTTTATGTGCATCTCTATAATTCATAACCATCTGTAATCTTTTGATTTGACTCAGAATAAAACACTTTAAAAATTCATTTTTCTTACAACCATTTATAATCATTGGTAAATTATTTTACAAAAAGACTAAAGTGCAGGATAGGCATGCCCGATTTAATGAAGGTAGGTTTATTACTTTTAAGTCAATGAATTTGGTTACAACTTTGTAAGCGAATTTATTCATAAGATTGGGGTTAACAATGAGAATCTTTACTTTTCTAGTTTTTACTTTTTTTAATATCAATACAACTTTAGCAGGTGCACGGTACTTTTTATCCGATCCAGAGGCTAGAGCGCAAATTCTTAATCTACACATTGAGCCTGCGATTAGAATTTTACCTATTGCCGAACAAGTGGCAGGGGCTGTTAATCATATGATTGAAACACAGGATGCTTCAAAAGAGGAGGTCCAAAAAGGCATAGAGTTATTACAAATTTTAACAACTCCTCCAACAGATAGATTCGGAGCTGATAATGAAGAAGAAGTAGTTTTGAGAACTCGAATGCGTGTTAATAAAAATATAGAAATTCGTTTTCGTTTGGTTTACACATTGGCATTGCTTTTAGAGACATATAAAGAAAAATATCCAGAACTCATTTCTTCTGCCCTTAGTGGTTTATCCCGTATTGCTCAATCAGATTCTCATTCAGCAACCAGGAGATTAGCTATGATGGCTTTTGTAGCTTTTCAGAGTCATTCAGATGCTTCTTCTGAGCTATTAAATCGAATAATCGAGAGTGATGGATTAAGAGTTTTTGATGGAAGATATGATCATTATGGAACTCAGGCACAAATGTTATCATCTAATCAAGAGGGGCAACCTGTATACAGAATATCTCTATATGAAATCGATGATGATCCTAATAAGTTATTAGACAGATTCGTTTATCTGGAAGGAACTCTTTCTGAAATTCGCACAAAGGGAAATCAAAATATTGAAAGGTCGCGTGAAAATTTGATTTCAATTTTAGAATCTCTTCGAGATTCATCACATTCTTTGTCGCAAAAATACTACATTGAGGAAAGGGAATATTTAAGATCTAGAATTGAGAAAATGGAGAAGCGTTTAGCTGATAATCAAGAAAGAAATAGCACTTTCTGGTCTAATTACTTGAGAGATGAGATTGCTTCATATAGGGATGCTTTAACAAATATTGAAGAATTAAAAATACCTTTATTACGAATTCAAAAGGGAGAAAGTCTTTTAAGAGATATGGAAGTTGATGGGCATTTTGTCCAAAGGGTAAATAATCCGTCTACTTTTACAAATGGAGTTTCTTTGGAGGCCAGTGAGAGAAATCGTCAATTTGCAAGAGAGATTTTAGAAAGACTTGAAAAGAATCAAGATATATCTTTAGATACATTATTTGAAATAGCTATTAAAAAGTACCGTATGCCTAATTTACCTCAACATAGACATAGAGCAAGAGGGTGATCTGTAATAAAGAAAAGATCATGGCTTGAAGTTGCCATGACCTTTTCTAAATTTTATATATTAACAACTTGTTTTTTACGTTAAAAGTCTGTCTTGATTTTTGTGAATTTAAAATTTTTCTAGATGTATCTTGAGGAATACTATCTGACACGACTTTGGAAAAGAAAAACCTTAAATTACTAGAATTAAAGAGAAGCCATATTTGTATTAAGTTCCACTGGCTTGTTTTTTTTCTGATGTTTGAAGTTTTTCATTTAGCTTGTCTGCAAGTTCTTCTAGATGTGTGAAATCATCACTGGAGCGTAGCTTAAGCTGTCGCGGTTTTCCAGCAATAAGATCTTCAAGGAACATTTCAAAAGCATAGAGAGGGCCCGCCGATCTGTGGGAAAGAATCGTGCCCAATAGAAAGAGTAAGATGCAAAAGATGAGAGTGATGACACCAAAAGTAGATATAAAGGGAATAAGAAATTGCTTTTCTGCAAGTTCAGTATTGACGACTGCAATACTGTTGATAGCTACTTTTAAAAAGGTATAAGAATAAGTTCCAGCAATAATACCAAAACCTAATCCAAAGGACACAAGTTTTAAGCAATAGCTCATTTGAAATTTTTTGTTAACCCAATAAGTTTCTCTCAGGTTATCTTTAGGCCAAAGAACATTACCATGCTTTATAAGTCCAAAAGCAATAAAAATATAACCTACCCATTGTAAAATATCTGATACGTTAAAGATAGGGCTGGCCCTTTCGGCAAAATAAGGCGTAATAAATTTTAAAAAATCTAATTTAATAAATATAAAATCAACAACATATCCCCAGATGATTCTATCTGTAATATTTCCCAAGATTGCACCCAGTGTTATAGATAGCCCTAATCGTAGAGCCAGTGAGCGTATGGGGAGTAGGTATTGTAAAATAAAAAATGTAAAAATAAGAAAAGCTCCTCCTGTAGAGAGCGAAACAATTCTTAAAACATCAGGTAGATCAGAGAAAAGCCCTAATATGGCTCCATGATTGTGGTAAGTGGTAAAACCGATATTTCCATAGAGATGAACAGTATCAAGATCAAGTGCCATCGTTTTTGTAATACGATCAGCACCCCATGCTCCAATGAGAGGTAAAAAAACATAGATGAGCCATTGTCTTTTTGTCATATTTTTTATTTTAATGAGTTTGCCCACTAATTCTAAGGATTAAGTAAGGGTTTTGTCATTAGTCTAGCGGAATATTGAAAATATGTCAGATACGAGGCGTACAAACCGAATGGAGGCGTAGTGGACCTACGTCGGAGTGAGTGTTTGAGTGATTGCAACGAAGTAGGTCGCATATCTTCAATCGAACTAACACGGGCGGTGGACGGTTGAGAAAGTGTCAGATACGAGGCGTTCAAGCTCAAACTGAACGGAGGCGTAGTTTTTCCTACGTCGGAGTGAGGTTTGAGTGATTGCAACGAAGTAGATGGCACTTTCTCAACCGTCCACACAGTCCACTTATTTTTCGGCGTAGAACAAAGGACTAAAGTCTCCATTCATGGGGGGCGTGTAATTTTTAACTCTTTTGTTAATGATGGCGACCTGTGTGTTATACCAAAGAGGAATCATCGGTAGATCTTGATATATAATTTCTTGCACTTTCATATAATGTTGAATGCGATCCATTTCATCTTGTATTTTTAAACCTTTTTCTAAAAGAATATCCAATTCGGAATTAGAATATCTTCCTCTGTTTCGGCCAGGGGGTAGCTCTTTAGTGTGATAAGCTATGCGATAAATATCAGGGTCAGTGGCTCCTACCCATCGAGACATGGCCATTTGAAAATTTCCTAATTTTAAATTTTCTAAGAATGTGCCAAATTCCAGACTTTGAATTTCGGTATCAAAGCCGACAGTATTTAACTGATTGACTATAACTCGTCCAATTTCAATAGCTTCTCTTGAGTTTGATGTTTTTAAAGTGAGTTTAGAACCTTTGAGATTGTGTTTTTTGATGAGCGTTTTTGCTTCGTCAGGTTTAAATTCTGGTAAAGGCAAGTCTTTATTATGAAAAGGATTATTGGGGGGGAGAATAGATGTCGCAGGGCTACCCAGCCCTTCTAATTTGAAGTCTATAATTTCTTTTCTATTAATAGATAGATTTATAATTTTTCGTATAGAGTGTTTTTTTAATAATTTATCTTGAAGATTCACTAAAATATAATTCATTGATGGTCCTGGGTACTTAAAAACCTTGTAATCTTGATTGTTTTCAAAAAATTTAACTTTAGATGCTGAGATTTGAGATTGTGCGATATCAAGATCACCTTTTCTGAGTTTTAGATATCTTGTATTGTCATCTTTGATAATCTTTATCTCAACACCTGTGGTTTTAGGTACGAGAAAGGCATGATCTTTTTTGGCGATTAGTAAGATGGTATTTTGTGTTTTTTCTTTGATAAAAAAGCTTCCTGTTCCTATTGGATTTTCGCCAAAATCTTCCCCAAGTTTTATGAGTTCTTTTTTGGGAAGAATTTTTAAGAGGCTAAGATCAATAAGAAAGTTTGCAGAGAATTCTTTAAGAGAGATAGATACCTGAAATTCTTCTGTGGGTAGTTGTTCTACTTTTATATTTTCTATAGGTGTCAAGATAGAACGTAGAGGGACTTTTTTATTGCGATAGGCTTCAAAAGAATAAAGAAGATCTTCTTTTGTAAGTTTTCGACCATTTGAAAAGGTCAGTCCCTTGTGGAGAATAAAGGTGTAAGTTTTATTCTTGTAATCCCATGTTTTGGCAGCATCCCCGATGATTTTTAGTTCAGGCCCTAGTCGTACTAAAGAGTTAAACAGGAGTTGTGTTAGTCTTTGTTCAACGGCACCTAAGCCATATCGGGGGTCAAGTGTTTTGGGAACATTTTCAATAGCTATGACGAGATGAGGAGTGGAGCTTTTTTTTGTACAGCTAACTGTGCAAAGGAAAAAAATAAAAAATATAGAGATATATATCTGGCGCATTCTATGTCCTTAATAGCTTTTGATGTTAGAAGTTTATAAAATTTCTTCTTTAGAATCTATTAGAAAAAGGAAAATGTGGGTAGATAGAGTAGAGGAGTAACTAATAGGCACATTCCTTAAGTCTGAATACCCTATTCTCTTGATTTATTCCTCGTTGTAACCATTCCCTTGCGACGTTTATATCGCGTGGTGTTCCTTGGCCGTTTCCATGCATATGTCCTACTAGCATTTTGGCTTTTATATGTCCTCCGTTTGCGGCTTTGTTGGCCCAGTAAAAAGCTTTTTGATAATTTTGCTCAGCTCCTATTCCAAAGTAATGCATTTTTGCACGTTGGTATTGGGCTTCTGTATGTCCTTGTCTTGATGCCTGTTCTAAAAGTTCAAAAGCTTTTTTGTCATCCTTAGGGACACCTCCTTGGCCATGTCTATAAACTAAACTTAAGCGAAACTGATCCTCGGGTGTTCGAATGTACATATCAAGAGTATCGTTCACACTGGATTCAGAGTAGATATAGCTTAGATCAGCACCAGATTCTCTTTCCAAGAGGTCTCTGTAGCGTTCGATAAAAGCTCTTATTCTATTGATAGATACAGCAAAGGTATAACTTATAAAATCACCGTATTGATTATATTCATGAGGGGTATTCGGCCTTATTCTTATTGATTGACCTGAAACCATTCCAATAACTTTCCATCCTTTTTTAGAAAAAATAGGAGCTCCGTTCGTGTTTGGTAATACAGGTATTGTGGTATGGAAAAGTTTATTTCCAATAGGAGCTCCAATAAAACCTTGAGGTCTATATGATGTTAAGGAAAATTGCGTTTTGCTTATAGTGTTATAATCTTGGAAAAGAGCAAGTGCATTGGGCCCTCTGAGCATATCGAGCTCATTTCCAATTATAATGGGGAGGTAGTGGCTTTCTGCTGTTTTTATAACAGCTAAATCATTTTGGGGGTCAATGGCGAGAACTTGGCCGACATCTTCTTTAGCTATAGATGCAATTCTCACTAGAGTATTTTTTATCTCTCCATTCACAGTTTGATTTGCGTCGGCATTTGGGGAAGAGAATTGTTCCAAAGAATCATCTTTAATAACTTGATAACTGGTTATTAATAAGTTGGTTGCTATGAAAAATCCATTTCCGAGACGTCCCTCGTTGTCAACAACGGCAATGGTGCGAAGTATATGTGCCCATTCTTCGTTGGTGAGTGCTTTTGATGAGTTTGTGCAGAAGGAAATAGTAACGATGACTATTAAGTGCTTTATGAGAGAGGTTCTTTTAACTGTCGTAATAACTTTTTCTATAGAATTTTTCATAATTTTTTGTTCCATCCCATTTATTGAGAAAAGCTTTTTATATTGGGCTTAACTTCCCTCAAAGCCATGATTCATTAAAGCACTTAAGATATTATGTTTTTTATGTGTTTGCTATTTTAGTAGAAAAGGGAGAAGTAAGATACCTTAAATGCACAGAATAAATAATTTGCAAGCGTGAAATCTCATAAGTTTGTAGAAAATATAAGAAATAAAAATTGTGTACAGTATTCTGTGGGTTATAGAGAGGGCTATTTTTTAGATTTAATTCATGAATTCCTATTATTTTGGTTTAAAATGCGTATACTTTCTAACTATGATGATATGGTACTGTCTTCTTAGTCTTTTTTTATGTGTTGATATGAGTTTTGCAAATGTTCAGCAGGGCATAGAGAGAGTGTTAACAGACAGCAAGGTTTCTGAAAAAGATGTGGGTATTGTTGTTTTAGATGAGCTGGGAAAGCCGGTGTATTCCCATAATGGGGTGAAAAAATTTACTCCTGCTTCACTTACGAAAATTCTTGTTGCCTATGCAGGGTTAAAAACTTTTGATGGGGGGCATCGTTTTAAAACGCAGTTGTATTTTAGAGGGAAGGGGAAAGGGCCTGTTTGGAAGGGCTCTCTTTATTTGGTGGGTTTGGGAGATCCCACGTTTACGTCTGAGAGAATGTGGAATCTGGTAAATGATTTTAAGCGTTCAGGCGTTGAGAGAATACAGGGTGATGTTGTTATTGATGATACATACTTTGATGACAAAAGGATTGATCCCGGGCGTGATACACGTCGTGTAAGTAGAGCTTACGATGCTCCTATTGGAGCGGCATCTTTTAATTGGAATACTGTAAATGTCTATGTGAATGGAGTGGTACGGGAGGGTTTTCAACCGAATGTTTTTATTGATCCACCGAATGATTACATTGTTATTGAGAATCGTTTAAAAAATGGGCGGAAAGCTGTAAAGATTCAGCGCAAGACTGTTAAGGGTAGAGAGATTATTAAGGTGTCAGGGAGTTATCCTTTGTCAGATGGGGAGAGTGTTTTTTATGTGAATGTGAAGGATCCTATTGCGTGGACGGGGTATAATTTGAAATCATTTTTAAAGCGAAGGGGAATTGTTGTTGAGGGGAGAGTGAGGTCTGGAAAACTTCCAAGGGATGTGGGGCTTGTGGCAGAGGTAGAGGGGCGAGCCCTTTCGGAGATTATTTTTGATATGATGAAGTTTTCTAATAATTTTATTGCTGAGATGTTGACTAAGAACATAGGGGTTAGGGAAAAAAATCGTCATGGAACAATGAAAAAAGGTTTAAATGTTATTGAAGATCTTTTGAAGAGAGAGGGTTTTTCTAAGGGGGATTTTAAAATAGTGAGTCCATCGGGGTTATCGAGGAAAAATAAAATGAAACCTTTGGCATTGGCAAAGTTGTTATTTGGAGTGAGGAAAGATTTAAGAGTGTATCCGGAATTTGCTAACTCGTTACCTCTTGCGGGTTTGGATGGAACTTTGGAAAAACGTTTTCAAAATGCTTCTAGGCATTGGTTGAGAGGAAAAACGGGATTGTTGAATGGAGCTGTGGGTTTGGCGGGGTATGTTGGTAATAAAGAGGGGAAAGTTAAAACCTATGTTTTTCTTTACAATGGCCGTGCTTCTGTAGAAAGGGTTTGGCGACTTTTTGATAGGCTTGGGGAAGTTTTAGCCCAATAAAATTTTTTTGAGAATCCAAATTATTTATACACTACAGAAAGTCTTTAGTTAATTAAGCTTATTATCAATATAGGCAATATGGGATAGGTTTCTATAGTAACCCTGGTAATCTAAACCATAACCGAGAACATATTGATCGGCGATTTCAAACCCTACATAATCCACTTCAATATTTGTTTTTAAAGAGGACGGTTTCAATAAAAGAGTTACAATTGTTACAGATCGACATCCTCTTGACTTTAAGCTGCTAACTAAAAACTCCATGGAATATCCTGAATCGATAATGTCTTCAACAATGATAATATCCTTACCTCTTATAGGGCTCATTAAATCCAAAGTGAGTTTTACTTCCCCCGTGGTGGTCAGATTATTGCCATAACTCGTGAGGGTGACGAAATCGCAAATAACATCCAAATCTATATTTCTGATAAGGTCAGAATAAAAAATAAAAGACCCATTTAAAACACTGAGGACTATTGGGGTTTTGTCTTTAAACTTTTGAGTTAAGGCTTTTCCAATTTCTTCAGTTCTCTGTGTTATTTTTTCTTTTTCAATCAGAGTAGAAAATTTCGTATTTTCCATTATAAATTTTTTGTTCCTTATGGGCTTGTTAATTCTGCAGATGAAATGGCTGTACTCTTATCTGTTGTATTATTCTTTACAATGTCATCATGGGACTCATAGCAACTTCGGCATCTGGCTTCATAGGCACTGGCATCACCGACTAATACAGTTTTGCGAGAGGCCGAAAGTCTTTGTGTGCGTGATGCAGGTCCACCGCAGGTTACACATATAGCATGTTGTTTTGTGACATCTTCGGCAATGGCCATCAAGTGGGGCATGGGTTCAAAAGGTTTGCCTTGCCAGTCCATATCTAATCCGGCAATGATAATTCGTAGTCCTCGGTTGGCTAATTTTCCGACAACATCAACTAGGGAATGATCAAAAAATTGACCTTCATCAATACCGATTACACGGGTACGTTCATTCAAATGTTTATAGATTTCATCAGCTGAGGTCACGGTTGTAGAGGGTAACTTTTGAGCACTATGGGAAGTTACATAGTTAGCGTTGTATCGTGTGTCTATTGAGGGTTTAAAAATTTGAATTCTTTGTTTGGCAATTTGAGCGCGCCTCATGCGGCGAATAAGCTCTTCTGTTTTTCCTGAGAACATGCTTCCGACAATAACTTCTATTCGCCCTGACGCTACTGGCATTAACCCCCCTTGGCTCTGTCAAACCTACCATGAGGAGGCATAAGTGGACCACGGATGTTGCGGCGCAAATTTTTTTTAGTTCTGCTCAGTTAGAAACAATTGAAATTAGATACAGAGAAATTATTCGAATAGGAAGATTGACTTGTGTAGAGAAAGAGATTTTTCTAGTATCTAGACCTGAGTGTCGCTGAAAATTCTAATTAAGGGACATTTTACGAAATATTGAGAGTAAGGTTTGTCATCATTTCTATTAAAGGGGGGGATATGAAAAAAATATTTGTTTTAGGGGTCATGCTATTTTCGTGGAGTGCAGTTTCTGGGGAAGGAAAATCTTCTTCGAAGAAAGAATCAGGCAAGAGAGATATCGCTAGCTCGATAGAAATTGTAGAGGAAGGTCGTATTGGTGATTTTAATAATGAGAATCGTATAAGATATATTCGCTTGAGTAACGGTGTGACTTGTTACTTGTACGCTAAAGCTTATAGAAGGCCTCGTGAAAATAATACTATTGGACGTTCACACCATCCCGCTGTTTATAACGGAGGTGCTGCAGGTCTGAGTTGTATTAAAGATTAAGGATGATTTAAGTTTGAATGAGTTGCGACTTTAATAAAATTTTTAGAAATCATTTAGCTCTAAAAGAATTTGAATATCAGAGTCTCCCTCTACATACTCTGGACTTCCAAAAAACCTGTAAAGCGGATGGGTGAGTAGAGGGGAATTTTCGGGCAGTGATACTTGAGGGAGGGGTTCTGTAAAGTAAATAGCTGCTCCCGAGGGTGCCGTGACAGTGTTTTCAATAGGAACACCTAGCGTTTCTTCTTCACTATTGACTTCAAAACGGGATTGTAAAGAAAAGTGTATCTGCGCTTTGCCGTCGTTTGTTTTTGTTGTCTTTGCTCGCAGCCAAATACCATTGTTTTCGCCCATCAATTGATCGTAAACAAGATTCAGATCTTCCTCTTGAGGAGGGGGTGTATTTTGTGGTGTGTTTGGAGGTGGGGTGGATAAAATATGATGATTTGGATTTTTCTTTAATTCTGCAATTACATTTTTTGCATTTCGTATAACGCCATAGTTATTTTGTGTCTGAAGCAGATCGTCTTCAAACTGACCCCAAGTTTCTGTGGGAAACATAAAGTAGTGGGCACTCAGACGAATGGGTTTTGCTGTCGGGGTTTCTGCTTGAGTTGTGGAAGGTGACTTTTTATTCACTTCGGATTTCTGCGTATTTTGTGCCAGTGAGGCTCCAAAGGCAGGGGCCGCTTGTTTGGGAGGGGGCGTTTTGTCAGCTACTGGTTGGGGTGCTGATTTTTTGGAGATGTTTTTTTTAGCTGTATTTTTGGGGGATGATTCAATAAGTTCAGATCTGGAATAGGAAACTCGCTTTAAATGATCTTCACTAAAAAGTGACATGTTACTTTGGCTTAAAACCAAAGAAAGAGTTGTGATAATGACAGCTAAAACAAGAGAGGCATAAAGAGCGGGTGCGCCCTTGAAGATTTTTCTGGGATTTCGTGATTTAAAAGACTCCATATCAACGCCGCAATTGGCGCAATAACGATCATCCGGTTGTTCAAAGTTGCACTTAGGGCATGTCAGCATAGAAATCGCCTCTCACTCTTTTACAAATTTAACACGGTCTTTCTAAGAACAGAAAAACAGGATTATAAATAATGATGCGGAGCAATAAATCGCTATTTTTAAATAGATACAATGTTTTTATAAGAGTACTCAAGGAAGGAGAGAGGGAGAGAGAACTTTTTTCAAAGATTTCAAAACGAGTTTTCTGAGGCGCAGGGCGTATTCTCGGAGAGAAGACGAGCTGCGGCCCTCAGAATTGTTTGAGGCTTTTGAGGCTTTGAGAAAAGTTCTCTCTATGTTCTCACCTCAGAGAAAGAATACTTTGATAAGCTATCCATGAAACATAATCAGTTTTTAGGAGGAGTTTTATTCATCAACCTGTATTGACCCAAGAAATCATAACCTCTTTGAAAGATATGAAGTCATCTCCTCGTCTTGTCTTAGATGCGACCTTTGGTCGAGGTGGTCATGCTTCAGCTTTGCTTCAGGAGTTTGATGGACTCGTTATAGATGCTTTGGATACAGATCATGAGGCCATTGCTTATGGAAATATGAAATTTAAAAATGAAATTGAGCAAGGGCAGTTGCGACTTTGTCATATGAATTTTGTTAATGTCTTAAAAAAGTTTAGCAAATCCTCTTATGATGCCGTATTTGTAGATCTTGGGGTTTCTTCACCGCAATTTGATCAGCCTGATCGTGGTTTTAGTTTTCAAAGTGATGGTCCACTGGATATGCGAATGGATTCATCGCGAGGGTTAAAGGCTGCGGATATTATTAATTCAAGAACATCAAGAGAGTTAATTGAACTTTTTCAGAGCTATGGAGATGTTCGTAAACCGCAAAGAGTTGTATCTGCAATACTTCAGGCAAGACCTCTTTCTACAACATATGAATTGTCGAAAATTATTTCCTCTCATTCTCCAAAGAGAGGAAGGATACATTCTGCCACTCAGTACTTTATGGCATTGAGAATTGCTGTGAATAATGAACTGGAGGTGTTGGAAAATTCTATTCATCATTTCATAGAGTTGCTGCGTGACCAAGGTCGGTTACATATTATTTCTTTTCATTCTTTAGAAGATCGTATTGTAAAATATATCTATAGAGCATGTGATAAAAAAGAAGGAAAGGTCTTAACAAAAAAGGTGATTCGTGCCTCTCGGGAAGAGATCGTAAAAAATCCTAGAGCGAGGAGTGCAAAACTGAGAATTTTTGAAAGAGGGACTAATGAGTTATAAATCTTTTGAGCAGGTTAAACCTTTTATAAGCATACTCATTATAGTTGCCAGTCTTTTTTCTATTGTCTTTTTGAAAATGGAAAATAGAAGATTGGGCTATTCTGTTCTTAAATTATCTCGAGTGGAAAAACATGTTAAAGATGAAAAACGTTTGTTGAGTATGGATTTTGCTAAATTAACAAGACCTGATCGCATTGAAATATATGCAAAGACTGTTTTAGATTTAAAAAAGGCGACGAAAGGCCAGGTTATTCAAATTTCAGGTCAGAAGCTGGCTTTCGTCCAGTAGAAAAATGAAATATGCGTTCTCGAGCTTTATGTATTTTCTTTTTATTTGCAATTGTATGGCTAGCCCTACTTAGCCGTGCTGCTTATTTACAAATTTGGCCCCAGGATCAGCTTAGTAAATTACAAGAAAGACAGTTTGAAACGGTTATAAAACTACAACCGCGTCGAGGTGATATTTTAGATCGTGAAGGAAAAGATCTAGCAAGTTCCATCACCATGTATTCGTTATATGCTGATCCTAAGTTGATTAAAAATCCAAGAAGTGTTGCTCGCAAAATTGCACGCACTTTGGGTTTAAACAGAAGGGGGGTTTATCAAAAGTTAAAGAAAAAAAATCGTTTTGTATGGATAGCTCGTCGTCAATCAAAACGTATAAAAGAGAAAATTTCAGAGTGGAATATCAGAGGTTTGGGTTTTATAGAAGAGTCAAAGAGGGTTTATCCGAATGGAACACTTTTGTCACATGTGTTGGGTTTTGTAGGAAAAGAGAATCAAGGTCTTTCGGGTTTGGAATATAAATTTCATGAAGTTTTAGCGGGTAAGAAAAGAACTATTAATTTTCAAAAAGATGCTCGAGGACGTCCTTTGTTAAGAAACGGGAGAGTGTTTACGCAAAAGCCTGGTGGGGCTAATGTGCACTTAACGATTGATTTAGAGTTACAGTATTATTTAGAGAGGGAATTGGAAAAAGCTGTTGAGGATAGTGAGGCTGAGGGGGCTGTTGGTATTGTATTGGACGCTCAAACTTCAGAGATTTTGGCTATGGGATCGCTACCTGTGTTTAATCCGAATTATCCATTAAAAGTATCTTCAGAGAAGAGAAGAAATCGTGCTATTTCGGAAGTGTATGAGCCGGGAAGTACTTTAAAGGCTTTCATTGCAGCACTTTTGTTGAAAGACACAAAGGCGCAACCGAACACAAGTTATTACTGCGAAGATGGGGAGTTTAGAATTGGTCGCTTGAAAATAAAAGAGTCGAGTAAAAAACATAAGTGGAAGTGGTTAACTTTATCTCAAATTCTAGCCGTATCGTCTAACATTGGAATTTCTAAAGTGGCGTTTGATTTAGGTGGGAAGAGAGTTGAGTTGGGTTTGAGAGCATTTGGTTTAGGAAAACCATTGGGAATAGAGTTGGGGGGTGAAGAAGCGGGAATTATTCCTAAGCGTCCTTGGAGAAAGCATCATTTGGCGACTATTTCTTTTGGACAGGGAATTGCAACAACAGCTCTTCAAGTGGTTAATGCTTATGCTGCCATTGCAAATGGTGGACTTCTTATGCGTCCTTTTTTGGTAAAGAAAATTGAAAACTCTGAAACGAAGGAGTATCAGGAATTTAAACCCATTCAGATAAGAAGAGTTCTTCCTGAAAAGGTGGCGTCTCAAATGAAGATGATGTTGGCAGGGATCACCAGTGGTACAGGTACAGGGGCTGCGGCTAGGGTTCCGGGGTATGTTGTTGCCGGAAAAACGGGAACGGCACAAAAAGTGGATTTGGTTAATGGTGGATATTTAGAAAAGGAATACATTGCTAGTTTTGCAGGTTTTATTCCGGCTAATAAACCCAAGTATGTCATATATGTTATGGTGGATAAGCCTCATTTTAGAAATCATACGGGCGGAAGTGTAGCGGCTCCTATTTTTAGTCGTGTGGCGTCCTTTTTAGCACAGAGAAGTGGAATTCCTCCAATTTTAATCACAAAAGATGATTTGATAGAGAGGGGAAATGCCTCTCGATCAATTGCTTCTCAAGAAACGGGTACTCTTAAGAGAGAGCTTCATAAGGGAACTATGCCTGATATGAAAGGGTTTTCTATTAGGGAAGTGATAAAATGGATGAGAAGTTCGGAATACAAGGTGGAATTCATAGGTGAAGGGCGTGTTACAAGGACTGTGCCTCTAAAGGGACAAAAAATTTCTAAGACAAATCACGTAAAAATATATTTCGAATGAGTTTTTTATGAAAAATCTCATTATTATTCCGACATATAACGAATCAGAGAATATCACGGCTCTTGTACAAGAAGTATTTCGTCTTCATCCCTCAATAAATATATTGGTTGTGGATGACAACTCTCCCGATGGAACGGCAGAAAAGGTTTTAAATATAAAATCTCAGAATTTGCACCTTTTAAAAAGAGAGAAAAAAGAAGGATTGGGAAAAGCTTATCTTGCTGGATTTGATTGGGCTTTAAAAAGAGATTTTGATTTTGTTACTCAAATGGATTCAGATTTTTCTCATCGCCC
This sequence comes from Bdellovibrionales bacterium, assembly GCA_965206675.1. Lineage (GTDB taxonomy): Bacteria > Bdellovibrionota > Bdellovibrionia > Bdellovibrionales > JAKFYE01 > CBDBKL01. The sequence goes on along the minus strand of CBDBKL010000006.1, from coordinate 293,917 downwards.
TGAGGATTTAAAAGTTATTTTAGAAAAGATTCAGTCTGCTGATGTGGTGATTGGGTCTCGATATATTGAGGGGGGGGGGTATTAACGGATGGACATGGCATCGGAAACTTATAAGTCAATTTGGGAATTTCTACGTTCGCATTATCTTAGGTCGCAGTATTAGAGATTGGACGGGTGGTTTTAATGGTTGGAATATCCGAAAACTTAAACTCCAAGATATAAACTCAAAAGGTTATAGCTTTCAGATAGAGATGAAATGTCGTGCTCTTCGTGCCGGTTCTAGAATCTGTGAAGTTCCCATTGTCTTTGATGAAAGACGTTATGGTAAAAGTAAGATGTCGTTTAAAATTGTGGCTGAAGCCCTTATCTGTGTTTGGAAATTATGAATTATCTTATTCGCACCTTTCCGTATTTCTTACTTCTTTTTGGTGTATCATGGATGTTTTGGGGTCTTGATACTTTCTTAGGTGGCCTGTATGTATCGGATGAAGATTATTCATCCGGTGTTAGAATCTTTGAACTCCTTTCTGTAAAAAGAGATTTATCTAGAGCATGGTGGTTTATTCCATTTTGGTTTGATAAGGTGTATTCACTCTTTGGTTTTTCTGTGATTGCGGGCAGAATATCTTGTGTGTTTCTATCTTTGTTTGGCCTGGTGGGGTTATATGTTTTTGTAAGACAGAATTTTCAATCTAAACAGATAGCGATATGGTCGGTAGCTCTGTGTGGTATTTCAATTCATTATGTTTTCTTTGCAAGACTTGCACTCGAGCACGCCGCAGCGTTTGCCCTAATTCCTTTGTGGCTTATTTTCTTTGAATCTTTTTTAAAACATAAAAAGCCAATAATAGGTGTGGGGTTAGCTCTTGTTTCTGTTCCACTTTTGTTTTCTTATCCGGGAACAAGGGTCTTCGTTGTTTCATGGTTTTTGTCTCGATATCTTTTTTTAGGGCTACAGACAGGTTGGATGCAAGCACTAAAACATTTAGCAAAAGTAGGAGTGGTTTTTGCCTCTGGTGTTATAGTTTATGTTTTTTATTTTCACATGCAGTATGGGTTTTCCTCTATAAGGTATTATGGAGGAGGATTTTTCGTCAAAGATTTTTTAGAACCCTTTAAAAACGCCGGAATTTTAATTTTAGAGACCTTTATAAAGACTCAAAGTTGGATACTTCCTCATTTTGATAAGCCTTTTTATGGTTTTTTACCTCTTGGGCTTTTTTGTTGTGGTAGTTATTTAAGTTTAAAAAGAAAGCATCCACTATTAACGTCTTTGGTATTTTCAGTTCTTATTTTCATAGGGTTGTCGACGTTAGCTCGGGATTATCCTGGGATGAGACGGGCGACCTTGACACTTTTTCCATTTTCCATTGTATGCGCCTTTGCAGCAGGGGAGATTATAGGGTTTTTGAAAAGGAAAAATCCATTTTATCCATTGGTTTTTGTTGTACTGATAATGATCTCAACTTTTTCAAACGTAAAAGTTTTTTTCCAAGAAGCAAATTATAATTTCGGATCAATTATATTAGGTCGCCCCATTCCTCTGGATATTATTAATGAATTTGAAACAATATATTTGTCGGATAGGGAGTATTATGTAAATCATTACTTTCTTTCATTCATATTTTTAAATCAACGTTATGGCTTGCTTGATTCCTCAAGGAATTTTTCAGTGAAAGTGGTTTACCCAGAAGAGGTGGGATCTCTATCAGGGGGTGTCTTTATAGCCTCTCAAGAGTTTACTATGAAATATGTAATAACGTTGATAGAGCAGACACAAAATATCAGTTTACGCCATAGTACTGAGAGAGTGCAAAAAAGGGGTTCGTTTTACGTTCTTTTGCTTTAAGTAGGATGAATTGATTTATTTTAGATATGATAATCTTTTAGATAGTTTTTAATTAATCACTTCTAATATAAAAATTTTTGTTGTTATAATTCTTTTGTATAATTTATTTTTAAAATAAAAAGGAGAGAAATGTATTACAGTAAGAAAATCCAAATTGTGATGTTTTTGCCCTTGTTTGTTTTAGGTTGTCAAACTTTAGCTCCACAGGTTGAAAAAAAGCCTACAGAAACAAAGGACGTTCCGTGGGGTTGCAAAGTCTTAGTCCCTGACGTTTCAAGTTTTGAATCCAGATCTCCAGCGGCATTTAGAAAAGCCTCTCCTGATAAAATGCATGTTATTGATATTGCTTTTTTACATAAGCCTTTTAGAAATGCAGATGATAGAAATAATTTAAAAGAGAACATCACAGAACTCGTTACATATGCCAATCAAGTTTTTCAAAACAGTTCTGTGAATGCTCGGCTCAGGATAGTCGCCATAAAAGAGTCTTTGTTGATTGGTGGCTCAATAAGTTCCATGGAGCAAGAAGTGTTGAGTTATCTTCCTAAAATGCGAGCCACTTATGGGGCAGATTTACTTTACACTGTCGTTCCTGTATTAAAATCAGGGAGTTCTGAGTTTTGTGGCGTAGCCAGGATTAGATTGTTGACAATGCCAAACTTTTTGGCTGCTATTATGGCGTCCACTGGAATTATTGCTGTCAATCCTATGTGTATGTTACAAAAAGTATCGCTTATCCATGAGGTAGGGCATAACTTGGGTTTACGTCATCAAGAGTCCAATGTTGTTGGTCTTGTAAAGGCATTGGCTCAACCCATACAACCTTTTCGTCGAAGAGGAAGAGGTTATATTAACAGGGTTTCTAAGTATGGAACCATCATGTCATACAGTTCACATCGGCTTTCGTATCTTCAAATACCTCGATTTAGTAGCACCACTCCCTATATTTTATCTAATAAAGATGTTGAGCAATATACGAATCAATTTAATCTTTTTCTTGATTTGCATAAGGAGTATGCTGCTGAAAAGGATATATCTTCTGAGGATATATTGGATTTTCAGCCTTTAGTGGGAGAGTCTCTTACAATAGGTCATGCTGGTGCTAACGCTTCTAAGGCTCTGCTTTATACCATTGAGGATGCTTCTAATTATGCTCCAACTGTTGTCCCTGAAGACGTTCACTGGGAAGATTTTGTGGCACAGTAAATAAAGTAGAAATATTTTAACGAAGTGATAGTGTGTTAAAAACTAAATGTTAGGAAAATTTTTTCAACAAAGACTTGTTCGACGCAGAGTTGTTTGGATTGTATACATTTTCATACTGACGTAGGCTACCCCTATGAAACTCAAAACCGCTCTCGGTCCCTATTGGAATGACAAATGGACAACTCTCTCTTCAGAAAATGTGGAATCCATTACTTCTGATTCACGGTCCGTAAACTCTAGCTCCATATTCGTAGCTGTCCCTGGTTATCAGAAAGATGGTCATGACTTTCTCTCAGAAGTTTGTAACAAAAACCCCATTGCTGTCGTGGTAGAAAACACTCAAAAAATTTCACCCTCTTTCACAAACCCCGTTATTCAAGTGCAAAACTCTAGAAAAGCACTCTCCACTCTATCTCATCACTTTTACTCTAAACCTTCCGAAAAACTCATCGGAATAGGTGTGACTGGAACAAATGGAAAGTCCACCGTCGTCGGTCTTGTAGAACACATTATAACCTCTCATAATAAATCCTGTGGTGTGATGGGAACTCTGGGGCATCACCTGGGAACTCACCAATGGAAAAGCCACCTGACAACTTCAAACCCTATTGAACTTCACAAAAGATTAAATGAGTTTATCAATAAAGGAGCTGATTATTTTTGTATGGAAGTCTCTAGTCATGCGATCACTCAACATCGCATTTCAGATATGAAGTTTAAAGTGTGTGCCTTTACAAATTTATCCAGAGATCATTTGGACTACCACAAAGATATGGAATCCTACTTTCATTCCAAAGCCCAATTGTTTCATATGCAGTCTTCAAATGTAGGCTTTGTCATCAATGCCGATTGCCCCTGGGGACAAAAACTCGTTGAACAGATAAAGGACAATAAGGTTGTTACAGTCGGACAAGCAGAAAGTAATGATTTTTCCTATAAAATCCTCGATGCTTCTTTTCAAGAAACAGTTGTGGAAATGAAATATAAAAATAAAACCCATACATTTTCTATAAATATAATAGGTGAATATAATGTTCAAAATGCCATTACAGCATTAGCAACATGTGTATATTTAGATTTTGATTTAGAAAAATCCATTAACACCTTAAAAAACTTTAAAGGTGTGGAGGGAAGGCTTGAGAAAATCAATAGCGACCCCCATGTTTTTATAGATTATGCACACACTCCAAGTGCTTTATTAAATGTCTTACGCTCTCTTCAACAAGTGAATAAAAAACAAGAAGGAAAACTCTACGTGATTTTTGGTTGCGGAGGAGATAGAGATTTTGGAAAAAGATCTCAAATGGGCCGCATCGCTGTAGAAAATGCCGATGTCGTTATTGTCACCTCTGATAACCCGCGTACTGAAGACCCTCAGAAAATCATTCATGATATTTTAAAAGATATAGATAAAGATAAGGTTCAGGTTATCATTCAGGCCGATAGGAAAAAAGCTATTGAATGGGCCTTGCAAAATGCTGATGAAAAAGACATTGTTTTGGTTGCGGGAAAAGGACATGAGAACTATCAAATTATTGGAAACTCTCGAATTCCCTTTTCAGATAAAACTATGATAGAAGATTTGTTATCTCAATGAGGAAAAAACTGATCTAGAGGACTGGAAAATGCTGTCAGGTGAATTAAAAAAAATTCTTAAAGGGAGTCTAAGAGGTCAAGAGCAAATACCTTTTGATGGTCTAACAAAAGACACCCGTGAGGAGAATTTAAAAGGAAAATTATATATAGCTATCAAGGGTCAAAATTTTGACGGTCATGACTATGTCCAAGAAGCTCTTGATAAAGGCTGCTCCGGAGCTTTGGTGCAAAAGAATGTTTCCTGTGAATGCACTGAAAGTCAATTTTTAGTATCAGTATCTGATACTTTAAGTGCGCTACAAAAATTTGCTGAAAATTGGCGTCTCACTATGCCTGCAAAAATTGTTGCCCTAACCGGATCAAATGGAAAAACAGCAACTAAAAATTTCATTAAGATTTTATTAGAATCTCAGTTTAAAGGTTTAGCGACTAAGGGAAATTTAAATAATCATATTGGTGTCCCTCTAACATTAGCGCAACTGAAACCCTCACACCAATTCGGTGTGATTGAAATGGGAATGAACCATAAAGATGAAATTCGGGATTTAGTACAAATAGCCCATCCTGATTTTGCCTTAGTGACAAATGTAGGAAAAGCGCATCTTGAAGGACTCAAGGAGCTAAAACATGTGGCTGCTGCCAAAAGGGAAATCTATGAATATTCTAAGAACGCCATCTGTATTTATAACTTAGATAACAAATGGACATTGGAAGCTTTTGAAAAACACTCTGGAAAAACGCAACCCTTTTCTTTTTCTGCAAAAAATCCCTCTGCAGATGTGTCTTTTAAAGAAAGAGCAATGACAATAGATGAAATTCAATTTGAAGGACGAATTGGCTCTGTCAGTGGTCACGCTCGAGTTAAAATTTTTGGTCGTCATCATTTAGAAAATCTTATGGCTGCAAGTACAACAGCCCTGGCATTTGGAATGCGCCCCGAAGACATTTGGAAAACTTTGCCCAACTGTGGTCAAACTTCAACTTGGGGAAGGGGGCAGTTTTTAGAATTAAAATCTGGAGCTAAAGCAATCTTTGATGGCTATAATGCCAACCCCGAAAGTACAAAAGCTTTAATGGATAATATAGAAACTATCAGTCGACAGGGTAAACTTTTTGGCGTCTTTAGTGACATGTTGGAATTGGGAGATAGCGCAGAAGAAGAGCATTATAAATGGGGACAGCGTAGCGGAAGTTTAGAATATATTTGGTACTACGGCCGCTATAAAGAAGCCTTTGAAAAAGGGGTGCACCTTTCTGGATATGATAAAAAGTTAGTATTATCAGATGGTTATGAATCTGCCCTTGCTTTAAAATTGCGATCTATGTTACACACAGGGGATATTGTGCTTCTGAAGGGTTCGCGGGGTATGCAACTTGAAAGAGTTGCTGCTGATTTGGAGCCATTAAATTTTAAGACAAGAAATTAAAATAACAACAATGGGAAAGAGCTGCTGGTTTAGAAGATCTTTTTTGGCATTAAACTTTTATATAAGAAGTTAAGGTAAGAATGTTATATAGCTGGTTATATTCACTTGCGGACAGTGTCCCTGTATTTAATGTCTTTAGGTATATTACATTTAGAACTTTTCTTTCTTTTCTAACGGCGTTCCTGGTTTGTTGGATTGCTGGTCCTCGATTTATAAAACGACTTGTTAGAAAACAAACAGGGCAATTCATTCGCCGTGAAGGGCCGGAAAGTCATTATAAAAAAGCGGGAACACCAACAATGGGTGGTGGGCTTATGCTCATCAGTATTTCATTGGCAGGGTTGCTCTGGATGGAAATATTGAATCCGCTCGTTTTTGCAACTCTTTTGATTATTATTGGATTTGGCATTATTGGTTACGTTGATGATGCTATAAAAGTCAAAAATCAAAGCTCTGAAGGTCTTTCCGGATCTCTTAGACTCGTTTTGGAATTTTTAATTTCAGGAATCACTCTATCATTACTCATATCCAATGGGTCCATATCAACCGAGCTGCATTTTCCGTTTTTTAAAGATTTGATCCTTGATCTGGGATATTGGTATGTCCTGTTTGGAACATTTGTTATCGTGGGAGCAGCTAATGCGGTGAATTTAACAGATGGCCTAGATGGACTAGCCATTGCCCCTATTATTATTGTGGCATCTACTTTTTTAATCTTTGCCTACGTTACAGGTCACTTTGAACTTTCCGAATATTTACAAATTCCCCATGTTGTAGGATCGGGAGAGTTAACTCCCTTAGCCGCCTCTATAGTCGCTGCTGGGTTAGGGTTTCTTTGGTATAACACGTACCCGGCTCAAGTGTTTATGGGAGATGTTGGAAGTTTGAGCTTGGGAGGAGGAATAGGGATGATGGCTATCATAACCAAAAATGAATTGCTTCTCGTTGTTTTGGGAGGGGTTTTTGTGGCAGAGGCTCTTTCGGTCATAACACAGGTGGTGTCATTTAAATTAACAGGTAAGCGCGTGTTTCGAATGGCCCCTATACATCACCACTTTGAACTTAAAGGTATAGATGAACCTAAATTAATTGTGCGCTTTTGGATTATTTCTATTTTGTTAGCTGCCATCAGTCTTGCAACATTGAAATTAAGATAGGAAGTCAGTTAGGTGAAGGAAAGATTTTTAAAATGAGATTAAATGACATGAGGATAGTAAATTAGAAAAATAATAGAGAAATAGAATAACACAATGGAGCGTACAATGGAGTATACAGATTTAAAAGATAAGAAAATAATGGTTGTGGGGCTGTCTAGAACGGGAGTAGCACTGACTAAATTCCTGTATGAACAGGGTGCTCAGGTTACAATCAACGATCATAAATCGGCAGCAGAACTTTCCAGTTCTTTGGATCAACTAGAAGATTTAGATGTGCGCTCAGACCTCGGTGGGCATACACCTAAAGTGATGCTTGACCAAGAAATGATTATCCTTAGTCCTGGCGTCAGTCCAAGTTTAAAAATATTCGAATATGCTCGGCAGAACAATGTCCAAGTGACAGGTGAATTGGAGTTTGCTGCTCAATTTGTTAAAGAACCTGTTATTGCCGTAACGGGAACAAATGGTAAAAGTACAGTTTGTCGTTTGATTCAAGAGATGCTTGAAAAGTCTGGAGTTTCTACCTGGCTCGGTGGAAATTATGGAATTCCATTGATTGAGTATGTAAGGAAAAAGGAAAAAGTAGATGTTGTTATTTGTGAAGCATCGAGTTTTCAATTAGAATTGTGTAATAACTTTGCCCCTCGAACTATTGTATTTACCAATATTGCAGAAAATCATTTAGATCGTTATAGATCTATGGATGATTATGTAAAATCTAAACGACGTGTCTTTTTAAATACCAATGAAGATACCACAAGTGTGCTGAATGCCGACGATAACGCCGTTGTGGATATCGCTAGAGATCCAGCCGTGCAAAGAGGCCGGATATTTTATTTTTCAAGAAGATCTGCGCTCGAGCCACAAATTATGAATATTGGAGGAGCCGTATCTTATCGTTATCAAATCAAAGTGCGCGTTGGTCCTGATATTGAGTTTTATTCCACAAAGAATTTAAAAATGAGAGGAAATCACTCAATCGAGAATATTATGGCTGCTATTTGCGCAACAAGAGAGTATGGGGCTAAAAAAGAAGTGGTTGAAGACGTGATTGAGAGTTTCGGGGGACTAGAGCACCGCTTGGAATATGTCAGAAAAGTGGGCGGGGTTTGGTTATATAATGATTCAAAAGCGACAAATGTTCATGCCGTAAAGCGAGCCCTTGATGCGTTTAGGGAAAATGTGTTGCTCATAGCGGGCGGTAAAATCGCAAATGTCAGCTTTGAACCCGTTGCCGAGGATATTAGAAAAAAAGTCAAAACGCTGATTTTGTACGGAGAAGCCAAAGAAAATATAAATAGAGCAATCGGGGATTACAGTGAAACGTATCTGATAGGGACTTTTGAAGAGGCTGTTCTCATGGCTTACCAAAAGTCTAGGATTGGAGATATAATTCTTATGTCTCCGGGCTGTCCAAGCTTTGATCTTTTTGATAACTTTGAAGAACGTGGGAACTATTTTAAGAAACTCGTCAAAGAGTTCAGGTAAAAACATTCTTATAGATCAGGGTTTGATTTTAACGCTGATTCTTCTATTTGGTATTGGATTGGTCCAAGTGTATAGCTCTAGCTATATTCTCGCTATTGAAAAATATGGAGACGGTCTTTATTTTTTCAAAAGGCAACTTTTTAATACAGCAGTCGCCTTGTGTGCCCTATTTGCATTTGCCTATACCCCTCACCGATGGATACAAAGATGCGCTCCATTTCTATGGGGTGGAGCGGTTCTTCTTGTTATTTTCACTTTGATACCTGGTTTTGGGGTGAAATCGGGTGGGGCCATGCGGTGGCTAAGTATGGGAGGGTTAACATTTGAACCCTCTGAACTTTTAAAGGTTATGTATCCAGTGATACTCGCCCATATGGTTTCTGTAAATTGGTTTGATCGAAAGCTATGGGACTCATTTGCTAAGGGTGCGGTCTTGATGATTCCTATTCCGTTTTTACTGCAGCAACCGGATTTTGGATCTGTCGTTATTTGTTTAACTGTGGTTTTTTTCATATTTTTCATATTTGATTTAAAATGGCGTTATGTCATCTGTGCACTTTTAGCGTGTTTACCTATATTTTACTTTCTGATTTGGGATGTTCCCTATAGAAAATTGCGTGTTTTATCGTTCTTAGATCCATGGGCCGACCCTACCGATTCTGGATTTCAAGTTATTCAAAGTCTGTTGAGCTTTCATCGTGGTGGGTTAATGGGTGTGGGCTTAGGACAGGGACAGGGTAAATTGTTTTTCTTACCAGAGGCTCACACGGATTTCACACTTGCTGTTTTGGGTGAAGAGATCGGATTTATTGGCGTATTGATTTTATTTATTTTATATGGATCATTGGTTCTTAAGGGATTTCAGATTGGCTTGAGGAATTTCACAAATTTTCGCCGCGCTTTGGGATTGGCTTTGACAATGGTTTTTGCCATACAAGTGATTATCAATGTTGGAGTGGTGTTGGGATTATTGCCCACGAAAGGTTTAACTCTTCCCTTTTTAAGTTATGGAGGAAGTTCTTTGGTTTCTCTAGCTGTGCTGTTTGGTCTTCTTTTAAATCTTGAGCGTTCGGAGACACAGCAGTGAAATCTGTTCGAGTGGTTATTGCTGGTGGCGGAACAGGTGGTCATCTTTATCCAGGAATTGCTATTGCAAAAGCCCTTCAAGAGAATCCACGTGTTCAATCCGTACAATTTATTGGTACAAAAAGAGGATTGGAGGCTCGCGTCCTTCCTCAGTATGGGTTTTCCCTTCATACTGTTTCTGTTATAGGCTTTGTGAAGACAAAATCTATACAGAGAATAAAATCTCTATTTCTAATGTCGATAGCTTTTTTACAAAGCCTGTGGCTGCTTTGGAAAATCAAACCCAATATTGTTTTAGGTGTTGGAGGTTACGCCTCCGGTCCTTTTGTTCTAGCGTCCGCTTTTTTTGTTAAACACACATATATTTGGGAGCCGAATGCAGCTCCTGGTTTAACCAACCGTGTTCTTTCATTGTTTGTTAAAGGGACTTTTTTGGTTTTCGATAGAGGAAAAGCCAGATTGTGGGGAAAGAAAGTGATTCCATCTGGAATACCTATACGTAAAGAGATGGAGTATAAACCCAGAGAGTTTAGTGAAAAAGTGAGAGTCTTTGCCTTCGGAGGTAGTCAGGGGGCATCGGCTATCAATTTTGCCATTTCTGAGTTGATAAAAAAACATCCGGAAATTCTTAATCACTTTGAGTTTATTCACCAAACAGGAAAACGAGAATTTGCAGAAATTGAAAAAAAATATCAGGGATTAGACGGAATAACCCCTCTTTCGTTTATTGAAAATATTTGGGAAAAAATGCAGTGGGCGGATATTGTTATTTGTCGATCGGGGGCCAGCACCATTGCTGAAATTATTGCTTGTCGAAAGGCGGCAATTATGATTCCAATACCAACAGCAGCAGATAATCATCAGTTGCATAATGCAAAAGTACTCTCTGATGCAGGAGCTGGGGAAATCATTTTGCAAAAGGATTTTTCTGAAAAAATAGTGTTGGAAAGATTAATGTCATATAAAGAGCATCCAGAGATGATGAAAAAAATAGAAGATAAATTGGTTTCTTTTGAAAAATCAGATGCCGCTCAGTCTATGGCAAAGTTTCTTGTGGAGTGTGTGTGAAAATATCTGGGAGTCGTTTTCATTTTATTGGCATTGGTGGGGCAGGGATGAGCGGGTTGGCTAAAATTTTTAAATCTATAGGGGCTTCGGTGAGTGGGAGTGATCTTGCAGAGAGTTCAAGTATTCAAGAGTTGCGCTCCTTAGGTATTTCTATTCATATTGGTCATAAGGCTTCTTATGTAGATCATGCGGATGTGGCTGTGTATTCCAGTGCTATTCCAAAAACCAATCCGGAAATTCAAAGAGCTAAATCTTTAAAAATTCCTGTTATCGCTAGAGCAGAGGTGTTGGCAGAAATTATGCGTATTAAAAGAGGAATTGGTGTTGCGGGCACTCATGGGAAAACAACAACAACAAGTCTTATAGCGACTCTTTTTATTGAAGCCTCGCTTGATCCCTCAGTGGTTGTAGGGGGACGTTTAGAAATTATTAAAAGCCATGCGCGTTTGGGGCAAGGGGAGTGGTTGATCGCTGAAACAGATGAAAGTGATGGAAGTTTTTTATTATTAAACCCAGAGATTGCTGTCATAACAAATATTGATAAGGATCACTTGGAGTATTATGAAACATTTGAAAATTTAAAAAAAGCGTTTTTAGAATATGCCAGAAGAATTCCTTATTATGGCTGTGTGGTTGCCTGTGGAGATGATCCTAATATTAAAGAAATCTTTGAGCATTACGATAAACGACTTTTGACTTATGGGTTTGCAGATACAAATGACTTTGTCATAAAAGATAAGAAGAGAGATTATATTGTTTATTCTGAGGGGCAAGAGTTAGGAAGTATAAAGATTCCTATTCCCGGGCAACATAATGCTTTAAATACTTTGGCAGCAATGGTTGTCGGAATGGAGTGTGGTTTGAGTTTTGAGCAGTGTGCAGAGAGCCTTCAGAGATTTCAAGGTGTCAGTCGACGGTTTCAAAAAATAGGAGAGTATAAAGGGGTTCAAGTATTTGATGACTATGGCCATCACCCTTCAGAAATAAAGGCTGTTTTGCAGGCTTGTAGAGAAGAGTATCCTAAGCAGCGTATTGTTGTGGCTTTTCAACCGCATCGATATACAAGAACGAAAGAGTGTTGGGATGATTTTTTAACAGCTTTTGAGGAGGTGGATTTACTCTGCGTTTGGGATATTTATCCAGCTTTGGAATCTCCCATTGAAGGAATTCATGCAAAAAAACTTACAGAAGCTATTGTGCTTAAAAACAAAAAGTATGTGGGAAGTGGGAAAGAGGCTGCGGATATGTTAAAGGCAGAATTAAAACCAAATGATATTTTCGTTACATTAGGCGCGGGAGATATATTTAAGGTGAGTAGGGCGTTGGTTCATGAAGATTAAAGAGAATGTTAATCTTTCTATATACACATCTTGGAAGACGGGGGGGCTGGCAGAATATGTGGCTTTTCCCAAAACTGTTGATGACGTTAAGGAAGCTTTTGTCTTTGCAAAAAAAAATAATCTGAAAATAACAGTAATGGGTCATGGAACGAATCTTTTGATTTCAGATGATGGTATTAAGGGGCTTGTTATTAATACCAGAAAGTTAAGTGGTGTTGAGCCTTCTTTTTATAATGGGTGTTTAAAAATAAAAGCTTTAGCTGGAACTCTTAAATCGGAAATATTAAAAGTTTTTTTAAAGCACAAACTTTCTCCGGCTATTTTTCTGGCCGGTATTCCTGGCGATGTGGGTGGGGGCATTGTGATGAATGCTGGTATTGGTGAAGATGTTATGCCAAGGGAGTTTGTTGAAATTGCGGAGTGGATTCGGGTTGTTGATGCAGAGAAAGACACTGTTTATAAGTGTGAAGATTTAAAGTGGGGTTACAGAACTTGTCAGGGTTGGCAGCCTGGAGTGATTGTCGAGGTGGGGTTGCGCTGGGTTGGTGAGGTAGAGGAATCTATTTTAGAAAAAGTAAAAGCTGTGAATAAGAAACGATTAACTTCGCAACCGTTAGAGTTATCAAATTGTGGTAGTGTTTTTCAAAACCCATTGCCTCAGAGGGCGGGAGCTTTGATTGAGGGTGCAGGACTTAAGGGGTTTCAAATTGGAGGGGCTCAGATTTCAAAGAAACATGCGAATTTTATTGTCAATATTGATAATGCCACATCGACTGATATATATAAGTTGATGACAACGGTACAATCGAAAGTTTATGAGGCTTCGGGCATTAAATTAAAACCAGAAGTTGTAAAACTAGGTTTTTAAAAAACGTTTCGGTTTTTTAGAGTTTAACTTTTCTTTTTTTGAAGTTTTTGGATTTCCGTTTTAGACAAGCTAGTAGCTTTTTCAATTATAGAAAGATCAATTTTATTCTCTAGCATTCTGCAAACGATTTGTTGAAGAGCTTCTTGTTTACCCTCTTCACGAGCCCAAGCTTTCTCAGCTTTATCATCACTAATAGCTTTAAGACGATCCTCTTCCTGCCACCTCAACTTATCCTCTAATGACATATCCTTTAAAAGTCCCATAGCTTGCCTCATCTCCTTATTCTTCTGAGCCAACTGCTCTAATTCACTCTCTTTTATTTGACTTGAATGTCTAATAATATAGCACCAATGGTCCCTTAAATCAATTAAACTGTCTATATTCGTTTTAAACTTAGAAAGCTCTACAAACACTATTCTTAAATCTCTGTTGAGGCAAAAGTGAGGTGATTTATCTGAAAGAAGAGAAAAGCTAGTGACAACGTCTTGAGTTTGTTTAAAGACTGAAAATTCAGTAAAGATCAAAGAGTAGGTGGGATGAAGTTTTTCATACTCTTTTCCCTGCTTGAAGCCTTCTGTATAGAGCCTGGCCCAGTAGAAGAGTATTCTAGACAGAAAGCCTTTCTTGTAGGCAGATTGCATTTCAACGTTGATTTTCTCACCTGTGTTTAGTTCCAGTTTCAGATCTAAGATGATTTGTTTTTTCTTTTCGACTTCAGGTGGGATCTCAGGGTTTAGGATATCAATTTTTTCAATGTCTTTATCTGAGGGAAGTGGAAGAAAGGTTTTCAGTAGAGAGCGAAGAAGATTTTCGTCTCTTGTAAAGTAGGTTTTAAACATGAGGTCTTGAGTCAGTTTAATGTATGGTTTTTTCATTTTCAATATCTCCTTATGTTGATAAAGGAGAAGATAAGAGCAAAGTCAGTGCCCTACTGAAAACCAAAATAATAAACTTTCAGGAAATAAGTGGTCGGTATTCGGACATTTAATCCGGACAACATTTTTAGTGATTTGGTTTTATTTTCTTTTTCCAAGTGCAGGGCGTATCGTGAGGAAAGGCAGATTTATAATTTTAGGGTATTGGAGGGGAACTTTTCTCAAGGTTTTCAAAGCGCAGTTCTCTGAGGCTGGAATGCGTATCCCAAAGGGAGACGCTTTGCGCCCCTCAGAGCTGTTTGAGCATTTGAAGACCTTGAGAAAAGTTCTCAATTAAACGTAAAAAAGAAAATCATGTGAAGAGTCAAATACAAACCGAAGCTACTTAGATGACGCTTTTTCAAAAGTCCGCAGGTAAAATCGAAGCTACTCAGAGGACATGCTTTCAATCGTCTGCTGAAGTCTCTCCAAGATAATTACCATAGCCAGTGTATCGCGCTCGCAGTATTTTAGTAAATTGTTAATAACCTTTCTTCTTTCCGGAGAGTGTTTCGGAAGTGATAACATAAGGTCATATTGACGTTGAGCCATATCTCCAGTTTGAATTGCTAGATCGCCATAGGAAAATTCAGGAGCGAAAACAGGTAAGACACTTTTTATAGAGAAAGATCCATTGAAGTCTTTATCCCAATACCATCTTTTTGCAAAAGGAGTTGCTAAGTCCCACATACGATCAATGAGAGAGTTTAATTGATCGTGTAGTTCTGGAATGGCTTCTGCCAATTCTTTGGTTCGCGTTTTTTCATAGGGTCTGTGATAGACAATGATGGAACCTCCGTCGTCTGGTATATCTCTTAAGAGTCTTCTGGCAATTTCTCTTGAAGGGTCTGAGTTGTCATTATGGATATATTCTTTATGAATTAATGGAGCACCGGGAGACTCCTGAATATGTAGTGAGTATTGTGTGACTAAATGTCTGTATGGCCATGATCCCTCAAATTGGGGAACAGCGTAGGAAGTGGATTCATAGTCCAGAAAGTATAGGGGATATTTTAGCTCATTTAAATGACTAGTTAGACTTTCTAATGTGACCTGAGGTTCACCTCTAATATGAGAAAGGCGTTCAACAGCTTGATTGACTGAAAGTTTATAGCCTTCAGGGATTTGAGGTATCCTCTTTATGCCCATTTCTACAAGTTCATGTCTTTTTTTATCATTTATGCGGCCTAGAGTATGAATTGTTCCATCGCGAGCATGTGTCCAGCAGTAAGCTTTGAAGCTACAGATGTATGGGTTTTTGCATTTTGATCCAATGAGTTCCTGGGGTTCAACTAACTCTGCTATATAAGATTTAATGTTTTCTAATTCAGGTTCAATAGCGTCATAGTAGGGTTCAATGGCTTCACTAACGTCTTCTAAAACGAATAATTCTTCAAGATTGATTTCTCCATTGCGAACATAGTTACGTGACAGCGACCAGAGGTTATGAATTTTTTCTCTAGGGCTGAGTTCTTCATTGCGAAGATGACCACGTAGGAACGACCAGAAGCCAGAAACTTTATCTCCAAGACTTTGTTCCTCTTGATTGCGAATATACTCACGATTAAGGTGCATTAATATGGATTTGCGCACTTTAATCCCATTGTTGTCGAGAACCCATTTTTGGATGGCGACATCATCAAGATGAGCTTTGGGCTTGACATCAGTGGTTGATTTGACCTCTATAAGATCCCATGTTCCGTCAAAATTGTTTCTAAGGACATCAACTCTGACAAGTACCTCTTCAAATATAAAAGCGGCTTCAAAAATAGCAGGTACGTTTTGTGTGACAAGGGCTTCTGTTCTTTCCAAAGCAGCGGCGGCTTGTTTGTAGCCTTCGGAGACAAGGACTCCATCTTTAAAAACCTCGGTGGCCAGTTCACCAACTTCTGTACCCTGATCCATAATATGTTGCATGAAAAGTGAGGGTTTATCAGCAAGCTCTTTCCTATTACGATAGAGCCATAGAGCTTTAGAGCATCTTCTTCCTTGGCAATATTGAGATTTAGAAAGCTTTTTTTCTTCTAAAGAAGCGACACTGGTAATTTCTGTTGAGGAGTCAGTTTTTGAATCTGTTGCACTTTGTTTTTCTCTTTCAGGTCCATTAAAAACATCAGAACAGGTATCTGCATAAGACGGCTCTGCATATGGAAGTAGGAAAATGAAGAATAAAAGAAACAGATAGATTTTTTTATTTTGCTTACAAGAATCCTTGAAGTTTTGGAGGGTGTTTAATGTAGTTTTCATGGATGACCCCCTTTAGATTTCAGCTTTTAAATCATTAAAATAAATTTTAAAAAAAGCTGATTTTAAGTGGAGGCAGTCTATGACAAGTGGTTTGTTAAAATCATTCACTAACCTAATGAGTCATGCATTAACCTAACGAGTCATAAGACGTTTTGCCCTCATGGGCTCTTAGAATTGATTTTACTGATTTTATTAAAAAATCTCTGAGAGTTTTAACAGCTAGTTTAAACCTAGAGTCATGATATCTTAGGGAAGGTTAATTGCTATTTTGTAAAACATGTAGACAGTTATATAAGCTTTTCAATTTGGGTTCCTTGGTTTGAAATAATTTTATTAAAACCTGAAAAGAAGAAAAGATAGGCCTTTTGTAGGGCATTTTTTAGTCTGTTCCATTATTATTCCTAACAGTTCATTTATAAACGAAAAGAGCATTTTTATGAGATCAATCAGTGTATTTTGTTTTGTGGCTTTGTTTAGTATTTTTTTAGATGCACAGGTATCAGAAGATGTACGGCGAATAAATGTTTCAGATCTTAATATGGAAAACATCTATGAGCCAGATCGTATGGAAACGGATTTATTAGTTGCGGCCGCTCTTGGGCCCACTGAAGGTTTAAAAAGGTATATCAATTTAATAGGGGGAGAAGTGAACGGGATAACTCGCTTGGGGGAGACTGTACTGACTGAACTGGTGGAATACTTAGATTTAAAATACACCCCTGGGGATTTTCATGAGCGTTTTGGAGTACATTATGATCGTGCTCTTATTCTGAGAAATATAAAAGTACTTGTTGATGCAGGTTTAGAAATGGATGCAAGGAATGAAAACGGGGAGACAGCATTAATCAAAAGTATACGAAAGGGTTACTTTGAGGGAAGAGAGGCGAGGTACATAAAAAAGCTTATTGAATTGGGAGCGGACCCAAATGCAGTGGTCGCGGGTGAGCAAAGTATACTTCAAAGAGTCTTAAATTTTTATGATCAACAGACTGAGTCTTTTGATGATGGGGGTAGAAGTAAAAGAATGGCTGAAAAAAGAATAAGGTTTTTGTTACTTAATGGTGCTGATGTTTCCGAAAATCAGGCTCAACAGGTTATTGATATATTGGGCCAGCAGGAGTTTCAAAAGTTAGCAAAGTCACGAAAGCTAAAAGCATCAACTCTTAAGAATTGTTATAATGCAGTACCAAAGGTTGGCTCATAATGATGACCTCAGAGGAACATCTTTTCACTGTTACGAAGGAGAAGTTGAACAAAGAGTTGGTCAATTCTGAAGAGTTTTGTGTATATGTCGATAAGGAATTTTTGTGAAATTGTTTAGTTCATTTTGTTTTAAAATTATAGTTTTACTTTCTTTGGTTTCGCTCAATATTTATGGGTCCGATACACAAAGAGAATTTTTTCATGTTGCTAGATATGGAACTCCTGAAGAGATAGATACACTTCTTGAAATAGGGGCAGTAGATGTACATGCCAGAGATAATGGAGGGCGGACGTTACTATTTTTTATTGCAGGAAGAGGAACCCCTCAGAATATCCAAGATCTTTTTGATATGGGGATAAATCTACGCATTAGAAGTTATAAGTATGGGGAAACAGCACTGTTTTCCGCTGCAGCATTTGGAACTCCTGAGAATATTCATACATTGGTTGGATTAGATCCCGATATTGTACATGCCAGAGATAAAAAGGGCCAAACGGCTTTGTTTTTTGCTATGAGAAAGAGAGCGTCAGGGAACATGCAAGCATTGATTGATGGAGGGATAGATGTGCATGCCACAAGTAAATATCGACAGACGGCACTCTTTTCTGCTGGGGCATTTGGGACTCCTGAGGACATTCAAAGACTTGTTGGTCTGGGGTTAGATGTCAATGCAACAAATAAGGATGGAGAAACACCACTTTTTTATACTGCAGAAAAAGGAACCATTGAAAATATCGAAAAGCTCATTGAATTAAAAGCAAATAGATATGCAAGAGATAATAAGGGACGAACGGCACTGTTTGCTACGGCAGTATTTGGACCTCCTGAGAATGCGCAAAAGCTTATCGATTTGGGATTGGATCTACATGCAAGAGATAATAAGGGACGAACGATCTTGTTTTTTGCTGGGCCATTTGGAACGCCTGCGAAAATACGAGAGCTTGTTGGTTGGGGATTAGATGTATATGCTAGGGATAATTATGAACAAACAGCACTGTTTCCTACAGTAGAAAAAGGAACTTCTGAGAATATTCAAATGCTTGTTGATTTAGGAGTAGAGAGACATGCAACGAATAATTATGGAGAAACGGCAATGTTTCTTGCGGCAGAAAGAGGACCTCGTAGGAACATGCAAAAGCTTATCGATTTGGGGTTGAAGGTAGATGCTAGAGATAACAGGGGGCGAACACCCTTGTTTTCCGCTGCAGGAAGAGGAACTCCTGAGCGTATTCAGGCAGTGATTGATCTAGGGGCGGATAGACATGCCGTCAATGATTACGGACAAACGGCATTGTTTGCTGCTGCAGCGTTTGGAAATCCTGACAATATTCAAAAGCTTGTTGATGTGGGACTGGATGTACATGCAACAGATGATAAGGGGCGTACAGCCATGTTTTCTGCTGCGGAAAGAGGATCTCCCGAAAATATTCGAAAACTGGCTGCATTGGGGTTGAGTGTACTTGCAACAAACAAGTTTGGAGACGGAATATTGCGTTTTGCTTCGGGTCGGAACAGGGAAGTCATTATTGAGTTGCAAGAACAAGAGAGGTCTAATTCCAATAATCTTTGTTATGGCACATAAGGTGTTTATCTCTTAAAATGAAATCATAAGACAAGCTATACTTTTATCAGTATAATTCATCATTCAATACCATTTAAAGAGAAGGAATGTGTTAGAGTAAGGTGTGCCTTATAAAAAGAGATTGTCATATATATTTTATATTTTTGCATTTCTGTTTATTATCATTTGTGGTGCTGTATCTTTTTATCTGACAGAAAGGGCGGGGATATATAAGGTCTACAGTGTTGAGCTTGAGATGACAGGGTCTCAAAAAGATCAATACACTCCGTTTCAGGGTGAGTTAGAATCTATAGTAGAGTCTGAGTTTGGGAAAAATATTTGGAATATTAATTTAAAATATATTTTGTCTCAGGTTTCTAAATTAAATTGGGTTCAAGATGTTCAAATTCAGAGGCAGTTTCCAAATCGCATGTCTGTCGTCGTGTTACCGAAGAGAGTGGTTGCTCATATTAAAGTGTCGAGACAGTTTTCCCGGCCTGTTACTCAGGAAGGCGACTTACTAAATAAGGTGAAGCTTTTAGAGGCTTTTGATGTTCCTCTTTTAAGTCGCAGACCCTTCTTAAAAAATGAAGTCTTACGAAAAAGAGCTGCCAAGATACTAACCAGTCTTCCTCAATCGGGTGATATTTCAATGGAGACGATTTCTTCAGTGGAGTACAATCGTTCTGCAGATAAAATCCTTTTTGCGTTAATTAATCATAAGTTTAAATTTCGCTTAGGAAATGAAAACATAAGAGTTCGTATAGGACGTATAGAGAAAGTCTTAGAATATTTGGAAAGACATGAGATGACCGCAGGCGTTATTGATGCGAATTTCTCTAAGAAAGTCCTAGTCAAAAGAGTAGGACCTCGCTAGCCTTAAAGATAGGAAAAGACTTTCCTATGAAGATAGCCAAAGGTGGATGGCGAAGGGACCGAACATGAGCACAAAAGGAATTGTGGCGGGCCTAGACATTGGGACAACTCAGATTGTTGTTGTCGTTGGGGCTCCTAGAGGCGATTCTATTGAAATCATCGGTATTGGATCTGTTCCAAGCCAGGGTCTGCGTAAGGGTTCTGTTGTCAGCATTGAAAATACAACAAGTGCCATAAAGACAGCGAAAAAAGAAGCTGAGCTTATGGCGGGTGTGCGTTTGGACTCTGTCTATGTTGGTGTTCCTGGAAATTCTGTATCTTCGTTTGATTCCAGGGGAATGGTGGCTCTTAAAGATCATGAAGTGAAGGCTGGAGATATTCAAAGAGTTGTGGGGGCTGCTAAGGCTGTAACGGTTCCTGTGAACTGTGAAGTTTTACATGTTTTACCCAGGGATTTTAAAGTCGATGATCAAGATGGAATTGCAGATCCTGTGGGGATGTCTGGTGTTCGTTTGGAATCTAATGTTCGCATTATTACGGCAGGTCGAACGGGATTACAGAATATTATAAAGTGCACTAGAAAAGCAGGGTTTGAAGTAGACGGTTTGGTTTTGGGTTCTTTAGCTGCCGCTTATGCTACGTTACAAGAAGACGAAAAACAACTTGGTGTTGCTCTTGTAGATATTGGTGGAGGTACAACTAATATTATTATTTATGCACAGGGGAATGTGACTTACACGTCTATGCTTTCTTTTGGTGGAAATCATATAACAAATGATGTGGCTGTGGGTATGAGAACACCGCCCTCTTGTGCCGAAGAGTTAAAAGAGAGTTATGGTTGTGCTTTGACAAGTTTAGTAGAAGATAATGAGACGGTTGAGGTTCCAGGGGTTGGGGGCCGGCAGTTGCGAGCTGTTTTGCGCAAAGACTTAGCTGCAGTTATTGAGCCTCGGGTAGAAGAGATGTTAGGTTATGTACACAATGATCTTTTACAAAGTGGAATGACAGATTTAATGGGATCAGGAGTTGTCATAACAGGGGGAACAAGTCAACTAGAGGGACTTATGGAAGTGGGAGAGTTTATCTTTGATGTGCCTGTTCGAAAGGGTATTCCGATAAACTTTGGTGGTTTAACGGACTTTGTTTGTTCTCCTGAGTATGCAACGGGTATAGGGTTAGTTTTATATGGTAGAGAAGTGAGTAAAGTCAAATCAACACGATTGTTAAGGATGCCGGGTGCGCCTCGGTTTTTTGGTAAAATAAAAGATTTAATAGATTCAGCGTTTTAATAATTTTTAAAGGGGGAGAGAATGTTTGAACTGCAAGAGAGTAAAGGTGTTGGGGCAAATATAAAAGTTATCGGTGTCGGAGGTGGTGGAAGCAACGCTATTGAAACAATGATTGAGTCCGGTTTGCCGGGTGTTGAATTCATTGTTGCAAATACAGATCAGCAGGCACTTTATGCCAATCGTGCAGAAATCAAGGTTCAAATGGGAGAAGAGATAACTCGTGGGTTAGGTGCTGGAGCTAATCCGGAGACAGGTCGACGTGCGGCTATTGAGTCTTACAACGGTATTGTTGAGAAGATTGAAGGTGCGGATATGGTTTTCGTGACTGCCGGAATGGGTGGTGGAACGGGAACAGGTGGGGCACCTGTTGTTGCAAAGATTGCTAAGGAGATGGGGGCTTTAACAATTGGAGTTGTAACAAAACCTTTTACTTTTGAAGGTAAGAAAAGATTACGTTATGCCAATGAGGGTATTGATGAACTTAAGGCGAGTGTAGATACACTTATTGTTATTCCTAATCAAAAGCTTCTTCATGTTTCTAGTGAGCGAACACCTCTTCTTGAAACATTTAAGAAAGCGGATGAGGTTTTATTACAGGCCGTACAGGGTATATCTAGTTTGATTAATGTTCGTGGCTTAATTAATTTGGATTTTGCAGATATTCGTACAGTGATGTTGAATAAGGGTATAGCTCTTATGGGTACGGGGTCAGCAAGTGGCGAGAATCGTGCCATTGAAGCTGCGACAAATGCTATTTTGTCTCCGTTGCTTGAAAACGTAACAATTGATGGGGCGACAGGTATTATTATCAATGTGACAGGAGGACCTGACCTGAGTTTGCATGAGGTGAATGAAGCTTCTACGTTAATCACAGAGGCGGCACATGAAGATGCAGAAATTATTTTTGGTGCAGTTATTGATGAGTCAATGAAGGATGAGATTCGAGTGACTGTTATTGCCACAGGATTCGAGCAAGGCATTCAACAGATTTCTCTATCTCATCAGATGGGTCTTCAATCTACGAAGAGTAAGATGCCATCAGATAAAGCCACCAAGTCACCTGTGATGTTTAGTAAAAGTGAAGATATGAAGTCATCAGAGGAAGAGAGCTTATCTCCTATGCCAGAGATGGAAACAAAGACACCAGAAAAGAAAAAGATGAGTGCAAGGGAGATCTTGTTACAAAAGGCGCGAGCGTATCGTCGAGGTGGACAAAAAACTTCAGCAAAGCAATTGGATATGGATGTTGAGGTTCAAGTGAATGAGGCGGATGGGGCTTCTAAAGAGTCCAAGGCTCCTTTTGATAGCAAGGCCTTTGAGATTCCTGCTTTTATTAGGCGTCAACAGAAGACAACCTTGGATGTTTGAAGACTCTTGTTTTGTTGTTTTAAGAAATTAGAACAAACGGTCTTTAACGAAGATACACATTGTTGCCTTAGAGAGCTGTGTTTTGAAATACGGAGAAATGTTTTCTCTCTTTCAGCTTTAAAAGCATCGAATAAAGTTGAAATGTAAATAGCCCCTAATCTTCAAGATAAAAGCTCAAATTTTTATGGGAATATTAAAATATCATATATATTTTGACCTGTATAAAAAGTTGTCCAAAAATTTTCTTGTTGTTCTTATTATTTCTTAGTGATAAGTCAGGTGATCTTATGGAGATATAATGAGTCGTCCTATCAGAGCCTATTTTATATCAGATGTGCATGTGAAAAGTGAGGATTCTCCTCGGGGAGAGGGGCTTATTTGTTTTTTAAATGGTTTAGGGGATGACACGACTCATTTGTTTTTGTTGGGAGATATTTTTGAGTTTTGGATAGGGGAGGATCCTTATTGGGCGGAGAAGTTTCAAACGATTGTTAATAGGATTCGAGTTTTAAGTGAAAGTGGTGTGAAGGTTCATTATATAGAGGGGAATCATGATATTTCGATTGGAGGGGCATGGCCTGGAATTCATGTTCATACGGATTTTCTAGATATTCAGTTGGGGGATAAGCTTTTTCATTTGGAGCATGGAGATAAATTTAATTCAAAGGATTATGGATATCTTTTTTTAAGATGGCTTTTGCGTTCGAAGGGTATTCGTATGTTGCATGAGAATGTTTCTGGAAGGGGATTATGGAGAGTGGGTACGTATTTGAGTGAGAGGGGTAGAAAGTATTCGAGTCAGTTGGAGCAGAGTAAAAGGGAAAAGATAAAGCAGTGTTGTATAGAATATGCGGAAGAGAAGTTAAGGGAAGCGTCATATGATTATATGGTGATGGGTCACACTCATTTGGAGATGGAGGAGTGTTTGTCTGGGGGGATTTATTATATTAATTTGGGAAGTTGGATGGAGTCACCACGTTATGGATTTTATGATGGTGAGAATTTTAGGATGGTTTTCATTGATTAAAATTTTTGACAAGTTATTTATATATAACTAAGATGAGCGTGGAGGCGTTTATGAAAGTGATCGGAAGTTTCTTAGTAGGTTTTTTTGTTTTTTTAGGGAGTCCCATTAATGCTCAGGAGTCTACTTCGTCAGTTGATGAACAGATTGAGGAACTGGAGGATGCATTAAAACCTCGTGATCAGTTAATTAGTGAGTTAAAAAATGCACAGAATGCATTAAGGACTCTTAGAAAGTCTCATAATGCTGAAGAATCTACTTCTTTGTCAGTTAGTGAGAAAGAGAAGATAGAGAGAGAGGAAAGGGTACGTTTGATAAAAGAGTTTGAGGAAGGGCTTAGTGTTTACGATTCACTTATTGAGGTTCTGGAACGTATGTATAGGGAGTCTGGAGAAAAATACGAAATTGAGATATATTTTGATTTTAGAGATGCTCCAGGTTTTACGGGCAGGTCAAGGGGTGACAGGTTATTGGGCGCAGAAAGGAATTGGGAGTTTCACCTTATAAGAGGTTATATAAAAGAGAATTTTTCTTTTAAACAGAACCACATCGGGAATGATAGTTATGATTCTCGTGTTTTTTCTATTTTTTCTCTTGGAGGGGAACGAATACTTGGGAAGGAAGGAGGAGTTATGCGGCAAAATGTGATGGAACATGGACTCCCTGATGGGGTTTTTACTCTTGCACTTGTTGAAACAGATACATTTGGAGCTGATGATTTTTACTTTATAGACATATTTAGATTTAATGAATCAACGGTAACTTTGGGAAACTATTCCTACATTAAAATTTCACGGGTAGATGAAGATTAAAAAAATAAACTAGTTGCGGAACTAAGGTATGGAGGTATTTATGAAAGTAGTTGGAGGTTTCTTAGTAGGGCTTTTTGTGTTTTTAGGGAGCTTCGTTGAAGCTCAGGAAACTACCTCTTCTTCAGTTGATGAGCAGGTTGTTGAACAGGATAATGAGTTGGAGCAGATTGAAGAACTAATTGAGGATCTAGAGGATACATTAAAACCTCGTGATCAACTGATTAATGAATTAAGGGCTATTAGAGAAACTCATACTGCTGAGGAAAATTCATTATATAAAATAGAGATGTATTTTGACTTTAGGGATAGCCCATATTTTACGGGCAGAGAATTTAGTGACAGGTTATTTGGCGCAGAGAGGAATTGGGAGATTTGGATTCTAAGAGATGACTTAGGATCAAATATTAACCGGGTAGAGCAGTATAAAAGAGTTTTTGGACCTAGTTTTTCTATTTGGGATTATATAGTTACTCAATTTTCTTTCGGAAGACATGCCATACTTGGGGAAAATGCGGAAAAGAATGGAGGAAGTGTAAAGTTTCATACGATAGAACAGTTATCTCGCGTTATTACTATTGTACTTGTTGAGAGAGATGGCGGGAATAGTGACGATTTTTATTTTATAGATGCATTTGATACTCATTATGGGAAGATAGAGCTTGGAGAGCATTCTTATTTTGAAATTTCATCAGTACCAGTAGATAGATAATTTAAAGAATAAATTAAGAAAAAGCTTTCTACCTATTTACAAATTCAAATCCAACAATTTTTTGGCGTGATCTATACTTGTCTTCTTCGTCTCAGTGCCGGAAATAAGACGTGCAATTTCCTTCACACGATCAACCTGTTTCAACTTTAAAATTTTCATCTCCAAACCATCACTGTCAGAGACCTTCGATACACAATAGTGAGAGTCCCCAAAACAAGCGACCTGTGCTAAATGCGTAACACATAAGACCTGTCCACCCTTAGATATCGACTTTAACTTTCGTCCCACCATCTCCGCAGTCGGTCCACTCACTCCCGTATCCACTTCATCAAAAATATACGTCCGTGGAAGATCACCATCTCCCACCGTCCTCTTAATCGCCAATAAAATACGACTTAACTCACCCCCACTGGCAATTTTTTGAAGAGCCTTGGGCTTATCCTTTTTAGAAGATTGAATGGTAAACTCTATCTCCGTACATCCCGATCGTGTTAGCTCCTCAAGTTTTTCCACATTCAAACCAAATAAAACTCCACCCATATTCAATTCACTCAACTCCGCATTAATGGAATCTATAAATACTTTAACCCTTTTCTTTCGCATGGTGTGGAGCGACTCTGCTTCCTTAACTAAAGAACCCTCCAGCCGTGAGAGATCTTTTTTTAACTTCACTAACTCATTCTCTGTATTTTTTATTTTTTCTATATCCACTTTAATATGCTCGTAGGCTTCAGAAATTGTCGTGTCCCTATACTTTTTCTGTAACTTTCTAAGTTGAGAAATACGCTGCTCTAGTTTCTCCTTTTCACTAGGACTCCATGTGCTTGCATCACACTCTTTTCTTAACTCATAAGATATATCCTCTAATTCTATTTTTATCGCATCTAATGATTTACAAATCTTTTGAATTTTAGGATCAGAAAGATTTTCCCCCATACTTTTAATGTGCTCTATTTGTGGTAACACAGCACTTGTGTTTTCCGATATGACACTTAAGGCGGCATTGAGCCAATCTTGGAGTTTGTCCGCATCTTTCATACGTAAATAATCAGCCTCCAAAGTCTCCTCTTCTTCAGGTTGAAGATTTAACGATTCAATTTCCTGTATCTGATATTCTAAAAAATCTAATTCTTTCTCACGTGCTAATTGATTCTGCTCCAAATTTTGTATTTCATTTTTGATCTCAACCCAAGCGGTATAAAGCTTTTCATACTCACTGCGCTTATTCATTATTCCAGCATAGAGATCAACTAAATCTAAGTGATAAGATTTTGACAAAAGATTTCTATTGTCATGCTGTCCTGTAATTTCCACTAAAGGAGCATGGCCCGTAAGTTCCAAAAGAGGGGAGACAACGCTTATTAAAGTGTTTAAACTTGTTAAACTCCCGTTAAGATAAATTTTGTTTTTCCCGCTCTTAGAAATAACACGTTTGACAACCAATGTGTTATCAGGGTTTTCAATATCATGCTCTTCCAAAAGTTTAGAAATGTCCGGGCGACGACTGATATCAAAAAGTCCCTCTATATTCGCCTTATCTGACTGACTCCCAATGGTATCAGAAGGAGATTTTCCTCCCATTAAAAGACTCAGGCTTTTTAAAAGTATGGACTTACCAGCTCCTGTTTCCCCACTAATAACATTAAACCCTTTTTGAAACTCAATATTTATATTATCTATAATAGCAAAGTTAGAAACTCTCAGTTCTAAGAGCATAGCCTTTAACCTCTCTTTCCAAACTTCATCTTTTCTCTCAGAGTTTCAAAATAACAGTGTTCAGAAGTGGCGTAAAAGATATGGTCCTTCGGTGATCGTTGAACAATAACCTCATCTTTGTTGTTAATGTTGCCACAAAGTTTTCCGTCCAACATAAAGATGGCTTTTTGAGTCACTCGATTGACCTTAATAATAACTTCACTTTTATCAGATAAAGTAATGGGCTTATTTGTAAAACTGTGTGGACAAATAGGAGTTACAACTATAGCAGGTACGCTAGGGTGAATAATGGGACCGCCCGCCGCTAAGTTATAAGCTGTTGAACCCGTTGGTGTACTAATAATTAATCCATCAGCTTTAATATCGCTGATGAGCTTTTTGTTAGAATAAACGCCTAGATTAATAAGGTGTGTGATAGGCCCTCTTTCAAGGACTATTTCATTTAAAGCTAAATAGGTTGCTAAAGGTTTTCCCTTCTTGCGGATACCGACCTTTAACATGGATCGTGTTTCCAGTTTCACTTTACCTTTAAGAATATTATTCAATGTTTTTTCAATTTGCTGAACAGGCTCTGTAAGAAATCCCAAGGAACCTAAGTTGACACCAAAGATAGGAATTTGCCGTCCATCAATCAGTCGAACAGCCTTTAAATATGTTCCATCCCCACCCAAAACAATAAATAAATCCATTTTATCTATTGCGGTCTTTGGGAGTTTCTTTGTTTTAGGGAGAGTTTTTTGCATGGGGTGAGAGTAACAGGATATTTTATGGCCCTCGGCCCATTCGATAACCCTTTTAGCAAGTTCTAGAGCTTGCTTTTTCCTGGGTCGGTAAACAATCCCAATATTTTTTAACCGTTTTTGAGGAGTTTTTAATTGCTTCATAATTCCCGATGTTCAGCCTATCTCAATCCTATATGAAATGTCGACCTTCGTGAGCCCGCTTAATTTGATTGATTGCGTCATCCTGAAATCCAAGTTGAGGTTTTACTTTTTATTGCAAAATTTTAGTCGTAAAAATTCAGTTATTGATGATCTTTTGTTCATATATGAGAAGTTTCTTTTAAGGTCCGGGAAAAGCATAAGATTTTTCTTGAAGTCAGGAATCGAAAATGCTTCAAATCCTTATGCGAATTTTCAGTTTGTCTCTTGGTATTTCGGTATTGTTAACGGGTTGCTCGCAGGTTTTCTTCCCCCATCCTACTGTGAAAGTTTCTTATACTGAGTGTGAAAACGTTCGGCTGGGCTCTACAAATGCGGCCTTTTTAGAGACATTGAATTGTCTATCTCGCAATAACGACTCATTGCATGCGCTGAAAGATTATGTTGGAGGGCTAGCAGAGGTTGCTCCAGAAAGTGAATCATTAATTCAACTGACATTCCAACTTCAAGAGCAAGGCGTCCGCTCTGACTTTCATGAATTTATACACGGAGTAGGGGAGAGTGGCTTTATTCAAAATCTTTCTCAATTTATTTCTGACTTAGACATGTATTCCAAAAATTTTCATAATGCGAGCATCACAGATACTCTTCGAACTATTTTAATGTCCCCTTCACATTGGGAAAAGGCTGACAGTTTTTTTAAAAGTGATTTCCTCTATCGATCTATAAGAAGAATGGCTCATACGGTGCCTAATGAATCTTTGGACCGTATACTCAATAGAAATTGGGAGCTTCTATTTGGCCAAAAACAGCTTCATACCATTCTTCAACCCTTAACCGAAGAGAGTTTGTTAGAAGTTTTAAAGCCTATGGGCAAAGATCCAAAGGGAATGCAAAGATTTATTCATACATTAGGTTCCGGTGAGAAATATGAGACTCCGATTTTTGTATTTTCAGGCTTGGTTAAATTTGCCTCTAGAAAAGTGCAATGTCCTAGAATAAGAAGAAATATTCCCAGTTATTTGAACTTCTTAGAGACACAATTTCAAAAACGTATGAATGATGACCCTGCGATGAGACGGTTTACAATGATTGAGATTCCCGTGTTTTCTACATTTGTTATTCAAAATTGTGATCTAAATACTATTGATAGACAGGGATTAGAAAGTGGGTTGCAAGCTTTAGGACAGATAGTTAAATCCGAGTCCCATAGAGTCTTATCTCTGTTTTTAACAGGTGTTAAAGAGGAGTGGGGTGACTTTTCAAGGATTGGAGATGTTTTTAATGAAACATCAGCTCCGTTTTTAGAGTTTTTATTTTCTAGCGTGGCTAAAGCTAATGCAGAAGAAGATTTTATCTCTGCTCTTTCAAACCACTATACTCCTGAAACTCATGAAGCTTTTAGGGGTTGGGTTGAGTTACTAGAGACTGAAGCTGTAGAACAAACTACAAATATCATTGGAGCTTATAGAAATCAGTACCCAGTAGAGTTTGCAAATCATTTAGAAAATATATTGGGGGCATTGAGAAGAGTATTGCAGAGTGAGTACACAACTTTGTATTCAGCAGGCCGAGTTCTTTCTAAGACTTCTAATCTTTTAAATCTTGAGTCCCCCAGTGGTGTTTATTTTATTGATTCTGTTAAGTCAGAAGCGTTTAGAAAGTTTTTTGATACGCTTTATACTTTGGAACGATCAGGAGAATTAAATGGTTTGTTAAGTTTCATATTAGAAGTGAATGGATACCATCAGGATTTAGAACCTAGAGTGGTCAGATTGCCAAGGGTTAGCCTTCCTAAAGTAGAATCATCGAGTAATTGGGGTAGTGGGTATCATCAGTGCTATCAATTAAATAGAGGGCTGTTTGGTAGTTTGGATAATTTTCAGAGAGTGTTTGAGTGTTTTAATGCTGATAATGAAGTTCCACATTTGAGCGCAGCTATTAATATTCTAAAAGATCGCGGTCAACTGCTCTGGGTTATGAACCTTTTAAAAAATAGACTGTTAGAGGGGGTAAGTTTTGATCAGTTTATTTCTAACTTGGAAAGAGGCTTAAGCTCAGGAGATATTGTTGAGTTTGCAGATAATGTATTACAGATTTCTACAAACTCAAAAGAGAGTTTATTACTAGAAGATTATTTTAAAAATATAGAAAACTCTAAGCAAATGCTTTGGGCGTTTTTATCAAGTTTAAATTCTCCACACGCTCCTATAGCATTTGATGCCCTTAGAGAAGTGCAAACTTTAAGTGCTACAACGGCATTAACCGTGAATGAACAGGTTTTTAGTAAAACCTATGGTTTACTTTCAGAGAGCTTAGTTGAAGAACTTATGGCAAGGGTGTCTAATTTTATCGAACATGAACGTGATGAGCTTTTAGATTTATTGGAATTTAATTCAGGGGAGATTTTTGCTTTTTTACAAGCTTTTAAAAACACTCTCTCAAGAGATGAAATTGAACGCTTTGTCTATGGTGTGGAATGGGCCGTGAGCCACTTGCAAAAGGTTAAATACTGGTATGGTCCCGGAATAAATGATTATGTAGAAAAAATACTTACGCCTCTTCAGAGAGTTGAGATCTTAATGGAATCTACAGATTTAGAACTCTGGCCATGGTTAGAGTCTATTGGCCTTGGAGCCAAACACTTTGGAGATCATGCTATTAATATTTTTTTGGAGTCTCCAACGCCGCTAGAAGCTCTTAGAACTTTAAATTTTAAAATGGAGTGGGGGAGTATCATTCTGGGCTTATCAGAGCAAAAAAAACAGTATGCTAGAAATTTGAGAGAGAATTTTGATGTCCTTTTTGAGCTGGAATCTCGAGGATTAATGAGAGCCTTTCATCAATTTTTAAGAAACAATCAGGAAAAGAAGTTAAATCCATTTAATCATTCTCGACTTATCAAAAATACTTTTCTGGGGCTTCATGTTCTCTATGCCAATCAGAGGTTAAAAACCTCTCTCAGAGGTCTATTGATGTGGGTGAATCTCCAGAGTCATCGGAACTTGTTTGCTTTTTCTAAGAGTTTTTCAGATTACAAAGAATTAATTGATTTGAAAACTCTTGAAATGAACAGGTTAGATACATTATTGACGGTAGCTCCTTTTGTATTTGCCTCTCCGGAACTTATAGGTTGGGCGGCCAAGGAATTCCCAGTGTCTCAGGATATTTCTTTTTTGATAGAAGATATTTCGAAGTTACAAAATTTAGGAGCAAAATATTTTTATGGACTATCTTATTGGTTTTATAATTTGTTATGGGATGCGCCTTCACCTTTAGAAGTGCCTTTAATGTATTCAGTTGTCGATTTTATAAAAAAGCAAGATGTTGATTTGGTGATTAACTTTTTAAGAAATATTGGTCCATCGGTCATTAAAAGCTCATACCAAGCAACAACATGGTTGGATACAAATTGGGATTATGAAGAGGCCGATAGGGTGTCTCAAGTTGTAAATATATTGGCAAATGAAGGACTGCTTCGGGGGCTTATTTTAGATGTTAAGTATCTTATACAAGCGGGTGAAGCGCGAAGAATTGTTGAGATGCTTATTGATAACTTCGTGCCAACGGAAAGTGTGTATTAAAAAGTTTAGAGTTTTTAATATAATGTAAGCAAATTAAGACTTGCAGGGTTTGGTAATAAGTGAGTATTCTATTTTTATGATTTTAAAGTTGCTATTTATTTCCATTATGAGCTTAGGGTCGATTCCATGGGCTGAAAAGCCTCAGCCTCTTCGGGTGGGGTTTGATAAGAAAAATCGCTACTTTAATAGGGGACACTTTTTAGGTGGTCAGTATAAAAAAGGTAACGTTCTAATGGACGTTAGAAGAAAGTTTTATTCTCAAAAAAATATTGAGAGACTTATCTTTGAAAATCAGACCCGGAGATTTTCTTTTTTTCATGTCACCAAAAACAGTCCATCCAGTTTATTTTTAAATATAGGACTTAAGTTACCCCAAAACATGAGTCATGATGAATTAGAACAGAAGATGGTAAAATCGCCCCTTGTAGAGCGTGTCGATATCACTACAGATCCTTTTGATGGGAATTTAAATGTTGTTTTGAATTTACAGAAGGGGGTTGTTTTTGAAGTGTTTGAGATGGTGCGGCGGAACAAGCCTGGACGTTTAGTGTTAGATTTGATGCTGCGCAAGTGATTTGAAGTTTTCTGATTTCACAAAACAAGAGCTAATGACTTTATTTTTTCCTAGCACTAATCGTACTTCTTGCTTTCCCTCTTCTATTTTTCTTAGCTCGCTTTTTTATTTTGGGCTTCGTTAGGAAAAGATTTACAGTTTTCACTTTATTTTCTCTTATGACTATGACTTTACGATCTAGTGTTCCTCGAGCATTATTGCGAGCAATGATTTCAATTTTTTTGTTAGCTGGAATAGGGTATTCTAAAAGAGGGGGCGACTCAGGGATCTTCTTTTTGTTTATATATATATCTGCATCACTAGGCTGTACATTTAGATTTAAATATCCCAGCGAAGTTTTAACAAGCTCTGCGTAGAGCTGTTCTCCATCTTTACTAACTCGAACATTTTTTACAAAGGGTTTGTAGCCTCTTTTTTGAAGTTTTATTTTTATGGCCTTGTTAGCCTCTATGGTGATTTCACTTGGGGTAAAGATAGCAGGCTGTACTTCAGCATTATCAATAAAAATCTTTGCACCGCTTGGTATACTTCTTATTAAGTAAGAGATTGTATTAGGAACTGGCGGTTCTGGGATGACGTTTGTCTTTTTTTCCTGACTGGCTTGTTGAAAAGAGCTGTCATCATGAGGAGCAAGAGCAAGATTTAAGATTTTTTGTCTTAAATCAGGTGAAGACCAAACATAATATCCACCAAGAGCCATTAAAGCTAGAAAAACAAGAGATATAACTCCTGTTACGAATTTATTGTTATCCGTGCTTTTTGTTGTTGTGTGGTATTCAGTTTGTGTCGCAAAGTGAGAATCCTCATATCTTTTTTGATATTGTGTTGTTGTGTGAGGGGCTATGTTTTCTGTTTTTTGCGTAACTTGTTGTTTGGGCATTTCCACTTCTAGATTGCTATGACTCATGTGAGCGTCATCTAAGCTTATTGGTTCTATTTTATTGTTGGATTGGCTTTTCTTCTGAGTTTTTGAAGGCTCAGGGGCAAGAGTATGAGTGCCTTCTTTTGCAAAAGTTGTTGTTTCCTTTGTTAGGGGGAGTTGTACTTTTCCATAATTGACCAGTTTTCTTCGAATATCTTCACGCTCTTTTGCAAAGAGGGTTTTTATGAATCTGGAAAAATCTTGAACTGCAAAATCTGGATACTGTCGATGTAAAAATCTATTTAAATCTCTATGGAACTCGTCAGCCGATTGATATCTTAAGGAGCGATCACGAGCTAGGGCTTTGTTAGTAATGCGTTCAAGCTCTGCGGGAACGCTGGGATTGAGAGGTTGTAGGCTCGGTATATTACAATCTCGGATTTTTCGGAGGGTGTTGACTTCATTATTGGATATAAAAAGACGTTTTCCAGAGAGAAGTTCCCAGAGTACAATTCCAAGAGAGAAAATATCACTTCGGGAATCAACTTCAAATCCATCGACTTGTTCGGGGCTCATATATCCAAATTTACCCTTAAGAGTTCCAGCACGTGTGTTTTCAATTTTGCTTTCTGCTTTTGCTATTCCAAAATCTACGATTTTTATTTCGCCTTCGTAGTTTATCATGATGTTTTGTGGGCTCATATCACGATGGATGATGTTGAGCGGCTTTCCTGTTGTTCCACTTACACATCGATGCGCATAACCTAATCCTCTGGAAGTTTCGTTTATAATGTAAACAATTTGGTCCACGGAAAGGAATTGTTGGATCTTACTTATTCTATTTAGGATTTTTCTTAAGTTATGGCCCTGCACAAATTCCATTGAGAGATAGAATTGTCCTCTTTCTTCAGAGAACTCAAAGATGGAAACAACGTTTGAGTGTGAGAGATGAATGGCAATTTTGGCCTCTTCCTTAAACATTTGAATGAATTCTTGATTCTGAGAAAACTCTGGAAGTATTCTTTTAATAGCTATGAACTTAGAGACATTTTCTGCCCCCTGGTTTTTTGCGAGAAAGATTTCAGCCATTCCGCCGCTGGCTATCTTTTCAAAAAGTATGTATTTTCCAAACTGTATTGTTCTTGGCACCTTTGCTCCTGAGGTCCTACTTTGTCATAATCTTTTTCGGAAAAAGGGATGTAAGTCTTTAAAAAATAGGGATATTTTATGAAATGGATAGGTTTGACAGGAGGGATTGCCACAGGCAAATCAACGGTAGCGGGGATTTTAAGGGGGTATTCTGAGCCCGTTATTGATGCTGATGAGATCGTTCACATTCTTTTACAGTCAAAACAATTGGGATATCAAAGGGTTATAGAGCATTTTGATTTTGTATTAGAGGACGGTACTCTTGATCGTTTTGAGCTGGCCAGGTGTATTTTCAATGATTCAAAGAAAAGGGAGCAGCTTGAGTCTATTTTGCATCCTTTGGTGCAAGAGGAGGTCTATCGTCGAAAAACCTCTTTGGAAGAAAAGGGTGTAGAGAGAGCTTTTTATGATGTTCCGTTGTTGTTTGAGAAAAATATAGAGAAACAATTTGATGATATTGTTCTTGTTATCTGTTCTGTGGATTTACAAAAGCAGAGGATGAGAGAGAGAAATCAGTGGTCTGAGAAGGATATTGAAGCGCGTTTAAAAGCTCAGATGCCTATAGAGGAAAAACGTAAATTAGCAAATCATGTTATTGAAAATAATGGGTCCCTTGAAGATCTTAAGGTTCAGGTCAAAGCTCTTCTTAATCGTCTGTAGAGCTAAACTTTTGATTCATGATGTTGACTTTGAGAAGGGTTGACTTATTATGGCGTTGAATAATAAATACTTAATTTGATTAAAACTACAATTTTTAATTGTTAAAGAGGAGTTGGGGTGGAGCTTATTGGAAGAGTTCTATGGTGGTCAGAGAGAGATGAGAATGGTATCATTGTTGATCCCATTGGTAATGAATTTTACTTTGATCGTTCAGTTTTAAGTTTAAAACAGGGACAAGTCATTAAAAGTAAATCTATTGTAACTTTCAATTATAACGATTCAATTACAGACTGTTTATGTGCATGTCGTGTAAAAATGCCTTCAGTCTCTAAGAAGAGAGTTTATGAAAAAAGATTTGAAAAAGAATCATTTGTTGAAATGTAATTTAATGTTTGTATGGAAAAACTTAAGCTCAACTTAAAGGAAGAGAAGTTTATTTTAGCTTGATTTTTTAACTAACTCTAGTCGCCAAGGTTTTGCAATACTGATTTTACCTAAGCTACCTAAAAGTAATAGAGGGTCAGAATCGTTATTTAACCCTAGTTTTTTTATCTCACTTTGAAGGTCACGACGTCCTAGACCATGGAGTCTTTCTGCAAATACAAACCAAAGGTTTTTATTCTTATAGCAGTGATTTATTTCGGGTTGTTTAGATGCAGAGTCTAAATCTTCAGGGTTAAAAGCTGGTAAGCCAATATCAGAAAATGCTTTTTTATAGACTAAACAAAAATCGTCTCCATCGTGATATAAGTCTGCTACATGTGTTTCGTTGACTAGAATTTTTAATAGGGTTTTGTCTGATTCTTCAATATTTACTTTGCCATTTTTAAAAAGAGTTTTGAAAAATGTGTTAATTTTCATATTAATCATTATACACCCTTTTTAATTATTTGTTTACTAATAGAATACCTGTGTTTCAAAATCTTTATAATTGCCTTTTTTCTCACCCGACTTTCGTGTGGGAAGAATCTTTTGAATATTTGATTTACCTTTTTTATATCGAAATTGTCAAATGCTTTGCTTAGGGAATTATGGTATTTTTTCATATTATTATCGTTAAGTATAAACCTCATTAAATCGAAATGATTTGATTTGAGGTCATTAGGTACTTTTATTTTAGATATATCTCTACTTTTAGTCTTATACCATTTTGGATCTTCTAATTCTTTGTTTAACATTTTTTCAACTTGTTCATCATTAAAGGAGCCAATTAAATAGCAGGTTACTGTATCATATAATGGAGCAAACTTCATATTAATGTTTCCCTTTTTGTTGAGATAGACTAATACGCCATAGTTTTCCCAATGGCGATCTGTATGACCAATTAAGGCATCAAAACCAATCATTTCAAAAAAAGATGGAAATATAGAATCACCAAATTCATCCTCTAGTATTAAAAACAGATTATCAATTTGTTGTTCTATGGCTGCAGCTTCATTCCGTCCTTTGAGGCTTTTAAATTCCTCTGACGAGAGCTTTTGTAATTTTGATGAGTATCTATATAAAAGTTCTTTCATTTCCCAGAGCTCTGAGACTTTAGCTCTTGGCTGGATAAATCTTTCACAGACAACTCCCTTTTTACCATAATAAATAGCAGGGTAATATTGAACATGTTCAATATTTAGTTCTGTAGCTAAAATACTATTAAAAATTTCTCCTAGTATTTCTAATTTATCATTTGGTTCTTTAAATAAAAATGTAGAATCTCCATTTGACTTCTTGAAGATAGATTTAATTCTCGTCCCCTTAAGCTCGGGCTGCATTTTTTTCCAAGAAGAAATATCATTAAATTGATCTCTTCTGAGGTCATTATCTTTTATTTTTGTAATCAAACTAACCCTGCGTGCCAAATGACTATTCTCCAGATGTAGTTTTTATTTTATCGTAGGAGGTTACTATACATCACATAGATCTTTATTTTAAGATAATTATAGAAGAAAAAGTGAGAGATTTTTTAATTCTTTATTTTATAAGAAAGAAAAGGAGTTGAATATTTGCTAAGTGTTCCATTAATATTAACCTTATGCTTCAGGTTCATAGAATAAATTCACCAGATGATAAACAGAAATACATAGATGCATTTGATCCCAAAAGTCAAACATGGCTAGTGGCCGATTTGATGTCAAAGAGGATCTATCAAGAAAGATTCTTAAAAGAAAATGTTTTATTAGAAGGTTGTTCCGTTTTAAGAGCAAAGGAGTTTTGGGAGAATTTATATAAACTAAGTCCCTTAAAATATAAATGCATAAGCCCCACTTTAGCTCGATTGAAAATTCAAGAATCTTTGAAAGATTTAGGTCTTCAACAACCAGGAACTGCTGGGATTGTATTGGAATATATAAATCAGTTTTTACCAATAATTTCTCATCCAGAAGGACTTGAACAAATAAAGGGGTGGTTAAAATCTCATGCTTCTGCTCATGAACGATGGGGCAAGTGGTTTCAACTTTCTTCTCACTTTTTCAATCAATTGAAAGGTAAAAATCTTATTGTCCGTTCATGGATACCGGCATTGCTTTTACATGATGTGAATGTGGAGTCATTATGGGATCGTTCTTTGGTTGTTGATGTAGGTCCCTATTTGCATGAAGTGGAGGCTGAGCTTTTTATACAGATGGGAAGGTTTATCGATATTCAGTTATTAATGCCTCACCCCTCATGGAAAGAAGAGTATCAAGGTGAGGTGTTGCAATCATATTCTCTTCTAATTCAGAATGAGCTTTCAAAAAAGCCTGTGAAAAAAAATCTGTTAGAAAATGAAGATACTCTAGAAAAATCTTTTAAAGGGGAAAATAAGAATTTTTCCAAGGATAATCTTCAGAGTAAAGGGGAAGGTAAAAAAGAAAACTTAAGAAATAAAAAAATTGAGGAATTAGCTAAAAATACACAGGATATGGGATCGGCTGAAAACTCTAAAACTCATGCACTCTATCAAGCTGAACGTTTTAAAAGTGCATTATCTGAAGTCAAATTTGCAATCTCTAAAGTCCGTTCATGGTTAGAAGCTGGTATACCTCCTGACAGTATTGCCATTATGGCCCCTGATGTGGGTTACTATTGGCCGATCTTAAAAATGTATTCAGATGTTGACGGTCTACTTTTAAAAAGGCGTAGGGCTTCTGCACTGTTATCTTTTCCGCAAATGAATCACTGGCTTTCTCAACTAGAGATAAGAATTAGAAAGTATGATTTTTCTTATCTTGAAATGGCAACCTTTTATGATGAGGAAAATGTAAGTGATAAGTATCGTTATTTTAAGAAAAAAAATCTGAATCTCTATGATAGGAAGGAATTTAATTTACCGGATACAAAAAACTCCCTTATTAAAGAAAATAAAAAAATCAAATTCAAAGAGTTTTTAGAGTGGTCTTTATCTTTGTCCAAAAAACCTTCCCCTGAGTTGTTGGAAAAACCTCTGCAAAAAATGATGGAAGAGACTTCAGAACAAGATAAATTTTATCCTATAGATTGGTTGAGTTATCTTCAAGATTCTTTATCTTCTGTGGAAGTAGAGATGTCTGATGAAAAAGAAGACGGAGTTCAAATTTGTGATATATCATCTGGCGAGAGCATTGGAGCTTCTCATATTATTCTAATGGGGCTTTCGGAAAATGCCCTGAGAGTGTCTCGTAAAACATCTGTTCTGCGTTCTGATACGGATATCATAAGGGATAAAATAGGATTTTTGGTTCCTCTTTCGGATATATTAAATTTAGAATTTCAAACACAATGGATTGTGGGATCACAGAAGATTAAAGAGGTGGTTTTTAATTTTTCTGAAACCGATTTTGAGGGAAAAGTTTTAAACCCCCCTTACCTTTGGCAAAAAATAGCATTAAAAGATACGTCAGAACAACAGAGTTCATTTATTCCTGTAAAAGAAGACTCAGAGGAGCTATCGAAGTCACAGTTTATAAAGAATCCTTCTGGTGTTTCAGAGGTGGTGAGTGGCTTACAACTTTCTAAAAACAATGAACCCCACTTAACTGTTTTGGATTTTGAACAAAGCCTATTTAACCGTTTTATGAAGTCTGAAGATCAGAGCTTC
The DNA here is from genome assembly GCA_965206675.1 of Bdellovibrionales bacterium. Taxonomy (GTDB): domain Bacteria; phylum Bdellovibrionota; class Bdellovibrionia; order Bdellovibrionales; family JAKFYE01; genus CBDBKL01. Next base: position 255,354 of record CBDBKL010000006.1, on the reverse strand, counting down.
CATCAAGGTATTATAAATGAAGATCTAAAATTTTATCAGGATTTTATAAATAAAAATAAAGATCTAAAGAAAAAAATAGAGAATTCATCTTATTGTAAAGTTGATGAAACTTTTGATTACTCTTTATCAGTTTCCGTACTTCAGGATTTTGTAAAGTGTCCGTTTATTTTTTCTGCAAGAAAAGTGTATGGGTTAAGGTCAGAGCCGGAATGGGATATCGATCTGGATTACATGAGTAGAGGGAACTTAATTCATAAATTATTTCCTAAACTTCTTGAGAAAATCAATGAAGAGTTATGTGACGAAGATATTCTTAAGCTTATTGAAGAATCTCGGAAAGCTATAAAACTTCCTATCAAATGTCGATCTATCTGGGATTGCCAGAGAAAAAGATACTTAAGTATATCTAAAAACTTTATAGCTTTTGAAAGAGCGTGGAGAGAAGAATACAAGGGGCTTGTAACAGAAAAAGATGAAGTGTGTGTAGAAGGTTATATTGATTCTAAAACGGGAGAGTTTTCAAAAACTCAAAAAGAAGGGGCTGTTCCGTTTAAGGGTTGGATAGATAGAGTGGACAAAAACAATGGGAGGGAATGTGTCGTTATAGATTATAAATTTTCAAAAAGTGGACGTCATCATCATGGATCTTGGAAAAAAAATGATGAGTTGCAACTGATACTTTATGCTATGGCTCTTGAAGCTGGTCTTGCGGATACTGATGCTCGCTCTATATTGGGAGCCGTTTATTTTTTTGTAAACCCTTTAAAAAGAGATACTGGACTTTTAATGAAGGGTGAATCTGGAGATTTGTTTCCCGATATAAAATATAAAGAAGAATTTTATAAATCACTGAAGGAAAACATTGGGTGTATTGATGTCTCAATTAATGGTAAGGGTGAATATATAGATGATAAGAAACTTGTGGATCTGTACTCAGTCTTTAAAAGTTATCTTGTTGATGTTATTCATAGAATAAACGAAAGAGATTTCACGCCAAAACCTAAAAAGACTGAAGATTGTGAGAAATGTCATTGGAGAGGTATATGCAGGGCACCTCATTTAAATTAGAAAAACCGATCATTTATAGTGCAGTGGCGGGGTCGGGTAAAACCACAAAGTTGGTCGATCATGTGTTTCAAGTGGTAGAGGCGTTTTATAAAGAAAACGAACGCTATCCTCGTGTTGTGGTCACAACTTTTACAAGAAAGGCCACTCAGGAATTAAGAGAGCGGTTAACAAAAAAAGCTATAGAGAAAGGCTCTCAAGATCTTATACAGTTTACGCTGTCGAAAAGTAACCTGATGGTTACAACAATTGATGGGTTTTTAAATCTCTTTATAAAAAGATATGGGATGCAATTAGGGATTGATTCTGATTTTCGTTTTATCACTGAAAGAGAAAATAAAAAGGAGGCTAAGAAGATTCTTAAGAAAATTATGGAATCTCAACAAGAATATGCTGGTTTGTTAGAAGATTATTCAATAGGGGAAATAAATGAATCTTTAATAAAATTAGAAAGAGAGATGCTTTTATCATGTTCAGGTTGGTCTATTTATGATTCTCAAACCCTCGAAGAGGGAGTGTGGAAAGAGTATTGTGATAAAGTAAAGGATGAACTAGAAAGTTTCTTAGGGGAGCTTGGGTGTTGTGGTGATTTAACTTCATCATGGGAAAACTTGCAGAAGCAGCTTAAAGTAATATTGAGTAAAACCTCATGGCAAGATGTTTATAAATACATTAGTGAAGCTAGTATCACAAATCGTGGATTGTCTCAGTCAAAATCTGTCCCTCAAAGTTTAAAAGATAGAGCAAAATCTATTATCCGTGAGTTAAAGATATTTAAGGAAGTGAATTATGATCCTAGGTTTTGGAAAAAGTCCGAAAAAACTCATAAAGTTTTTCAAAAATTGTCAGAAGAATTTAATTCTAAGTTATGGGATTATCGATTGCAAATGGGTTCTTTAACGGAGAGTGATTTAGGTCCCGTTTGTAGATATTTATTAAAGAAGTATCCCGAATGTGTAAAGAGGTTTTCTCAAGAATGGGATTATTGGTTGATTGATGAGTTTCAGGATACAAGCCCTAGTCAAGTGGAGATGTTAAGGGAGTTTACGGGAAAACATTCTCACTTTCTGGTAGGAGATTCTCAGCAGAGTATTTATTTGTTCAGAGGAGCGAGACCCTATGTCTTTGATGAGAAAGTAAAGGAAATAGGATCTCTTGATGGTGAAATAGAGGAGATGTCTACAAATTATAGATCTGCTCCCTCATTGATTGCCTTTATTAATGAATTATTTCAGAAAATAAATTCTGACCAATTTAAAAATATGGGTCCCAAAGAGGACGATTCATTTGATCCTAAAAAAAATGTGGCCAACTTTTATATTACTGAGGAACAAGAAGAAATAGGCAAAGAGAAAAGGGTAAAAAGTGGAGAAAAAGAAAAGGGAAAAGTTGCAGATAGAGAGAAAGAAAGTCATGAGGCGGGAGAGATAGAAAAAGACAGTGATGATAAAGAGAGCAAAAAGGAAGAAGAAAGGGAAAAGGATTTTATTTGCAAAGAAATAATAAGGCTTTCAAAGAACTTTCCTGAAAAAACAATTGCGGTTTTATGTCGAACAAATCGGCAAGCCCAAGAGGTGGATAGATTTTTATCCCAAAAAGGCTTAGTCACTCAGATATCAGCTTCAGGAGTTTTTGGAGAAAGACGTGAAGTGCAAGATTTAGTACAAATTACAAAAGTATTAATAAATCCCCATGATGACCTCTCTTTAGTAGGTGTCTTAAGATCTCCATGGTTTTTTGTTGAACCTTCAGTTCTTGCTCAGTTTGCAGAACACAGGGGCGATTTATGGAATAGGATTAAGGATAAAAACATTGAGAGCGTTGAACTTTTAAAATCTTATCAAGAAAAGGTACAGACAATTGGTTTAACAGAGACTTTGGTGGAGATTGTTTTAGAGAGAGGATTATTGAAATCGTCTCTCGCCCTTGATCCAACGGGGCAGAAAGAGGCCAATATCTGTAAATTTATAAGTTTGCTAAAACTTCAGGATCATCGTTTTGATTTTAACTGTCTGGAGTTTATTGCCAATATGGAACTGGATAATAAGGAGGAGGATGCTGTTTCTTCCGTTGAGTCTCAAAGAGTACATATTATGACGATTCATAAGGCAAAGGGTTTAGAATTTGATTGTGTATTTATTCCCTTCATTCATAAATTTGACGATGGGAAAAAACCTGACGACCTGTTAGAGTTTAATGAAGATGATAAAAAATATGGCTTAAAAATTTCTCCGCCTCTTGAAGTCTCTTCTGATTCTAGGAAAAAGCGTTTACCCCCTATGGAGTCTTGGCGTAAGAAGAAAACGGAATGGAAATTGGGTGAATTGGAGAGATTGTTTTATGTTGCTGTGACAAGGGCAAAAGAAGAGGTTTGGTTGACAGGAAGAGGGAAGGTAAAGAAGGACTCTATATTAAAAAAGCTCACAGATTCTGATTTCTTTAACAACTTAAACGCACATATACAAATTATGTCTACAGAAAGGAAACTTCTATCCAGCGAAGAGGCTGTTTTAGAAGATCAGTCTGAAGCGGAACCAAATCAGAAAAAAGAAAAACAATTTACATACACTGTTTTTAGTGACTTTAGTGAGACAGGGCCTTCTGTGGGTGATGAATCTTTGAGTAGGGAGAAAAACCAGCGACAAAAAGATACTCTTTTACAAGGAGCAGAATTATCGGAAGATTCCTCTTCTGAAAATATAGGGGAGACTTTTGATAATAGAGAAGAGGGTGGAAATATTTTAAAACCTATAGAGTGGAAATGGAGCTCTCGTCTTGCACAATTTCAATCAGTGAGTGATTTGGTAAGGCAAAGAGAGGGTAAAGAAGGGGCTTCATCATCTAGAGATTTCTTGTCTTCTCGTAAAATATCACTAACTGATAAAATAAACTATATAGAAAAAACTTTGAGGGGAACACAGATACATGCAGATTTAGAAGAGCTTTCTTATCAGTTGTCTAGTGGGCGTGAGATTGACAGTCAGCTTTTGCAAAAAGATGGGGTTCAGTACGTATTGAATTTAAAAGAACCTCCGATGAAAGAGCTATTGAAAAACGGAAAGCCGGAGTGGCCGTACCTATATCGAAAGGACAATATTATTACAGAGGGGCGTATAGATCTTTGGGGAGATGTGGATAATGTGCGATGGATTATCGATTACAAAACAGGAACGGTTCATAAGGAGGAGGGTTTTCTTCAGATGGCCGCCTATGCAGAAGCTCTTAATTCAAAGCATTCGGTAAAAGATGTTCGACTAGTTCTTCTATATCCTCTAACGGAGAAAGTTTATTCTAAAAGCTGGAAAGATATATGTTAATTTATTTCTGGCAGACAACGATATACTCTGTGTTCATCGTTTTAACCTTAGTTCCCTGAACATTCGTTGGGGAATTTTTTTGAGGCATAACCTTAGAAGAAATATTTCTCCTATAGGTGAATACATGTTTTAAACCGTTTTTTTCAAACCGTTCGGCAATGAATTGATCTGTGGGCAGAGTGACATTTTTTACTGTTCGATTGCCAACAATATAAATTGCATATCCCGCTTCTTTTACAGAGTGTGCAACATGTTTAATCGAATTTTCCAAATCCATATAAAAGGCAGAAACTTGCAACGCTCTTTTCATATCTTTTTTCGCTATTTTTAATATAGGGTTTTTTAATAACCCTGTTTGATAAAGAGTGTCTGCCGTAGAGCCACCCATGAGATGAGAATCTATCTTACGTGCACCTGCAACGTCCATCCATTCATTCGAAAGAGTGGAATATTGCCCATAAGCCACTGTTGTTCGACTATCTCCATAGGGTGGACTAGTGAGAACAACATCATATTTTTGTTTTCCTTGGCGAAAACTTTGTGATTTGATAAGGAACTTTTTATTTTTCAATAAAGGATAGTAAGTGCTAAAATAAGTTTCTTCCACTCTATTAAGATTTTCCAGAAAGATTTCATAAGTATCGGGTTTAAATTCTTTTCTTTTCTTCTCTTCCATTCGGTAGAGTTTAAATTCACTGTTTCGTGTATAGGAGACAGTACGGACTGTTTCGGAAAAAGCTGTCCAAAAAAGATTTTGATACTTGGGTTCAGCCACTTCAGTTAATATGGAATACTTGATAGTATTTAAATCCTTAATAGCACGATTTGAGAACCAAAAATTTAAGTTTGTGACAGAGGGGTTTTCCAAGAAATCAAAACCTTGAAAAAAAGAATCAGTGACATTTGTTTTATAATTTAGAAATGTTTTTCTACTTATTCTTGTATATTTTGCCTTTGCAATAGTGACAGCGAGAGGGTTGATATCAAAGCCATGAAATTCTTCAATTCCGGAAGTGATACCGGCCAGAAAGGATGATCCTGTTCCACAGTAGGGATCAAGCAAGACCCCCTTTTTTATATTGAGTTCTTTAAATAACTGAATTCCTATTTGAGGAAGCATTGTAGCTGGATATCTGTGCAGGTTTGGAAAGAGAGAGGAAGAGTTTTCTCTTTTAAAATCATAGGTCCTATTTGCTTTTACTGTATACATAGTATTCCTAGGTTTGTAGTATTAAATTTCTATCTTTGTGTATCTTAAATAACAGTGCTTCTCGCATTCAGTTAGAATTTTATATACAATGCTCTGAGATGAGTTGCAAGATAGTGTTTTTATATTGAATGATTAAGATCGTAATCATTGTAAGAATGGGGTTATTTCATTTTTTAAAATCAGAATTTAAAAAGTGTATTTTATTTGTTAAAAAGAAGAATATTCTACAGATAGTAGGATTGACCTATGAATGAAATATGAATAAGAATAAAGCTACGGAGCGGGGTTGTTGGAAAAGAAAATGTAAAGGGATTGTAGGTATGGAAAAACGTATGGAAGGTTATTTAAAAGGGTTCAAAGGGGTAGAGCTCTTTTATCAACAGTGGATATCAAAAAACCCAAAAGGCTCCCTGATTGTGACTCATGGTTTGGGTGAGCACTCGGACTGTTATGATAGATTGGCTCGGGCTGTTTTAGAAGATTGGAATGTTTATGTCTGGGACCTCAGAGGGCATGGTCGCTCTGAAGGGCAAAGAGGGATCATTGATAAATTTGAAGATTATTGTGAAGACTTAATGCTGTTTATTGAATTTGTGCTTGAAAACAGAGAAGAAAAAGGTCCTCTTATTTTACTGGGTCACTCAATGGGAGGGCTAATTATGTCACGCTCTTTTGTCCTAAAGGGTGATATGGGAGTCAGTGGGCTTGTGATGAGTTCACCCTTATTTGGTATAGCCGTGAATGTTCCGCGAGTTAAAGAGTTTGTCGGCAAATTTGTCTCTCAGTTTTTGCCCAATTGGACAGAGAGTAATCAGATAGAAGATACAGTGTTGACACACGATGCAGAAATTCTTGCTGAAATTCAACGTGACCCCCTAAGACATAATAAAATCAGTATGAATTTGTTTATGGCTTTCCTAGAGCATTGTGAAATAGCGAAAAGGTCTGCTGCCAATATCACCCTGCCCATATTGATTCAGCAGGCAGGTGAAGATTATGTGGTTAGCGTTGAGTCAACTCGTCAGTTTTATAAAGATTTAGGATCTGAAAATAAAAAATTGATCGTTTATGATGGGGAATATCATGAAATATACAATGAATTAAATAGAGATCGTGCCTTTTCAGATCTGTGTTCGTGGCTTAAATCCTTTCTATAAGAGCTTATCTTTAATATCCTTCCCGGAATAGAGCATGACTTTCAAATACGGTGGATGAGATTATCACGCCCATAGGATTTAGCTCTTTTGCCTGTGAAAATACATTTGGCGACCCTTAGCGTTATAGATCGTATAAAACATCTATAAAGGTCCATGACTTGATCCTCAGAGGTTGGTAAAAATAAGTTGGCAATTTATACGCCAACTAGAGGGGTATGGGGTGCGCTTATCAGTATCAAATAAAATCTTTTTATTTTTCTTGAGTATTTTATTGCCCCTTATAGGTGTGATGTTGTGGAAAACAACATCGCTTTTTCAAGAGGATAAAGAACCCTTTCTCTACGAATTTTCTAAAAAGTTTGCTCTGAATGTGTCACGTCGTGCGGAAGATCGAATTGTGAGTTTGAAAAATAAAATGGCTTCTTTTGTAAGCCATCGTGAATCTTTAATCTCCGCAAATAAACCTTTTCTTGGTGATTCGCTATTTTCTTCCGGCTATGAACCTTTCTTAGCTATAGGCGTACTTCAATTTGATGGTCAGTCATGGGACATATATTGGTTTGAAAAAAACACTCAGTCCACATCCTCTATGAATTGGCCCAAAGATTATGAACAAAAAGTCTTACAAACTGTTCCTGTCGGTCGTCTTAAAGAAAGTCATTTTTTACATCTTGAAAATTTCAGTCGGGATTTGACCTTTGGGCTCGCATTTCCTGTTTCTGTGGGGAAAAACTCCACTGCAGTGATTGTGGGGCTCTTTAGCTCTGAAAGTATGAGTGATTTGGTTTCGGATTTTAAAGGCGACATGAATGAAGTGTACTTATTGGATGAGGAAGGTTTTATCTTTGCCCATCCCTTAGAAAATCAAATTGGAAAGTTGTCGGAAAATCAGTTCCAAAGCACGGAGCATTTTACAGGTGAGAGCAAGAATGAACAGGGAGATACTCTCGTTACAAGTTATAGGAAAGTGGGAGAATCAAACTTGTATGCTGTGGCTTCAACTCAAAAGGGAATGGCTTTTGCTATCTTAGAAGATCTTTTTTGGCAAACACTGGCTATAGGCTTGGGCTTTATTATTCTGGCTTTTCTTTTTACTTCACTTTTTGCAAAGAGGTTCACTCAGTCTCTTTCAGCTATAAAATCTGTTCTTAGAGATTTTCGTAAGGGTCAATTTCAAGTGAACACCAATAATGAGATAGGGGAGTTAGAGGAAGACTTTGAGGATCTAAGGCGTCATTTGATAGATCGAGAAAAAAAATGGGATTCTCAAAAAGAGGATCTGGTAAAAAAGGAAAGAACATCGGCACTTGAAGAATTAAGCGGACGTTTAGCGCGGGAGATAAAAAATCCGCTTCTGGGAGTGTTAGGTCATGCTCAGTTAGCTAAAGCCAAGGCGGAGGGTGAATTAAAGAATCATATAGAAACAATTGAAAAAGAAACACGTAGAGTGAAGGAGTTAACTGAAAATCTTATCAAGTTCGCTCAACTTGAGAAAACCACCTTTTCACGTGTAGATTTACATCAGATTGTGAACCGTATTTTAAACTTTGTGAATCATCAGTTTTCACTCAAAGGAATAAAGCTTCATAAACATTTTGAATCCACATCAGAAATTAATGCCAATCCCAGTCAATTGGAATATGTTTTATTAAATCTCATGATGAATGCCAGTCAGGCCGTCGAAAACTCTGAACAGAAAGAGGTTCATATTTATTTGCAGAACATGGAAAAATGTGTACAGCTAAAAGTCCAAGATACAGGCCCGGGAATGAATGCAGAGGTAAAAGAGCGTATATTTGAACCCTTTTTTACAGAAGAAAAATCACCACTATCAGATAGAAGAGGCATTGGGTTATCAGCGTCTCTTGGTATTATGAAAAATCACGGGGCAAAATTCTATGTGGAATCAGATTTGGGCTCTGGAACAACATTTTTTATGGAGTTTCCTTTTGCAGAAGTCATGTTTTCTCCTGTAGCAGAATCCAATGTATTATCCCATGAGAAGAACGAAGAACAAACAGAGGGCTTATTATCAGATTCTAATGTTCAAATGGAGGAGATAGGAGTCGATAAACCTGATGATACAGAAACTTTTTTAGCAGATCAGAGTCAAGAAGGAAAAGGCTTCTCTAAAGAGCAATCCTCTTTGTCTCAATTGGACTGGCAGACTTCAGAAGGAGAACAGTCTGAAACAGATATATCTCATTCCGATCATTCCAGTGAGGAAGAGATGGCTTTGGCAATAGAGGGGAGTGAAGAAAGAGATGAGGACAGTGCTTTAGAAAGAAAGTTTTCGAAAATGGAAGAGCTGCCTTTGACGTCAAAGGAAGAGGATGAGTTGATGGAGCTAAAAAACACGTTTTTCTTAGAGAAATTTCATGTGAATATTCGTAAACCGAGGATTAAGGATTGAAGATATCAGAGCTTCGAAAAGATTTTTTAGTCTATGTAGTAGATGATGAAGAGAGCATTTGCAGCACTTTAAAACAAAACCTTAGCGATGCAGGCTATACTGTAAAAACTTTTTCTACGGCTGAAGATGTACTAAAAAAAATTAAATCTTCGCCTCCGCATATCATATTAAGTGATCTTCATATGTCAGGGCAATCTGGTCTTGAGTTACTTTCAAAAGTGAGTGAAGCAAGTGATGAGATTCAGTTTCTGATAATGATCTCTCATGCCAATTTAGAAACAGGTTTAAAGTCCATCAACATGGGGGCTTATGATTATGTCTACAAACCCTTTGAGGAATTAGAAGATGTTGTTAGAAAAGTAGATAAAGCTGCTGAAAAGTTGTATTTGCAATATGAAAATGAACAACTTCATGTCGAGTTGAAGAAAAAAAATAAAAAAATGAATCAATCAAGTACAAAAGAAGAAAAAAAAGATATTCAAAAATTAACAACACTTATAGAAGGCATTGAGAAAGCAAAGACCTTAAAAGAAACCGTACAGATTTACTTAAATCAAGTGAGTGAATTGATGGGAGGGTCTCCTGTTATCTTTTTAAGATATATGCCCTCTTATATGGCCTTATCTGCTATTCAGAGTTCTCAGTATCCTATGGAAAAGTTAAGACAAGTGGGTATACGATTGGATGATATTGAGGCTTCTAATCTTATTGATATGTTAAGAAAGCCCAATAAAATGCAGAAACTAAAAGCACTTGTAAATACAGTTTTTAAAGAAGATAAATTTATAGCTATGCCTCTAGAGGTTAAAGAAGGCTTTGTGGGTATAACGCTTGTTTTGAAACCTGCAAACAAGAGTGCAGACTCAAAAGCTTTAAATAGTTTTAATAAATTTTTTAGTATCTCTTACGATAATATTTCTTTGCAAAAGAAAATTCATGACATGAGTATTAAGGATGCTTTAACAGGTTTATTGAATAGAGATTGCATTCATCAGAAAATCACAGAGGAAATTAGTAGGGCACGAAGAACAAAGATGCCTGTCTCGTTGATATATTTGGATGTTGATCACTTTAAATCGTATAACGATCAAAATGGTCGCCCTATGGGGGATCAGCTTTTAAGAATGATTGCAACGATTCTAGTTAAAACAAGTCGTATTAATGATATTGTTGCTAGAATGGAGGGGCAGGAGTTTGTGCTTCTTTTACCCCATACATCCTTGAAGGGTGCTGCGCTGAAGGCAGAAAGATTAAGGCGTACGATTGAGGAAGCAGGACTTCCCTATGGGGAACAGCAGCCACTAGGAAAAGTGACCATCAGTGTGGGTGTCAGTGAGTATCCGAGTGTCAGCGAGAGTGGTGAATCTTTGCTCAAGTCAGCAGATGATTCTCTCTATCAAGCTAAGAGTACTTCTAAAAACTGTGTGAGCGTAGCAAGTGTGCCTGAGGGTTTTAAACCTGACTTTGTTCCCATTGAGGTTATAGGTATTGAGAGTGATAAAGTTAAGGAAGGTGTTTAAAGCCATCTTGATGGTATATTGTTTTTATAAAAAATGAAGATTTTATGGAAAGGTATAATAAAAACACTACAAGTTTCGAAGAATATGAAGAGTAGATGTATTTGATATAGGGAGAAATAGTGAGCAGCTCTGCAAGAATCTGGATCATTAAATCAAACCATAAGATATTAGGTCCCTTTACGACTGAAGATGTTAATGCCAACATACGTGCTGGTCATATTATAGCGTTAGATGAAATTACGGAATGTTTTGGTCGCTGGACTTATCTGCGTGATCAAAAAACTTTTAAAACTCTACTGCGCGAAGTGCAAAATGCCGAGCATTCTACTGTTACTGATCCAGGATTTCAAAAAGAAGAAGATACTCAATGGGATACTCAAGAAAATATTGGAGATACACAAGAATCAGATTCCGAAAAAGGGTCGGAATTTCATGGAGAAGGGGAGACAGCGGGTGCTAAAAATAATGCAACTCTTTATGGTCCTCAAAATACAGGCAAGAAACCATTGGGCGGGTGGAAAATATGGTTTCTTATGTCTCTTCTATTAGTTTTTGGAGTTATTCTATTGGATAGGTTTAATCCTGTTAAAGCTCCATCTGATTTTGACCCTAAAGTCTTTCAAAATCTTATGGAGAAAGGACTTGCTGCGGAACGTATGGGAGACCTTCTGAATGCGCGCACATTTTTTGTCGAAGCTAATACAATGAATCCAAACCAAACTGAAGTTGTTTTGCACTTGGTGCCATTGTTGATAAATGATTATGAAATAGTTCAAGCAGAAAAATTACTTAATAAACAATTGGAGTTGGAATTTAAAAGTGAGTTAAGGAAGCAGATATTCAATCTTATAGCTTTGGCTTCTATAAAAGAATTAAAATATAACAAAGCCAGTGAAAATCTAGAAAAAGCCTTAAAAATTGATGCTAATTATATTCCAGCCCTTTTTAATAGATCCATTGTTTCTTACTATTTAAATAACTATTCTATGGCCTACAGTGACCTTCTAAAAGTGTTAGAAATTTCAAAAGTTAATGATGGGATATTTGTTCTATTGTTATCAGAAATTGCTATTCACTTATCTGAAAATGATACGGATGTTTTTTATATAAAACATGCAGAAGAAGCTCTTGCAAAATATTTGGAATCAGGAACAAGTTATGTTCAAGAAGTTTATATGATGAGGGCTTACCTTTTCCATATAATGGGAGAGATGGAAAAAGTTCAGGAGCAGTTAGGTAAAATGTTAGACTCTGATCCTATGTTGACACAAGAACATATGAAAAGTCCTATCTTATTTAGAGATAGAGGGCAGTGGAATCATCTGTTTAAGTTGTTTAAGCATATGTATGAAGATTTGGAAAAAACACCCCATCTGACGGCAGCTCATGGATTGTTGTCTTTTTTAGGTAGAGGAAAGTCAGAGGGGCGTGAAATTATAGAGCACATTGTAAGACAAGTTCCAGATGATAGCTTGATTCAATCTGTTTACAGTTATATCCAATTTGTTTTAGGGCGATTGAATGAAGCAAGAGCTATCGTAAAAATTGCTCTTGCAAACAACAAGGGGTATGAGCTGCCTGTGCTTCTACAAGGTCGTTATTGTATGGAAGATAAAGATTTTTCTTGCGCAAGGGAGGCATGGGGGAATCTTTTAAAGATGGACCCAAAAAATATTTCTGCCATTGCTGGTTTAGCGCGATTGCACTTTGAAGAGGGAAAAACTAAAGAGGCGAGAAAAAGACTATCAGAGGGATTGGAACTCTCTCCTTTTTATAATCCTTTATTGGAACTTCAGGGGTTAATGAACGGGATTGAGTGAAAAAATCAACTGTAAAAACACTTTTGCGGACTCAAATTATAGCTAATATCTGGCTTTTCTGTGTGGCTATCCATATGGTTTGTTTTACAGACAGTCAGGGAGGGGCTTATCTTCTTTTTGATAAAATTGTTTTCTATAGTTCTTTTATTGTGTATTTAACATATGATTTTTTAGGGTCGTCTATTGTTTCTTCTCTATTGCCATTTGCTTTTCAATACATATTTTGGTGGAGTGTTGGGATAGCTATGAGGAGTTTGTACAGAGCGATTCAATGTCTGTCTTCTTCCCTTAGGGGGGTAAAGCTAGGGAAGTGACTCTTCTTTCTTTATTTTATGGGTTACAGAGGGAGGTTTTTTTATAAGGTTCCAAAATGAGTTCTTTAAGGCGCAGGGCGTATCGTTGTTTTTGGGGGAGACCTTCAGATTAATACGATGACAGTAGGGTATGTCAAAAGATTTTTAGGTGACATCAAGCATTTTCTGAATGTTATTTTTCGAGTTTTGGGACTCCATATATTCAAAAGTCTTTTAAAGTTTTAGGTTTTATTTGGATTTGTCCTCTCCTTTATAGGGGATTATTTGATAGGTGAGTGGCGTTATAGCTTTTTCTCTTTAAAATTTAAAAATGTCAAAGGCCCTATTTCTTCTTGGCCCAGATTCTTATTTTTGTTACAAATCTTCTAGGTCAGGTTTAGGAGGATGGGATGCAAAGGGGTCTATTTTTAAAACTTTTTATATCATTTTATTTAATTCTTCTTTTTATGGGGTGTACTAAAGAGAAGGCCTCTGTTGGAACCAAAGAAAACCCTATTAAACTCTTTTTTGTGCCCTCTGTGGATGCCAACCTTTTAGCGAATAAGGCCGATCTTGTTGCAAAGTTCTTAGAGAAAGAAACACCCTATAAATTTAAGGTTTCGGTTCCAGCTAGTTATGTGGCTGTTGTGGAAGCCTTTGGTACAGCAAGGGCCGATATCGCAATAATGAATACTTTTGGCTATATCATGGCCAATGAAAAATATGGTGCCGAAGCACTTATTACCGTTCTTCGTCATGGGGTACCGACCTATAGGGGACAGTTGATAGCTAGAGCTGATAGCGGTATCAACTCCATTAAAGATATTGATGGAAAACGTGTTGCCTATGTGGACCCTGCATCTACAACGGGATATTTATTGCCAGAAAAACTTTTTAAAGATGCTGGAGTTAAACCTTCTGAAAAGGTTTTTGCACAAAGGCATGATAACGTTGTAACAATGGTTTATCAAAGGCAGGTCGACGCTGGGGCCACATTCTATTCCCCACCTATAAATGGTAAAGTTGAAGATGCACGACGGCTTGTACTGACACAATATCCTGATGTGGATAAGAAAGTGAAAATTTTAACCCTAACAGAAGCTGTTCCCAATGACCCTATTATTTTTAGGAGAGAGTTACCTAAAAAAATTAAAGAAGACGTGGTTAATGTTTTGCTAGATTATGTAAAAACAAAAGAGGGAAAAGAAACTTTTTCTTCTATGTATGGGGTAACAGGTTTAGTGCGATCAGATGATTCACGCTATGATGGGATTAGAGATGTGTTAAAAACTCTAGGGAAGTCGGCGTTAGAGCTATCCAAGAAGAATTAGATAAGGGTGTCTGCTGTAGGAAAGTTGGAGAAATCCAAAATGAATGAAGGTCAACAGATTCTTGAAGTCAAGGATCTAAAGAAGAGATATGAAAATGGAGTTCAAGCTCTTAAGGGAGTGAGCTTTGAAGTCCAAAGGGGGGAGTTTCTTGTTATTATTGGGTTGAGTGGATCGGGAAAATCCACTTTGTTGCGTTGTTTGAATCATCTTCATGAATCTACAAGTGGCGTGATAACTTTTAAGGGCAATGATATTACAAATATAAAAGGTCGTACCGTTCGCCAGCTACGTAAAGAAATGGCTATGATCTTTCAAAGCTTCAATTTAATTCAAAGGCACTCTGTGCTGAGTAATGTTTTGATGGGCAAACTATCTGTTACTCCAACATTTCCAAGTCTTTTTGGTTTCTTTTCAAAGGATGATGAGAAAGAGGCCATGGAGTACTTGAATCTTATGGGTATAAAAGAGAAAGCCTATAATAGAGTGAGTCAACTTTCTGGGGGACAACAACAACGGGTTGCTATTGCAAAGGCACTTACGCAGCAACCAGAAATTCTTCTAGCTGATGAGCCTGTAGCCAGTTTGGATCCGGCAACATGTCATGTTGTTATGGATTATTTAGAAAAAGTAAATAAAGAACTTGGTATTACAATTATTTGCAATTTGCATTTTCTGAGCCTGGTTAGACAATATGCTACGCGAGTGATTGCTTTAAAAAGCGGAGAAATTGTTTTTAATGGAAAACCAGAGGATATTGATAATTCTTGGTTTAAAGAAATATACGGTGAAGACTCTCAAGAGGTACATGTCCATTGACACCTAAAGGTTTATTTTTTGATATCATTTATTTTGCTTATCTGCTGATGGTTTTATTTTTCTCAGTTGCTCAATCCAGCGAAGAAGAGTTGTTACTGATGGATAGAAATATGTGGATTTTTCTCATCGCTTCGGTACTGGGTGCTTTTTTTACAATGGCTCTCAATCAGGGTGGGATAAAAACACTTGGAACTTATATTTTTGAACCAGGGCATAAGAAAGTTGAAGAGAGATCTGAAAAGCCATGGATGAAAACATTTTGGGGAATTCAGCTTCAAGTTGGATTTCTTGTAACTTTTGTTGTGGGATTAAAAGTTATAGAGTTTGATATCTATGACTTACTTTCTCAACAGGGGTTTGCAGGGGCACATCGTATTTTCGGAGATTTAATTCGGCCTGATATGAGTGTTTTTGCTCGTGGTGTATTAGCTATTGTTGAAACTGTCTATATAGCTTTTTTAGCAACGGTCATTGCAGTTCCCATTGCATTTATATTAAGTTTTTTAGCTGCTAAAAATATTATGGGATCAAACTATGTTGCATTTGGTTTTTATGTCATTTTAAGGGTGTTAATGAATATCACACGATCTATTGAACCACTTATCTGGGCGATTATATTTTCTGTATGGGTAGGTATTGGTCCGTTTGCTGGAATGTTAGCTCTTATGATTCATTCGGCTGCTTCTTTGACAAAACAGTTTTCTGAAATTATTGAATGTTCTGATGAAGGACCCATTGAAGGCATACAATCAACAGGTGCAGATGTCTTACAAGTTATTTGGTATGCTATCGTTCCCCAGGTTATATTACCGTATATCTCTTTTACCATTTTCCGTTGGGATGTTAATGTTCGTATGGCCACTGTCATTGGACTTGTCGGAGGAGGAGGTATAGGTACTATGCTTATCCAATATCAAGGTCAAGCTCTCTGGCAAGCTGTTGGGTGTTTAGCTATTATTATCGTTGCTGTTGTTTGGGCTATGGACACAGCTTCTGCTTATATTCGTGAAGCCATAAAATAGCTTATCTGAGGACTGTTGAAAACGTGCCATCTACTTCGTTGCAATCACTCAAACACTCACTCCGACGTAGGAAAAACGACGCCTTTGTTTGGTTAGGCTTGAACGCCTCGTATCTAACACCTTTTCAACAGTCCTTTTGGCTCATTACATGATTTTCTTTTTTACGTTTAATTGGGAATTTTTCTCAGGGCTTCCAAATGCTCAAACAGCATTAAAACTACAAATGTCTTTCATGTAAGATTGAAATCTAAAGATATCAGAATTAAAAGTTATTTTACTTATACCAATGGCGAGTCTCGTAAAATCCCCTATGAAAGTAGAGTAATACTCTAGACTTTGTTCTGTGATTTTTAGAAAATTTATCAAAGTATTCTTTTCGAAGTATTAAAAATCAAAATAAAAAAATAAAGCACAAAACAATCTCAAGTCAGTCTTTCTGGTGACCGAGTATTTTAACAGATACAAGTAAGGTTAATTATGCAAACACATTTTTACATTTCATATGGCAAAGAAAATCTCGGACCATTCACTATGGAAGAGATAATTGAAAAGATCAGATGTGATGAAATTTCACCAACAGGATATTTATATGACGAAGGTCTTGCCAAATGGATACCTTTTTTAGAATCGGATATTTTAAAAAATCAGCTCAGCGAAAAAGGGTTTCAAAAACTTTTAAAAAGGTCGCATAAAACAAAGTCACCCGTAAATTCTACACAAGAAGATGCGAATGGTGATGAGTGGTATGTGTTAAGAGGTACCCGTAAGTATGGTCCATATAAATATTTAAAGATTTTTAAAATGTTACAAGAAAAGAAAGTCTATGAGTTTGATTTTGTGTGGAAACCGGGTCTATCAGATTGGATGCGTATTGCTGAATTAGAATGTTTCCAATCAGAAAAACTTAAAGAATTAAACGCTTCTTCAAATATATTTTTTAGACGACGTCACTTTCGGTTTAGTTATTACACATCAATTATTATTCATAATAATAAATCTGTTTGGAAAGGTGAAAGCTTTGAAGTCAGTGAGGGCGGTGCAGGAATTGTTATGTATAACTCTACATTACAGCCCGGTCAAAAACTTCATATTCATTTTAGACCTGATGGAAATACACCCTCATTTAATACCCTTTGTGAGGTTGTAAATAAAAAATATAAGAAGGGTGTAGTGAAAAAGGATGAACCAACAAAATATGGAGTGAAATTTATTAATCCCAATGCAGGAGTGAAAAAAGCTCTTGAGAATTTAGCTAGTAATAAGGTGGCTTAAATAAAAAATGAAAAAAGTGTGTATTTATAAATTTAAAAAACAGCAAGAGAGGTTCCCAATGAAAACTATAAATAAGATTTTTCTCTTCATACTTACGGTAGGAATTTTATCCTGTAAGGGCCAAAGAGAGTATAATTTACATCCCGGTCTTAACGATTTTAACCATGCTATTCGTTATAGTAGTAAATTGGACTTACTTTGGGTTATTGATAATTCGCAATCTATGAAAAAACATCAGAAGTCTTTAAAAAGGCAATTGGGTGATTTCATTGATCTTCTTCATGAAAAAAGAGTAGATTATCGTATTGGAGTGACGACTACAGATGTTGGACTTGAAGGCGAAAAGGGAGTTTTTGTAGGGAACCCACCTGTCTTGTATCCAGGGGTTAGAAATGTAAAACGGAGATTTCTAGAGAGTGTTCTTGTTGGAGAGAGCGGGTCAGAAGTTGAACGTGGTTTAGAAGCTATGCACAGGGCTCTTTCCAGAGGAAGATTAGTTAGAGAGAACTCTGGATTTTTTAGGGAAGATGCTTTTTTAGCTGTTGTATTTATGTCTAATGAAGATGATCAGAGCGCAAACACTGTAGAGTATTACGCTGACTTTCTTAACAGAGCAAAGGGAATAAATCAGTCTAATGGTTCCCTGAATTGGATGAGTTATTATGTTGGAATTGTAAACTCTCAGGGTTGTAATTCTAAGAGGGATCATACTTCTCCTGGTGATCGTTACATAAAGTTAGCTGCATTGTCTGGAGGACTTAGCGAGAGTATTTGCCGTGGTCATATGGCTGAGGCTCTGCAGAATGTAAGAGATAGTGTTGTGCAAAAAGTGACATCTTTAACTTTAGAAGCGTGGCCTCTTATGGGAACACTGCAAGTCTTAGTTAACAATAGAGAAGTGCCAGAAGATCGTAACCATGGATGGTCTTATGAACATGAATTTAACAGGATTGTTTTTCATGGAGATGGTATTCCTAGGGATGGTTCAATGATTCGTATTCATTATCAGCCTTTAAATGCCAATCGTTATGAAGATCCCAATAGTCATCCCAATCTTGGAGATTGGCGTGGTAGTGGTCGCGTGCCTGAAGATTACCATAATAATCGTGAGTTCTATGATCTCAGACGTCACTCAAATGATCAACGGGGTAGGGAGTACTACAATAATGTCCAACAAAACCCTAGGGGAAATGTTAGACCGAATGATCGCAGTAGCTATGGTATTCAGCACGGTCAGAGTTACTACAACCAGCAGCCAAATCATAGAAGGAACGCTAACCCTAATGACCGCAATAGCTATGGTATTCAACAACGACGGGGACATATACAGAACAACGAGCAGCCTCATTACTAAAAACAGGCTGCTCGTATAAAGATTAAGTTTTTAGGAAAATAAAAGCGTATCTTTTAGAAGGATGCGCCTACTAAGACTTTTGCATAAACTTCAGAGAGATCGTTGCTGTCAGATTCCCCCAGTTTGAATTTTGAAAAATGATATCCTAATTCTATGCCGCCAAAAATTTTATCTGTAAAATGAGTGCATCCCTCAACACCAACAGAGTAGGTAGAGTAGGATATAGGGTCTTTCAGTTGTGTTTTAACTTTGTTTGCTTCCATTGAGATTGAACTTGATATACCAAGGGTTCCAATAGCTCCTAGAAAAAAACTATCAGTATTGGCAATGCGGTAACTGGCAAGAATAGCCAAAGTGTTAAAGGAAAAAGTCATATCACTATTATCGGGTCCAGCGGGTCCTCTCAATAACTCTTTGTCATCAGCCCCCATGTTCAACATTGAATATCTGAGCCCTACACCAATAGGAAACATAGGATGTCTTACTAAAACATCGGCACCTAGACCTTTCAATCGGCCGGCATTTGAATTTTCATCATTTGTCACTGTCATATCTATTCCATAATGAACCCGAACTTCAGGTTGGACAGGCAGTTCTGCAAGTGCTTCTGACTGGTAACTAAGACATGCTAAAAACATAAAAATAAATAATCTCATGGTTAACTCCTTTTATAAGTTATCCAGTAAGTCTATAATTTTATGAACCAATGTCAATGATATTGGGCTACATATAAACTTGTCATGTTTAAAAAACGCCCCCTCATTACTCAAAGGGAGCGTTTATTCTAGATAACATTTGACTTAGGTAAGCACGATAAGTTTTCTTCATGCTAATGCGATTCATCAAAAGTGTTCTCTACTGCTTATGAACTTTAGTTAAAAGGACATACCAATAAAGGCCTTTGCATAAACTTTAGAGAGGCTGTCAAGGTCAGAAAGTTCAGTGAATTTTGAAAAATAATACCCTAACTCTATGCCACCTAAAACTTTATCTGCGAGGGGAAGGCCACCTTCAACGCCAATAGAGTAGGAACTTGTCTTTTTACTTTCGAAAGTTGAATCTTCTGTGCCTTCTTGTTTTATTTTAGCAGAGTGTAATATACCCAAAGTTCCAACAGCTCCTAGGAAAAAACCAGCGTCAATAATACGGTAATTAGCAAGGATGGCTAAATTTTTAAATGAGGCTTTAGCTGTCCAACCAGACTCGGATATTCTTTTATCCTTATCATTTGCTCCCAACATGGAATACCTGAGACCTATACCAAGAGGAAATAGAGGAGGCTTTACTAAAGCATCAACCCCTAGGCTGTGCGTTCGGCCAAGTTTAATATTGTTAGGGTCATCTTTCTGTGTTTTTGTAATATCTGTTCCATAATGAATTCGGGCTTCAACAAGGGCCTCCGATTGATAACTAAAAAAAGCTAAGAAAGTAAAAACTAATAACTTCATGATTCACTCCTTTGTTATTTGGTTAATCTATATGTCTTAAAAGTAAATTGCAATAAGTGTTTCATAGATCAACTTTGCACATTAAAAATGCAATTGTTCAAAAATAGAAATTGGATCACAACAATGACTGTATTTGATCAAAAACATCAGGGTATGATGCTCACTAAAATCTTAGACTATTAAAAGCCCATTTGTGTTTTATTCGAGGGAGTTGCTAAATATATGGGCATTTTATAAACTTTTATGAAGTTTTATTCTGCTTAAAAAGATGTGCCTATCATGAACTTCATATAAACTTCAGAATTGTCCCATAGACGAAGATAGTTTGAAGGGATAGATAACTTTTTGGCTTTTATGATGTGATACCCCAGTTCTATACCAGTGAAAATATTATCTGTGATGTGCATACCACTTTCAACCCCAATAGAGTAAGCGCGTTTCTTTTTCCCGATGATTTCCTCTATGCCAGAGTTACTACCCAATTCAATTTTAGATTTAAAGTAGTTTAATAAGCCAATGGTTCCAACAGTTCCTAGAAAGAAACCAGAGTCAATAATGCGGTAATTGGCCAGCAAGGCTAGTGACTTTGTGGTTATTGTAGCTGTGGGAGTGTGAGCATCTATGGATTTTGCCCTGTCCTTTAATTTCAGTGTCGTATATCTCAGTCCTACTCTAAGGGGAAGTATAGGAAGCTTTATTAAAGTGTCTATACCTACTCCATGTAAAGATTTTAAATGGTTTTTTGCTAATTCATAGAGAATACCCTTGCTGAAAGGGTCAGAGTTATCTTTTGTAATATCGATTCCATAATGAATTCGATTTTCCACAAGGGCTTGTGATTCGTAACTAAAAAAGACTAAAAAGGTAATGATAAAAAATTTCATAATCTAAACCTGAGATATAAAAAGTTAGTTGTAATATCTAGAGTCCTTCTCATTTTATATTGGGTTACTCTTTCACTAAAACAAAAAGTTAATATAGGCTCAATATATATTGAGCCTATATTTAAAAGCTAAAGGGGTTTTTGTTAATTAAATGATGTACCAATAAAGACCTTTACGTAGGCTCCAGAATTGTCCCATTCTTCAATTGAACCAGGTCTTGGAGGGTTACCAGGAAAATTCCTGATACGCCAGTCATGTGCTTTTAGTGCTTGGTATCCAAGTTCTACACCAAAAAGGAATTGATCTACATAGGAGCCACCCTCTACACCAATAGAGTAAAAACTTTTCCTTTCAGCAGCTTCCACATTTCGGACATCTCTGGATTGCTGATTTTGTTGAGGACGTTTGTATTTAGCAGAGTTTAAAACTCCAAAAGCTCCTACAATACCTGCAAAAAATTGTGTGTCCAGAACGCGGTAATTAGCTAAAAGAGCTAGAGAGCTTGCTGAGAGTGTATCTCTTAGAGATCTAAAGGTACCGCCAAAGCGAGTGCCACCTTTAGCTTGTAAATATTGATATCTTAATCCTAATCCAAGTTCCGGGAGAACAGGAAGTGTGACAAAGGCATCAGCACCAAAACCATGATGAGGTTTTGAAGGATTTTGAGGATCGAGTCGTCTGCCCAATTGATTATCTATATTATTTTTATTTGTAATATCGATTCCATAATGAGCCCGCGCTTCAACAAGAGTCTCCGCCGCTTGCAATTGATAACTAAAAATAAATAAAAAAACTATTCCTAACACTCTCATGGAGCTCCCCCTTTTTACTTTATTTTTAATATTTAAAACTACATTTAATAATAGAGGTATTTATCCAGTTTTGTCTAGTAAAGATCTGGACTTAAGAGACATTTGGATTTTTCTCTAAGGACTTTTTACCAGCATTTTTAAACCCATTCTCATGTTAAGAAGATATTCTGCGGTGTTTTGGAGAAGTTAATAGAGCAAACTAGATTTTAGTCAGTATGGATATTGTATTGTACTTTGGTGAGACGTATCAGTAAGAAACACAAACCAAGGGTACGAGTATTTTAATTGAGAGACTTATAGTAATTTAAAGTGGCTAACAGACCTTGATCTAAGGACACTTCTGGCTCCCAGTTGAGTTTCGTTTTAGCCTTATTGATGTCAGCTCTTCGTTTTTGAGGGTCATCAGGTGGCATTTTTAAGTACTTAAAGTCCTTTTTATTGTTTGTGAGATCTCGAATAATTTTCGCAATATCTAAAACAGAGAGTTCATCAGAGCTTCCTAAGTTCACAGGTGTTGAAACATCACTTTCCATCAAAGCAAAAAGTCCTTCGCACAGATCTGAAATGTAACAAAGACTACGGGTTTGTGTTCCGTTGCCAAAGATGGTCAGAGATTCTCCTTTTAAACCTTGTGTAAAAAAATTGGGAATGACTCGTCCATCTTCTTTGCGCATACGAGGTCCATAAGTGTTAAATATTCTTGCAATACGAACTTGTGTTCCATGAGTTCTTTGGAAAGCCATACAGAGTGCTTCTCCAAAGCGTTTGGCCTCATCATAACAGCCTCGCTCTCCCACGGGATTAACGTTGCCAAAATAGGACTCTGTTTGGGGGTGCACTATAGGGTCGCCATAGACTTCGCTCGTGCTGCTAAAGAGAAATATGGAATTATCTTGCTGTGCTTTTTCCAATAAATGAAAAATTCCATGAGAACCACACTTCAGAATATCAATTGGCATTTTTTTAAAATCCAAAGGGGACGCTGGAGAGGCTAAGTTGTAAATTTGATTATACTTTTCATCTAATTGCAGTGGGCATGTGATGTCCACCTCTGTAAATTGAAAATGAGAACTGGTAATTTGTGAAAGGTTGTCTTTTGTTCCAGTGCTTAAATTGTCAATAGCATGTACTTTATACCCTTTATTTAATAAGAACTCACAAAGGTGACTACCTATAAATCCAGCTCCTCCTGCAACCAAAACTGTTTTCATAAAGAAGCTCCTAGTTTTTGTCGCCCGATACAATAATACTCAAACCCCTTAGAAGTTAAAAATTCGGGTTCAAAAATATTGCGACCATCAAAAATAATGGGCTGTTTTAAATTTGTTTTCAGTTGCTCTATATTTACACTACAAAATTCACTCCATTCTGTGCAAATAACAAGGGCATCGGCTTCTTCAGTTGCCTTCAAAGCACTTGTTTCTAATTGAAAATTTAAACCTGAAGTACGTAGTGCATTTTCTCCAGCAACAGGGTCAAAGGCTGTGATCTGAACTCCTTCCTCAAGAAGATGTCTTATAATATCTATAGCGGGAGCTTCTCTAACATCATCAGTTTGAGGCTTAAAAGCAACACCCCAAATAGCCACTTTTAATCCTGAAAGGTTCTTAAATCGTTTTTTTATGCGAGAAAACATAAGAACTCTTTGTTCATCATTTACTTGATTGGCTGCACTGACAATTCTCATCTTTAAATTGTTTTTTTCTGCTGTGTGAATAAGAGCTTGAACATCTTTAGGAAAGCAGCTTCCTCCGTAACCCAGTCCTGAATTAAAAAATGCAGGGTGAATACGACTGTCGGAGGTAAAGCCCTCTTTTATGCTGTTGATGTCAGCCCCAAGTTTATCGGCAAGGTGAGCCAGTTCGTTAATAAAGCTAATTTTTACTGAAAGGAAAGCATTGGCTGCGTATTTTGTGAGTTCAGCAGATGTCTTGTCCATAAAGTAGATAGGGCTTTTTATAAAAGGGTTGTATATTTTTAACATAATAGCTTTGGCTTCTTCTGATTGATGTCCAACAATCACTCGATCTGGTTTTAAAAAATCATTGATAGCAGCCCCTTCTTTGAGAAATTCAGGGTTGTTTATAACTTCTATTTTATTCTGTGAATGTTCATCGAGATACTTTTGAATTTTTTGACCCGTTCCAGGGGGAACAGTACTTTTAAGAACTATAAAAGGGGGAGAGTTTGGGGATTTGGCTATAGTTTCAATAATAGATAACAGAGGTTGAAGTTGAGCACTTCCATCAGGCATTTCTGGTGTTCCAACAGCAATAAATATAATGTCTACTTGCTGAAAAACGTCTTCAATCTTCGTGGTAAAGTGCAATTGGTCTGATTTCACTGCTGAATGCATTAGCTCTTCAAGCCCTGGCTCATAAATAGGGACTCTGCCCTCCTTGAGCACGGAAATTTTGTCCTCATTCGTATCTATACAGATGACGCAATGACCCGAGTTTGCAAAACAGACTCCAGCAACAAGTCCTACATAGCCTGTGCCAACAATTGCAATTTTCATCACGTTTCCTTTACCGGTTGGTTTTTCTCACCTCATTCCTCTATATGTTCAAAGATATAGGTGAGGTAATTAATCAGTGACTAAGTATATATGTTTTATCAAGATCAACTTATAGGAGTTTATGTGCAGAGTTCAACTGTAAAAAACATTATGGCAATAATGTTAAAACTTACCCTTGGTGGAGGGTTGCTATGGTGGACTATTTATAAGGGGAGTTTGAATTTTTCGATGGTTGGGGACATTTTTTCTCAACCTTCTATCGTCGGACTTTTATTTTTCGTATTATTGTTAATCTCTAGTAATAATTTTAGATGGTACCTCTTGTTACAGGGTCAAGGTTTTCAATTGAGTTTTTGGCAGACTCTTAAACTGACATTTATAGGCTTATTTTTTAATTTTGCTATTCCAGGAGCTGTGGGTGGGGATTTGGTCAAGGGATATTATCTCGTTAAGGATCAGCGCAACCGGAAAGTTGAAGCGGGTATAACTGTATTAATGGATCGGATCATTGGGCTTTTCGGTATGGTTGTTATAGCCCTTTTTTCTATATTTTTTTTCTATGATAGTATTTTAGAGCATATAGAATTAACTTATTTGGCTGCATTTGTAGTTGCTGCGTTTTGTGCCTACCTTATTTGCTTTTCAATTTCTTTTTCAAAGAGAGTTATTCAGAATGTTCAACTTAATGCTTTTCTTAAGAAAATACCCTGTGGTCATTTTATTCATCGTGTTTTAATGGCTATACACACTTATAGACTTTGTCCCAAGCATTTTTTCCTTGCATTATTGATGGGGATTGTAACTGAAATAGGATTTGTTGGTCTTTTTATTATGATAGGAGAGCTTTTGCATTTTACAGAAGTTCCTTTAAGTTTGTATTTCTTTGTGATTCCTTTAGGATTAATCGCAATAGCTCTTCCTATTTCTCCTGCAGGAATTGGAGTAGGTCAGGCGGCCTTTTTATTTTTATTTAATTTAACCTTGGGATATGAATCCGATTTAGGTCCTACTATTATTACAACAGTTCAGGTTATGATGTTATTTTATGGCCTTTTAGGAGCTATTTTATATTTTTGTCATAAATCATCAAAGGCTACCCATGTCTGATAATAAAATCAGAATACTTTTAAGCAGTGTTCGTAAATTACTTAAAAGAAATGCGAATCGAAATATTGCTCGTGTTTTAGAAAAAACACACACAGCAGATATTGCATTGTTATTGAGTGAGTTAGATGCGCATGAACGGCTTTTTGTTTTTCAATTAGAAAAGAAACGAGAAAGGCGATCTAAAATATTAAGTTATCTTAGGGAAGATATACAAAAAGAGTTTTTGGAAACTCTACCCAGTGGAGAAATTAACGCTCTTGTTTCTCTTATGGCATCTGATGATGTGGCCGATTTATTGGCACGTTTAGAAAAGGAGCAATCAAAGAAAATTTTAGATGGCATGAGCAGTGAGGAAAAAGTCGAAGTAGAAGATTTGATGAGTTATCCGGAAGACTCTGCTGGTGGTATTATGAACTCAGATGTTTTGGCTTTAGATCAAAACCTTACTGTTTCTGAAGCTATTCATAAAATTCAAAAAATAAAAGATGAAAATCTTATTACTTTTTATGTCTATGTTATTGATGAAGACTCTAAGTTACTGGGTGTGTTGAGTTTAAAGCAATTAATTCTTTCAAAGCCTGAGTCTGTACTTAAAGACTTAATGAATAAAGATGTGATTGCTGTTGGATCAAATGAGGCTCAAGAAGCTGTAGCAAAGATAGTAGCTCGGTATGATTTTTTATCCCTACCTGTTGTCGATGAACATCATACTCTTTTGGGAATTGTTACAGTTGATGATGTCATTGATGTGATTAGAGAAGAGGCTGACGAAGATCTTTATGCTATGGGGCAGATAGGAGGCGGGGGAAGGGTTTCCTTTTTGAGTCACTTTAAATCACGGTGCTCATGGTTGTCTGTGGCGTTTTTAGGAGGCATAATGGCCTTTATGTTTCTAAAGATTATATTTTCTTCTCATGAACAGTGGGTGCCCTTTGGACTTTTACCGCTTTTTTTAGCCTTGGGAACAGCAGTAGGTCATCAGTCAGCGACTTTTGCTGTTGGTAGCATAAGACAGGATAAGTTAGGTTTTCGAAACTGTGGTAAACATTTATCCAATGAAGTGGCTTTGAGTTTACTCATTGGGGGCGTGTTTGGTGGTGCTCTTATTTTATTTACTATGGGTATGGGTTTTTTAACAAATCTTGCGTTTCTTTTAGGTGTGGGGTTAGTGGTGCAGATCGTTTTATCAATGAGTTTGGGAAGTTTAGTTCCTCTTTTGTTACAACAGATGGGTATGGATCCAGCTGTTTCGACTGTATCTGTGGTAACTGCTATATCCAATATGATTGCTATTTTTGTACTTTTTGGTTTGGTCCACTGGGTTATTGGTTGGGTAGGTTTGGTGACCTGAAGGTATTTAATGATAAGGGGATTGCAGTTTGATAAAAGAGAAGGGTATTGTTTTAAGAACTATAAAGTATTCTGAAGCGGATCTCATTGTTAAGATTTTGACAAAACAGGGAGATAAATTAGATCTTTTTGCTCGCTCTGCATTAAAGAGTAAAAAGCGTTTTGGAGGAGGTGCTTTACAGCCCACACACTTTATTTGTTTTAATTATCAAATCCCCAGATCAAATGGCTTAGCCGTTATTAAAGAAGCAGCTTTGATTAAAGATTTTAAATTCCTCCGAGAGGATTATGAAAAACTAACTTTGGCCTTAAAGGTTTTAGATATTATTGATCGGGTAGCACAAGTGGGTAATAAAGAAGGGGAAGGGTTTTTTAATTTATTGGGCAATACTTTTAAAGCATTAGAGAATTGTGAAAACCTTTTGAAACTTTACACTCAGTTTGAAATAAAACTTCTTTTTCATATAGGTATTTTAAAACCTTCTGATGAGACTTATGAGTTTTTAAAGACATCTATTTTAGAGAATAACGATTTAGATATAGAGGAGTCTCGCTTTTATCATTTAAGGCGTGGAACTGAGGGGGTTTTACAGAAATATCTGCTAGGGCTTTCATAGGTAATTTTTTTGTATTTTTTATGCAAATCATTTGACCAATGTTATTCATTGGGAAAAAATTTTCATAAGAGAGTAGATCGATTTTCCTCTTTTTTAATATTGATGACCAGATTATGATTTTCGTGCTTAATTTGGTTTTTGTTATATGATAGCTTGGGAATTCTGCTTGGGTTTGAGGAGGTAGAGAGTGAGTTCTTTTAAATGTTTTCAAGCGTTTTTGTTAGCACGCCGCTGTCTTATGATTGTACTCAGTTTGTCTTTAGTATCCTGTGCTGATTTTAATAGCCCGACAGTCAATAATGAGAATGATAACCCAATAGTGAGTGGTGATAGTGAGATAGTCAATAATGAGGACGACAGCCCAGCAGAGGATGGTAGCGATGATAGTGCGACAGTGAATGATGAGGATGAGAGTGCAATAGTCAATAATGAGAATAATAGTCCAATTGAGAGTGATAAAAATAGTACTGTAATAGTAATTAACGATAATTTAATGGCGAATAGCGGAGATGATAATGCGAAAGCGAGTGATGAGGATGATACCCCAGTAGTGGATGATGAAGAAGATGGTGCGACAGTAAGTGATAAGAGCGATACTCCAGCTGTGAATGGTGAGAATGACAGTTCAGCAGCGAGTGACGATACTCCAGTAGTGAGTGATGGAGATGATAGTGCGACAGTAAGTGATAAGAGCGATACTCCGGCAGCGAGTGTTGAGAGCGACAGTTTAGTGGCGAGTGCTGAGGACGATGGTTCAGTAGTGATTGATGGAGATGATAGCGCGACAGTAAGTGATAAGAGCGATACTCCGGCAGCGAGTGTTGAGAGCGACAGTTTAGTGGCGAGTGCTGAGGACGATATTCCAGTAGTGAATGATGAAGAAGATAGCGCAACAGTAAGTGATAAGAGTGATGCTCCAGTAGCGAGTGCTGAAGATGATACTCCAGTAGTGAGTGATGAAGAAGATGGCGCAACAGTAAGTAACGATAGCCCTACGACGAGTGATGAAGGTGAGAATGCGACAGTAAATAATAGGAATGAAGTTCAAAGAGGTCCGGTAACGGTTGTAAAGCCAGTGGAATTTTATTTAGAACTCAGGACGGAACCTTTTCCCGAAGATCTCATTACTATCAAACGTCGCCCACATGCTCTTCCGGGAAATACATATGGTTATGAGTATAAAAGACGAATGAAGAGCGAGAAGACAGGAGTTGTGGTCTATCAATGTACTTCTCGTGAGGATATGGAAAATGAATGTGAAGCTATTACAGATATTGTATCTCTAGCAGAATTGCAGAGGAAGGTAAGGAGAATAGAGACAAGAAGAGGGGTTGGTAATGGATTACTTATAGTAGGTGGATTTTTAGTAGTAATTAGTGTAGGTGGGGTGATTGCTTTAGAAACTATTGGCCTGGCTATGACGGGATTGATTCTAGGGGGTGGTGCCGGGATATATGGAACTCATGCAACAGATCCTGTCCATTATGAAGAAATGGATGATAAAGCTTTTAAGCATTTGGTCGAAAATAAAGGGGCTGTTTATTTTGAGGGTAGTATATTTGAGTATAGAGATGCTTTAGTGGAAGTAACTTCAGAAATAGTAAGAAAGAGAAAATAGTTTTTGATCTTATGAGCGAAAAATTAGGTGGTTGTCTTAAGTATAAAATGAGCAGCTTCAGCTAGTGTTTTAAATTGGGCTTCGGGTGGAGCAAAGTCATACGTTTTTGAAGTTTTCTTTGTTAAAAGTAAAATAGAGCGCATATCAGCTCGATGTCCTGCTTCTACATCGGTCATACGATCTCCAATCATCCAGGATTGTGAGGCATCAATATTAAATTCTTTAATCCCTTGAAGTAGCATTCCAGGTTCAGGTTTTCTCATGGGGTGTGGCTTATCATTGTCAAAGGGAGCATAATAGAAAGCTTGTATTGTAATTCCAAATTCCGACATTTTCTTTTGTATACATTCATGGATTTTTTCTAAGTTTTCAGTTTGAACGAGACCTTTTGCCACTCCACTTTGATTAGTGGCAATGAGCAATAAGTACCCTGCATTTTGGAGGCTTTTTAGAGCTTGAAAGACACCATCAAGATAAACGATATCTTTGGGATCATTTAGGTAAATATGATCCTGAATAATTGTATCGTCACGGTCTAAAAAGATGGCTTTGTTTATTTGTTGTTCCATATTCTAATCTATTTCGAAAATGAAATTTCTTATAGAAAAATAATTCGTTATTCTTTTGTTTGGAAAAACCTACTCTTTTGTTGTTGTTTGTGCAAGGGGTGGTTTGTTTTTTCTTTGAGGAGAGTCATTACTCTTTTAACTGGGTTTATAATGAGTTAATTTGAGTGTGAAACAATACAGAGATAAAAAAATCTTCTGCTAATTATATCTTGGAAAAAGTGTCGTTTTTCTAAACAGCTGTTAAAAAAGTATCTAAATTTCTCGGTTTTTTTGTATTCCTGAAATCATCTAACTATCTGTTTTTATTATATCTTGAGTTTTTTAAGATTTTTCTGCCCTTGGTTCATTTCTTGGAATGTAGGAGTGGTAGGGGAGGGAATTAAGGAGTATGAAGAAAAGGTATTTTGTCTTTTTTATCTCAATCTTGCTTACGAGTTGCGGTGAGAACTCCTTTGACAGTGAAGCTCTTTATTCAACAGCACCACCACCAGCTCCCCCTGAAATGGTAAATTCTGCACCAGAGGATGAGACATTATTAGATTCACAGACATCTTTTTCGGGAAATGATATAGAAGATCCCGATTCTTTTAACTCTGGATCATCTAATTCTGAAGTATCTAATCCTCACAATCATGTAACAACCACGACACGACAGCCAATTCATCATGGCCATCACGTCACAACAACAACAACAAGACAACCATCTCAGCCTGTGACAACCACCACCACACGACAACCATCTCAACCCGTAACAACAACCACACGTCAGCCATCTCAGCCCGTAACAACAACGACAAGACAGCCATCTCAGCCTGTGACAACAACCACACGTCAACCAGCTAACCCTCCTGCAACAACTGACCCATCACCGTCTCCTTTAGAAGGGCTTTATGTTCACATCAAGGGACTTCAAGATCCTCAACCTGTTTTACTGACAGTTAAGAACAGTGAGGATAATATTCTTGGAACGTTTAAAACTCATTATAATAGGAAGGTTGATCTCTCTTCTTTAAATCTTCAAGAAGATGAAGATTATATTGTTACTGCTGAAACTAAGGGTTACGCCGTAACAGAACCTCAAGTCGTCAGTGGGGATCAAGACTCAGAAGAAGAGACTGTTTTCACCTTTGAAAGAATTGAAGATGATGTTTATCGTTACCATTGGGAATCTGATTTAGCTGGCAGAGAATACGAATATTCTTCTCATGTTCCTGAAGCACCAAACATTGAATTCTTAGATGAAGTTGTTGATGCGCCCGAGCATTCTTCAGCTCAGACTTTACTAAATGACTACAACCTTGTTCTCAGTAATGAATCCGTTTCATGGACTATTGATTATAGTCATCGTTTACTTAGAATTGTAGAGAGTATTCCTCATGATTCTATAGAGCGTACAAAAGTTGTTTTGAAAAATGGATTTATTGAAGATGATATTCAAGTTGATGAAGTTGATGGCCAATCTGTCATTAACTTGAGTGTAGAAGCTTTTAATTACGCAAGTCCTAAAATGGTTCGTATGGATGGCGTAAGAGGAAAGTTTTTTTCTCAGAGACTTTTTCAAGCGATGGTTCTTTTTTATACCAATGATGGAAGTGATCGCTCTGCAATAGAGAAAATCCTTGATGAAAAATTTGGTGTTAGTGTGAATGTTCCTAATATTCAAACACTAACGGGAGAACATCCTGATAATTTTCAAAACTTTCATAATATTGAACTTATCATGTTAATCTCTGCTTTCGTAGAAATGCCTTCGGGTTATTATAAGATTCCAGGGCTTCGTTATTTACTGCGACGTCGCAATGGACATCCTCATCCCCTTTACCCTGAAGCAGCGGCTGTGGCTTGGCCTCGTGGTCCTAATAGTGACAGTTACGTTGAATTTATGGAAAAAGCGTTTCAAGGAGGATCGGAAGATGATATTCATCGCCTTATCCTTCATGAAAAATCGCACTTTATTTGGAGAAATGTTCTATCGGATGCGATAAAAGAAGAATGGATTGAGGTTGCAGGTTGGTATAAAGATGAGGAAGAGCCAGACGGTTGGTCTAATAAGTATACGACAAGTTTTGTGAGTCCCTATGCTCATGCTATAAATCCAAATGAAGATATGGCAGAGAGTCTTGCTCATTATGTCTTGAATCCAGACAAACTTCTTTCCGTTGCACCTGATAAATTTAATTTTATTCAAAGAACAATTATGAATGGTTATAGATATATTTCACAGATTAGAGAGGATTTGCAATTTGAAGTGTTAAATCTTTTCCCAGATTATGATTATCCAGGGAAAATAAAAAGAGTAGATATAACAGCTAATGGATCAAAAACTCAGGAGAAATCTGTTACTATAGAAATTGAGTTGTTAGACAAAGAAGGCTTTAATGATGGAGCCGATCACGCCTTTCTGCGCATTCAGAGTGAAATAGGTACCTTTATTGACCTCTATCTTCACCCTGTGAATGGTAATAATCACATTTTAAGAGGAACAACAACAATTCCGGAGCATGCGAAAGCAGGTTATTGGAGCACAAATCAAATTTCAGTCACTGATGAACATGGTAATACACGCATGGAAGGTATGAGAGATTTTGGTTTTAAACTTCACATTAACAATGAAACAGAAGATACAACAGCTCCAGTGTATGTTAGAGACTCTCTTAATATTGACGTAACAGCATCTACACTAGAAGGTCGTCCCACTCACTATGTAGAAATCACTTGGGATATTAATGAAGCTGTGGGGATGAAACAAAATAATGGCGTGTTTGTTAATTTTGTGCCTCTTGATAGTCCTCAGTCTTACTCTCTTCAAAAGTATGGAGATGTTAATGTGGACACCAATAAAGCTACAGTAAGTTTTCATGTGACGGAATATTTCCCATCAGGAAGATACACAGTTTCTTATTTAAATATGACGGATAAAGCTTTAAATCGTGGAACGCAGTATTTTTCAAATGACCCTAAGCATGAAGAGCAGACAGTTGTTACTATTGAGACATCGAATCCAGATAGTGAAAATCCTGTTTTAGATATAAATCGTATTACAATCAGTGCCGAACCTGTAAATTCTGAAAATCCTGATGGTCAAACTCATGTGACTATTACCTATTATGCAAAGGATGACAAATCTGGAGTGGGTCGTGTTTCCTATGCTTTAAGAGATCCATTGGGCAAGAGGCATCATGGTTACCATTACCATACCAACTTTCATACAAAGTATTTTAAAGGTGGAGACCCTACGGTGTATAAAAAATATGTTATTCATCATGTTCTACCAAAAGGTTCTGCTGCTGGAACTTGGGGCTTATTGGAAATGCAATTAAGAGACAAAGGTGGTAATAAAAAGAATTATAACTTCTCAGAAGTCTTGCACTTTGAAATTACTGAGTAACATTTTTATGCTGAGTTGATTCAAGCCGTGTATTTGTTCCTATTGTTTGCAGTCTTTATATCCAGAAAAATTACAAATTTAAAATTAAGATCTATTTGGTTCTTATTTTTAAGTGGCTGTTCAATTTGAAAGTTAATGATATCAAACTTTTAAGCCCTCTCTGAATATATCGCATTCGAGATTTGTATATAAAATCAAGCTTTTTTAAGAGATCAGATATTTTTTATGTTATGTGTTGAAAAGTTTTTGGATTGTAAAAATATAAAACCTAACTTCTCTGAAGCTCTTTTCTGTAGCTTGTCAATTATATTTCATTTCCCTTTCTTTTGAAGTTAAAAATTGACTGTTCTATAACTACTTTATATAAGGAAGAGCCTGCTATTTTAGAAGGGGGTGAAAAGTTATTGTGTTTTCATATTTAAAACTTTTCATTATTCTATTATTCTTTACTTTAGAACTTTCTGCAGAAGAGAGAAAAGCCTCAGTAACTCTCGTGATGGAAGAAACATTTAATTTTGTCGAAATACCATCTAAAAAAGGAGGAGGGTGGGTTGATGTTAGAAATCACATGGGAAATACCCCCTTGCACTATGCTCCTTTTGCAGAAAGTATACTAACCTCAGAGTGGTTAGCTGAAGTTGGTGTAGAAGCGATCAACGCTCAAAACAACCTAGGTGATACTCCCTTACATGTGGCGGCTGCTCGTGGGGATCTAGAGTTTGCTCTGCGGTTACTTCAACATGGAGCTGATCCAAATGTTCAGAACAAACGCGGTGAGACGGCCTTACATCATGCTATATTGAAAATTATTAATTTACCTAGAGTAAGAGGAGGTGAAGTGACAGATGCTTCATCTTCTTACGATCCTGCCTTTGAAATTGTAAAGGCATTATTGGACTCTGAAGCTGATCCAAATGCTCAGAACAAGCGCGGTGAGACATCTTTACATTATGCGGGTTGGAAAAGAAATATAACTGTTATCAGATTGCTCATGGAAAAGGGTGCTCTTGATATTCCAGATCGTCGTGGGCAATTACCTTTAGGGAACACTTTGCATAAACTGCCTAATTATAATTATGGGTCTTGTTTGTATTAGGCAATAAATGATTTCAACCTCATTGGATTGATTTCTTATTCTCTTTCATATTTGGCTGCTTAATTTATTACTTTCTTTATCTGACAGATTTTGTTATTGGAAGCTAAAAGAACAAAAAAAGAAATGGTGCTTATGACCAAAAAACTTGGTTTCGTTTTAATATTTTCTTTTTCCCTACAGCTTCATGCCTTTGAGGGAGATCTTGATTATATTTCTAAAGGAGACCCTGTCTATGGCTCTACATATTTAGGGGATGTGCTTAGTATAGAGCAATTACTTTTCAAAGAAAGACGTGACCCAAACGTTCCAGGTCCTGGAGGGTATGTTGCTTTACATGAAGGGGTCTTTCAGGGGTTTATAAGTATTATAAAACTCCTTATTAAAGCAGGAGCCAAAGTTAATATACAAAGTGAAAGAGGGGATACACCTCTACATCTGGCTGCTGGCAGGATAAAAGGAGCGGGTTTTAATAGTTACTTGAGAAACGCTATTCATGGCAGACACATGACAAGTTTACTTCTTGATGCGGATGCGGATCCTAATATTCCCAATAATTGGGGTAGAGTTCCACTTCATTATGCAGCTATGCGGGTTAGGTTAAGAACTCTTACATTACTTCTTCGAAATGGAGCTAAAGTAAATATTTCAGATAATTCGGGAAACACTCCTTTTCATAAGTCTATGTCTAATTCACGTGCAGGAAGTGTAAAGCATATAAAAGAAATCTATATAGCGTTGCAACTGATTCATGCAGGTGCTGGGCTTGAGGCTCCAAATCTTTTAGGGGAAGTTCCTCTACATATAGCTGCAAGGACAGGTCATAAAATTATTGCTCAACGGTTACTGCAATTAGAGGTTGATATTAATGTTCAAGATAAAGACTTGAGCACCCCCTTAATTGAAGCTGTGGTTCATGAACAATATGAGATGGTCAGATTTCTTATCAAACAAGGTGCTGATGTGGATATTCCAGATATTAGAGGGAACACGGCTTTGCATCTTGCTGTACTTAATGAAAACCCTAGGATGACGAGATTGTTACTTGAATCTGGAGCCAGAACGGATATTCCAAATGAGATGGGACAAAGAGCTATCGAGATGCTTCCTAAAAAAGCTAAAAGAAATCGTCAAATTCAATCGCTGTTTGAAAAACAGCAGAAGGTAATGCAAGTGGCTTGTAATTACTAAATTAGGCCATGATACTTTTTTACTCTAGCAGCAATCATTACTAACAGTGAGAAGATTTTGAGATTTTATTTCTTTTCCAAGTGCAGAGCTAACGTAAAAAAGAAAATTATGTAGTGAGCCAAAAGGACTGTTGAAAAGGTGTTAGATACGAGGCGTTCAAGTTCAAACCGAACGGATGCGTAGTTTTTCCTACGTCGGAGTGAGTGTTTGAGTGATTGCAACGAAGTAGATGACACCTTTTCAACAGTCTTCGGATACAAACCGAAGCGATATTTATTTCACTTTTACTCGCACCCCAAAGTGATCAGAAAGATTCGTAAGCTGTTCGTCTCCTTCCTCTGTTTGTACAGTTATTTTTTCTTTGAAAACAACTTCAGAGGAAAAAGCTGATGCTCCTTTGATATAGATGTGGTCGATCAATTCATTTTTGCTAGTGCCTTTGTTTAAAGTGTTGATAGCCTCTGAACAATAAGTGCATTCAGGGTTGCTTTCGACCAAAGGATCTTTGAACCCATGATTTAGTGGAAGGCGGCAGGAATTTTCTAATTCCGCATCAAGGGCGAATTGAGAAGAGCTCAGTCCGCAGTTAAAATCTCCCATAAGTACGGCAGGAAGGGTATTGGAAGTCTCTTCTAACAAACGGGTAAGCTGCATCTTATTTTCTTCACCCCAGCCTTCTAAATTTCCAGTATAGGGAACATCGGGATGTCTTGAAGTTAGGTGAGTGCATGAAACCTGATAAGGATGATTATTAATCTCTACGTTGGCAATTAAAGCCCCTCTTCTATTTAAAGTCGATATATCAGTCATATCCAAAAAACTTATGTCTTCTAAGGGGTGTTTGGAGAGAAGCATTAGGCCATTGGAACCTTCATAAGCAAAAAGATTAGCTCGAGCGAAGGGATTAAGCACAGTCAGTAAAGCACTCAACGGAGACTTTCCCACTTGTGCCATCAGTGCCGTTGCACACTGAGGGTTTTCATTTTTGAGTTCATCAAGGGCGGTGCCACATGTTTGTAAAATGCATTGAGTGAATTCATCTCCTTTTAGTTTAAAACAATGACTTAACATGCACCTGACGAACTTATCCTCGGCAAGAAGTTCTCCGGGTAAACAGACGGGACGCTTGTCGGATTTAATATTTTCAATTGGAGTTGCAAATTGGTAGGGAAATGACGATTGTAAAGCTTCAGTGATGATCTGTCTATCCTCTTCCGTCCAAACCTCTTGCAAACAAAGAACGTCTGTTGGAAAAGTTGCTAAAGCGTCTGCTAGATAGGGAAGGCGTTCTTTGGCTAAGGGAACAAAGCCATGAGCTAAACCTAAATTATAAGTCGTAAATGTGGCTTTCGTATGGCCCGCTAAGGCCCAGAAAATAAAAAAGTGAAATGTCACTAATCTAGAGAATTTCATACGTCTCTGATTTTGGCACAGGTTGCTTGCTCTGTTCAAGTTTGCTTAACTTTAAAAGATACTGGAGAATTACTCGACGCATTAGTTTCTATATCAAATTTATTTTCTTAAAAGATCTAAAGGGTTGGATTTTTTCAAAGCACGCCCAAGGGCCTCAATAGTATCCAGAGTTGGGTTCTTCATATTGCCTTGTTCAATTCTTGTAATCGTGGTCAACGATAATTTCGCTTTTTCAGCAAGTTTTTGCTGAGATAAATTCAGGTTTTTTCGCTCCTTCTTTAAATTTTTTGCGAGATTGTCTAGCCAGTCATTCGTTCTCATATAATTTTAATTATACATATTTTTTCATTTATAAATACGATGGTATTATCCTTTTGGACCGAAAGTGTTACCCATGTCTTCGGAATAATCTGTAACCTATGTGTCCGGAATGGACCCAATAAACGTTGGTGCCCGCCGAGGGACTTGTTCCTCCCGCTCGTTGCCTCCAGCAACTCGCCCCGGAGACGGGGCCGCTCGCTCAGTCACACATCGTGTGTGACTGCCCCCTTCAAAATGTTCCCCCTTGATCGCATTTTGCCGTGGTCGCTCACTCTATTCAAGCCCCTCTCTCTATGGGTATATTAGTAGTTATTTTTTCATTTATTAAGTTTGATAGAATAAACGTTGGTGCCCGCCGAGGGACTTGAACCCCCACGCCTTGCGGCACTAGATCCTAAGTCTAGCGTGTCTGCCAATTCCACCAGGCGGGCTCTTCTACTTCTTCTGCTTTTCAACATACTTCTTATAATCAGGTGCCTTCAGTAATGATGCTAACTCTCGCTCCGTATCCATCTCAATGCGAATTAACCATCCCTTGTCCGTAGGATCATCATTCAATACACCCGGATCTTCTAAAATAGGAGCGTTAACCTCAATCACTGTACCAGATACAGGAGCTACTAAATCACTAACAGCTTTAACACTTTCTACAACTCCAAAAGGATCACCCTGAGTCACCTTCTGCGCCTCTTCAGGTAACTCTACATATACAATCTCTCCCAATGTGCTCTGTGCAAAATCTGTTAACCCAACAGTTACAATATTTTCATCCACATGCGCCCACTCATGGTCCTTCGTATAATAATAATCTTCCGGTATTGAAAAATGATTCATCTATTCACACTCCTTACTAAGATTAAAAATAACCACACTCACTCTTTTACTCTTCCAACGATTTCTCACTTATGGTCGTCAAAATAACAAACCTTTTCATTTTATAAGTTTTCCACTTTATGAACTGACAATCCTAATTATAATGTCAATCACCTTTGTATAAACAACATGAAATATCGTATTCGTAGATAAAAGACAAGTTTACTCTACCTAAAATGTATTATGAACCATAATGTTTTAAGGGGATTTTTACGCACTATAGAAAATAGGATTCATAGACTAAGGGGACATGGGTGGAAAAGCACATGACAACGTCTGTGGTTTCTTTAAACACTGAAAAGTCAGTGAAAATGGGTGAGTATGTGGGATATATAAACCTCTGAGGTTTTTAAGTCCTCTGTGTTGGACGGAAATGTTCCTATTTTTTAGGTTTTGAAATTGACAAAAAGAACTGTGTGTATAAGTCTTAGTGCGAGCTGTATCTTTATCTAAAACATTTATAACAAGGAGGTATCTAAAATGAAAACCATAAAAGGACTATTAAGAAGTGCTCAAATTTTGTTGGTTTTAACGTTACTGTTTTCTTTTTCTGCTTATGCCGATCAACAGCTTTTTCAAGCTGTCAGAGGCGGTAACTTGACGAAAATTAAAACTCTTCTTGGTGGAGCAGGAGAACGTCTCCCTTCTATTGATGTAAATATGAATATTAATGCGCAGGATAGTCAGGGTAAAACAGCTCTGCACTGGGCCGTTTCTGATGCACATATGAGCAGTGATGTTGCAAAAGTACTTCTTCAATCAGGAGCTGATCCCAACATAACAGATAATCGGGGATGGACGCCTGTACATTGGGCTCTTAATTATAACAGAGATGATCTGGTTCTTTTACTCGGTGAGTTTGGAGCCGATATGGATGTCGCCTATGAAGATGGACACACTCCACTTCACCATGCGTGGTCGAACCTGGAACTTACAAAGTTGCTTATTAAAGCAGGAGCTAATGTCAATGCAACGGATACTCATGGTTGGACGGCTCTGCACTATGCATTCTTAAATGGAAAGCATGCCGTTGTCGATGAGCTTATTTCAGCAGGAGCTGATGTAAATGTAACGGATAGTAATGGGTGGACTCTATTTCATCTGACATTCCTTTATGGACATTATTTGACAGCAGACGGTGTTGTTAAAGCAGGAGCCAATGTAGATGCGAGAGATCCTAATGGGAACACACTTTTGCATTTGGCTATACTGTATGGAGATGAAGATTTTTTTATGGATAACTATCACAATTACATGGTTCATGCTATAGAACCGAACCCAGAAGAGATACAAATGTTTCTGGTATGGGAAATTATACGGCATGGGGCAGATGTTAATGCATTGGATTCTCAAGGGTACGCACCTCTATCTACAGCTTTATGGATGGGTAAATTAGAAGTTGCACAGTTGCTTATTGATTCTGGAGTCAATGTGAATGCGAAAGATCCTAATGGTATCGCACCCCTTTATATCGCTTCCTATTATGGATATGAAGATCTTGTAAATTCACTTATAGAAGCTGGAGTAGAAGTCGGTAACTCTGATATACATGGAACAACTTCCCTGCACTGGGCAGGTGCTTTTGGATATCCGGTTATTACAAATTCTTTACTCCAATTCGGTGCAGATGCCTTTGCAAAAAATGCCCTGGAAAGAACCCCTTTAAAAGAGGCAAAATTGCAAAGAAAGGCACAAAAGTCGGCAGAAAAATCTGGCATCATTGGGTGTCCAGCAGGACCACCACACACTCCATCTGGAGAGTATTCAGAGGTTATAAAGTTGCTCAGAAAAAATATGGGGCTTAAGAGGTTTAATCCCTTTATGAAAAATAAAAAGTAAACGTTTTGCAAAGTGGTTGATTTTTAAAAGAGCGGGGACAGTCGGCCTCGCTTTTTTATATAAAGTTAACGGATTTAGATTTAGTGGTGATTTATTTTCGTGATGAGAGATACTAATCTGAATTTAAAAGCCTATCTAAAGTGTAAACAGATTAAGGTATTTTCCTTTTTATCCGATAATGGCTTATGAAAGATATATGCATCTAAAAAATAAAAAGGAGTTCTCAACATGAAAGCATTATTCCTTACGCTTGTTACGGTCAGTTTGTTATTTCCTGTTAGCTCTTTTGCTGAGACAGTTTGCCAGAAATTTGTTTCAAGTGTGTTTTCCAGATATAACCTTCCGTTTCCGGGAGCGAGTTCTTCAGAGTTTCCATCTGAGGGTTCATTTGATATTGAAAATATTTCTGAGGAGCTGCCAGTATTTCACATCACAACAACGCCTAGATATATAGCAAAAGAGATTGGGTCACCTGAAGGTCCTAGGTTCGTTAGAACTAGAAAAGGAGTGCATCCTGCACCTCAACGTAGGCGTCATCTGCATTTTCAAGGAAGTATTTTAAAAGATAGCTATCTGTTTATAATCGCAGAAATCAAACCAGAGCCGAGTCAATTCAGCCATAATATCAACTCTATGCTTTATAGGGAGCGTCCTTTAGTTCACACATTTAATTTTAGCAGAGATTGTGCTTTTAGAGGTTATGGTTTTGGTCAGCGACCTCCTCTCCTAAAGAAGAATGCAACAGGGTTTTTACTTACTGCTGATGAGAGTTGTACGTTTGATGGACCTGGGTCTTCACGGGAAAATTCTCCTTCGGGGCATTCTCTAAGTGCACACAAAATTGAAGGAGATGAGACGAGGATAATAAACTACCAGAAAACAAGCGAATACTTAGTCGAGGGAACTGGGTCTCTGATACTCAGTACAAAGACAAAGGGGAAGAGGGATATTAGTGATTATTCTGTGCTCGTGGAATATCCACATTATTACAGAGGACTTTGTGCCCTTGCTAGAGACATAGATAAAGATTCATAACACTTCATCATTCCTGCTACTGTTGATTTGCATTGGCGAATGAATTAACGCTTTGTTAAGTCTATTGTTGATTAATTCTCGTTTGTATTAGTGAACACATGGATAGTTTTATATCTGGTGGTTTTTATTTTTCTTCCTTAAGACTTAGTGGATGATGTTTTTCTAATGTTGTTCGTAAAGAATCAAAATCTAAGTGCGTGTATTTTTCTGTTGTTTTCAACGAGGAGTGTCCCAGTAGATCTTGTATAGTTCGTAAATCCGCCCCTCCACGTAAAAGATGGGTGGCATAACTGTGTCTTAGAGCATGCGGAGAAATTGTTCGCAAAAGCCCAGACTTAGTTCCACAGGATTTAATTATAGTATAGGCATGTCTTTCAGAGAGCCTGGGAGTTAAAAGGTATCCGGTCTTTTTATCAGAAGTTTTGAGTTCTTCAGTGAGTATGGAGGGCATACTAATATAACGTTCTTTAGATCCTTTTCCTAAGATGCGAATTTTGGAGTTTTCCAATACAACATCTTTCCACTGAGCACGGCAGGCTTCCGAAACTCTTAACCCACCACCATATAAGAGCAAAAAAAGTCGGCGGTTTCTGATTAAAACATCAGATTGGGGATTATCATTGAGAGCCTTTTTGAAATAGCTCAAAACGGCTAAAACCTCGTCTAATGAGAGATACCTTGGGAGCTTTTCATCAACCTTTGGAAGAGTGATGGAGGCGGAGAGGTCACGGGTCAAATAGCCCTTTTCGAGCAAAAATCGTAAAAAGCTTTTAAGGGTTGAAAATTTTCTCTGGCGCGTGGAAATGGCCAAATCTGACCAGATTTCCTTCCCCACATCGATGAGAAGTTGGCATGCCTTGTCCAATTTTTCGGGCTTTTTAGGCCCTGTATTTTTTTCAATATGATCGGTGAGCTGTAAAAAATCAGAGGAGTAGGCTCTGAGCGTTTCAGGGCTCGAAGATTTTAAATTCTCCAATGATTCCAGCCAGATATCAAAATATCGGGTCAGGATGGATTTTGAGGTTTTGTCAGAATTTCTCACTAAAATTTCCAAGGTATTGCATTTTTTTACTTGCATTTATTATATTCTTTTAGTATTTTTATGCAACGTTTCAAAATGATGCGGTTTGTTATTCGGGGGATGGTTTGCAAAATATATAGGCTTATAAACCGACCCATGAAAGGTAGGCGCGCATGTCAGAACGTGAAAGTTTTATCCTCCCATCTAATAACCCCACATTTAACCAAAAGCAGCAGGTTCCTGAGAAAAGCGAAGTGAGCATCATCTATAAGTCTGATGCTATTGATCAGCTTTTAAAGATGGTTGACCGTGTTGCTCAGAGTGATGCCAGCGTTTTAATACTGGGGGAATCAGGGACAGGTAAAGAACTGATAGCTAAGGCACTCCATGAAAAGAGTACGCGGAGATATAAGCCCTTTATTGCCATTAACTGTGGAGCTTTAAGAGAATCTCTTTTAGAGAGTGAACTTTTTGGTCATGAAAAGGGATCTTTTACAGGAGCTTATATGCGCAAAACAGGTCTCGCTGAAGTGGCTAATGGTGGGACTTTGTTTTTGGATGAAATTGGCGAGTTAACTCCAGGCATTCAGGCCAAACTCTTACGTTTTATTCAAGAGGGAGAGATTTACCGAGTTGGAGGAAAAGATCCTATTAAGGTAAATATTCGCTTAGTGAGTGCGACAAATAAAGATTTGGAATCAGAAGTTGTGCGAGGTGTTTTTAGAGAAGATCTTTTCTACAGGATTAACACTATTACGGCACAAGTTCCTCCTCTAAGACGACGAAAGGAAGATATTCCGTTGCTTGTTGATCATTTCTTATCTTCAGGTTCCTATAGATATCTCAATAAAGGTCATCAGATGAGTGATGAAGCTATGGAGATTTTGCAGAAGTATGACTGGCCAGGAAATATTCGTGAGTTACAGAACATTTGTGAACGCACGCAGATATTGGCAGAAGGTCATACGATTATGCCTGGTGATTTGCCAGAGAATATTAGACATCCGGATCAAAAGACTGTCATTGATGACTATGATCCAACATTAACTCTTCATGAGTTAGAGAGGCGTTATATTCTCAAGGCTTTAAGTTACTTTGAAGGGAATAAGACTCGGGCGGCTCATGCCCTCGGCATTACCATCAAGACGCTTTATAATAAGCTTCATGAGTATGGTGAATTCGAAAATTATGCGATTCATTCAAAGCCGAAGTCTGATACTCCTATTAAGAAGACAGCATCTAGTTAATTCATATTAAATTTTGATTTTTTATATGCAGGTTATGTGAATACATAACCTGCATATATATAATAGCTCTATAATTATATATCGGTCTCATTTTCAATTTTAGGTAAATCTTGCATGGAAAGGTATTGGAAAAAACTAAAGTGTGATCAATATATCACATGTGAATGTGAGGGTTTGTGATGAGGCATTGAAATAAAACTTGCTTCTGTCAAATTGCATAACGTATGAATGTAGTTTTAGAAAGATGCGTTGATGATGAAGAAAGTGTTATTTCTAGGGGTTTCTTTTTTTGCTCTTCAGGTTTATGGGGTAAGTAAAAAGCAACAAATTATTTATAATGAAATCATACAATTAACTCCAGTCATTCAAAACGGAGCCCGTGAAACTAGTGGATTTTTCATCACAAATGATTTGTTAGTCACAAGCTACCATGTTGTTGAAGAATCCTTTATGGGTAAACACTCACCAAATTATATGACGCCTTCAAATGTTGTAGATGGAATAGCGGTGTATGAAAATATCCCCGTGCAAGTATTTACGGTACTAGGAGCCAGTCTTGGAAGAGTTCTCGTTGTTGATCCCAAAAATGATTTGGTTCTCATTAAGATGCCCACAAATCGATATGACTTTTTTTCATTAAGTAGCAATAGTCGTATGCGTGACATAAGAAATAAGATCGTTCTAGTTCCTTTATTTGATCCAAGAATCCCAAATCCAGATGGGGGTTATGGGGATGGTTTCATTGTAGGGGGGATAATTAAAACTCAAATAGGAAATGAACTTTTCCATGCTGAAGTTGGTTTTTCATCTCGTCCAATGATTGGTTCCCCTGTTTTCTCTCACAATTCAGAAATTATGGGGATGGTGACAACGAAATCATTAGAAGCAAGACATTCTCCTACTGATATAAACCTTAATCGGGTTGTGAGTGATATTTTTGCTATCCCTTCTAATAAGCTAAGAGATCTTGTTGAAAGACATAGGGATTTCTTAAGAGCAGAAGGAGTTCATTTATTAGATGAGATACGTTATCAACCGAGTGAAAAAGCACTTCTTGATTTTTATATAAGAACATCGGTTGAGAGGTATTATCTTGGTTTGGCTTATAGAGAAGGAGTCGGTAGTGTAATGAAAAAAAATCTTTTGAATTGTTTATGTTATCGGCTAGACAGGGATATGTAGAAGCTCAATTCGAAATTGGAAGGGCATATTATTATGGGTTGTATGGGATTGAACAAAATCTTCAGGAAGCC
This sequence comes from Bdellovibrionales bacterium, assembly GCA_965206675.1. Classification (GTDB taxonomy): domain Bacteria; phylum Bdellovibrionota; class Bdellovibrionia; order Bdellovibrionales; family JAKFYE01; genus CBDBKL01. The sequence goes on along the minus strand of CBDBKL010000006.1, from coordinate 211,167 downwards.
TTCTATTGGTTTGAAAGAGCGGCTCATCAAAAACATGTAAAATCTCAGTATCAAGTTGCATACATGTTACGTAACGGGGAAGGCACCCCTATAGATAGGAAGGTCGCATCAGAGTGGCGTGCTCGGGCCTTTCTTAAAGAGGGGCGATTTCCAGATTCTTCTTGTGAGTATTAGTTTTTTTTAGTGTAGGTATTGAATTTTCTACTGGTTTTAGAGTCCTTGTAAAGGTTTATTTCTTAATAGGGTGTTATTTTCAGGGGTTCATTTTCATTTTGATTTAGAGAGAAAAGGATATTAATAGGAATAACTAATCTGGGGATTGGAATCTCATGAATAGATATATACAGAACGGGATCGGAAGTCAGAGAATGTTGTGTGGATCAGGTGGAAATAAAAACATATTCTCTGCGTGTTTAAAAGTATTCTTTCTCCTTATCATTTGCTTTTATGTTCCTCTAGTAAATGCTGTAAACGAAGAAGATTATAGGGTTTTACGGGAATCAATTGCCACTGTTCGTAATGGTATGAATCCACAAATGGAGAAGACTGGCGGTGGGTTCTTTATAGATAAAAACTTATTAGTTACAAGTTACTCTCTTATTCAAGATTTGGTTGATCCAAATGACAGGTCTACATTTAGCGAAGCCATGGTAGAGGTGAAAACCCCAGGGAACATAGATGTTGGGATAGTTTCTGCGGTTGATCCTCACAATGATTTAGCCATCATTAAAACACTAGAAGACGGTTATAAGCCTTTTGACATAGGAAGTGGCAGGGAAGTCGTAGAGGGTGAGACAGTTTTTACTATTAAAGATCCTAATCTGATTGTTTCTAAAGATTTTAAAGAAGCACAAGAAGTTTTCTTAGAGGGTTCTGTTGGAAGTCGAATAGGAAATGAAATGTTTTACTATCCTGTAGAGGGGGAGGTAAAAGATCACAGTGGTTTACCGGTATTTTCTAAAGATTTAAAAGTTGTTGGAATAGCCTCGTGGGTGATTTTAGTTTCAGGAGGTAAGTCTATTTTTGCTATACCTGTTAATAAATTAAAAACTTTCATTGAGGAACATAAAGATGTTTTAGAAATAAAAGGACCTCTTAGTGAGATACGCCCTGATTCTATTAGGGAAGTACAACTTGATACATATATAAAAACACCAATAGATATGGTTCATCTTGGTTTGGTATATGAGTTTGGTTTTGGAAGTTTGGGTCGTCGTGATCTACAAAAGGCTTTTGATTGGTATGAGAAGGCAGCTAATGAAGGAGATATAGAGGGGAATTTTCATCTGGGACGTGTATATGCACAAAGAGGGAATTTTTTGGAAGGTTTTGAAAAATTGGAAATTGCGGCTGGAGAGGGACATTCAGAAGCCATATTTTTAACGTCGAATATGCGTTACCACGGACATGGAATTCCAAAAGATGTTAGGGGAGCTTTTGAAGGATTTAAAATACTTGCAGAAAAAGGTTATCCAGATGCTCAGTTTATGGTGGGTACCATGATTGAGTTTGGGCAAGAGGTACAGCAAAATCTAAAAGAAGCTTTTGATTGGTATGAAAAAGCAGCTGATCAAGGTCATATGGAGGCAAATTATTATAGTGGTCGTATACTTATGAAGGGTATCGGGACGTTGATGCCGCCAGATTTTAAAAAAGCTTTTGAAAGGTTAGATGTAGCGGCTGAACAGGGACATATGGAAGCTCGATTTATAAGGGCGACCATGCTCTATCAAGAACTAGGGGTTAAACGAGATATTCCAAGAGCTTTTAGAGAGTTTGAGATTCTTGCGGGAGAAGCACATTTAGCAGCTTGGTTTAATATGGCTTTGATGCGCTATCAAGGGTTGGGGATTGCACGAAATGAGAAAAGGGCTTTTGAGGAATTTAGTGTGCTCGCAAGGGCGGGGCATATGGATGCTACTTTTATGATGGCTTTCATGCGTTACCACGGACATGGAACGTCAGAAGATGTTAAAGGAGCTTTTAAGGGGTTTAGTTCTCTTGCAGAAAGAGGACATTTAGGAGCTTTGTTTAATAAGTCTATGATGCTTTATTATGAACCGACGGAAGTGACTCAAAATGTTGAAGAGTCCTTTGAGGGGTTTAAAGCACTTGCGGAACAAAATTATTTGGATGCCATATTACAAGTTGGTTTAATGACCTACCTTGGAATAGGGGTTCAAAAAGATCCTAAAGAAGCTGCTCGGTGGTTTGAAAAAGGTGCCGTGTTGGGAGAAGTGAACGCCCAATTTCAATATGCTCGTTTGCTTTATTTTGGGGAAGGGGTTTCAAAAGATATTCAAAAGGCAAGATATTGGTTTGAAAGAAGTAGAGGGAAAGAACCAGAACTATTATGTCCTTATTAAAATTCCAAAAAGAAAAAGGGATAATGATTTCATTAACAGTTAAAGAATATCTGTTTTTTCGTTATTTTATTTCACTCCTTCTTATTGTATGGAGCCAGCCAAGAGGATTATAGAAATTTACGTCAATCCACTGCAGTGGTTTATAATAGTGATGGAAGCCAAGGTAGTGGTTTTTTTATAACAGAAAATCTGCTGGTGACAAATTATCATATTATTCGAAGTAGTGTGCGTAATTCAAATGCTGACCTTGTAGTTGGGGATTTCGCTGTTGATGGTTTAGATTTTGAAAATGTCATGGTACAGCTTCGTACTTTGCAGGGAGAAGATATTGGAAGAGTTCTTGTTATTGATTCGCAAAATGACTTAGCTATCATTCAAACATCAAAGGATCACTATAAACCACTAGTGTTGGGAAGTGATATAGATATATCTAGGGGTAAAAAGATTTTTTCCATAGGATATCCTATTATTCGATCCGCAGATCCTAAAGCCATGATAAGTGTCATTGCAGAAGGGACTGTTGGAACTCAAATGGGAAGTGAGTTATTTCATATGACAGCTTTTGGAGCTCCGGGAAGTAGTGGTTCCCCTGTTTTTTCTACTAGGGATTTAAGAGTTATTGGAATAGTTGTAGGAGGATTGTCAGAACAGCTTAAAGATCGCTATGCCTTTGCTTTACCTATCAGTAAATTAAAAACTTTTATTGAGAACCATAGAGATGTTTTGGAAAGAGAGTGGGGGGCACGTTTCTATCATGAGCACTACCCTACAGTGAGTGAAAAGGTTGATAAGTATCTAAAGTCAGCAGAGGATATGTTTCGTCTGGGTTTGGCGTATGAATATGATATTGGAAGTATAGGACAGAGTAATGAAGAAGCTCTCTTTTGGTATGAAAGAGCTGGTTATCGGGGACATGTAATTGCTCAATTTTATGCGGGGTTGATCTCTCATCAAATGAATCAAAAGACACATTCTGAACACAAGAGAAGCATTATACGAGAGGAGTATGAAAGGACTCTCTATTGGGTCGAAAAGGCAGCAAATCAAGGACATGTAGATGCTATGTACTGGGCGGGATATCTATATTATATAAATCTTGGGAAAATAGGGGTTCCAGATTATCAAAGAGCTTTTTATTGGTTTGAAAAGGCAGCAAAACAAGGTCATGTAAAGGCCAGATATAATTATGCAATTATGCTGTATGAAGGAAGAGTGGGACCACCACAGATTAGAAAAGCTCGTGAGGAATTTAAAGCACTGGCAGATCAAGGTCATGACAGAGCTCGTATTAAGCTTTTAATGATAGATGGTAAGGATCCTGTTGAAAGTTTGCAAGAGTGGGCAGAGCAGAAAAAAACACCATGCCCTTTCTAAAATATTAATGGACGAGTAGAGAAAAGTATTAGCATAACGTCTTAGACTTTCTTGAAATTGGTTTTCTTAATTTACTGACTTATCTCATCATTGATTCGTGTTATTGATTGTGGGTTTCATTGCTGTTGGAAATAGGACTGCGTTTTTTTTTGTGACCGTCGCCAGAGATAAAACTTAGCCATCAGAGGAAACAAAGCGAGGAGAATAAGGATAAATATCATTTTTAAAGAAATAATATCATCCACAGAGTCAATTGTTTTTAGTTGTGTTCCCGTGTAAGCATATAAGAGAGTGGAGGGTAACATCCCGGCTTGAGTTGCTAGGTAAAAACTTAAGGTTGGTATGGGGGTTAGTCCCATAACCAGATTAATCATAGGATATGGAAATACAGGAATAAGGCGTAAACTTAAAAGATATATCCATCCCTCTTTTTCTATTCCTTGGTAGAACTTTTTAAATTTATTTTTAAATTTTAATTGTGTTTCTTCAAAAAGGAAAAAGCGAGTGACTAAAAAAGCTATAGTTGCAGCAATAGAACTTGCAAATGAAACTATAAGTGTGCCCGTTGCGGTTCCAAAAAGGGTGCCGCCCCCTACAGTTAATAATGTAAGTATAGGTACACCCAGGGTCGCTGTTATAACATAGATAATAAAGTATAAAATACAGGTCAGCAGAGTGTGTTGTTGATAGTAGGACATAAGAATGCTGTGTTGAGTTTTTAAATAACTTAACGTGAATATTTCAGAGTATTGGTTTTTCAAAAAAATGAATACACCAATACATGCACAGAGTATTAAGAATATTTTTAATTTTTTTTGCATCTTGTTTCATAATATAAAGTATTATTAAGTAAGGCGATATAATAATTTAAAATTAAGAACAAGAGACAGGTTAGATGGATTCGTAGAATTGGATCAGTTGGTGTGTGACTTTTTGTGGGGTAAATTTTTGTGCCCAAAGGTTGGATTTTTGTGCTCTCGAGGCTCTTTCTTCAGAAGAATTAAGGATTTCTTGTAATTGATCGGCAAATTCTTCTATATGGTCGGGGTTGGTATAATAGCTGTAGGGTCCAGCAATTTCTGGCAAGCAGGAGTGAGTAGAGGTGAGTACGGGGGTTTTGGAAAAGTGGGCTTCTAAGATAGGCAGTCCAAAGCCCTCAGCTACGCTGGGATAGAGAAGGAGTTCGGAGCCTTGGTATAGCATAGCCATTTCTTCATAATTTTTAGGGGAGATAAAATGAATGCGTTCATTAAGTTTTTTTTCTGTAACAAAGTGCTGGCCTGTTTTCTTTTGAGGTCCGTTGCCAATCATTACAAGGTCTGCATCTATGGTGTTGGCAATATGTTCAAAGGCGAGGAGAATTTCCATGGGTTTTTTCCTAGGGATAAAAGATCCTACAAAATGTATATAGGGCTTAGAAAGGCCAAATTTTCTACGGCATTCAGAAATGTCTTCAGATGAATATTTTTTAAGAAAGGCGGGGTGGCAGCTTTGAGAGATAAGCGTTATTTTTTTTTCAGGGACTTTTAAGTAGTGAATGAGATTTTTTTTAGTATCTTCGGTAAACGTCAGAACATGGTGAGCCTGTTTAGTGGCATAGCGAAGTTTGTAATTGTATATTTGGCGATCAATTTTATTAAATTCTTGGGGGCGTATTAGGAAGATAAGATCATGAATAGTGACTACAGTTTTTGTTATCCGGTGAGCTCCATAAGGGATTTCATGGCTCAATCCATGAAAGAGATCTAACTTGAGTTTTGCAATATTTTGTAAAATCCCATAGCTTCTCCAGAGGGGATGAAAGGTTTTACTGATAAAGTTATTAGGTGTGATGATTTGATTTTTTGTAGAGAAAGGAACTTTGCAAAATGGAGTAAATAGGAAGAAGGGCCAATCGGGACGCATATTTTCTATATCTTGGATTAGAGTTCGAGAATAATTTCCTAAACCTGTAGTATTATTAAAAGCTCTTTTTGCATCATATCCTATTCGCATATCAGTTATCTTAACAAAAAATATTAGATGGGTTGAAGCTTTTTAGAGGGAACTTTTTTTAGGGGGGTCCAAAACGAGTTTTCTGAGGCGGAGGGCGTATCTCCCGAAGGGAGAAAGGAATTAGGTGGATTCTGAAAAAGTGTTAGATACGAGGCGTTCAAGCTCAAACCGAACGGAGGCGTAGTTTTTCCTACGTCGGAGTGAGTGTTTGAGTGATTGCAACGAAGTAGATGACACTTTTTCAGAATCTACTTAACTTTCATCTCGCAGGTCATCATCTTCCGCCGAACCCAACCCATACTTGTCCACCCTATATCTCATAGATCGAAAGGTGATATTTAGAAGTTTGGCGGCTTTCTTTTTTACTCCTGAACTTTTGTGGATAGCTTTAATTAATAGCTCTTTTTCAATTTGCCCAATGACTTTTTCTAGATCGATTCCTTCATCTGTAATTTCAATTTCTTGACTGGAGGCCATTTTTCGTCCGGATGATGTGTTGACAAAGGGAGGAAGAGATTCTGGTAAGATAACAGCTCCACCTTCAAGAGCAATTGTTCTTTCAATAATGTTTTCCAGTTCGCGAACATTTCCTGGGTATTTATAGGATTTTAATGTGCTCATTGCTTCATCGGAGATACCACTGATATTTTTATTTAATCGTTCATTGTATTTCTTTAAAAAGTGACTGGCTAAAGTAGGAATATCAGCAGATCGATCTCTCAATGGGGGGGTGTTAATTAAAATGACATTTAATCTGTAATAAAGGTCTTCTCTAAATTGTCCTGAGCCAACCATTTCCTCTAAGTTTCTATTGGTTGCAGCTATGATTCTCACATTTATTTTAATATCTTCTGTTGCACCCACTCGGCGAATCGCCCTTTCTTGAATAGCTCTGAGTAGTTTTACTTGAATATTAAGGGGGAGTTCTCCGACTTCATCAAGGAAGAGTGTTCCGTTGTTAGCAACTTCGAAAAGGCCTAATTTATCGGAAACTGCACCTGTAAAAGATCCTTTTTTATGTCCAAACATTTCTGATTCGATAAGATTTTCAGGAATAGCTCCGCAATTGACAGTGACAAAGGGGTTTTCTTTTAGAGGGCCATTATAATGAATGGCTTTGGCCACCATTTCTTTACCGGTTCCACTTTCTCCAGTAATTAATACATTTGTTGGTGATTGAGCGACACGTTCAATGAGATCATAAACCTTATGCATTTCATCAGAATTGCCTACTAAATTCTTAAAACTATATTCTTTATTTAATTCCTTTTTTAAATTTCTATTCTCAATTTCTAAATTTTTACTTCGAAGGGCATTTTTAACATTTAATCTAACTTCATCAATTTTAAATGGTTTTGTAATGTAGTCATAAGCTCCCATTTTCATGGCGTCGACAGCAGATTCTGTAGTGCCAAATGCTGTAATGATCATAAATAGTGTATCAGGGCAGTTATTTTTTACATGTTCGAGAACTTGCATTCCAGTCATATTGGGCATTTGTAAATCTGATATGATCATGTCAAAGTTTTTCTTTTTAATAATATCTACTGCGACTTGTCCGTCTTCAGCAAGAGTTACCTCATAGCCTTCTTTTTTGAGCATGATATCTAAAAATTCTCTTATAGATTCTTCATCATCAACAACAAGAATTCGTGGTTTCACTAGTAGCTCCTTTCGCTAGGCTATAAGATTTTATTATCTAAGTTTTTAGATTTTTCTTCAAGCCTATTAAACTCTAAAGTAAATTCAGTTCCCTTATTGACTTCGCTTTTTACAAAAATCTGTGCACCATGGTTTTCAATAATTTTATGAACTGTAGCTAGTCCAAGTCCTGTCCCTCTTTTTTTCGTTGTTAAAAAGGGTTCAAATAATCTTGGTTGTATCTCTGTAGGGATTCCGATTCCGTTGTCTTGAACAGTGATAATTACAGCTCCATTTGGTTTAAAGTCACTTTTTACATGTAATACAGGACGATCTACTGTTTCCATGGCTTGATAGCTGTTAATAAAAAGATTTAAAAAAACCTGTTTTATTTTGTTATATTCGCCTTCAATTTTATGTTTTACATTTAATTCTAATTTATGTTCCACATTGGCTTTTAAATTCTTATTCATTTTTATCATGGAAAGGCATTCTAGAATGAGTGTGTTTATATCTATTGGATCAAAACGCTCCTCATCTTTTTTTGCAAAATCTAGGAAGTCATTGATAAGCCCATTTAGTCTATCAATTTCTTTTAATGTGATATTCATAAGTCTGGCGTCTTCATCTGTTTCTTCTGGAATTTTTGCTTTCATCAGTTGTATACTTCCACTAATACTGGCTAATGGATTTCTTATTTCATGTGCAATGCTTGCGGATAATTTACCAATGGCTGCTAATTTTTCTGACCGCCTCATGGCTTTTTCAAGATTTTTAACTTGGGTTAGATCTTCAAATATTAAAACATAGCCATGAAATGTGCCTTCACGGTCATAAATAGAACAGGAATTAACCCCTAAGAGTAATGATTCGCTCTTGGGGTTTATGTAGTTCATTTCAAAACGTTTCATTGTTTTCTTATTGCTTTCTGTTTTATAAAGCTCAATAACTCGTTCCATTTCTGGGTGAATATCTTTGAGTCTTAACCCCATAATTTCTCGACCTAATATATTTAAGGCAGCCTTATTGGCATGGAAAATTTGAAAATTTTTATCAACGGTCATAAGGCCTATTGTGATGTTTTCAACAATCATTTCATTTAAGTTTTTTAGAATCTTAATGTCTTTTTCTTTTTTAACAAGAATTTCACCCATGAGGTTTAATTGTTCACTCAAATGTCCGCTTAAGGCGGCTACAGCAAAAAACGCTAAGTTATTAATAATGAGTGAAAGATAAAGATGAAAGCTTTCTAAATTGGAATTCAAAGTGAGTAATAAACTAAAACAGATAGAAGTTAATAACGATAGGGCAAAAGCACCATGTTTTTGAAAAAGAAAACCACAGAGGATGATGTTTACAAGATACATGAAGAGAAATACAGGTTGAGCAATATCAGTGTAGAAAATTAATCCTGTGATAAAAAGAGTATCGATCAAGAATAAAAATGCAGTTCCAGTGAGAGCCTGCTTTTTTTCAATAAAAAATAAATAAAAAGAATTAATAATAAAGTTTGCCGCTAACATACAATACAGAGGTAGGATGATTTCTATATTAATAAATTTTGGTTGCTTAAGTTGGAATAAAATTGTCAGTAATGTGATGATAATTAAAAATGAGATACGTACTGTTTCAATAATGAGTAGGCGTTTTTTAAGTCTTTGAGGGTCGTTCTCAAGATCTGTTGCTGCGTTGAATATCTGGAAGAATATAGATTTCATAGTTTAAAAAGCTGCCGCCATGTTAAATATGGGTAAATACATTGCTATAACAATAGTACAAACTATACCACCAACAATAACCATCATTATAGGTTCTATAATACTTGTTAAAGCACTTGCTGTATTTTCTACCTCCATTTCATAGAAATCTGCAATTTTAGAGAGCATGACATCTAATTCTCCAGATTGTTCGCCAACTCCCATCATTTGCACAACCATATTGGGAATATACTGGTTTTGTCTTAAAGGAGTGACAACGGTTTGTCCTTGAGAGACAGATACTTTTGATTTGAGAAGTGATTCTTCAATTAGTGTATTTCCGGAAACCTTAGCTGATATGTCTAGTGCTTCAATGATACCAATACCACTCATTAACATGGTGGACATTGTACGGGTAAATCTAGCAATTGCAGATTTTTGAATAAGGCTTCCAATGATGGGGATACGGAGAAGGATATAGTCGAACTGTTCTCTTCCTCCTTTTGAACTTTTCCAAACAAAAAAACTATAAACTATAGCAATAGATCCTCCAAGAATAAGATACCAATAACCTATAAAAAGATGAGACATGGCCACGATCATTTCTGTAAGCCATGGCAAATCTGTTTTTGAACTTTTGAAGAGACTTTCAAATTTTGGAATAACAAAAATTAATATCACAGCAAGAATAATGGGAACAATAAATAACACAGCCGCAGGATACCATAATGCACCACGGATTTTACTGTTGATTCGTCTTCTGGTTTCAACATACTCGGCTAATCTGTTAAGTACGATATCTAAAACACCACCCTCTTCTCCGGCACGAGTTAGATTGACAAAGAGTTTATCAAAAATATTAGGAAATTCTGACATGGCATCAGCTAATCTTTTTCCTGATTCAATGTCTTCTTTTATTTTTGTAAGCGCATGTCTTAATGTGGGGTTTTGAGTTGAAAGTTTCAAGCTTTCTAAACTCTGAACAATGGGTATGCCAGAATTGATAAGAGTTGCAAATTGTCTAGAGAAAACTTGAAGATCCTTAGTATTTACCTTTCCTGTTCCTTGGTTTTTGGGAGCCCCTTTTTTAACTTGTAGTTGAACAACTACAGGAATGAGTTGTTGGGATCGTAGTTTAACGCGGGCTTCTGTATCTGATGTTGCAGCCAGATTTCCTTTAATGATTTTACCTTCAAGAGTTTTGGCTTGAAATGCATATGTTCCCATTTATAGTCCAGCCTTTTTAAGAAGTTGATCGAGTTCTTCCGGATCGGGGCTACTTGCAAAAGCATCTCTGATCTCTACTTTTCTCTTTAGAATTAAATCTAATAAGGATTGATTCATTGTCTGCATTCCTGTCTTACTTTGCCCCATTTGCATATTACTATAAATTTGATGAAGTTTATTTTCTCTAATTAGGTTTCGGACGGCGGGGGTGGGAACTAAAACTTCATAGGCCAGTTCCAGTCCGCCATTTTTTCCAGGTAAAAGTTGTTGTGCCACTACACCAACCAATATGAAGCTAATTTGTACTCGAACTTTGTTTTGTTGCTCGGCAGGGAAAACAGTAACAATTCTACTTACAGTTTGAATCGCACTATTGGTGTGGAGTGTCGCAAAAACAAGATGACCTGTTTCTGATAAACGCAAGGCTTCTTCAATAGTTTCTAGATCTCTAAGCTCTCCAATGAGACAGTAATCAGGATCTTGTCTTAATAGATGTTTGACTCCACTTTGATAAGACCATGTGTCTGCCCCTAATTCTCTTTGGTTTACAATACATTGTTTATGTTCGTGAATATATTCTATGGGGTCTTCGATTGTAACGATATGTCCTTTATGTTCAGAATTAATTTTGTCTATAAGAGATGCAATTGTTGTTGTTTTTCCAGATCCTGTGGGTCCAGTAATTAATATTAATCCATTGACTGAATTTGTAAAATTGGAGACGGAGGGGGGAAGTCCTAATTTTTCAAACTTGGGAATTTGATAGGGGATTCGACGAAATGTTCCTGAGACAGCTCCCTTTTGGTAAAACAGATTTCCCCTGAAGCGGGCAGAGTTTTTCACTCCAAAACTAAAATCAAGTTCCTTTGTTTCTTCAAATTTTGCTTTTTGTTTGTCGGTTAAAATGGAGTAGCAGAGACGTTTTGTGTCTTCACTGGTTAAATCGGGTGATTTTATTCTTAAAATACGTTTTCCTATACGTACCACAGGTGCTGAACCTGTAACAAGATGTAGATCTGTTGCATTTTCATTGTCAATAACGACTTTTAATATTTGTTGTAATGTAAGACTGCTCATCTAGAATCCTTTACTGAACTATTTAGAACTTCACTTATTGTGATTGTACCTTCTTTTAGTTTTTGTAGTGCAGACATTCGGAGTGTTTTCATTCCTGACTCAATAGCTCCTTGTTTTAATTCCATGGGGCTTACTTTTTGAAATATTAATTTCTTAAGTTTATCTGTAATGGTCATAACTTCATAGATCGCCAATCTTCCTTTAAATCCCAGTCCATTACACTGACCGCAGCCCTCTCCCTTCATTACTTGAAATGTTCCAATTTCTTCTTTAGGTATTCCTAAATCTATGAGGACTTCTGGTTCTACTGAAGTTGGAGCTTTACAAGATTTACAGATTTGTCTAACAAGTCTTTGGGCTACGATAAGGTTTATTGTGGATGTTACAAGAAAAGGTTCTATACCCATATTTAATAATCTGTTTACTGTTGAGGGAGCATCATTTGTATGGAGGGTACTGACGACTAAGTGACCTGTTAGAGCTGCTTTAAAAGCAACTTCAGCCGTTTCGAGGTCGCGAATCTCTCCCACCATTAAGATGTCGGGATCTTGTCTTAAAAAACTTCGTAGGGCAGAGGCAAAGTTGAGGTCAATTTCTGGGTTCATTTGTACCTGATTAATTCCCTCTAAGTTAAATTCAACGGGATCTTCTGCAGTTGAAAGGTTTACATTGGACTTATTAAGCTCTGCTAAGGCAGAGTAAATTGTTGTTGTTTTCCCAGATCCTGTAGGGCCTGTTATTAATACCATTCCATAAGATTGATGTATTCCATCTTGAAAAGCATCAAGTTGTTGTTGTGTGAATCCAAGACGTGTCATATCTAATTGCAAATTAGATTTATCTAATAATCGCATAACAATTTTTTCACCAAATAACGTGGGAAGAACACTCACACGAAAATCAATTTCTTGTCCCCCTTTTAACGCTATTTTTAGTCGACCATCTTGAGGTCTGCGTCTTTCTGCAATATCTAATTTACTCATAACTTTTAAACGGCTAGTGACTGCATTTGAAATTCCAGGATTTGGTTGGATTTTTTCATACAATTGGCCATCCACACGAAAGCGTATACGGAATCTTTTTTCATAGGGTTCAATATGAATATCTGAGGCTTTTAATTTAATGGCTTCACTTAGCATAAGATTAACAAATTTTATAATAGGTGCACTGCTTGCTGTTTTTTCTATGTCTATGGATTCCATGTTTTCAGAAGTGCCACCGGAAAAAGAATCCCTTTCCATTTCTGTTAATATCTCTTCGTATCTGACTTCTGATTGATAGTATCTTTCAATGGAAGATATAATTTGGCTTTCCATAGAGAGAACGATTTCAATTTTGCAATGAGTTAGAAATGCCAAATCATCTCGGGCCGCTAAATTAGAAGGGTCAGCCATTGCGACAACGAGTGTATTAGAGGCTTTTGAAATAGGAATAAGTGTATGTTTTTCACAAAAGTTACGAGGTACAAGTTTAATGACTTCGGGATCAACTTCAAAATTTGCTAGATTAATTGATGGAACAGAATATTGTTCGGACATAAATTCAATGAGTTTTTCTTCGTTTACATATCCTAGTTTTATAAGAGCTTCACCAAGTCGTCCACCCATGGCTTTTTGTTCTTTGAGAGCTTGTTCTAATTGATGAATGTTAATAAAATTTTTGCGAACTAAAATCTCTCCAATATTTTTTCCGCTCATATTCTGTGCTCCTTAAGATTTACAACTTTTTAACTGATAGAGGCCTTGTTTCCAAAGGAAGTGCCATACTTATATATTGTACATTTAGGTGACGTTTTCTGTAACTAGACAAAAGTCTTTAAAATTATAAATTTTTGAAATGATTTGCGGGGTTATGCTCTTTTTTCGCCTTTTATTACTATTTAAAGCCTTTTTTGCGGCTTGGATTGGGCGGAAAGTTTTAAAATCACCATAAGCTAATTTAATTCTTTGTGATTCAGATTGATACAGAAGTCGATATCTTTTTCAATTTGTTCTGATAATTTTTCTGCTGAAGGGAATGACATTTCATCTCGGATCCTGCCTGTAAATTCAAAAGTTATAGTTTTTCCATATAGGTTTTCGTTGAAGTTTAATAAATGCACTTCTATTTTTGGAATCGTGTTGAGAGAGTGTTTGAATGTGGGGCAATAGCCAATATTGGAAATAGCATCAAAGTATTTTTCCCTTACTTTAACTCGGCCATAATAAACGCCGGGCTTTGGATAAGTTTCAGTTTCTGTTTTGATATTTGCAGTGGGAAAGCCGATTGATGTACCACGTCCATCACCTTTTACAACAATTCCAGAGATATAAAATGACCTTCCCAATAAGCTATTGGCTTCAGAAACTTCTCCTTGTTGTATTTGTTTTTTAATCTGTGTGCTAGATATTATTTTTTCTTTATACATTGCGGGGGGCTCAACAATCAATTGAATATCTAGTTTTTTGAGGAGATCTTTTAAATGTTCTAAAGTTCCGGTGCGTTCTTTGCCAAAGGTAAAATCATAACCTGCAATCATAATTTTAGGTTGCAGTTTAGGAACAATGAATTTTAATAAAAAATCTTCTGGGGATAAGAGACTTAAATCACGAGTAAAGGGTTCTATTACAAGATGATGTATCTTTAGTGTTTTAAATGTATGTATTTGGTCATCAAAATGGAAGAGTCTTGTGAAAGAGGATTGAGGGTTTAAAATTTTTCTGGGGTGAGGGTGGAAGGTAAAAACCACAGATTCCAAAGAAGGGTTTTTCTGGGCACAGTCCAGTAATTTTGAAATGATTTTACGGTGCCCTAAGTGGACGCCATCAAAGTTTCCCAGTGTGAAAACAGAACCATTGAGAGGGCGGGGGAGAGTGTGAATTCCTTTCCAGATATGCAAGGGGGCTCCTTTTATTTTTCTCCCTCTCTTCTAGTTCTTGTATGAATGAAAAGAGGGAGAAAGTTTTAAGAGTAAGATATTTACGTGAGTCAATTCTATGAAAAGATGACCTTTTCTTTTTTAAAACAAACCAGATTCGTCATCATCATCATCGGGATCTGTATTTGAAAGATCGTCATAGTCATCATTTATGAGTTTTTCCTCAATGTCTCCAATATCTTCATAGTTGCTTGTTTGTAGTTCATCAGTGTTTTCAAAAGAAGCTTCATCCATACCTATATCATCATCTATAGAGAAGTCCGAAGGCATATCTCGTTTGGGGCCTTCCGATTTGGGATCAGCGGCTAGGGGGTTTGTCATTTGGTGTTGTAGAGGATTTTCATCCTTTGCGATTTCAGCAAGGCTTCGGACTGTAGGTTTGTTAATGTCCCCTGTCTCTTTTTTAGAGGTTTCTTTTTTTCTGATAACCTTGGCTTTCTTTTTAGTCGGTTTTCTTTTTACAGATTTTTTGCTTTTAGCTTTTTTCTTAGCTGGTTTTCTTTTTGCCGACTTTTTCTTTTTAGTCTTTTTCTTGGTCTTCTTTTTGCCGGCTTTTCTTTTGGCTTTTTTCTTGGCCTTTTTTTTAGCCGGTTTTCTTTTTACAGACTTTTTCTTTGTTTTCTTTTTGGCCACTTTTCTTTTTGACTTTCTTTTAGCTGCTTTTTTGTTTTTTGCTCGTCTTTTCTTAGCCATTATAGCTCCCCTATTTCTAAAGATATTATTTTAACGTGATAGGAAAATCTATAAATGGGAGTATATATAAAAATCAATATTTTTTTCTTTGGTCTAGGCCTCTAAGGGTAAGAATCCAGGGACGATATTATTGAAGGCTCTCGGCCCATGCTTGGGAGGGAACCAGTGCCAGATAGGCTCTCCCGACACGCTGCCACTAGAGGGACAAAGGCAAAATAACCAATAGTTTGTGGTCCCTCTCCACAGATGATTTCGCACGGATGGGGAGGCCTCCTATTGGTCCACGAATAGTCCTAAAATAGCATTATTTTTTGAAGAACAAAAAAAAGGCTAAGGTATATATACCTTAGCCTTTTTTACTTAACTTATTAGATGTATTCTACTTAATAGTTATATCCATTGTAACCATAGTTGTAGCCATAGCCCCATGGATTTTGCTGTCGGCAACGACGTCCCCAGCTTATAGAGCTGTCATCGCTTTGGTATCGGATGGCTTGGTCATTACAGTAGGGGTCTCTGTAGTTAGGACCGTACTGATTATAACCAGTATTGTAGTTTCCATAATTACCATAATAGTCGTTTCCATAGTTATTATAACCGTAGTTATTATAACCATACCCGTTATTATAGCCGTATCCGTTATCGTCATCACAACCAGATATCAACGTTGTACATACAGCCATTGATAGGATGATGAACGTATTTAAAGCCATACTTTTTAATCTTTTTGATATTTTTTGCTGGCCGTGATTCATAACAAATCCTCCCTGTTACAAAATAGTTATCGGACTTTGGTATAAGGACTTAAGAAAAATTTACTTTTATTTTTCTCTAGACCTATTTTTGTAAAACAGACGCTATTATGGGGTAGGGCTTATGGCATATAAGTTACTGAAAATATTAGAGATATATCGTTTTTAAAGAGACACAAAATTCCAGAAGGAAACGCTAGACTTTAAGCTAGGATTTAATTCATCGTGCGCATTTTTTTATGTTTGAATTGGGAATTTTTCTCAGCAGAGTTCAAAAGCTCAGACAGTTCTGAGGGTTCGCAGCTCGTCTCTCCCTTCGGGAGATACGCCCTGCGCCTCAGAAAACTCGTTTTGAACTCTGCTGAGAAAAATTCCCTCCCATGAAGTCAAAAAATAGTAATTCCTCTTCCTTTCTGGGGTTTAAGATTTTGTGAGTTTTTCCTACGTTGGAGTGAGGTTTGAGTGATTGCAACAAAGTAGATAATGTTTTTTCAATTGAACTGATTAATGCTGGACGGTTGAAAAAGCGTTAGATACGAGGCATTCAAGCTCAAACCGAGCGGAGGCGTAGTTTTTCCTACGTCGGAGTGAGTGTTTGAGTGATTGCAACGAAGTAGATAATGCTTTTTCAACCGTCCATGAGGAATTTCAGTATTCGATCATATGTCCAA
The DNA here is from genome assembly GCA_965206675.1 of Bdellovibrionales bacterium. Taxonomy (GTDB): domain Bacteria; phylum Bdellovibrionota; class Bdellovibrionia; order Bdellovibrionales; family JAKFYE01; genus CBDBKL01. The sequence goes on along the minus strand of CBDBKL010000006.1, from coordinate 194,757 downwards.
TCAGGTACATCTTCCATAACATGATGGCCAGAAGTAGGATGGATGTCTAAAACGGCATGAGGAAGGATAGATGTCAGCTCCTCTACAACAAACTGAGGAATGACCTTGTCTTTCGCTCCATAGATAATCTGCACCTTTGATGAAATATCCTTTAATTCATGGGGAAGTCGGGAGTCCTTGAGCAATTTCGTTGATTTAAAAAAACACGTCATGCTGTTTTTGTCGGTTATGTATGGAAGCAAATAGGCATTTATGGATTCTGATGTAATAAGGTCATGATTCGTCATTACCCTTTGCATGGCGACTTTAATAATGAATCGGTTTAAAAGATAATATTTGATTTTTGGAAAAGGGGTTTGGGCTAATTTATAATAATTGTACCTTACAATAGAAGGGTTGGTTGCGGGAGCAAGGGCGATAACCTCAGAGAAACGTTTGGGATCCTTTTTAGCTAGCCAGAGAGCAATAGTTCCACCCATAGAGCTTCCTACAAGAATAGCCTGCTTAATTTTAATCTCATTTAAAAAATCTGTAATAACTTGTGTTTGTTCATCCAAATCATAATTTCGATTGGGATCTTTGGAGCTGAGTCCAAAGCCAGGAATATCCAATGCTGTAACAGTATAGTGTTTTGATAATAGCGGGATCAGAAATCGCCAAGAATATATTGAGGCCGATAACCCATGAAGAAGAACCAAATGAGGCCCCTTTCCCACTTGGACGTAGTGAATATGCGTATCATCGACTGTCTGTGTTTTAGGGTGGGGATAAACAAAGGGGGGCGCATTTAAATCTTTGCGGCGGTGATAATACAGCCATATAGCCCCTACAAGGCCAATAAATAGTAGGACAAGAAATAAGAAAATAAGTGAGTTTGTCATTGTTATCTTTACTCTCACACTTTCTCATTTTTTTTATGAAAAGTGGAGTGTGAATTTTTTATATTAGCTTTCTAGTTACTTTGACTAGAAAGTTGACTGTTAGCATTCTGTTCTTGGGAGAAAGAGAGTTATATGTTTTCAGGAATTATTGAAGAAACAAGTGAACTTATACACTTTAAGCAACGTCAAAATATCTATGAACTGTGCCTTTCTAGGCCTAAGAGTCTTAATGACCTAAAAAAGGGGGACAGTGTTTCAGTAGATGGTGTATGTCTGACGATAGAAAATCGGACCCGACGAAAAATCACTTTTGCTGTTGGCCCTGAGACTTTAAGGGTTACAGGGTGGCATAGATTTTCTGATGAAAGAGAAAAAGTTTTTAACTTAGAGCGTTCTCTACCCTTTGGCACAAGAATTCATGGACATTTTGTTACTGGTCATGTCGATGGCGTCGGTCAAATCGTCAATAAAGTCAATGGTTTTGAAATATGTCGTTTAACTCTGCATTTACCTGAAAACCTTATGCCCCTTGTTTGGAGTAAGGGCTCATTGGCTCTTAATGGAGTTAGCCTCACAGTTAATGCCGTTAGAAAAAATGAAGTGAGCCTAGATTTGATTCCTGAGACTTTGAAAAGAACAAACCTAGGAGAGCTTCAAATAGGTGATAAGGTGTGCGTGGAAATGGATATGGTTGCAAAGTCCATTGCGAATTATATTGAAAATTTAAACATCAAAGAGTACTTTCGAAATATTTTAATAAGACAAATGCCTAAGAAACCCATCGGCTGGCTACGTGATTCTTTTTTAAATAGAGGGAATTTATAAATGGACAGTATTTTTTAAGTTGTTTGCTGTAAAGTAAAAATGAGGATGTAGAAATTTATTATGCTAAATACTATTGAAGAACTTGTTGAAGATTTACGTCAGGGCAAGATGGTTGTTCTTGTGGACGATGAAGAGAGGGAGAATGAGGGAGATCTCATTCTGCCAGCAGAGAGAGCAACGCCTGAAGCCGTTAATTTTATGGCTAAAAATGCCAGGGGTCTTATTTGTCTGAGTTTGACAAAAGAACAAGTTCAGAGGTTGGGACTTCCCTTAATGGTTAAAGATGAATTGAATATGTCATCACATAAAACGGCGTTTACTGTGAGTATTGAAGCTTCTCGGGGGGTAACAACTGGAATTTCAGCCTATGATAGAACACGCACTATAAAAGTTGCCAGTCATCCCTTGTCCACATCAAAAGATGTGGTGACTCCTGGACATATTTTCCCTATTAGGGCCCAAGAGGGTGGTGTTTTAAAAAGAGCAGGGCATACAGAGGGGAGTGTCGATCTTTGTAAATTAGCAGGTTACTGGCCAGCAGCCGTTATTTGTGAAGTTATGAATGAAGATGGGTCTATGGCTCGGCTAACAGATCTTCAAAAATTTGCGAAACAAAATGATTTAAAAATTGGAAGTATAGTCGATCTTATAAAACATAGAATTCGTAATGAGTCTTTAGTTGCGGAAGTGGCAAGTGCTAGTTTACCTAATAAGTTTGGTAAAGATTTTCGTGTGCGTATCTTTCAAAATTTAATTGATAATTCAGAACATCTTGTTGTGCAGAAGGGTGAGATTGAACAGGGAGAATCCAACTTAGTTCGTGTTCATTCAGAATGTATGACGGGAGATGTGTTTGGTAGCTTGAGATGTGATTGTGGACCTCAGTTGCATAAAGCACTAGAGGCGATTGAAAAGGAAGGCAAAGGTGTCTTGCTCTATTTGAGGCAGGAGGGAAGAGGTATAGGTTTGGGAAATAAGATTCGCAGTTATGCTCTTCAAGAAAAAAATGGACTGGATACTGTAGAGGCCAATATTCATTTGGGCTTTAGAGATGATAATCGTGATTATGGTATTGGTGCTCAGATATTAAGAGCCATTGGGATACAAAAGATTAGATTATTGACAAATAATCCAGCTAAAAGAGTGGGGTTAAAAGGGTATGGACTTGAAATTGTTGAACGTGTTCCACTTGAGATTCCTCCCGGTCAGGAAAATTCTAAGTACTTAAAAACAAAGCATACAAAAATGGGACATCTTTTAAGTCATTTTGATGAAGGTCTACATTTGTGAGAGTTTTAAAAAGTCAGGTGCAGCCTGAAATATTAAAAATAGGTGTGGTTGTCTCTAAGTTTAATCGTCAAGTTACGGAAAAGTTAGAGCAGGGGGCTCTTGAGACTTTAAAACAGGCAGGAGTGAAACAGATTTTTTTAATTCATGTTCCTGGTGCTATTGAAATTCCCTTGGTAACAAAAAAGTTAATTGCAGAAGGATGCGATGGTGTGGTGGCTTTGGGTTGTGTTATTCGTGGCGAAACATCTCATTATGAGTTTGTTTGCAATACCGTGGAACGTGGATGTTTGTCTTTGCAATTAGAAACAGGAGTTCCCATTGGTATGGGAGTGTTGACGACAGAAACATCTCTTCAGGCTTTGGAAAGAGCTGGTGGTAAAAAAGGAAATAAAGGATCTGAAGCAGCCAGTGTGACTTTGGAAATAATAGGTCTGGCTCAATCTATAAACAAATACATGAAAGTAAACGAAAATAATAGAGAGTTAGAGAACACAAGAGAGTATGACGGGCGATAAGAAAAAAAACACTTCTCAAATGAATTGGAGTGCTGAGCTTCGTAAGAGGAAGCGAGAGGCTATTATTGTTGGCTTTTTGATTCTCTCACTTCTTGTTTTAACTTGGGTTAAGTTTCGTTTTACTCAGATGGGTGAAGAGCTTCCCTTTTCTGATACCATATTCTTTTTTGGGTTAGTTAATCTTAACTTTATTCTTCTTCTTGTTGTTTTATTCCTCATCTTTAGAAATGTGGTGAAGATCTTTGTTGAAAGGCGAGGGCGTCTTATTGCCTCTTCCCTCAGAGCCAAACTTATAGTGGCTTTTGTGGCCTTTAGTTTTGTTCCCACTGTGTTTATGTTTTTGATTTCTGTTTTCTATATCAATAGCAGTTTTGATAAATGGTTCAACGTTAAAACAGGTAGCGTTTTAAAAAGTGCTTTGGAAGTGACAAATGTATTTTATAATTCCGCCAAAGATAAAAATCAGAGCTTTGCTGAGAAAGTGGCAAAGAAAGTTTCTTTGTCCAAAGAAGAAGATATATCTCATTTACTACAACGATCTATAAACGAATATAATGTGGATGCTATAGAATATTATGAAGATATTATTAAAGATCCGACTCTTGTTGTTTCTAAAAATATAAGTTTAAATCATATTCCCAGGGTCTCTTTAGAATTTTTAAAAAAAGGTCTACTCCTGGGTCATGTATCAAGTACAATTCATCATTTCTCAGAGGGAAATTTGATTCGTGTTATTGTTCCTGTAGAGGAGCCTGAATCAATTGAAGGCGCAGTGGTGATTTCATCTTATATTCCAACCTCTTTGCTCTCTAAGATTGATGATATCTCAACAACCTATAGTCAATTTCGTGAAGATAATCCTTTGGAGTACCCTTTAAAATCCATTTATTTGGTTATCCTCATATTAATGACTTTGGTTATTCTTCTTGCGGCCACATGGTTTGGTTTTCATTTGGCTAAACAGCTATCGACCCCATTGTCTTTATTAGGGGGAGCTGCGCGAAGGGTTTCAAAAAGACAATATAAACCTGTGGAAATTCAATCGGGAAGTGATGAAATTCATCAGCTTGTTACAAGTTTTAATACAATGATGTCTGAGTTGGAAAAATCTGAAGAAGAGATTAGAAAGAAAAACTCTGATTTGAATGAGTACAGTCACTATATTAATGTTGTTTTGTCGAATGTAATGACAGGGGTGTTATCTTTAGATAGTGGTGGACGTTTGACAGCCTACAGTCAATATGCTGAGAAGTTATTAAAAATTGATTTATCTCGTTTTGTAGGAAAGAAGCTCATTGATATTCTTCCCAGAGAGCACCGCCTTCTTTTAAAGGATATGGTGAATGCTTTGGAGAAATATAAAGGGCAAACTTTAGAAAAAGAAGTTTCTATTAAAGTTATTGATGAAATGAGAACATTTCAGGTGACACTATCTTCTTTAAAAGATCCAGATCATAAAAACGTTGGTTTAATAATAGTATTTGATGATTTGACGGATATGATAAGTGCTCAGAGAAAATCAGCGTGGACAGAAGTGGCACGGAGAATTGCTCATGAAATCAAAAACCCTTTAACACCCATCCGCTTGGCCGCTCAACGTTTGGAAAAAAAGTTTGGAGAAGATGTTGCAGATCCTGCTTTTTCTAAGTGCACACAGACAATTATTAATGAGGTTGATGGCTTGAAAGAATTGGTCAATGAATTTGGGGAGTTTGCAAGGCTTCCTCAGGCCAAGATACAAGAGGCTGACTTTCATAAATTAATTGATGAAGTCTTGGTTTTGTATCGAACGGGGTATAAGAGGGTACAGTTTGAGTTTGAAAAAGATGTCAGATTGCCTTCGTTTTTATTTGACCCCTATCAAATAAAAAGAGTTCTTATGAACCTCATTGAAAATGCGATTGCTGCTACCAAGGGCAAAGAAGCTCCTTCTGTTGCAATAAAAACACAATATGATAATATGCAAAAACTTGTACAAGTAGAAGTTTTAGATAATGGAGTTGGTATTCCTGTGAATGTTAGAGAACAGATATTTGAACCCTATTATAGTACAAAGGATGTGGGAACAGGTTTGGGATTGGCTATTGTGAAAAAAATTATTTCTGATCACCATGGTGAAGTTAAAGTGGTACCCCATAAACCTTGTGGGACTCGTATTATATTTGAAATGCCTGTTAGAATATCTAAAAAAGAAAATATTTTTGAAATGCAGAATTTAGAGATGCAGTAGAGGTAGAAGTGAGTGCTTTAAGAAAAGAGAAAATTTTAATTGTAGATGATGAGGAAACCATTCGCGATTTATTGGCAGACTCGCTGACTGATGAAGGTTATGAGGTTATTTCTTGTCAAAATGGTGAGGAGGCTTTGGAGCTTCTTTCTAAACAAAATATAGCCGTTGTTCTCCTGGATATTTGGATGCCGGGAGGATTTGATGGCATACAAGTGTTACAAAAGGCTCAAGAGATAAAGCATTCTGCTGAATTTATTATGATGTCAGGTCATGGCAATATAGAAACAGCCGTGAGGGCGACAAAGTTAGGAGCGTGGGATTTTGTAGAAAAACCTCTTTCGTTAGAAAAAGTATTCATCTTGATACAAAATGTTCTGTCTTTTCAAGAAGAGAAACGCGAAAAAGAAGATGTTATAAACAGATTTCGAGATAGTATTGCCATTATAGGAAATAGTCTTTCTATAAAGGACATCAAATCCACTTTAGCACGTATGAGTTCAGAAACTGGTTGCATACTTATTCAGGGTGATCGTGGTGTGGGCAAATCTTTGATTGCTCAAAACACACATTATTTAAGTCATAGAGCGGGCCGACCTTTTATTGAAGTGTCTTGTTGTGCATTGGCGGAGGACTTGGCAGAGTTTGATCTTTTTGGTTTTGAACAAGGGGCATTTTCTCATATTAAAAAAGGCAGTCGGGGACAGTTAGAGCTTTCTCATGGAGGAACATTAGTTCTTGATGAGTTTACAGCACTTCCTATGGATGTGCAGTTGAAGTTGGTCGAATTTTTAAAAACAGATGAGTATCAAAAGGCAGGGGGAGAAGATAAAACGAGGGTGGATGTTCGTGTTATTGCAACAACTGGAAAGAATTTAGAGCAAGAAGTAAGAGCAGGAACTGTAAGACAAGATTTAGTGGATTTATTGTCTAAGAATTTTGTGGCTATTCCAAAACTTTCTGAAAGACGGGATGATGTTCCAGCTTTGGTTATACATTTCTTGGGGCATTTTGCGAGAACGGGTGGTTATCGTTTGAAGACAATAACAGAAGAGGCATTGCAAGAGCTAAAGAGCTGTGAATGGGATGGGAATATTTGGGAATTGAAAAATTTTGTAGAAAGATTATATATTTTTGTGGAAAAGGAAATCATTGGTGTTGATGAGCTGACATTGGCGGGTTTTCAAAAGAAAGGGACTGAAAAAATAATGAGCAAGAATTTTAAGTTAGCTCGGGCGCAATTTGAAAAAGAATATATTCAAAATAAATTAAGTAAACATAAGGGGGATATTGCGAAAACGGCTAAGGATATTGGTCTTGAAAGTCGCACTCTTTCTCATAAGATTAAGACTTTTAATTTAGATGATATGTCATTAGGAGAATAACTGTGAAGTGGACAAGTTCTCATATTTTTACCATCAGAGAAGCACCTTCGGATGCAGATATTGCCAGTCATAAGTTATTGATTCGCTCGGGTATGGTGAAAAAACTAAGTCCAGGCCTTTACTCTTATCAAAATCTAGCTACACGGGTGATTCGAAAAATAGAAAAAATTGTTCGTGAAGAACTTGATAAAATAGACTGTGTAGAAATTCTTATGCCCATGGTTCAGCCCAGAGATATTTGGGAGGAGTCAGGCCGATGGGAAACAGCAGGGGATCTTTTATTAAAGTTTAAAAACCGCAATGACCAGTGGCAGACGTTAGGGCCTACTCATGAGGAAGTTGTCACTGATATCGCGAGGAAAGATATTAAAAGCTATAGAGATTTACCCAAAATACTCTATCAAATTCAGACAAAATATAGAGATGAAATTCGGCCTCGGTTTGGTTTGTTGCGTGCTCGTGAATTTATTATGAAAGATGCCTATTCTTTTGATGTTGATAGTGCAAAAGCTTTAGAGGCCTATGATAAATTACATCAAGCCTATGTGCGTATTTTTGATCGTTTGGGTCTTCAGTATAGAGTTGTAGCCGCAGACTCTGGAGCGATTGGAGGAGATAAGAGTCATGAGTTTCAAGTTCTTGCAGAGGCGGGAGAGGATGCGCTTTTAGTTTGTGACAAGTGTGAATTTGCAGCCAATGCAGAAATTGCCCCCGTTGTGGATCGTTATAAAGAGGTTCAAGAGCCAACGCATAAGTTAGAAAAGTTTGCCACCAAGGGATTAAGAACCATATCTGATTTAGCAAAGAGTCTTAAATGTATTGAATCAGATCTTGTTAAGACACTTTTTTATGAAGGGCCTGATAAGAAGCCAATTTGTGTTCTTTTGCGTGGTTCAGATGAAGTGAACGCTATCAAGTTAAAACAGGTTTTGGGAATGGAAATGGAACCTCTTTTGTTAAATGATAAAGAGGTCAGAGAGGTGACGGGAGCCGATCCGGGAAGTTGTGGCCCTGTTGGTCTTAAAATTCCCATATATGCTGATAATGCTCTTAAGGAGATGTCGAATTTTACAGTTGGTGCCAATGAAGATGATTTTCATTTTAAGAATGTGAATAGAGATAGGGATTTTAAATTAAGTGCTGAGAACTTTGCAGATCTTGTTAAGGCGCAAGAAGGATTACCATGTCCGAAGTGTCAAGACGGAAAATATATTTCTATGAGAGGGATTGAGGTAGGACATATTTTTTATTTGGGAACAAAGTATTCTGAGTCTATGAAAGCTTCTTACTTAAACAAAGAGGGTGTTAGTGCGCCTATAGAGATGGGATGTTATGGTTTGGGTGTTACACGAACGGTTCAGGCGGCGATAGAACAATCTCATGATGATAAGGGAATTATTTGGCCAAAAGAATTATCCCCCTATGATGTGCACATATGTTTATTAGATCCTTTAGAGAAGAAGGCTGTGGAGTTGGTTCAGAAAATTGAAACTTCACTGAATGAAAAGGGTTACTCCGTTTTGGTTGATGATCGTGAAGAAAGACCTGGCGTTAAATTCAATGATGCTGATTTATTGGGTTTTCCTATAAGACTTGTTATTGGTCGACGTGGACTTGAAAAAAATGAAGTTGAAGTTGTAATGAGGAAGACTCAAGAAAAGCAGTCCCAATCTGTGGATGCTGTGGTTCCCTTTGTTTTAGATTGGCTTGGTAAATCATAATATATGAGACGTATTTGTGGAATTCATTCTTGTAAAGAGGCTTTAAAAGTCAGACCTCATGCGGTTAAGTGTGTTTATCTGAAATCAGAAAACGATAATCGAGAATTCATACGAGCTGCCAAAGCTGCTGGTGCAAAAGTAAAAATTATTGGTCATAAGCTCAATGAATGGAGTTTGGGGCACCAGGGAATTGGTATGGAATTAAGTGAAGATCCTGAGTTTCAAGAGAGTGTATATAGAGAGGCAAAGAGAAGGTTGTGTTTAGTGGCTTTAGATGGTGTTGAAGATCCGCAGAACTTAGGAAGTGTATTGCGAACAGCTTGGTTATTGGGGGTAAAGGGTTTAATACTGCCGAATTCTAAAGGTGTGGGATTGACAGCCTCAGTTGCCAAAGTGGCCAGTGGAGGGGCAGAGCATGTACCGATAAGTTATGTTTCCAATGTTGCTACAGAATTAAAATCGTGGAAGGATTCGGGGTTTTGGATTTTAGGACTGGATCAGGGAGCTGATCATTCTCTTTGGGAAGGTACATTGCCTGAAAAAATCATATGGGTTGCGGGATCTGAAACACATGGTCTTAAAAAATCAACATTAAATGTTTGCGACGAGTTGCGTAGTATTCCTCAGACAGAGGGGTCGGCGAGTTTAAATGTGTCGACGAGTTTGGCTATTGCTATGGCAGAAGTCTGTCGTCAGAGTGGAATATAGGTTTGACACTCTTTATGGATTTTTTTAAAAAATTAAGTATATCTAAGTCATGTGCTGGATTAGCTCAATTGGTAGAGCAGCTGATTTGTAATCAGCAGGTTGCGGGTTCGAGTCCCATATCCAGCTCCATTCTATAAAAGTTTCAGGATATTCCCTCTTAAAGGGAGTCTTGAACTGAAACAAATTTTGAAGGGCTTTATGCAAAAACTGTTTATCTTCGTCCTCCTATTCAACCTTGAGGCCTGTTCTTCAATAAGAAGCAAGTTAATAATGAAGGGAGGAGAGAGGAGTCCTTCGTCTGCAGCAGGACAACTCTGGAGAGCTTTGAACAAAAGCCCCTTTGCTACTGAAGGTATCCTAGGTGAGTTGAATGTTGGTGGTACTGTGGTTCCCTACGACCCCAAGCTTGTTTCTGTTGTGGCAGCTAGAAAAGATCCTTTTCCCAGGGAGGAAAAAGCCGCCTACCGGAAAGTTAGCCTCCCCCCTTCTTCAGAGTCGAAGGCATGCCCCTATGACCTAAGGGCTTATGTGAAGGATTCAAAGAATGAACGCGGATTATTTTTTATCATCCTTCCTGGTGCGTATTCTCGGGGCCTAGGGGGTCATACCTACCCGACGGCTAAAGTCCTTGAAAAGCATTTTGGTGATATCAATATCATATCTATGGATGGCTATCTCTCGCCGCACTTTCTGAAAGATCGCTGCACTCAAATCCCCTATGATGTTGTCTCTCTATCCAGAGATATTTATTTAAGACTAAGCAATTATATATTGGAAAAGGATGGGGCAGCCTTAGCTGGCATAGTGGGGTTTTCTGGAGGAGGTGGACTAGTTCCTATGATCTTGTCCCATGATGATAGACTGGCTTTTAACTTAGGGGGGATAGCTTTTAGCCCGACATTGCACGGGAGGATATCGTTTGGGAATTTAGACAATCTCTATCAACAGCAAAAGGCAATGGGATACAAGCATAGTTTAACTTCGAGTGATTTTTCAAATATTTTGTGGGTTATTGGAGACTTCTTTAGGGATCAGACGGGAATAGATTGGATTGATATTATTGAGAAATACAGGAAGGATCCCAGCGATTTTAGAAGCAGGTTTGATAATGAGTTTACAGTGTCGGACTTAAGGAGGACTTTAAAGGCACTTGACATCTCGTTTAAAAGCATCCAGGGTGAACTCAGTTATTATAATGTTTATATCAATACAGGCTTTCGAAATGGTATAGTGGGTGATTATCAAGATATTAACTCAGAGTATGATAAGGCAACATCCCTGCTGCCGGTTTTTGAACAGCTTGAAAAAAAGCTCTTGATTTATTTCTCACAAGACGACCCTGTCCTCTCTACTTTTGACAACTCTTCCCAGCCCGAGGACATTACGGAGATATTGAACTCTGCAAGAAGAAATCCTCACATTACAGTTTTTAATCCAAGGTATGGGGCCCATATCGGTGCCTTGCTAGATCCTATGTTTGCAGACATCATAGGTTCATTTTTTGGTCTAAGTTTGGAGCTTTCCCCTAATACTACATCCAACAATTAATATTTTATCTGTGCGAATCAATGGCTTCTTTGTCTGTGCAGTGTAAGAGTAAGTTATAGACCCAATTTTTGCCCTGTCATCTTTTGCACAAAAGGCTCTATCTTGGGCAGTCCCTTTTGAATCTGAATAAGAGATTTTTTTTTACGGCTTCGTAGATTTTCTCAAGGCCGTGATAACTGCCAAAAATAATGCCTCCAGTAGTAAAAATAAAAAATGCAAGATCGGTTAAAAATCGAAAAATGGTCATCGTTTCCTCCTCGGTTTTTGTATTTTATTGCTCATGGTTATCTATTCTTGATTCTCGTTTTATAATAATGCCAACGGCTGTTGCACTCCACTGGCGACCCATTTTGCTTTTGATTTTTCTCTTGTCGAGATGTCTCGCAATTTCTCGCAGAGACTTTCTCTCACTCCTCAATTTGAGCATGAGCTTGATGGCCGCCTGCTCTTTTTCGCAGGGAGCAAGTCGTCCATTGGTTATGCACATGCCGTATGGGGGACGTAGGGTAAGGGATTTTTCCTTGGTTATGCCGTATGCTCTCATTGCCTGGAGGATGGAGGCCTTTGACCACGCAGAGCCGGTCAATTCGACAATATCGCTCACGGAAAGGTCAAAATCGAGGTAGAGTTTCCGTAATATTCCGCAATTTTCCACTGGCCTATTGAGGAAGTGTGTAATAAAAACGGATAGTTGGTGTGTAGCAGCGAGTGGTTCGTCTGGGTTCTCGCTTACTGCTCCATTTTTCCTTGGATTCTTTCCGGATACATAGGTTACAGATTATTCCGAAGCGCAGGACGGGGAGAGTGTTAATTTTATCTATTTTATTTGCATTTAAAAGAGTTTAGGTTTAACCACAAAAATAAAGACTCTATTGGATTACTACTTTCTATGGTCCGTAAAAAACCTTAACTAGTTATGAACTTAAATCTTTATCGGTGAAGTACTAAAATGAGGGAGGGCATGATGTCAAAAAATGATCAAGTTGATTTTCTCATTGGAACGTGCGTGATTGAAGGGATAGACATCACTTTGCGAACGGCAGAAACTCTCCAGAAAGCCTTGCATCCCTGGGAAGATCGCATCCAACTCACTTATAAGGGGAGTTTCGATAAGGCCAATCGTACCTCCGTGGACTCTTTTCGGGGATTGGGATTAGAAGAGGGGCTGCGCATTTTAGAAAAAGTTAAGGAGACAACTGGACTTCCCGTCGTGACGGATTATCACTTGCCAGATCAGGCAGAGGATGTGGCGAGCGTCGTGGATATTCTCCAGGTACCAGCCTTTCTCTGTCGACAAACCGATCTCGTCGTAGCCGGAGCCAAGGCCTGCGCTCGATACGGCAGGAGAATGAATATTAAGAAAGGGCAATTTTTGGCCCCTTGGGACGTGGAAAATATCATTGGTAAGGTGGAACCTCTTCTCTCTAAAGAGCATCTCTTGTTTACGGAGCGAGGGACTTTTTTTGGTTACAATAACTTGGTAGTGGACATGACTAGCTTTCAAATCATGCAGGGTTTTGGAGTTAAGACAATTCACGACTGTACCCATTGCGTGCAGAGACCGGGAGGATTAGGCAAGAGCAGTGGGGGAAATAGGGAGCATATCCTGGTTCTGGCTGAGGCCGCCGCTGCTGCTGGAGCGGACGGTTTTTTTATGGAATGTCATCCTGATCCCCCTGCTGCCAAAAGCGATGCGGCCACTTCTCTTCCCTTAGATCAGGTTGTCGGCGTAGTAGATGCCTTACTTACTATTAAAGATGCTGCGGGGAATGGCAGGTTTGATTTGAGGTAGAGCAAAATTTCGTAAATTTCCATTGGCCACGCATATGCCGTTGGCAGTAGGTACGTTATTTAGTTTCAAAAACTTTTTTGATCCCCGTTTGCCAATGGTAGTGCTGAATTGATCCAATCTTGCGATTTTTAGAATCATTGGACCAGACTTGTGCCATACAAGGTCGATCCCAAATTTTTGTAAACTTGACAAGATTTTTTTCATGTTCCCGGTTGCTTTCTTCGGTAGATTTAATCTCAATAATAAGTTCTTTCTTATTCGGAAATTGAATAACGAGATCAATCTCATTGTTGTCCTTGTCCCTAAGGTAAGACACCTTGAGATTCTTTTCATAATAACTATTTAATCGTAAAAGCTCCAAAATAACAAAATGCTCAAAGGCCTTTCCGTAACTATAACTACCCTTTCTCAGAGGCGTTTCACTTTCTCCTGACAAAACTCGCTTAACTCCATGGTCAAAAAGAAAAAACTTGGGGGCTTGATTTTGTTGTTTTCTGATAGAACGATCAAAGCTGTTTAAATAAAAACCCAAGTGAGTGTCTACTATAATATCAAAATACGTTTTGACTGTAGTGTGCTCAACACCAACATCTCTAGCTATTTTAGAGAAATTGACAATCTCTCCGTTGGTCTGTGATGCAATTTCCAGAAAGTTTCTGAATGGGTTTATTTTCCTCACGAGTTGCTCGATGAAAACCTCTTCTTTTAAATAAGTTTCAACATAAGAATTTAAATATCGAATTTGATTTTTCTTCTGGGAAAAATTGAGTAGTCCCGGCAGTGTTCCCATTTGGAGGGCATGGTTTAAATTGAACGAAGATTTGAGTTCTATGTGAGTTAAGGGGTAAAGAGAAAATGTAAACAGACGACCAGCTAGCAGATTGGCAGCTCCTCGTTTTAATTTACGAGCACTTGATCCAGTGAGAATAAACTGCCGTTTTTTATTTTTTTCTATTTCTAAATGGACAATGTCCAAGAGTTTGGGAATTTTTTGAATTTCATCAATAATAATCCTCTGATAGTTTTCAGAGTCTAAAATTTCAGAGAGTAAGTCAGGGTTTTGGGAAAACCTTCTTTCCTCAGTAAAGGAGAGGAGATTAATCCAAAGTGTACTAGTTTTGCGAGAATGGTTCTGTGAGAACAATTGCTTCAAAAGAGTTGTTTTACCTGTGCCTCTTGCTCCAAAAAGAAAAAAGCTATGTTTGTTACTCAACTTCTGATGTCTTGAAATAATTCCCATTCCAAAACAGGATGCGATAAATTGATAGCATAGTCAATAAAAAATTCGATAAATTGATAATTAATCCAAAAAATTATCAAATTTCTGTCGAAACAAACGCTCAAGGATGTATTTGAACTAGAAAGAGGTTTTTTTGCTTTGTCAAATATTTAGGTTCAAGGTAGCTTAGGGGGTTTTTGACGCGATATAGAAAATAGTAATCTATAGGGTCATGATTTCTACAGTTAGACCTAAACTCACATTTTTATATAAATGCGAATAAAAAGTATTCTTATTCACGCCACGAAATTTAAATAAGCTTATCTTTACCAATTTTCAAAAGTAGGGCGACTTCGGTATACTAAGAGACTAATTTTTCAAACCCATAAAGAATCCTAAATCGAGATAAGGTTTCTGTAAAATTTCAGAAATTTCCACTGGCCTATTGAGAAGGTGTATAATAAAAATAATTATATAGCGAGTGGTAGTAAGTGATTCTTCTAAGCTCTCACTTACTGCTCCAATTTTTATTTTGGAGAGTTGCCCGAGTGGTCAAAGGGAGCAGACTGTAAATCTGCCGGCTTATGCCTACGAAGGTTCAAATCCTTCACTCTCCACCATTTCTATCTCTCTAGTCCTATAAGTATCTTAGTAAAAAACTTAAGTCTTTGTTTTGCAAAGTGTAAAATTTCTTCCTTAGAAAAAACCTATAATTAAAAGATGGTTATTGTTTTAGTAGCAAGGAGGATGGCGGTATGTTGCTAAAATAGTGGCTAGTGCAAATTTTCCGTGACGTAAAGCTCTCCCTGTAGGGGTTTCTTCTACTACGCCGTTGTGTTTTTTGTAAATCCACCATCCTCCATTCGGATGGTTGTGTCGTCGACCATAGGGAGGACCTTGTTTATGCCATTGAAATCTTCCAACTTTAGCTTTTGCTTTCGGGTCGGCACCACGCTCAAGAAGTAGTTTCGCTACATGTCCTCTTGGGACTGTGACTTGGTTTCCTCTTTCTACAGTCAGGTGTAGGGCTGTTATACCCGGTTGGACTTCTGTATTTATATCGGCACCAGCATCAATAAGTGCTTCTATGCTTTTTAGTGAAAAGCCGGAGGAGACATAAAATTGCAAAATAGTTTTTTCCCTTATTGCAAAATTCTGCCCTCTATCATGTTTTTCAGTTATGCCTCTTTTGGCGGCATTGGGAGTGATTTGTGAATAGCTGGGGGTTATTTCTACTACAGCATTTACATTGGCACCAAATCGCGCAAGCACTCCTATAGCCTTTGGGGTTATACCTTTTGTGAGCAGGGGAAGGAGGAGTGTGTTAGCTTCTCCATTGGGGTCCATTTTATAATCAGAAAGCAAAGTTTCCATCAATTCTATGCGATTGTACGCTATGGCTAGCTAACATGGAGTTTTTGAATGTCAATTTAAATAATACATCCTGTGTTTTGAGAACCTTAAGAAAAGTTCTCCGTCAAACGTAAAAAAGAAAATCGTATAAAAAGCCAAGTGGACTGTTGAAAAGGTATCAGATACGAGGCGTACAAACCGAACGGTTTGGAGTGAGGGTGGTTGCAACGAAGTAGATGATACCTTTTCGACAGTCCTTAGGGAAAGCAGAAGGAGAGGCTTAACTGAAGAGGTGGGGATTCTTTTTGCCATTGTTGGAATAGGTCAACTGTTCGTGTATCGTATCTCATTGAGCGTTTATGACGATTAATGACAGAGTTTTCTTTAGCTAGATCCAAAGGTGTTTCTCCATTTTTATTTGGAGTAGCAAGGTTTGCACCATGTTTCAGAAGAGTTTCTGCTGCGTGAAAGTGTTGAGGGCGGGTCATCTTATGAAGAGAAGTATCTCCTCGATTGTCCTGAGCCTTGGGGTCAGCTCCGTATTCCATCAGTAATTGAATTTTTTTAGGATCTTTTGTCATGTGTAAAGCTGTTAGCCCATCTTCATTTTTAGCATGAGGATCAGAGTGATGCTCCAAAAGAAGTTGTAAGGCCTCAGGAGAGATCCAAAATGAACGAGCAAAATGATGCAGGGGAATTTCTTGACGATCATTTTGAGCGTCAACTTTAGCTCCTTTTTTTAAAAGAAATATTACACCCTCAGGATGGATAGCTCGATGTAAAGGGGTATTGTTATGTCTATCTCGGGCATGAATATCAGCTCCATTATCAAATAGTAGTTTTAAAAACAGTTCTGGTTGCTCTCTGCTAAAGGCAGCTATATGCAGAGCACTCCTACCGGTACTATCTTGGAAAGCATTGGGGTCAGCTCCCTGCTTGAGAAGTTGCTCTGCCCTTGTAAAATTATGTCGGTATACAGCCTGATACAAAGCAGAGTCGAGATCTTCTGCCATAGAAAATAAAGAATAAAAAACAAGAAAGAGATAAAGCATGAGAAACACCTACAGTAGGGTTGGGTACAAAGTAAAGTAAAAATTTGATTACCCTTTCTTATTGGTATATATTTCTATCTATAATTTAGGGGTGTGTGATTTCAATGGTTTTTAATTTACTAAAAAATTGTACTTTCAGTATATTTTTGTTGTTTTTTTGTTTTAAATCCTATGGATCTCCTCTTTACTTTGATATTTCTTTTGGAACTGCAATTCACACCCATAAAGATGTCAGCTATATTGATGAATCTGGAAACACTCAGACGTTTTCAGGTCATTTTGATACCCGTCCTCTAAAATCACCTCCTTATTATGGATTAAGGTTAGGGTACATGTTTATAAGTGAGAAAGATTCTGTAGAAATAGAATTCATTCACAATAAGTTATATGGAAAAAATCTACCTGATAATATTCAAAAGTTTGAAATAACTGATGGATACAATCATATTTATCTCAACTATGTCCGTGATTTTATTTTTTTGAAAACAAAAATAGGATTGGGAACAATTTGGGCTCATCCTGACTTAAAGATTAATAATGTAACATCCTATACCCCTGGTTTAAAAGGTTATCAATTCAATGGCTTTACTTTTCAAGTGGCTTTACATAAAAACTGGTATCATTGGCGGATGATATCTCTTTTTACAGAGATGAAATACACCATTTCTCAATCTAAGTTTAAAATCACTAATGGTGAGATTGATGTTCCTAATCAGTCTGCTCATTTTAATGTGGGATTGTCTTTGGATTTATAACTCTCTTTATAATCACTTGACTTCAATATGTTTTCACATCTCCAAAAATCAAGTTGAGTTGCAATAAAATTTCTTTTTTCTTTTTTTATTTTCTAAATAATTTGTAATAGGTGTTTTTATTTAATTGAGACATTTTGTGAATAAACTTATTCCATAATGAGACATATGTTTTTAAATTTTTAATAAAATCCACTTCTATTTTTTAAATACTTTGTATTTTCTTGACAAAATTTATTAAGAACTAAGGTTATTCATACACCTAATTTAAATTACAAGTTCTATGTTTGGATGCATCAAATTGTAAAAAGGAGAATTAATATCTAAGGCTGGGAAGGAGGGGGATTTTTGACAAGAGCTAATCTTTTATTTGTACCTTTTCTTTCTGTTGTCTTGTGCATAACTGGTTGTAGTAATAAGGATGGTAGTATTGAGTTGCCATCTACAGATCGAAATGAATGGGTTATAGGTATCTCAAATGATTCAGTAGCTAAATCTTTTAAGAGATTTAGTTGGGAATGTGTTTCTGATTTTAGACCCTGTACATTCCGTCATGTCATTAATGAATCATCGACACACACTTTCTCCGATAGTGATTTGTATAACGATACAACTGTAGTGATAAAAGAGGCAACTAGCATCGAACCTAAGAAGTATTACCTACACGTTCAAGCTAGAAGTGAATCCGGCAATGAATCAGGTGTGAAAAGTGTGTCCTTTATTTTACAAAGACTCATAGTTATGGGTGTTGGGGATGATCACTCTATATTGCAATCTAAAACATTCAACTGGAAATGTAATAATCCGCCTTGTACATGTCGTGCTACTATAAATCGATCGCCAACACATACGTTTTCTAGCCGTGATCCCTATGAAGATATGAATACGATGAGCCGGACAGCTACGAGTGAACAGATGGAAAAGCACTATCTTCATGTTCAAGTGAAGGATGCGGCTGGTACCGTGTCAGAAGTAAAGAGCGTTTCATTTCTTCTGCAGAGGCTAGCGGTGATTGATATTGAAAATGATGGAGTAGCGAAGAAATCAAAGAAATTTACATGGGGATGTAATAGAGGTACTTGTCAATTTCGTTTTGCTATCAACGAGTCAAACTTACATGTTTTTTCTGATAGTAAGGCGTATGAAGATAACAATACGGCAATAAAGATAGCGACGACGAGTTATCCAAAAACTTATTATTTACATGTTCAAGCCAGAGATCTGGCTGGTAGTGAATCAGAGGTAAAGAGTGTATCGTTTGCTCTACAAGGATTAAATGTTACCGGTATTGCAAATGATAGTACCTCTAGAGAGTTTAAGATTTTTGAGTGGAGCTGTAGTGATGCTCCCTGTACATATCGTTTTACGGTGAATCAATCGCCGAGGTATACATTTTCTAAATTTGATATCTATGGGAGAGTAAATACCTTAACTAAGGAGGCTTCGAGTTCTCAAGCGCAGAGATATTATTTACATGTTCAAGCGAAAGATTCAGAAGGTCATATATCAGAAGTCAAAAGCGTATTTTTTATTTTACAGAAATTAGCTGTAACTGGTTTTGAGGATGATAAGATAATAAAAGCTTCTAAAACTTTGAGATGGGGATGTAATAGAAATCGGTGTACATATCGTTATGCTGTTAATCAGTCATCGTCACATACCTTTTCTGATAGAGATTTATATAGCAATACAAATGTGGTGATTAAGGAAGCAGCTAGCCTTCAGCCTGAAACCTATTACCTCCATGTTCAAGCCAAAGACTCTTCAGGTAATGAATCAGAAGTTAAGAGTGGATCATTTATTTTACAAAAGTTGTTTGTAACAGGAATCGAAGATGATAGTTCAGTAAAAGAGCCTAAAACTTTCAAGTGGGGATGTAACCTAGGTCGTTGTACTTTTCGTTATGCAGTGACTCAGTCATTGACGCAGATATTTTCCAACAATGATTCTTATGGAAATGTCACCACTATAACACAGGCGACAATTTCTCCTCAGGTTGAAAACTATTATCTCCATGTGCAAGCGAAGGATTCTTTAGGTAATGAATCAGATATCAAAAGCGTATCGTTTACTTTAAGGAAATTGGTAGTTACTGGGATTGAAAGCGATGCTGTTCCTCGCAACTCTAAAAATTTAATTTGGGGATGTAATGCAGATTCTTGTGAGTTTCGTTTTGTAGTCAATCAGTCATTAACTCATGCATTTTCTAGCCGTGATACTTATGGAAGTGCTACGGTCATAACACGGACAGCAACTTCCGATCAAACTCAGACCTATTATCTTCATGTTCAAGCCAAGGATTCATCAGGCATCGAGTCTGATGTTAAGAGTGTGTCGTTTATTTTACAGCAATTAATGGTTACAGGGATGAGAACGGAATTCATATCAACAAAGCTTTTTACTGATGGCTTTAAGACTTTTACATGGGGATGTAACAGAGCACCGTGTACTTTTCGTTTTGTGATGAATCAATCAGAAACTCATACGTTTTCTAGCAATGATTCTTATGAGAATGTCTCTACGGTTACAAAAGTCCCCACTAGCAGTGAAGTTGAAACCTATTACCTTCATGTTCAGGCCAAGGATTCTTCAGGTGAAGAATCTGATGTTATGACAGCTTCGTTTTTTCTGCAAAAGCTAGAAGTTACAGGGATTGAAAGTGAAACGACCCCTCGCAATTCTAAGGTGTTCGAGTGGGGATGTAATAAGCGTTGTACATTTCGTTATGCCGTTAATACATCATCGACCCATACATTTTCTAGCAGTGATACCTATGGAGAAGTCACTAGAATGGAAAGGAAGGCGGTTTCTACTCAAGCTGAGACATATTACTTACATGTTCAAGCTAAGGATGGGTTGGGCGATGAGTCAGAAGTGAAGAGCGTATCATTTGTTTTAGAGAAATTGGAAGTTACGGGTCTTTCAAGTGATAGTGTTGCGAAAGTGTCGAAGACATTTACATGGAGCTGCAGTGGTAGTTCTTGTGAATATCGTTTTGTAGTTAATAAATCATCGACCCATACATTTTCTGCTACTGATACTTATGGTAATACAACAACTGTCACACGGATGGCTACATCCACTCAGGCTGAGACGTATTATCTTCATGTTCAAGCGAAAGATTTATCAAATAATGAATCAGATGTAAGGAGTGCATCATTTGTTTTGCAGAAGTTAGATGTTACGGGTATTGCAAGTGACACGGATGCAAAAGTATCTAAGACATTCATATGGGGATGCACTCTAGGCTCTTGCACATATCGTTATGCTGTTAATCAATCATCGACTCATACGTTTTCTGGCACGGATGCCTATGGTAGTACAACGACAGTCATACAGGCAGCGAACTTCACTCAGGCTGAGACGTATTATCTTCATGTTCAAGCAAAAGATTCATCAAATAATGAATCCGATATTAAGAGTGTGTCATTTGTTTTGCAGGGATTAGCTGTTATAGGTCTTTCAAGTGATAGTGTTGCAAAAGTATCAAAGACATTCACATGGGATTGTGCACCATGGATGTGTACTTATCGTTATGTTGTTAATCAATCATCGACACATACGTTTACCAATGGCGATGCTTATGGAAGTATGACGACTGTCACACGTTCTGCAACGTCTACACAAGCTGAGACATATTACCTTCATGTTCAGGCCAAAGATGCCTCAAGTAATGAATCAGAAGTTAAGAGTGTGTCATTTGTTTTGCAGGGATTATCAGTTACAGGTCTTTCAATTGACAGTGTTGCAAAAGTATCAAAGACTTTTGCATGGGGATGTAGTCTTGACTTTTGTACATATCGTTATGTGGTTAATCAATCATCGTCACATACGTTTACAAATGGCGATGCTTATGGAAGCACGGCGACTGTAACACGTTCTGCAACGTCTACACAAGCTGAGACGTATTACCTTCATGTTCAAGCGAAAGATTCATCAAATAATGAATCCGATGTTAAGAGTGTGTCATTTGTTTTGCAGAGATTATCAGTTACAGGTCTTTCAATTGACAGTGTTGCAAAAGTATCAAAGACTTTTGCATGGGGATGTAGTCTTGACTTTTGTACATATCGTTATGTGGTTAATCAATCATCGTCACATACGTTTACAAATGGCGATGCTTATGGAAGCACGGCGACTGTAACACGTTCTGCAACGTCTACACAAGCTGAGACGTATTACCTTCATGTTCAAGCGAAAGATTCATCAAATAATGAATCCGATGTTAAGAGTGTGTCATTTGTTTTGCAGAGATTATCAGTTACAGGTCTTTCAATTGACAGTGTTGCAAAAGTATCAAAGACCTTTACATGGAATTGTGCACCATGGACATGTACATATCGTTATGTAGTTAACCAATCATCAACACATACATTTACAAATGGCGATGCTTATGGAAGTACGGCGACTGTAACACGTTCTGCAACGTCTACACAAGCTGAGACGTATTACCTTCATGTTCAGGCCAAAGATTCATTAAATAATGAATCCGATGTTAAGAGTGTGTCATTTGTTTTACAGGGATTAGCTGTTACAGGTTTAGAAGATGATAGTGACGCAAAAGTATCAAAAACTTTTGCATGGGGATGTAGTCTTGACTTTTGTACATATCGTTATGTGGTTAATCAGTCGTCAACCCATACATTTTCTGCTTCTGATACTTACGATAATATAGCAACTGTTACACGGACGGCTGTTTCTACTCAGGCTGAGACATATTACCTTCATGTTCAGGCCAAAGATGCCTCAAGTAATGAATCAGAAGTCAAAACAGTATCGTTTGTTTTACAAGGGTTGTCTGTTATTAATATTGAAGATGATAGTTCTGCCACACCATCTAAGATGTTCACGTGGGATTGTAGACCAGGAACATGTACTTACCGCTATGTCGTTAACCAGTCATCAACGCATACATTTTCTAGCACTGATAGCTATGGTATTGTAACGACTATAATACGAACAGCAACATCTACACAAGCTGAGACATATTACCTTCATGTTCAGGCCAAAGATTCATTAAATAATGAATCCGATGTTAAGAGTGTGTCATTTGTTTTACAGGGATTAGCTGTTACAGATCTTTCAAGTGATAGTGATGCAAAAGTATCAAAGACCTTTACATGGGATTGTGCACCAGGGACGTGTACATATCGTTATGTGGTTAATCAATCATCGTCACATACGTTTACAAATGGCGATGCTTATGGAAGTACGGCGACTGTAACACGTTCTGCAACGTCTACACAAGCTGAGACGTATTACCTTCATGTTCAGGCCAAAGATTCATTAAATAATGAATCCGATGTTAAGAGTGTGTCATTTGTCTTACAGGGATTAGCTGTTACAGATCTTTCAAGTGATAGTGATGCAAAAGTATCAAAGACCTTTACATGGGATTGTGCACCAGGGACGTGTACATATCGTTATGTTGTTAATCAATCGTCAACCCATACATTTTCTGACAGTGATAGCTACGGTATTGTAACAACTATAATACGCACAGCAAGTTCCGCTCAGACTGAGACATATTATCTTCACGTTCAGGCTAAGGATACATCGGGGAATGAGTCAGAAGTTAAGAGTGTGTTATTTGTTTTGCAGGGATTAGCTGTTACAGGTCTTTCAGATGATAATGATGTAAAAGTATCAAAGACGTTCACGTGGGATTGTGCACCAGAGGCGTGTACATATCGCTATGTAGTTAATCAGTCGTCAACCCATACATTTTCTGAAAGTGACATTTATGATAGTACGACGACTATAACAAGGACAGCAAGTTCTAATACATCAGAAACATATTATTTACATGTTCAAGCGAAAGACTCTTCAAGTAATGAATCAGAAGTTAAAAGTGTGTCATTTGTTTTACAGGGATTAGCTGTTACAGATCTTTCAAGTGATAGTGATGCAAAAGTATCAAAGACGTTCACATGGGATTGTGTACCAGGGACGTGTACTTATCGCTATGTAGTTAATCAGTCGTCAACCCATACATTTTCTGACAGTGATACCTATGATAATATAACAACTGTAACACGAACAGCAAGTTCAACTCAGGCTGAGACATATTATCTTCACATTCAGGCTAAGGATACATCGGGCAATGAGTCAGAAGTGAAGAGTGTGTCATTTATTTTGCAGGTATTAGCTGTTACAGGGATTGAAAGTGATAGCGACGTAAAAGTATCAAAAACCTTCACATGGGGATGTAGTCTTGATTCTTGTACATATCGTTATGTGGTTAATCAATCATCAACACATACGTTTACAAATGGCGATGCTTATGGAAGTACGGCGACTGTCACACGGACAGCAAGTTCTAATACATCAGAAACATATTATTTACATGTTCAAACGAAAGACTCTTCAAGTAATGAGTCAGCAGTCAAGAGTGTATCGTTTGTCTTACAGAATTTAGTTGTAACAGGTATTGAAAATGATACTACTGTAAGAGTATTTAAGCAATTCTATTGGGGATGTAATGTAGGGCCTTGTGCTTTTCGTTTTTCTGTGGGTCTACATTCCACCTATAGGTTTCCTCAAAGTCATCGATATTCTTCTAACTTTAATAATGGTTTGCAAAGAGCTACGAGTTTGACCCCGCAAAGGCTTTATTTACATGTTCAGGCTAAGGATACATTGGGTAATGAGTCAGAAGTGAAGAGTGTGTCATTTGTTTTACAGGGATTAGCTGTTACAGATCTTTCAAGTGATAGTGATGCAAAAGTATCAAAGACCTTTACATGGGATTGTGCACCAGGGACGTGTACATATCGTTATGTGGTTAATCAATCATCGTCACATACGTTTACAAATGGCGATGCTTATGGAAGTACGGCGACTGTAACACGTTCTGCAACGTCTACACAAGCTGAGACGTATTACCTTCATGTTCAGGCCAAAGATTCATTAAATAATGAATCCGATGTTAAGAGTGTGTCATTTGTTTTACAGGGATTAGCTGTTATTAATATTGAAGATGATAGTACTCCCACACCATCTAAAACCTTCACATGGGGATGTAGTTTTGATTCTTGTACATATCGTTATGTGGTTAATCAGTCATCAACCCATACATTTTCTGAAAGTGACATTTATGATAGTACGACGATGGTAACACGGACAGCAACTTCAACTCAAAGTGAGACATATTACCTTCATGTTCAGAGCAAAGATCCAGCAAATAATGTGTCAGAGGTAAAAACTGTTTCATTTATTTTGCAGGGATTAGCTGTTACAGGCCTTTCAAATGATAATGATGCAAAAGTATCTAAGGCATTCACCTGGAGTTGTGCTCCGGGTACTTGTACATATCGTTATGTGGTTAATCAATCATCAACACATACGTTTACAAATGGCGATTCTTATGGAAGTACGGCGACTGTCACACGTTCTGCAACTTCAATTCAGGCTGAGACATATTATCTTCATGTTCAGGCAAAAGATACCTCAAGTAATGAATCAGAAGTGAAAACAGTATCGTTTCTTTTACAAGGGTTGTCTGTTATTGATATTGAAGATGACAGTTTTGCCACATCATCTAAGATCTTTATTTGGAATTGTGCACCAGGGACATGTACATATCGTTATGTAGTTAACCAATCATCAACACATACGTTTACAAATGGCGATGCTTATGGAAGTACGGCGACTGTCACACGTTCTGCAACTTCAACTCAGGCTGAGACATATTATCTTCATGTTCAGGCAAAAGATGCCTCAAGTAATGAATCAGAAGTCAAGAGTGTATCCTTTGTTTTACAAGGATTATCAGTCACAGGTATCGAAAGTGATAATGTAGCAAAAGCATCTAAGACATTTAATTGGAGTTGTGAACCAGGTACTTGTACATATCGCTATGCTGTTAATCAATCAATGACACATACATTTACAAATGGTGATGCTTATGGAAGTATAGCGACTGCAACATTTACAGCAACTTCTATGCAAACTGAGACATATTACCTTCATGTTCAGGCCAAAGATTCATTAAATAATGAATCCGATGTTAAGAGTGTGTTATTTGTTTTACAGGGATTAGCTGTTACAGGAATTGAAAGTGACACTGACGCAAAAGCATCTAAAACATTTACTTGGGGATGTAACTTAGGTCCTTGTACATATCGCTATATTATTAATCAATCATTGTCACATACATTTACAAATGGAGATGCTTATGGAAGTACGGAGACTGTAACACCTACAGCAACGTCTACACAAGCTGAGACATATTACCTTCATGTTCAGGTAAAAAATTCCTCAAATCATGAATCAGAGGTGAAAACCATCTTCTTTATTTTACAGAAGTTATTTGTCACAGGTATTGAGAGCGATAATGTTACAAAAGCATCTAAAACATTTACTTGGGGATGCAACTTAGGTCCTTGTACATTTCGATATGCTGTTAATCAATCGGTAACACATACATTTTCAAATAGCGATGCTTATGGAAACACAGTAACTGTAACTGAAGCAGCTATTTCGACTCAAATTGAAACTTATTATCTTCATGTTCAAGCAAAGGATTCATCAAACAATGAATCAGAAGTGAAGAGTGTGTTATTTATTTTACAACAATTAATTGTTGAAGGGATTGAAGATGATGTATCTATTCAAGAAATTAAAACATTTAATTGGAGTTGTAATAGAGGATCACCTTGCACATATCGTTATGTGATTAACCAGTCATCAACACATATGTTTTCTAGTAGTGACTTTTATAGCAGTGTTACTACGGTGACAGAGTTAGCTATAATTGAAGATCAAGAGATTTACTATTTACATGTTCAAGCAAAGGATTTATCAAACAATGAATCAGAAGTGAAAAGTGTGTCGTTTGTGTTGCAAGCTATACCTTCTACTGCGGCAGGTTATAATTTTTCTTGTTATTTACAAAATTCAACAGGTCAAGTGAAGTGTTGGGGATATAATACTCAAGGTCAATTAGGACAAGGTGATACGGATCATCGAGGAATAGAACCTAATCAAATGGGAAGTGATTTACCTTTTATTGATTTAGGTACAGATAGAACGGTTAAGTTTATAGCAGCTAACTATTATCACGCTTGTGCAATTTTGGATAATGATAGTTTGAAATGTTGGGGGAGAAACAGTAAGGGGCAATTAGGTTTGGGTGATAAAGAAAATCGTGGAGATGATGCAAATGAGATGGGGGATAACTTATCAACAGTTAATTTAGGAACAGGGCGTACAGCTAAAAAGGTTGCACTGGGTAAAGAACATACATGTGCTATATTGGATAATGGTAGCGTTAAGTGTTGGGGGAAGAATAATAAAGGACAATTAGGGTTAGGAGATAAAAATTACCGTGGAGATGGGTCTAATAAAATGGGGGATAACTTACCAGTAGTTAATTTGGGCATGGGTCGAACTGCAAAGGATATCAGAGCAGGAAAAGACCACACCTGTGTTCTTTTAGATAATGATAGTTTGAAATGCTGGGGAGAAAATGGGTTCGGTCAGTTGGGATTAGGAGATAATAATAACCGTGGTGATGGACCTAATGAAATGGGTGATAATTTACCAGTGGTTAATTTGGGAGCAAATCGCATTATAAAAGCTGTTCGAGCTGGGGCAGAAAATACATGTGTAATTTTGCAAAACAATGAATTGATATGTTGGGGATATAATTTTTATGGTCAGTTAGGGAAAGGACATAAAAATTATGTTGGTGCTCGTCCTGGTGAAATAGGAAGTACTCTTTTAGCGATAGACTTGGGAACAGGCCGTACGGTTAGGAGAGTTGCAGTTGGAGAAAATAATATATGTGCTATTTTAGACAATCAAAGTGTGAAGTGTTGGGGGGATAACAGTGATGGTGGATTGGGATTAGGTGATCTTGAAAGCCGTGGTGATGAATCTAATGAAATGGGAGATAATTTACCAACGGTTAATTTAGGGACAGGGCTTAAAGCTAAGGATATTGCAGCTGGTAGGAGTCATGTTTGTGTTGTTTTACAAGACGATGGAATCAAATGTTGGGGAGGTGGTTACTATGGCCAGTTGGGACAAGAGCATAGAGATGATATTGGTAATGGACCTGATGAAATGGGAGACAATCTTCCGTTCACTGATTTATTTTCAGATAACAACGATAACGATAACGACGATGACGACGACGATGACGATTGATTAACAAATAAATTTTATTTGGAATGTAATGTCTTGAGCATTTTTGATATTGAGATGATAGTGTTTTCGTTAGGTTGCAATATGAAACATAGCATCCCCTTGATTCACTAGGGGTAATAGGGTTGATCCGATTAAAATACCATTTTCCTCAGCCAATACAGTTTGTTTTTCTCTTCCAAAGGGGTCAGCTATTGTAGCGATAACATCTCCAGTTCTTACAGTTTCTCCAATCTTTTTATTAGCAGCAAATGTGCCGCTGCGAGGTGCTCTTATCCAATAGCTGGATTCCGCTGTAAAAATACTTCTGTACCTTTTTTGTTGTTTCATTTTTGAAATCATGCCAATTTTTTTCATAACAGCTATACATCCATGCACTCCTGTTTTTATAGCGTTCTCTTCAAAGCGAAGAGCTTGGCCGCCTTCATAGAGAAGCATAACAACTTTTTTCTTTCTAGCCGCTTCTCTTAATGATCCATCTCGTAATTTGGAGTTTAAAATAACAGGGGCTCCAAATTCTTTGGCGAGTGTTTTTGTATCTGTGTTATCCAGATAGGCTCTGATTTGTGGTAGATTTGTTCTATGGATAGCACCTGTGTGAAGATCAATACCATGAGTGCATTTAGAAACAATTTCTTTCATAAAAGTATGAGCCATGCGACTGGCTAAAGAGCCTTTCGGGTCACCTGGGAATGAGCGATTGAGATCTCTTCTGTCAGGTAGATATCTTGACCTATAATTAAAACCAAAAATATTAACCACGGGAATGAGAATAAGGGTTCCCTTAATTTTTGATAAAAGTTTACTTCGTGAAAGTCTTCGAATGATTTCTACGCCGTTGATTTCATCACCGTGAATAGCGGCACTGATAAAAAGAACAGGTCCTTTTAATTTTCCTCGAATAACTTCAACGGGTATACTCAATTTGGTGTAGTCGTAGAGAGCTGCCGAAGCTAAAGAAATCCGCTTTCTTTCCCCTCTAAAAATTTGTATTCCACCAATTTTAATAACTTCAGGATCTTTTCTAGTCTTCGTTTTCATTCACTTGCACCTTTTCAATATCTTCTTGTGTTAGTAGCTTGAGTGTTGGTGTTCTGCGTTTTCTTGTTATTTCGGGAATGATATTTTTCATAGACTCTAGTTTTCCAAAGCAGAGAATTTTATCTTCCGCTTCCAGAACTTTATCTACGTTGGGGTTTGGAAATATGTTGCCCTTTCTATGAAGAGAGAGGGGATTGATATCTTTTTCATAGAGTCCGCAGTTAGCAATTGTTTGCCCTACATATTTTGATTTTGCAGGAATAACAATTTCTGTGACACCATAGCCTTTGCTAATGGCTAAATGTTCTCGAAGGTCAACTTCTGGGTAATCCACTTTAGCTGCAATATAATCAATAAAGGCACCAGCCACATCTAGTTTTGTACAGCTTTCGATACCTTCTAATCCCGGAGAAGAGTTAATTTCTAAAATTTGTGGACCGTCTTTTCCTTCCAGCATGTCCACTCCGGCAATGCCTAAACCCATAATTCTTGCAGCTCTTATTGCCACTTCTTTATAATCATCATCTAATTCCACCAGTTCTGTTTTTCCTCCACGATGAACATTACTTCTAAACTCTTGTCCTTGAGCCACTCTTCTCATTGCAGCCACAATTTGATCCCCAACAACAATGGCTCTTATGTCTCGTCCTTTACTTTCAGCGACAAACTTTTGAATTAAAATATTTTGTTTTTGGCTTTGTAGGAATTCAACAATGGAAGTGGCCGACTCGAGAGTGTGTGCTAACAGGACTCCAAGTCCCTGAGTTCCTTCTAAGAGTTTTATAACAATTGGTGCTCCGCCAACACGTTCAATGGCGGGTAGAACACCTTTTTTATCCTTTACGAATGTTGTAGCAGGAATACCAATTTTATGTTTGCTCAATATTTGAAAACTTCTGAGTTTATCTCTTGAGTTTAAGATACCGTCGGCAGAGTTGGGGCTATAAACATCCATTTGTTGAAACTGACGTACGACGGCTGTTCCAAAGTAAGTAATGGAACTTCCAATTCGAGGTAAAATCGCATCATATTTACTGAGTTTTTTTTGTTTAAAATATAGCTCCGGTGATTCTTCTTCTAAATTTAATGTAAATTTAAGAGTGTTGAGAACTTTTACATCATGCCCTCTGTTCTTTGCGGCTTCGACAAGCCGTTGGGTGCTATAGTTTTTAGGTTCTTTTGATAAAATTGCTAATTTCACTTTTTACTCCTTTTTGTGCCATGAAACGATTTATCGGGATTAACTAAAAACCTTTTTCTAATGCCCTCTCGTCCCAGCAGCATTCTAAATCCCATTTCATCTCTGTTTGTTAGGGTGACCTCAGCTTTCCAAACTTCATCTAGGAACTGAATAGATGTAAGAATAACGGGTCGAAGCTCTGATTGCCCGTTAGAGCTTTTGACTTTTCTATATTCTAAAATTTTAGCTTTGCAGACTCTTTTAGTTGTTCTCTGTTCTGGTTGTATTTTAAAACTTACGAACTCACTTTTACCTCTTTTATAAAAACTCATATCAAAGGCATGTAGGGAGGATGTTCTCGCACCTGTATCGACCTTTGCTTTAATTTTTTTGATGTCCAAATCGGGTAAAGAAACCCACTCTCTCCATCCTACAACTTTTAATTCTTTCTTTTTTTTCATTTCTCTCTCCAGCAGGTATCATGATAGGGTTGTTTCTTCTTTTATATTAAACTTCTTTTTTCCTTCAATCGTATTATTATAGAAGCGTTGAGTGGGATATGCAAAGTCAATTGCCTCTTCTCTGGAAAAAGCATCTAAGATCTCGACCCAAATTTTTTCTTCAATTGTTCTTCTATTTCTTGGTTTACAGACAAATCGTGCGGACAATCTCACGCCATGATCTGCTACAGATGTGAACATTTTGGGATCAAGGTTCATGTCTGGGAGCAGAAAGTTTTTGGACTGTTTCCGAAATCGTCTTAAGCTGTGTGCATCATAGACGAGGGAGTTGTTTTTAATTTTGCCATCAATGATGGATCTGGCTTTTCTCCAGTTACTTTCAAATGTGACGATAACTTCTATTTCATGCCAAATGTAGGGAAAGGACAGGTCATAGTTGGAGACAGGTTCGGTAAATACTTTTGAGTTTGGCAAAAAGCTAATGCGTCCCGTGGGTTGTTCGGAATTTGCAAAATTCCCAATTTCTAACAATGAAATTTGAACGAGGCCAATGTCTATAATATCACCTGTTAGATTTCCAATTTGCACTCTGTGACCCAATTTAAAGGGCTGCTTTAAAGAAATATAAAGCCATCCGGCAATATTACTGAGGTAGTCTTTAAAAGCAATGGCTAGGCCAGCTCCAATTAACCCCAAAAAAGTCGCAATGGATTGGACGTTTGAATACCAAATGTTTGCCATTGTAGCGATTAGGAACAGATAGAAGGAATAGGAAATGATCTTTTGCCAGCGATAAATCATATTCTTTTCTTGTAAGTTTCCGTAAAGGAATTTGGGTGCAATTATTTTTACAATGAAAAGAACTCCAAGAGCGATAACAGATTTGAATAATTTTATTTGCAAATCCGGTGTAAAGCCGATCGCGCTCAGAGAGTTTTGAAGTTCCATTAAAGTCATAACTTGCCGCCTGACTTATTATTAGGTTTTTACCTTAGATAGTAAAGTTTTTGTCTAGCAGATGCGTCAATGATATTTTGAAAGAGCGTTGAGTATGGTGTCATTTCATATGCGATAGATTTCTAACTAGGGGGAAAGATATGTCTTCAATCCCGTATTCTTATCTGGGGGATAGGGGCATGGCCCCTGTATTTTCGAAGGTGTAAAGGGTGTTATTTCTTTGTGTTTTTCTGTGATTTTTTCTTGTTGTTAAATTGATCTATTAATTTTTGAGCTTCTGTTATTTGTGAGGGGGTCATTGACTTTTTCAGTAGATCGAGTGTTTTTTTGGACTCTTTTTCGCTTTGTGATTGCGCCAAAGATAACCATTTGTAGGCTTTTATTGTTTCGTTATTTTCAAAGTACATAACGCCGAGGTTGTTTTGCGCTTTTGCATTTCCTTGATGGGCGGCCTTTTGAAACCACTCCATGGCTTTTTGAGAATTTTTTTTAACACCCTGACCGAGTTTATACATAACGCCGAGATTGTTTTGCGCCTTTGCATCCTTTTGATTGGCCACTTTTTGAAACCATTCGAGAGCTTTTTTATAATCTTTTTTAACGCCACGACCTTCAGAGTATATGACTCCTAAACTGTGTTGAGCACTGGGTTCTCCTTGTGCAGCGGCTTTTTGAAACCACTTGATAGCCTTTTTGTGATCTTTTTTAACGCCACGGCCGTGAGTATAGAGAGCGCCAAGGTTGTGTTGAGAATCAGATTCTCCTTGTGCCGCCGCTTTTTGGTACCAGTGGAGGGCTTTTTTATAATCTTGTTTTACACCTTGACCGTGTTCGTACATGACACCGAGGTTGTGTTGAGCGGTTATATGTCCTTGTTGCGCAGCTTTTTGATACCAACTTATACTTTTTTTATAATTTTGTTTCACACCGTGGCCGAGTTCGTGCATGGACCCAAGGTTAAATTGAGCTTTTGGTTCTCCTTTGTTAGCTGACTTTTTAAACCACTCAATGGCTGTTTTAGAATTTTTTGTTGTACCCTGACCTTGAAAATGCAGAACGCCAAGGTTGTTTTGGGATTTTGCGTGTTCCTGTTGGGCGGCCTTTTGATACCACTCGATAGCTTTTTTATAATCTTTTTTTACACCATGACCTTGAGAGTATATAAAGCCGAGGTTGTGTTGAGCACTGGGTTCTTCTTGTTGGGCAGCTTTTTGATACCACTCGAGAGCTTTTTTATAATCTTTTTTAACACCTTGGCCTTGAGAGTACATAACACCGAGGTTGTTTTGGGCGTTTGGTTCTCCTTGTTTAGCGGCCTTTTGATACCAGTTTACGGCTTTTTTGTGGTCTTTTGGGATGCCTTGGCCTTGTTCGTACATAGTGCCAAGGTTATTTTGCGCTTGTGCATTTCCTTGGCTGGCGGCTTTTTGATACCAGTACACGGCTTTTTTATAGTCTTGTGCGACGCCTTGGCTGAGTTCGTACATAACGCCCAGGTTGTTTTGCGCTTTGGATTCGCCTTTGTTGGCTAATTTTAAAGTTTCTTGGTAATTAGAAGCATAACCGTATGTTGAAAAGAGTAGAAATAGACTAAAGAATAAAGTTTTCATCTTAAGGTATTTATCGGCAGGGCAGAGGGGTTTCTTTATTCATATGTTGGGAATGGCTTTTTGAAGTCTTACTACGAGCAAGGGGCTCATCTTTATGAATTTAAGCTGCGTTCAGAATGAGATATTCTTTTGTTGGTTCTAATGTTTAACAATATATTTTTACTGTATTGACCTTACATAAAATAGGCGCAATGCTTTAACTTCGACTTTTCATTTACTATGAAAGGATAGTTGATGATTGAAGTGCAAGATCTTACGAAGGAATTTTTATCAGGTCGTGTAAAAGCGGTAAATAGAGCTTCTTTTAAATTAGAAAAGGGTCAGGTGGGTTGTATTATCGGCATGAGTGGGTGTGGAAAAACAACAACGCTTAAAATGATAAACCGATTAATTGAGCCGACTTCGGGGAATGTTTCTGTAAATGGACAGAACGCCAGGACGGGGAACGCTGTCGTATGGCGAAGAAAGATAGGATATGTGATCCAAAAGGCGGGTCTTTTGCCTCATCTCACTGTGAGGCAAAATATTTCGTTGTTGTCTAAAATTCTTAAAAGGGAAAAGAGCTTTATTACGGAGAGAGTTCGTGAATTGATGGACATTATAAACATGCCGTACGAAAAGTTTGGTGGGCGTTATCCTGTAGAGTTAAGTGGTGGTCAGCAACAGAGGGTGGGAATCGCTCGTGCATTGATGGAAGATCCTCCTGTTCTATTAATGGATGAACCATTTGGTGCGTTGGATCCAATGACAAGTGCGAGTTTGCATGAGGAATTTATACATTTGAATCAGAAACTGAATAAGACGATATTGATGGTCACGCATGATATGGATGAGGCGTTTAAGTTAGGTGATAGGATTATTTTGATGGATAAGGGGAATATCGTTCAGGTGGGTTCAAGGGATGATTTGGTCAATAACCCTAAGGATGAATTTGTAGCTAATTTTATTGAAGGGAAAGTTCGTGAGTAGAGTTGCTCTTTGTTTTTTCATAGTGTTTGTTTCGCATGTCAGTGTAGCAACGGACGAGATTAGAATAGGCTCGAAGAAGTTTAGTGAGTCGATCATTTTAGCGGAGATGTTGTCGGTTTTATTGGAGGAAAAATATTCTGCGTCTGTGGAGAGGAAGTTGGGCTTGGGAGGTACGACGATTGCTTTTGATGCTTTAAAGTCGGGTAATATTGATGTCTATCCGGATTATACAGGTACGGGTTATGTGATGATTTTGAAGAGGAAGGGAGAAACAGATCCGGATAGGGTTTTTGAAATTGTACGGGATGAATTTTTGAGTCGATGGGGAATAGTTTGGTCAAAACCTATGGGGTTTAACAATACGTATGCGGTGGCGGTTAAAAAAAATGATTCTCGCTTTAAGGGCATAGAAAAAGTGTCTGAGTTAAAAGGCCGGTTGAGTGATATGAAGTATGGCGGGGCCTATGAGTTTATGGAGAGAGAGGATGGCCATGATGAGTTTGTTAAGTTTTATGGTTTGCAGGATTTGAAACCGGAGAATGTAATTTCGATGGATGCGGGTTTGATGTATTCGGCGATTCGGGATGATCAGGTGGATATGATTGTGGCTTATTCTACGGATGGAAGGATTAGTGCTTATGATTTGCGTTTGTTAGAAGATGATCGTCGTTTTTTCCCTCCCTATTATGTGGCTTATACGTCTCGCAAAGATAGTATCGAAAAGTATCCAGAACTTCAGCAAGCTATTGGAAGTTTAGAGGGAAAAATTAGTGAATCTGAAATGGTGATGATGAACGATGCTGTGGATCGCTTGAAGGAATCTCCTTATACGGTGGCTAGGAATTTTTTAATTAAGGAGGGGTTAATAGAGGGGGAGATTTCTGTTGCACGAGAGGGGGGTGAGCTTTTTAGTTATTTTTTAAGTAAGAGGGAATATTTATTAAAGCTTTTGTATGAGCATTTATTGATGTGTTTTGTAGCGTTAGGTTTTGCTATTGTTATATCGATACCTGTGGGCATAGTTCTTACACGTTATCAGTCGATTGGTAAGGTTGTGTTTCCAGTGATTAACACGATACAGACGATACCGAGTTTAGCGTTGTTAGGTTTTTTAATTCCGATTATGGGTATAGGTATATTGCCAGCGATAGTGGCACTTTTTTTATATTCTTTATTACCTTTAGTGAGGAACACGTACACGGGAATTTTGAGTGTGGATAAGAATTTTATTGAGGCATCACGGGGAATTGGTTTAACGGGGATGCAGGTACTTTTGCGAGTGGAGATTCCTTTGGCTTTGCCGGTGATTATTGCGGGGTTGAGGACGGCGACGGTGATTGTGATTGGAACGGCGACGTTAGCGGCGTTGATTGGTGCCGGAGGGTTAGGTGATCCTATTTTCCGTGGTGTTGCAACTGTTAATTCGAGTTTGATTTTATTAGGGGCGATTCCGGCTGCGGTGTTGGCGGTTGTAGTGGATAAGTTAATTGGTATTTCAGAGAAAGTTTTAGTTTCAAAAGGGTTGCGTCTACAGAGAGGACGATAAATTTTCAACGGACAATAAAACTTCTATGGTTCATTACACTTTAAGAGGTTGCATTTACAAAGTTCCCATGGCTGGGGCTTTTCTAGGGTTTCTTTTTTTGAAGTTTTTGAATTTCCATTTGAGATAAACCAGTAGCTTTTTCAATTATAGAAAGATCAATTTTGTTTTCTAACATTCTGCAAACAATTTGCTGAAGATTTTCTTGTTTACCTTTCTCTATTCCTTTCTGTATCCCTTCTTTTCTTCCTTCTTCTCTTCCTTCTTTTAATCCCTCTTCACGAGCCCAAGCTTTCTCAGCTTTATCATCACTAATAGCTTTAAGACGATCCTCTTCCTGCCACCTCAACTTATCCTCTAACGACATATCCTTTAAAAGTCCCATAGCTTTCCTCATCTCCTTATTCTTCTGAGCCAACTGCTCTAATTCACTCTCTTTTATTTGACTTGAATGTCTAATAATATAGCACCAATGGTCTCTTAAATCAATTAAACCCTCTAGACGTGTTTTAAACTTAGAAAGTTCTACAAACACTATTCTTAAATCTCTGTTGAGGCAAAAGTGAGGTGATTTATCTGAAAGAAGAGAAAAGCTAGTGACAACGTCTTGAGTTTGTTTAAAGACTGAAAATTCAGTGAAGATCAAAGAGTACGTAGGATGAAGTTTTTCATACTCTTTTCCCTGCTTGAAGCCTTCTGTATATAATCTAGCCCAGTAGAAGAGTATTCTTGAGAGAAAGCCTTTCTTGTAGGCAGATTGCATTTCAACGTTGATTTTCTCGCCTGTGTTTAGTTCCAGTTTCAGATCTAAGATGATTTGTTTTTTCTTTTCGACTTCAGGTGGGATCTCAGGGTTTAGGATATCAATTTTTTCAATATCTTTATCTGAGGGAAGAGGAAGAAAGGTTTTCAGTAAAGATCGAAGAAGATTTTCGTCTCTTGTAAAGTAGGTTTTAAACATGAGATCTTGACTGAGTTTGATGTAAGAGCTGCGTGTATTGCTTTTTTTTGTTTGTTTATGATTTTTCTTTACGCCTCTATGCTTTTTCACCCTTCTATGACTCTTCTTTGTCTTTTTAGTATTGAACGTCTTTATTCTTTTATTGTATTTCTTCTTCATTTTTTCTCCATATCTGTTTTGGTTTTTTGAGATTCAGGTAAAGGCAAAACCCGTGCACAACCTAAGAGCTTAAGAAATGGCTTTTCAGAAAAAAATGGCCGATATCCGGACAGAAAAGAAAAAGAAATCGGACATGTGAGTTCTTATTAGAGAAGATTCAAAATAACTTAGTTGGTCATGAATCTTCTCTTTCTTATATTCTCTATTTTTTCATGATGGTATTGCTTAGATTCTTTTTTGAAAGTAGATTATCAGGTGTGGAGGGTTGGGTTATGAGGTATTTTTCAATTGTAACTATCCTTTGTGTTTTCATACATGCTATTGCTGGGAACGCCTTTTTTGAAGATGATTTTGAGATGACTCGGATAAGTTTTGAAACGCAGGTGAGCTTGTTTACAGCTTTTCCTGAACCCGTACCTAATCTGACTTGTGTTATCTACCCTCTTTATACAGGGAGGGGCAGTGATTTTATTCATCAGGATGTTATGGTTCTTCGAAATAGTAAGCCTATCGCTTCTGATAATGAAGAGTTTGGAAGAGAGTTAAAATTTGGTTGGCAGCCTGTTACTGTTGATGGCTGCGATATAGAGAAATTAGATTCTGTTTTTGAAGTTGCATGGTCACGGTTTGGTTTTGTTCCGGCAACCTATAGTCTTTTTAGACAAACAAGCAAAGTTCCTCAAATCGTTGACGGGAAGTGTGCTTATTTATTTTCTGAAGCTATTGAGATTGATCTGGGTTTTGAACTTATTCTTCGTTCAGAGCCTCGTCATGGTTATAAATATGCAACATTAGGTTGTGAGTAAACAAGCAGTCTTCTTCTATATAGATTAGCTCTTTTAGCAAATTTCTTTTTGATGACCCCTTTCTGTTTTATACAAATTAAAAGTTCAACTTTTAATTTGTATAAAACTTCCAGGGGCTTTTTGGTGATTTGAGTTAGTGGGCAGGTCTATGCAGATCGGCAGTTATCCGGAATTTCCGGATAACTACAAGTTATTGAAAATATTGATTTTTTAATAAAAAAGAGAAATTCTCAGGAATTGGACACATCGGTAGAGCAGAGCTTTCATTAGTAGTTACAGTTTACGGTATCGGGCTCTAGCAATGAGAGAACTCTTTTTGTTTTGGCTCCCTCTCTGAGTGCTCTTGTATTTGGCCAATCATTTAGGGCTTGTAGCTTCAGTGCGGGTCGAGGGTCAACCATTTGAACGGGTGTGAGTTGCAGGTGGTTTTCAATATCTTTTTTAGCTCCATTTCTAATTAGGAAGTTTATCACCTGTACTTTTCCATCAAATGCGGCTTCATGTGTGGGGGTGTCTCCGAAAAGGTTTTGTGCATTGATGTCTGCTCCTTCTGTAACGAGCCATTGTGCTAAGATGAGATCTTCTCTTTGTCCTCGGCGA
Organism: Bdellovibrionales bacterium; assembly: GCA_965206675.1. GTDB lineage: Bacteria > Bdellovibrionota > Bdellovibrionia > Bdellovibrionales > JAKFYE01 > CBDBKL01. The sequence goes on along the minus strand of CBDBKL010000006.1, from coordinate 157,053 downwards.
ATCACTTGATGTAAGAGGGTATCTCCGAGGTAGTTCCATTGATAGATATCGGCACCGTTTGCGTATAGGAATTTTGCCATGTCTAGGTTTCGGACACGGAGGGCTTCAGACAGGGGTGATTCTCCGAAAATATTTTGAGCGTTAACGTCAGCATCTTTTTCTAATAGTCGTTGTACGGTTTTAAAATCTCCTCTACGAGCGGCTTCGTGTAAAAGGGTGTCTCCTATAGAGTTACGAATCTGTGTGCTGCGTTCGTCATGGAGTGTGAGAAGTCTTCCTAGGTCGGCATTTTCTATTGAGGGGTTTGATTGTAAGGCAGAGGAGGTCATTGTGTGTTTGGCTTGGGCCACTCTGTTTTGCAGAGTTTCTGCTTGTTCAAAAAGTTTTTTAAGTGCGTTTTTATATCTTTTTAAAGATTGAGCATCAAGGGGGGAGGAATCAATCCAGCGTACAAAGTAATCATTAACTTGAGTGAAGGTGGCTCCATGAGCGACTAGCCAAGTGGCTGATGTCATATCAAGGTTAGAGATGGCAGAGTGTAGAGGTGTAGTGTCTGTGGTGAATGCTATGTTGGGGTTGGCACCTCTTACGAGGAGTAGGTTTGTCATGGGTCTATTGGATTTTTCTACGGCTTCTTTGAGGTGTGTTTGTTCGCCACTTCTGGCATTGACATCGGCATCATATTCGAGGAGTACACGTGCAGATCCTTCTTCGGATTGTGTTCTGATGGCTGTTCGGCGAAGGGGGGTGCGTTCTTGATTATCTTTAGGGTCGACGTCGGCGTTGGCTTCTAGTAATAGGCGAGCGAGGTTTTCTGTTTTTCTAACTGAGGCTGCACGGTCGAGGGGAGTTCTGCCGTTAGAGTCTCTGACGTCGACGTCAGCTCGATGTTCGAGTAAGAGACTTAAAATCCTTTCAGCGTTTTCTTTTGTAAGAAAGGAGACGATGTGTAGGGGAGTTCTTTGAACGTTATCTCTGATATTCACTTCTGCGCCTGATCGGAGTAAAAATTTGACCAGTTCGAATCTTCCAAATTGTGTAGCGATATGGAGAAGGGATTCACCGCTAGGGCCGATTTTCATGTTTGGATCTATGTCTTTCTGATGGATGGATAGGATGACAGGGTTTATTTCTCCGTGTTGGATTAAGGAGTGAATTTCAAGTGCGGTTATGTGTGGGGTGGGTGAGTGTTGTGCGGATATTGTTTTAGGTTGTAGTGAAAGAGAAAAGATAAGTAGGAAGGTGAGAGTTTTTAGTAAGTTCCGGTTGATCGCTTGCATTTGTCCCTCTTTCTATTGTTTTTTCTAAAACGACTCACTTGAACCTTCGTAGTGAAGATCTTTCGAGGTCATTTATTTATTTGTTTTGGTGTATTTTTCGAAAATACAAAACTCTATGAAATCTAAAAATTCATCGTTTTACAAACGTGAGCTTTTGAATTTGGACTTTGGGATGGCTTGAATGATACGATTGTCGAGGTTTTGTGGGGGGGGATTTGGGTTTGAGGTTAAATAGTTATTTAGGTTTTATCTAAAAAATTGGTGGATGGGAGTGTTATGTAGATTAAAAATTTTTTTAAACGATTATCGCAAAATGATTCGTTATATAGTTTATATTTTTTCAAATTATCAAAAAATTGATATGATTTAACATCTTTAATTCAGATTCACTAATTAATTGGAGGTAAAAAGTATGATAATGAAGAAGAGGGTATTTATAAGTTTTGATATCGATCATGACCAGGGGGTAAAAGAAATGCTTGCGGGCCAGGCAAAATACCCAGATAGCCCATTTGATTTTAAAGATTCTTCAGTTAAGAAACATCTTGTTGGAGATTGGGAAGAAAAAGTGCGAAATCGTATGAATAATATTGATTTGGTAATTTTTCTTTGTGGAACACAGACTCATAATGCATCTGGTGTAAATGATGAGTTTAAAATAGCAAAAGAAAAAGGAATGCCATATTTTTTATTGGCTGCATACTCTGATAAAATATGCCATCGTCCTCAAGCAGCACCTGATTCAGATAAGATTTACCAATGGACTTGGGATATTCTTAAAAAGCTAGTTGGTGGGGCTCGATAGCTCATTTTCTGTTAAATGCTTGTAAAGTAGATCGAGGGAGCAGAAGAGATCTAGAGATGAGATTGTTTGTCATACATAGATTCAAAGATAGAAAACTTGTAAAAAAGCAATTGAAACAAATTGAAGGTAAATTATCGTTCAAGCTAAAGTTCTCTTTCTTGGATAGTTATGGAAATGATAGTTGGAGACAAAAAGCGTTAAATGAGATAGATAAAGCAGAAGCGGTTATTGTTTTTAACAAATCTGACTGCAATAATTCAAAAAATGCTAATTGGGAAATTGAAATTGCGAGAAGTGGAAGAAAAAAAATTTTTTATGTAGATGAGACTGATGATCATAAGATTTTAATTCAAAAATTAATCTCATTATATAATTTTGAAGATGAGTTTGATAAGTGTTTTTCATCTAATAGTAATGATTTTTTCAATTTATATAAAATAATGAATGAGTCATCAGAAAGCTTGATTCAGAGAAGGCAAAGGACAAATTCATTTTTCATCACAGCGATCGGCAGTCTGTTTACAGTTGCTATTATTTTGACAAAAGAAGATATTATTGAAATTCATTCACTACAAACACAATTTTGTCTAATATTTACCATGCTTTTGTGTCATCCTTGGCATAATTTGATTGATAATTATGGAAAACTTAACAAGGCAAAATTTGATGTTCTTTTGCGATTGGAAAAAGAGTTTGGAGCTCAAATATATTATGCTGAATGGATTGCGCTTGGAAAAGGAACGAGGCCTGAAAAATATAAATCATTTACTACTACAGAAAAATATATACCCATATTTATTTGCTTCCTGATGCTGTTAGCAATAATATTAATATTATTAACAAAACTCTTTTAATATCAAAATAATTGACTTTCTAAATTTATTATTTCAAGAATAAATATCTTCAATGATTTTATGAATCATGCCTCCGGTGGAGTCTTGTGATATTTTGAAATGCCATTTTTGATCTAAATCTTGAGATACAGCTTTGCACCAATTTTCCATAAAATCCCATTTTTGAATGTCTCTCTTTTTCTTTTTACCCTTAACTTCTAAAATAATATACTCGCCATTTGTAAGCCTTATAATAAAATCAGGAATATAAATCCTTTGCTTGCCATTCTCATCAATATAATCAACTTCAAAGCCCAAATGATCGTTTTTTACCCATGCCTCTACAAATTTGTTTTTATCAAGTTCTCTAGCATGAGATTGCTCCCACCCACTGTCCGTAACACACAAATTCATATGGGTCTTTTTAAAAATACTTGTCGATTTTTTCGTCCACCACTCCGATCCATCACTTGTTGAAGAAAATTTAGGTGTTCCATAAACAACAGACAGTTTCTCTATTGAATGTCTTTGAATAAGATTAAACACTTTATTCACAATCTCGTTCATTTTCATCATAACAACTAGAGATTTCCTCTCTTTTTCATATTCAGGAATTATTTTGAACTTGCTAGATACAATAAATTTTTCAACCAATTGAAATATTTGTTTAATAGCTTCTTTTTTTAATATCTTGCTCTTCCATGCTGGATCTTTTTTTTCATATACTTCACTTGTTATTTTTAATATTAAGGTTTGCATACGGTCGGGCTGATTATTTTTCTCAAAAAACTCTTGAAGAGAAGTGGTTTCAATATCTTCATATCTAGGATTGTTTTCAATAATGGGGGCAATTTCATTAATTCGAGGAATACTTGAGACATCGATTTTAAATATTTCCATTTTTTTAAAGTCAATTTTAAGTTCAGGTTTTAAAATACGATCAACCCTTTCTACATTAGGCCATGTTATGGCATATTCAGATTTTTCATCCTCTGGGAAAATACAGTTTTTTGGAGCTTCTGCTCTAATTCGTTCACTATCTTCTTCCTGTGGAAGATAAGAAAAAGGTACCCCTAAAACACTTACAAATTCAGGATCGAACATTCCTTCATTATTTAATTCGTGGTGAGTTCTCCTTAACCCTCTTCCAACAGTTTGTTCGCAAAGAAGCTGACTGCTAAAAGCACGAAGCCCCATGATATGAGTTACTGTTTTACAATCCCAACCCTCTGAAAGCATAGAAACGGCAATAACATGATGAATATGATGACCATCTAAGCCAGGTTGTCCAATAGTATGAAGTTTTTTAAGAACTTCTTTCTTAAAAGCCTTATTTGATCCAGTTTCTTCTTGAGGGGGATCATTATTGGCAATTGATTTTAAAGTAATATGGGGAACTGTTTTATAGTTAAATCCAGAATCAATACCCTCTTTTTCATTTTTTAATTCATAATAATCAAAATTGGCTGTCATTAGTCTTTGCTTTGCAAGGGCAATAGAGACTCGGGACGTATCGCAAGTGATCCAACGTCTTCCCCATTGTTCAGCAACATATGCTGTTGTTCCACTTCCGCAAGTGGGGTCAAAGACTATATCTCCTGGATCAGTTGTCATTAAGAGACATCGTTGGATGACTTTTTTATTTGTTTCAACTATATATCGTTTGTCTGAAGAAAACCCAGCAAAGCTCGTGTCCATCCATGAATTAGAAATCGGATTGACAGGTTTATCTGTAATAAAGCGAATATAACGAAGTTTATTTCCTACTATTCCAATACGTTTATTATTTTTTAGATTTTCCATTCCTTCTGGATACTTTGCCTTCCAGTGATTGTTAGGGTTAGGACGATAGATTTTTCCTTCAAATTCAAAAGGGGTATCATCTTTTGCTGCGTTTGTACTTTGTAAATCACTATAGCAAAATATTCTAGAGTTCTTTGGTAAAGTTTTGTGACCACTTCTTTCTTCTTTAGACATAGGTCGTCTTGTGCCATCGGAAAGTTCTAAATGTTTATAGACGTCATTTCCAGCTTCTAGCCCTTTCTTTTCTTTAAATAATTGATGGTACTTATAATGATTTTTGCTTTTAAAATACCAGATAAGATAATCTCCTATTCGACTTAAAGAATCTCCTTGGAACCCACTAGTTGTTGCAAAATATATTTGTGTTGCAAAATTTTCTTTCCCAAAAACTTCATCCATTATTTCCCGAACATGGTGAACGTTTTCGTCAGAAATTTGGACAAAGCAAGATCCACTTTCAGTAAGAAGTTCTTTTGCCAATGATAAGCGATCTCTCATGTATGTAAGATAAGAATGGATGCCAAGTTCCCAAGTGTCACGAAATGCTTTTAGCATTTCTGGCTCTGCTGTTAAGTTCTCATCCTTATTTTTTACATCTCTTTTATTTGTAAAAGGTTGAAAGTTCGATCCATATTTTATCCCATAAGGAGGATCAATATAAATACACTGAATTTTTCCACCCATCCCTTCTTTTTCCAAAAGGGAGTTCATTACCAGCAGGGAATCTCCCGCAATTAAGCGGTTAGACCAAAGCTTTTCATGCTTATAAAACTCCGCCTCTTTATCTGCACTTATTTTATTTTGAGGGTCATGAAAAAGAGACATCTGCTCATAATCTACAGAGTTTCTCGTCCTTACAGTTTCAATAATACTTCTGGGGTCAATTCTCTCATCAACATGAAGAGAACTGCTGGGAACTTCAAAAGAGAGTCTTTCTGTTTTTCCTGCCCATTGCAGTTGAGGGTCAAGATGTGGGTCATACTGGTATTTTTTGATCTGAACTTTTGGGCTTTCAGTTTTTGAAGTTACTGTACCAACATGGGGATTGTTTTTTTCTTTTGTAAGACTTATGTTTGTAAATTTCAATAGGTTTGGAAATATTTTTATTCTTTATATTTCTCTGTTTTTTAGCCAAGGTATTCACCAAATTCAAGTTGTAGTTTTTTTAGATTTTCAAACTATATTTGATTTTCTAAGTTAAAGCTCAGGCTGTAAAGGTTTTCCTGTGTCCATATTATTCTCTAATAGGTAATCTTCAATTACGTTAATAACCTCTCTTTTCCTTTGAGCAGAAACAGGAGCATCAGCAGCAAGCGATTTTCGCTCTGAATCTCTGAGTTCGTTTAAAATATATTTAACAGTGGGATTTTGTGATTTCGTTGGTTGCATCATGGGATCAGATGCATCTATACGTCGCTGTAGATCCCAGGGTAAGTCCCTGTATTTTAAATTCTTTATCCGCATTATGCATCCAAACCCATTAATACAGAAAATTAAGGATAGAGTATTAAAAATATCTTTCTTTGGCAATCAACTTTTATCTTCTGAACTTCTTGTTTCAGACCTGAAAATGCCCATTAGCAATGGCATATCTAGTCATAATTTTTACAGCAAAATTGAGTTTCCGATATTCGGACAAATCCGGACACACTATAAATAATAACGGACACTTTCTACCTTATGCCATATTGCTTTTATTTGACTTGATAGTCATTTTAATCTTTAGTTTAAAAACCTGATCAATATATTTTATAAGGTTGTCAGTACTCCACTTGCGACGTTGGTTTACAAAGTCGGAAACATAAGAAATAGATATTTTTGCTTTTTCAGCAAAAGGTTGAAGTCCCATTGATTTAATAGACTCTCTTAAAGCTTCTTCAAGAGAAAGTTCTTTATTATTTATCAAGTTGGTAATGTAGGCTTGGGCGAAACCTAAATCTTCAAACTCTTGAGCTACTAATTCGTTAAAGTCTTTATGTCTATTTGCCATGATTCCTTTACATAAACTACGCTAATTTACGTAGTTTATCAAGATATATTCCTAAGCTAATGATTTTAAAAAGGTATTATTTTTTTTGATAAACTTAATTCTAGCTTTTACTATTAGCTTGATCTAGTAGCCAATGTATTAATTTGACCATCACAAATGTATCTTTCTTACAGTAATCAAGCATAGCTTCTCGTAACTCCCTTTTCCGATCTGTTTTTGTCTCTCGAGCGATCAATTCCTCAAAAGCTCTCTGAGTTGCATTGCCATCAGGTATTACCATATCTTGATAGGAATAATTATCTCCAAGTATAGCAGGAGCTACATTTTTTAAGCTGAAACTCCCACGGAAGTTATTATCGTATACGCCTTCACGGATAATTGGGAGAGGATCAACAAATCGATCAAGTAGTCCATTTAACTTATCACTATAATCGGAAAATTGATCTGCCATTTCTTTTATGCGATTTTTTTCAAAGCTAGCGTAATATGCAACTATAGATCCAGAGCCAGAACATGCCTCTAATAACTCAGGAATCAAATGTGGTCGTGGGTCGCTATTATCCTCATGTAAATACTCATGGTGCTCAAGTTCTCCTTCCGGCTCTCTTTGAATATGAATACTAAACTGAAATGGCACTTGTTTGTATGGACTACACCCTTCATATCTGGGTATTGCAGGATTTATGGTTTCAAAATCTAAAAAGACAAGTGGGTACTTCCATGTCTTCATCTCATTTGATATTAAATCTTTATCTATAAATCTCTTCTCAGAAATAAATGCATCTTTCATTCGTAGTTGTAGTTCACTTAAACCAGAAAGACGTTTATCGTTTAGATGAATAATATCATTTTTATAGAACTCCCATTTCTTATCATCATCAATTCTTGGTAAATCAAAAATACTAATCTTAGGAATATTTTTCTCCCTCCAACATGAGTTCCTAAAACCACACTCCCAAGGTGAGAAGCAATGAGGACCGATATCAATATCTGGAGTTTTTTCGCTATTAATCACACGAAATATTTTTTTTAATTTTGAATCTATATTTGAATGTATATTTTTTAACGAATCAGTAACATTTTCTTTTATAAAGAGATTGTCCAGGTTTGGAAAATGACAATCTGGATTTAAATGTAATATATAGGTAGCTTCAATGGGTAATCCACTATTAGCAATAATCCATGTTTGGAGACCAACATCATCTAATTGCTCAGGCTTGACTTTGGTAGAAGATTTGACTTCATAAATAGACCAACTCTTTGTCTCATTTGAAAAGACAATGATATCTGCACGGGCATAACATCCATTATATTCAAAGGCTGCTTCATAGATTATTTTTTCATTTTTAATCAAATCCCTCGTTTTTTTTAATGAGCCAAAAAAGTCCCATGGTTTGTTGTCCACAAGAACACCACCTGGAAAACTTTTCCTTGCTTTTTCCCCGATTTTGTTTCCTTGGTCAAAAATTGCTTGTTGTTCTTCAGTAATAGGAGATGCTAGTTCAGGGTTATGAATTATTTGATAAATATTTTTTAAGCATTGATAGCCATGCATTATTTTTGTTTTGCTCAGTAGTTTTGGAACTTTTCTCATATACTCACCAGCAACATTTTAACTGTCAGTTATATTAAACACCTTAAAATATAATTAGTAAACTGGTTTTAAAGGTTTTTCAGAAATGATAATATCTATGCACTTTTTAAATTTGTTAGATCTCTAGTATATTACTTTTTCTTCAATGATAAAAACCTTCTGGGAAAATCGAGAACTCCTCCCTTTTAATTGGAGTACCCCTCACTTTGTTTAATTCTTCCTCATCGATTATCATTTTATCTTCTATGGTGCCATTATACGATTTCAGCCAATTAGATTCCCATATTGATATATTCTCTTTAGCTACAAGTTTGCAAATAGGTTCATCAAATAAAAAATTCTCACTAAAACCAATAGTAATCCTTTGTAGCCAAATATCTAAATGTCCAGTATTAGGAAGTCTCTTGAATTTCCTGTGAACTTTTTCAACAAATTCTTTCTGGTTACTTATATTTTCAATAGAAGAGATTAATTTACTGATTATAGCAACTGAATCAGGATATGTTCTTGGGTTATAATAGGCGATATCAGTAATGATGCTAATTAGCTGATCTATATCTTGAATCTCTTTATTTTGATTAGAATCTGATAATTTATCATAAAAATCTTTTAAAGCTTTCTTTAAACTTCCAGAATTGGAAAATTCTATTGAAAAAATATGAATAAGAATTAAATGTTTTTGTAAAGAGCGTTGTCTTTTTATCTCATTTTCTTGTTGCATCCAATATAGTTTATCAGATTTAATTGATCCCTTTATGATTCGACTGGCAGATTTTGTTTTAGTTGGGTTTAAAGACATTCCAAAATCAATAAGTATTTCAGATATAAACTTGACAATTTCTTCCCCAGTTTTAGGATTATTAGTGAATATTCTGTAATCATCTCTATATCTTATTATATTGTAATCATCCCTATTTATGTTGTTATCCTTTTTTATTCTTTCTGTCACTTCAATATCAATATATCCCAGGACCATTTCAGCAATAAAGTGCATCAAAGCAGATCCTTGTGGTATACCATTAGTCTGTCCATAAGACATACTTTGTAAATGTTTATCTATGATATTACCAATTAACTTTTTGCAACTACGAAGGTTTTTTGCTTTACTTTTGCCATGTATAGCCCAAGGTATCGAATGTGTGTAGATAGACCCATAACAATTAGAAATATCTATTTCTATCAGATACTCATAATCAAGAGACATTTTAATTGATTGCTGCTCAACTTCTTCCCACCAATGCGTAATCTGTTCAGAAGTATTTTTCTTATTTTCAGGTGGAACAACTGGAATACTTGTACATTTAATTTTAGATTTTTCTTTAAACTCCTTAAATCTTTTGCAGATAGTTTCCCATTTTTCTTCTTCTGTTATAGTGTTAACAAGAGATACATATATTGCGGGATGAATGAGTTGAAAGGGCCTCCATGCATATTTCCCATCTTTATTGTGAAGTATAGTATGGTTTATTCTTTCTCTATCTTTTGGATTATTTTTTGAAAAATCAAGTTGATTGTTGTTTAAAGAAGATTGAACTGTTTTAAGAATTTTATTAAATGAAATATAAGGGGGCAAAATAAAATCGCAGTAACTTTCAGATTTCATAAAAAATTCACGAGCTTCTAAGCATGACAGATCAAGAACGTTTAGCTTTTTTCATTATTAGACATTATTTTTAACTCCTATTTTTATATATGTTTTCCCTTTTAGAACTGATTTTTTCTAAAATTTTTATTTTCAAATTTGAGGTAAATAAACTCTATTATTTTAATAGCATGTTTGAGTAAAAGTAGCTACTTATCTTAGAAGCTTGTGCGTGAGAAAAAGATACGTCTCAGTATGAACTTTTTAAAAAGACTAAACTTTTTACAACGTCTTAAGTATAGTTTACTGGCTTATTCCATAAAGATAACAGGTACTCTTGTTTGAGTGTTTTTATTGAATTATATTAGCAACGTATGTTGCGAAAAACAGGTTTCCTCTATGTCTTTTCCTTATGTGTGAGTTTCTCATGTCCGGTTTCTGCCAGTGAGTGCTCTCCATATAATTTACGTGAGCTGGATGGAAAAACAGCTTCAAGAGTCAAAATACAATTTGTAAAAAACTCTTCCGATATTCAAAGACTGCGAGAGATATTGAATTACCCAGAAATGAGCATTCTTTTTGTACTTGGTGAAGTCATTTCGGAGAGAATAGAGAAAGAGCTGGACGCATATACCAAGGGTGTTATGCCAAGTGAGCATAATAGCATTTCTGGCTATTTCGGGGTTTATGTCTCCAATGAACTGGTAGGGTTTGCCGATTTGACACATTTTCCAGCGGTGAATGAAGCTGCTATTCACTACGGTATTACACCTGAACACTGGAGGCAGGGACTAGCTACAGAATCTGCTAGAATTCTAGTGCAATTTGCTTTTGAAAACTTAAATGTTGATTCTGTTACTGCCGTTATTGGTCGCTCTAATAAAGCTTCAATCAGAGTTGTAGAAAAGGTCGGTTTTGTCCGTGGTGAACAGTATGAGGGAATCTCTCCGCCCCATGACTATTATTATTTAGAAAGAAAATCTTTTTCCCCTTAAAGGTGAGATTTTCTACAATGTCTTAAGTAGAGTTTAATTTCATGAACTCAATAGATTAAATATTATTCTAATTATTCAAAAAAACTTACAGACATATTAAGTGAGAAGTGTTAAAAAAGTCTTAAGAAAAATTCCTGTCAGGAGAGAGTCGGTGTCGAACAAAATAAATCAAGTTGAAATCAATGCTGTTCAAAAAGAAATTAAAGAACTTGAGTTAGTGGTATTTAAAAACAAATGGTCGGATACTTAAAGGAATTGGATTATGACTCCTAAGAACTTAACAATTCGTAATAGCACTGCGGAGTTTCTTATTTTTGCCAATGAAGAGGGAAAAGATGGAATTGAAGTCCAGTATCAGGATGAAACCATCTGGTTATCTCAAAAACTTATGGCACAACTCTTTGATGTGGAACGTTCTGTTATAACCAAACACTTACAAAATATCTTTAAAGATATGGAGTTAGAAAAAAGCTCAGTATGTGCAAATTTTGCACATACTGCAAGTGATGGAAAACACTATGATACTAGCTTTTATAACCTCGATGCCATCATATCTGTGGGGTATCGTGTTAATAGCAAGAGAGCCACTCAGTTCCGCCAATGGGCGACTCGTATTTTGCGAGAATTTGCAGTCAAAGGCTACGTTCTTGATAAAAAAAGAATGGAAAATGGCACCTTTCTTGGAAAGAAATATTTCGAAGAGCTACTTGCCGAAATCAGGGAAATACGTCTGAGTGAAAGGGTATTTTATCAAAAAATAACTGATATTTATGCGACAAGTGTTGATTATAATAATGACGCCCCTACAACTCGACAATTTTTTTCAAAAGTGCAAAACAAACTTCACTACGCCATTCACGGGCATACTGCTGCCGAATTAATTACAGAAAGAGCAGATAGTAGGGAAAAGCACATGGGGCTTACAAGTTGGAAGAATAGCCCAGATGGTAAAATAGTGCGTACGGATGTTTCTATTGCCAAGAACTATTTAAAACAAGAGGAGCTTGAATCTCTAGGGCGTATTGTAAACGCCTATCTTGATTTGGCAGAAGATCGAGCACGTCGAAATATTCCAATGACTATGGAAGATTGGTCTACACGACTTGATAAATTCTTAGAGCTTGATGATCGTAAAATCTTGCAAGATTCAGGGAAAATCAGTGCTGAAATTGCACAAGATCATGCCGAAAGTGAATTTGAAAAATATCGTATTATTCAAGATCGATTGTTTAAATCAGATTTTGATAAAAAACTTAAGAGCCTTGAGAAAGAAACGAATGAAGAATAATATTTGTATTACTTTGTTTTTATTGGTTAGTTTTGTTTATTAAAAAATAGATGTGTTTTATATCGCTTCTTTATTGTCTTCATTCGTATAGACATATTGAATGAGAAATGTTAAAAAAAGAAATGTTACTATTTCAAAGAACAGAGGAGTAAAGTTGAATCAACCACCTCAAACAAAAACTCAATCTGCCTCACAAGATTATTTTGATGCAAGACGATTGAAAAAAGGAGCCGCAGGTTGGGTGCTGCTCGCTGGACTCGGTGTCTCCTATGTTATCTCTGGAGATTTTGCCGGCTGGAACCTTGGACTCGCCCAAGGAGGCTTCGGAGGCATGTTCATCGCTTTCATCCTTGCAGCTATTATGTACCTCTCTATTTCCCTAAGTATTGCTGAACTTTCTTCAGCCTTACCTGTAACAGGTGGCGGTTATAGCTTCGCCCGTCGAGCATTGGGTCCCTGGGGAGGGTATCTAACCGGTATGGCTATCTTACTAGAATACACTCTCGCACCTGCCGCCATCGCAATATTTATTGGTGGCTACGTACACTCCCTTATTGGAATTGATGGATGGATCGTCTATTTGATAAGTTATGTTATCTTTGTCGGAATTCACCTATGGGGAGTCGGAGAAGCCTTAACAACTATGTTTATCATTACCTTAATAGCATCACTGGCTATTATCGTATTTAGTCTTAATATGTTTACTCATTTTAATTGGAATAACTTATTCGATATTGCCAGCAATGAAAGCGCATTGGGAGCCAGCGCACTTTTCCCTAAAGGCTATATAGGTATATGGGCCGCATTTCCTTTTGCAATGTGGTTCTTTCTAGCAATAGAAGGTGTGCCTTTGGCAGCAGAAGAAGCAAGAGATCCCTCTAAAGATATACCCAAAGGCATCATCACTGCTATGGGGATTTTATTTATCTTTGGTCTTCTGGTCCTTGTATTATCCTTGGGAGGAGCTGGTGCAGATTTTATGAAAGATCATAACGCTCCCCTTGTTGGAGCTTTACAAAAAGTTCATGGGCAAAATTCCCAGCTGGCTGTATTTATAAATTGGATTGGAATTAGTGGATTGTTAGCAAGTTTTTTCTCTATTATCTATGCGTACTCACGACAAATATTCGCCCTTTCCCGATCCGGCTACCTACCTCGATTCTTATCAGTAACAAGCAAGCGCAAAGTTCCAACACGAGCACTCATTATTCCTGGTATTATTGGTTTTCTATTGTCCCTTACAGGACAAGGTGACCTTATGCTGACAATGGCCGTTTTTGGAGCTACTATTTCTTATATCCTAATGATGATTTCCCACATTGTATTACGTAAAACTGAACCGAATCTTAAACGCCCCTATCGTACCTTCGGTGGAACTATGACCTCGGGAATTGCTTTGACTTTGTCTATCGTAGCTTTTGTCTCTACTTCTATTTCTAACTTAAATGCTGTGATTTGGAGTACGATTTTTTACTTCATCTCAATAGCGTATTTCTTCTTTTATAGCCGCCATCATTTAGTATCTAATGCCCCAGAAGAAGAAGTTAAATAAAATCAGGGGTACTTAGTTATGGTAAAAGTCGATAGCTCTAACCATTCGAAAACAACAGAAGATAAACAAAAAGAAAATAAGTTTGATTCATTGGCTATAAGAGCCCTTAATCAATATGATTTACCAAAAGACGCTCAAGTTACTCTCATTAATATATCAGAAAATATAACCTATCGAGTAGAATCGCCTGCCACTGGGAAAAAATGGGCACTGCGAATACATAGAGAAAATTATCATGACTACGATACAATTGCCTCTGAATTGGAATGGATTAAAAGTTTAAAAGAGGATGGTACTACAGACACACCTGTTCCCGTTATGGGTACAGATGGTAAGTTTATTCAGTTGGTGTCGTGTAAAGCTTTTAACCCTCGCTATGTCGTACTTTTTGTCTGGGAAGAAGGAGAAGCTCCCGATGAAATAAAATTAGATACATTACATCACTCTTTTGAAATTTTAGGCGAAACAAGTGCTCGAATGCATCTTCATGTATTGAGTTGGAGCCGACCCAATCTTTTTAAACGTCCCACATGGGATTTTGATATGATGTTAGGAAAAAAACAGATTTGGGGAGACTGGCGTGATGGACTAGGAATGACTTCAGAAATAGCAAAAATATTTTCTCGAGCTACTGATTTGATTCAAAAAAGATTAAAACTTTTTGGACAAGATGTAGAAAGATTTAATCTAGTACATTGTGATATGCGACCCGCTAATCTCTTGATTGATAATTCATCGGCTCAAGAAAAAGTTAAAGTGATTGATTTTGACGATTGTGGCTTTAGTTGGTTTATGTACGACTGTGCTACCACTGTTTCATTTTTCGAACATAAACCGGAAGTTCCTGAACTTTTAGCCGCATGGATACAAGGCTATAGAAGAGTTACTGAACTCTCTGATGCTGATGAACGGGAAATCACAACGTTTGTTTTATTACGCCGGATTCTCCTTGTTGCCTGGGTACGATCCCATTCAGAAACAGAGTTAGCCAAAACTCTTGGCGTTGACTATACCGAGAGCACTGTTCCCATGTGTGAGTATTATTTACAACGTTTTAAATATAATTGATTGATTTCTTGTATGAGTGTTTTTATTAAATTATATTAGTAACGTATGTTGCGCAAAGCAGTTCTTCCCTCCGCTTTTTCCTTATTCGTGAGTTTCTCATGTCCGGTTTCTGCCAGTGAGTGCTCTCCATATGGTTTACATGAGTTGAATGGAAAAACAGCTTCAAGAGTCAAAATACAATTTATAAAAACCTCTTCCGACATTCAAAAGTTGCGAGAGATATTGAGTCACCCAGAAATGAACGTTCTTTTTGTAGATGATAAAATCACTCCTGATAAAATAGAGGCAGCGGTGGTCGAATATGTCAACGGTGTTTTGCCAGGTAATTATAGTAATAGCATTGCTGGTTATTTCGGGATTTACGTTTCTGATAAACTGGTAGGATTTGCCGATTTAATATATTTTTCAGATGAGAATCAAACTTCTATTCATTATGGTATTGCACATGAACACTGGGGGCAGGGACTAGCTACAGAATCTGCTAGGATTCTAGTACAATTTGCTTTTGAAGATTTACAAGTTGATTCTATTTTTGCCGTTATTGGTCGCTCTAATAAAGCTTCAATCAGAGTTGTAGAAAAGGTTGGTTTTGTTCGCGGTGAGGAAGATGAAGGAATCTCTCCGCCTCATGACTATTATTATTTAGATAAAGAAAATTTTTCCCCTTAAAGGTAAGATTTTTTACAACGTCTTAAGTATAGTTTACTAAATCACTCTATAAAAAACTAAGTGTTCTTGTTTGAGTGTTTTCATTGAACTATATTAGCAACGTATGTTGCGAAAAACAGGTTTTCTCTATACCTTTTTCTTATGTATGAGTTTTTCATGTTCGGTTTCTGCCAGTGAATGTTCTGCATATAGTTTAGCTGGGCTGGATGGAAAAACAGCTTCAAGAGTCAAAATACAACTTATAAATAATTCAGAGAGCATCCAAAGGCTACGAGAAATATTAAGTCATCCAGAAATGGGGTCTCTTCATTCAGATGGCAAGGCCACTTCGGAGGTAGTAGAAGCAGTAGTGGACAAACATATTGAGGGCATTTTTCCAGATGCTTATAATAGTATTTCTGGCTATTTTGGGGTTTACGTCTCTAATGAGTTGGTAGGATATGTGAAATTAGCACACTTTCCAGAGAAGAACTCAGCTTCTGTTCACTACGCCATTGCACCTAAACATCAGGGGCAAGGATTGGCTACGGAATCTGTCAGGGCTCTCGTGCAATTTGCCTTTGAGGATTTACAGCTTGATCGTGTTTTTGCCATTATTGCTCGCTCTAATGAAGCCTCAATTAGAGTTGTAGAAAAGGCTGGCTTTGTTCGGGAAAAGGAGTACAAAGGATTGCCTCAGCCTAGTGACGCTTATTATTTAAGGAAAAAAGACTTTTCCCTTTAAAGTAAAAGTGTTAAAGGTTAAAAAATTAACAGAAAATAATGTGTCAATTTTTTTGAATTTTAAGTAAATTTGACATAATTGTAATGAATTCTTTTATAATACACAGGAAAAAGCTATAGTATTCAGATGCCAAAATCCTTTATAAACAGCTCACTTGTGTTTGTGGCCGTAGTCTTCTACTCCTTTTTATCATCGGCCGATGATCTTAAACCAACCAATCCACCCGAAATAAACGAACAAAACTTGGAATCCCCTGGGAAAAATCAGAGATCTGAAAGGGTTAGTCTAGATGAGATGCAAGAAAGAATAGCGGAGACACCACTAGAAGGCATCCCCCTATCTTCCGTAACAGGGCAGGGAAGATGGCCCATGCAGCTTCATACGCAATTCTGGTCCTATGCCAAGAAGCTTAACATCACTGAAGAGGCCGCTAACCCCGAAGGCAAACTACGAGGTTTTTTTCAGGCTATTGAAAAAGGAAACCTAGATTGGGTGCAAGTGTATGTCGAAAATGGGGATTTTAATGTTAAGGAACTTGTGATGGGTTTAATGCATGTTAATCCCTCTAATCACCCTGAAGTCAGAGAATTTCTAATCAATTACATCTTTCTTAACTTTGAAGACGACATCGTTGAAAACCCCTGTAAAATATTAAATTAAAGTTGTCGGTACACATGAAAAAGCACCTTACTGAATTAGAAATTGAAGGAAAGAAAGTTAAAATGACAAAGAAAGATAAAGCTACAATTTTGTCTCTTGTTGATAGTTTAAAGTATGGTGAGAATTTATTAATACCTTCTGAGAAGGTTTTGTTGAATTCTCGTAAAAATCGCCCCAGAGGAGCTATTTACCTTAAAAGTTTGCGTATAAGAAAAAATATATCTCAATATGAACTTTTCAAAAAGACTAAAATTTCTGTAACAAATATTTCTGCTTATGAGAACGGAAGAAGAAAGATAACAGAAAGTATCGCAAAAAGACTCGCTGAAAAACTAAGCCTAACCTCTTATAAAAAATTACTTACATAAAAGTGGGTATTCTTTCTGACAGCAGTGTCTTCTTAATAAGGGCTGGCGGGTGAGTAATGTACAATAAGTCCGCCATCGTAGTACGCTGCTAGCCCCTCTGTTTGTAACTGATCGTGTGACAATAAGGCAATCTCAAGAAATTGTTTATCATCGTCAGATTGCACGTGCGCCAAGAGCCGACGCAAAACCCGTTTAGATTCAGTTCGTCCTCCAAATATCAAACCCAATGCGGCCGCACGACTAAAAGAATATTCAATGGTATCAGTTGATTCACCCTCGCTAACTATCATCCATTGCGCTTTTTCTGTCAGAAAAGTAAAGAGCTTCTGGGTCACCACTTCTATTTACTATAATTCTCAAACTTGTCATAGCAGTAATAGTAACGAGCATGAATTTTACGCACAAAAGATAGGATATCCTCTGACTCTTCTATAGATGTCTCTTGAAAAAATGCCGTGCTCTTAGCCTCAGTCGTAAAACCTATCGCAAAAATAAAAAGTATAGTGACTATATGTTTCATATTTTGCTCCTTTGACTCGTAGGATGTAAATCCTCTCAGTTTGTGGTTGGGGCTTAGATCAATTTTTTGAGGAAGTCAAAATCTTGTTTATGATGTCTTAAGGTTGATTTTTAGAGAGGCTAATTGATTGTAACAATTTTAAAAAATAAGACGTTAAAAGAGTATGAAGGAAACCGTTTAGGGTGTACATGAGTCCTTACTTATAAAGGCATTTTTTTAAGAAATTTTTCTACAGGTAAAATTTGAATATTATCGAAAGTATAGCTTTTTTTACCCATATAAAGTAAAAATAATTTTGCTTGTGGGTAATCTTTAGAAAATTCTAAAAGCCCTTGATAATCAGAGGATTTTATTTTTTCTGAAAATTTAACTTCAATGGCTTTTAATCCCTTTTCACCATAGAGAATAAAATCAACCTCATGTTTATTTCCTTGAGTGCGCCAATAATATACCTGGTAATTGCAATCTTGGTATTTGTTTTGAGCAAGAATTTCTTGAAGCACAAGAGTTTCTAATGCAATTCCATTAATTTGTGTATCCAGAGGGCCTTGAGGACGAAGGGTTTGAAATATACCTACATCAAAATAGTAAAACTTAACAGACTTGACGAGTTTGCGTTTTGCTTTTTTTACAAAGGGTTTGAGTTCATAAGATAAAAGGGTATCTCTGAGAATGGAAAAATAGGATTCCACCACCTTACGATGAACAGAACATTCCCTTGAAATATGGGAAAGATTAAGAGGGCTACCTTGAGAAAAGCTCGCTGCTATTAAAAACCGAGAGAAATTTGGTAATCTTCTTGTTAGTCCCTCCTGTTGAATTTCCTCTTTCATATAGGTGTGGACATAGCTTGCTAAAAATTTCTTCGGAGTTTTTGAACGGTACGCCATAGGAAGGTGTCCATACTTTAAGGATTTTTTAAGAGAAAAGTCGCTGCCAAGTTCTGGTACAGTCAGGGGGTACATGTATTCTGTAAGTGCTCTTCCTGCAAGAAGATTGATATTTTTTGCCTTTAGTTTCCTTGCGCTTGATCCTGTCAAAATAAACTTGAGATTTCTTGTAGCAATAAGTCTGTGGACTTCATCTAGGAGGGCAGGAATTTTTTGAATCTCATCAATGATAATCCATTGCTTAAAATCATCGGGAATATAGCGAGAAAGGTTGTGAGGAGAAGCCAGTAGTTCTGTGTAGGTGTCTGAATTGAGTAGGTCAAAGAAAAGGGCCTTCTTGTATTTGTGGGCTAGAAACCAAGATTTACCAACTCCTCGAGGGCCAAAGAGAAAGGAGCTGTGTTCTTGAGAAAATTTCAATCTTCGAGAATACATACGCTCATTATAATATAATAGGACATTTAAAGTCAAGAAAATTGGAGTTAAAAACTCCAATTTTACTAAAAAAATGGAGTTTTTAACTCCAATTTTCTAATCATAGCTTGTCATTCAGAGTCTAACCTAAAGCTACTTTGTGATTTGTGTTCAGCAAGGATGAAAAAATGGTGTGCTTGGGGTATATTGCAGGTATTTTTACTTGAAGACAAATCGGGCTAAAAGGAGAACATTATTAAAAAATATTTTACTTTGATAATCAACTTTTACTTTTGAGTCATAAAAATTATTAACTGTTCGGTCAAAAAATTTTGGTTCAAGATAACTTAAGTTGACTTTGAGAGGAGTTAACTTACTGTGATTATTGTGAAAAATAGGTATTGTGTGCGTTCAAGGATTTCAGAAGCTAAATTTCGTCAAATTATTAAGTATTTTAGCATTGATTTAACAGCCGAACAAATATCCAAGCTAACAGAAATTAGTCGTCCAAGTATTAACAACATTTTAAAAAAACTACGAGAAACAATAGTTCAGTTTTGTGAACAAGAGAGCATGTTTGACAAAGGTGAGATAGAAATGGATGAGAGCTACTTTGGAGCAAGACGGGTTCGTGGCAGAAGAGGAAGGGGAGCAAGTGGTAAAACGATAGTCTTTGGTCTTAAGAAAAGAGAAGGCAAGGTTTATACCCAAGTGATTAGAAATTGCTCTAGAAGTGAGATTTTCTCTCTTATAAGCACAAAGATAGCTAAGGACTCGGTTTTGTTTACAGATGGCTTTAAAACGTATGATGGACTTGTAGACATGGGTTATAAGAAACATTACAGAGTTCATCATGGAAACAATGAGTTTTCAAAGAAGCAAGGAAATGTGAGAAACCATATTAACGGGATAGAGAACTTTTGGGGATTAGCTAAGGTAAGGCTATCTAAATTCCGCGGCATGAGTAAGAGTACTTTTTATTTGCATTTAAAAGAGTGTGAGTTTAGATTTAACCACAGAAATCAAGACCTCTATAGATTATTACTTTCTATGTTGCGTCAAAAACCCCTTAAGTTATCTTGAACCAAAATTTTTACAAATAACTTGACTCTATAACGATTTCGTTATAGAGTGTAGAAATGAATATTGTTATTTTGAGACAAGTGGAGAGGGAAGTATATGAAAAAGAAAAATACAGTTGTTTATAAGACAGCAAAAGATTTCGCAAAAGGTATGGGACTTACGGATATGGAAATTTCTCTTGTTTTAGAAAAGAAACGAATTATCAAAAATCTTAAAAATAAGAGATTAAAGAAAAATTTATCTCAAGCAAAACTTGCTAAACTTATTGGAACTAAGCAATCGTCTATTGCTCGTATGGAATCAGGGATAGTCAGTCAAGTGAGTATGGATTTCCTTACCAAAGTGGCCTTTGCATTGAAAGTCTCAATTAGTATTAAACCCCCTAAAGTTGCTTAATTTTAGTTGCCTTTTTTAGGTGGGAAGATCTGATTTCTATGAAATTACAGATAAAGATTGCTGTTAGTTTGTGAGTTCTTTAGAAACGTCCACAATGTTATCTTGATTGAAAGAATTCGTGTGAGCCTTCGTCTCTTTCTTAGAAGCCTCCAAACGATCCGCCATCTCCTTCATCGTTCCAAAGTACTCTAACGACTTACCCTTTAAATCATGAAGATGATCCATCTCGTGCTCATCAAGTATAGCCACCAATTCACTCTTCAACATATCAATGACTTTAAATCCATCCAGCATGATCTTCGTGCACACTTGCAAAGTGCCCGCACCCATACACACGTACTCTGCAGCACTCTGGCCGTTCATAATACCGCCCACACCAGAAATCTCCACACCAGGAAAAGCCATAGATAACTCTCCCACCATTCTCAAACCCACAGGTTTCACTGCCGTATACGAATAACCACCAAAAGCACTCACACCCTTAACATTCGGGACAGGTTTAAAAGTTTTCATATCAATGCTCGCTACAGATAAAATTGTATTAATCGCTGTTAAACCATCCGCACCCGAATCCAAAGCCGCCTTAGCTGGCTCCGTAATGTTCGTAATATTCGGAGTCATCTTTGCCAGAATAGGAACAGTCGATGCTTCCTTACACCAACCCACCACATCTTTAATAATATCCGGACACTGACCCATGGCCTGACCCATTTTTCTCTCCGGCATCCCATGAGGACAAGACAAATTCAACTCAATCATGTCCACACCAGCTTTACACACCATCTCTGTCAACTGATGCCAATTTTCCTTAACAGGCTCATCCATAATAGAAGCAATCAATACCTTCGTGGGAAATTTCTTCTTAAGCTCCTTAATCTCCTCCACCCAAACATCAATAGGACGATCCGTGATCAATTCGTTATTCGTAAAACCAATGCACTCTCCCTGATGAAAATGCTTACCGTAGCGAGGAGCAATGTTGCGCACCTTTGTGTGATCCAAAGAAAGTGTCTTAATCACCGAGCCACCCCAGCCCGCTTCCAAAGAACGACCAATCACCTTAGCATTTGTAGAAGGAGGTCCGGAACCGACTAAAAAGGGATTTTCAAATCGAATACCATTCTGATAACACTCGAGCTTCTGACTCATTAGGGCCTCCTAGCTTTAACCATTCTTAACAAATTTTCTGTAAAGGGTAATGTCGCAAGTTATCATTTTACCTCTAATGCTATAGAAAGGCAGCTCTCGTGGTAGATACTAACTGAGATCAAAAAAAGAATACTGAAAGATTATTTTCGTGACAGACAAGTATCATTGTGTCGCTATTGACAGCCCTTAGTCATACTTTATATAGGTTTTGGGAAGGGATTTCTCTATGGCAAATATTCTTATTAAAAATGGTCACATCTACTCTGCCCATGATCACTACCCAGGGGATATCTACGTTTCCGAAGGAAAAATTGTAGCTATCGGCCAAAACCTTGATTACCCCGCCGATGAAACCTTGGACGCCAAAGATTGCTACGTCATCCCCGGAGGAATAGACGCCCACACACACATGGAACTTCCCTTTATGGGAACTATGGCTTCAGATGATTTTGAAACAGGAACCCTAGCCGGTTTCCATGGAGGCACAACCTCCATCGTAGACTTTGCCATCCAAACCCAAGGCAATAGCCTTCAAGATTGTCTAAACACATGGCATGAAAAAGCAAAAAAAGCCGTAGGAGATTATTCCTTTCACTGCGCTGTCACTGACTTTAACGAAAAAACAAAAAAAGAAATTGCAGGGATTATCGAAGGAGGAATCACTTCTTTTAAAACCTTTATGGCCTATAAAGGTGCCCTCATGATTGATGATAAAATGATGCTCGGTCTTATGAAAGAAGTGCGCCGCCTAGGAGGACTCGTCACCGTTCACGCCGAAAACGGCGATATGATCGACATTCTAACAGAACAATTTAAAGAAGAAGGAACACTCTCTCCTCGCTATCACCCCCTTGCTCACCCCGCACTGGCAGAATCAGAAGCGGCGAATCGAGTGATGGACCTGGCCTATAAAACAGGCTCTAGTATTTACCTCGTGCACACATCAGCTCGACAAACCATCAATGAAGTTTTAAAAAAGTTTTTAAGAGATCAAAGAATTCTAGTGGAAACATGTACGCAATACCTTCTTCTCGATGACTCCGTCTATGAAAAAGAAGGCTTTGAAGGCGCAAAGTACGTCATGTCTCCCCCTATGAGAAAAAAAGACGATCAAGAAGCCCTATGGTACGGTCTTCAATCAGGCCACGTGCACACCGTCGCAACAGATCACTGTCCCTTTAACTTTTGCGGACAAAAAGATATGGGCAAAGATGATTTTTCCAAAATTCCCAACGGCGGTCCGGGAATCGAACATCGTATGGAACTCGTCTACTCCGAAGGCGTGCGCAAAGGACGACTGACCATGAACCGTTTTGTAGAAGTTATGTGCACGAACCCTGCTAATATTTTTGGTCTTCACAATAAAGGAAGCCTTGGTCTTGGAAAAGATGCCGATATTGTTATCTTTGATCCCAATAAAAAACACACCATCAGTGCAAAAACTCATCACCATAACGTGGATTACTCTATGTATGAAGGTTGGGAACTCACCGGAAAGGTGAGAACCGTTTTGTCTAATGGCCACATCGTGGTTCGAGAAGGAAAAACCGACCAAGTCACTAAAGGACAGGGAAGCTTTATTAAAAGAAAACCTTTTAACTTTGCACTTTAAATAATAGGTAGGGAAATATGGCAAGAAATGTAAAATGTGGTCTTATCCAAATGGGAAACAAAGTTGATACATCAAAGCCCTGCAAAGATCATCGCAAAGGAATGATAGAAGCTCACTTACCCTATGTGGAAAAAGCCGCTCAACAAGGGGTTCAAGTTTTATGCTTTCAAGAAGTGTTTACAGGCCCCTATTTTTGTCCATCCCAAGATACAAAATGGTATGGATTGGCAGAGCCCATACCCGATGGTCCTACTGTGGTCATGATGCAAGAGTTAGCTAAAAAACACTCTATGGTTATGGTTGTTCCCATCTACGAAGAGGAAATGACAGGCGTTTACTATAACACGGCTGCTGTTATTGATGCCGATGGAACTTACCTAGGGAAATATCGAAAAAATCATATTCCGCAAGTGGCAGGTTTTTGGGAAAAGTTTTTCTTTAAACCAGGCAACTTAGGTTATCCCGTTTTTAAAACTCAATACGCTACCATAGGAGTTTATATCTGTTACGATCGTCACTTTCCCGATGGAGCTCGTTGCCTTGGGCTCAATGGTGCAGAAATTGTTTTTAACCCCTCAGCCACCGTTGCAGGTTTATCCGAATACCTTTGGAAAATTGAACAGCCCGCTCATGCCGTAGCCAACGGATATTTTATTGCGACCATTAACCGAGTGGGCACAGAAGCCCCTTGGAACATTGGAGAGTTTTATGGGCAATCTTACTTTTGTGATCCCAAAGGACAGATCATTGCTCAAGCTTCAAGAGATCAAGATGAACTTGTCACTGCTGAATTGGATCTGGATATGATTAAACAGGTTCGAGACACTTGGCAGTTTTATCGAGATCGTCGCCCAGAAACCTATAGTCAGTTAGTGGAGTGATTTAACCAGTAGACGTTTGTGAATTGCAATTGGTTATTAATAAACTCTTAATGTATGTTTTTCTGGAGAAACAGGAGTACGAGTTAATCCAAAATAGTCATTAACCCACTTTCTGCGTTCATAATCAGATTGGTCAACACAATCACCTGACAAAGGAATGTTTCTACCAAACTTTACGTGTAATATATTTCTGTGCCAAAAAGTTTTGTTATCTAACTGTAGAGAGGAAAATCTTAGATTCATTTCAGGTAAAATGATATAAGTTTTTTCAGCCCAGGAAAATATTCGACTATATTCTCCATAAAGCGTATCATTTATTTCATTGTCCTCATTAATCATCTTCTGTTGTACAGTATCAATAGCTGTCCTCATATTGTTAAAAAATCCAGGAAGTAAATTTTGGAGGTATTGTTCTTCTAGTTTGATTTTTTCTTGAAGCTCTTGAAGGTCTGCGAAAATTCTCTGAAAGCAGTATCCTACTTTCGCATTCGGATTCTGTTCTCTATATGCTGTCATAGATTCTACCATATCGTTGACGTGGGCCTGATCCTTTTCACTCAGAGAAGAACTTTGAAGAATAAACACTTCGCCATCTCCAATTCTTCTTGATTCAAAACCTTCTCCGGAAATATAACCAGAACTGAAACCTGACATATGTCCTTCCAGTGACCAGAGTTGATCGCGATCTTTAATAGCTAAACCCGTGTCTAAAAAAGAAGCTCTGATGGATTTTTGAATTTGATTCATAGTTGATATGATTTCAGGTACGGAATACGAACTAAAATCTATTGGTTCGTTTAAGTGGCTTTGTGTGTCTATATTGGCAAACGAGGTATTTCCAAATAAAAGGCATGAAACAATTAGAATCATTAAAGCTTTCATAACACTCTCTCCGTATAGTCTAATATAGTTTTTGTCCCAACATGTAATTAGCAAAATAAACCAGTAAATTAAACGTTTCAAGTTTATAATTGGTTTGTCTGAGTTCAGATCCTCATTGGGGTTTTAAACATGTATCCTTAGGATGTCAGTAAATCTATTTAAGAAAAATCAAATTCTTAGAAAGAAAATCTGTGAAAAATCTATAGTAAAAAATATATTATTCTAAATGGTAGGTCGGGGGAGGAATAGGGGTCGATTTTCAACTTGTATTGAATTTACTGAGAGAAGTTTCTCCAATGACAACAGGAGAAACTCTAGAGCACCTTCGACCGTATCTTGATGTCATAGAAAACAGTAGGGGAAGAAAATCACGTTGTGCCGCTTTTTCTGCTTAGAATCCTCTTGTTAAACTCATTTTTTAGCAGCTTTTGATGTTTATTCTTTCCCGTCAGGTTTAATTTTTTTGACAATTTGTTCTAATTCTCTCACATGTTCTTTTTCAGATTTTATAAAATCTTCCATATGACGATTTTTCTCAAATTTTTTAAACTCTTGTTTAACAAAATTTTCCATTTGAACATGAGATTTGTTTCCCGTTCCTATGAGAACATCTCTTTCATTTAAATTTAAAAATTTATCTGTTTGCTCCACCCATTCTTGCATACTAATTTATTTTCTTCTTTTAGCACGATCTTCAGCAAAATCTAAAAACATGGAGACAATATGATTAAGGTTTAAGAGTTCTTCTTGAGATAAATAATTTTTTGATATAACAGTATCTCTCTTTCGTACTTTGGTTCCTGTGAAAGAAGTTAATCCCATATTTGGTTGATTACCATCAGCACGAGAAATAATAAGTTCTGCAGCTGTTTGTCCTGTTTCAGCAAAAATCAGTTTATTCTATATCGTAGCAAAAAATTCTTGAGCCCTCTTATCCCTTTTGTCATAGTCTATGCTTGTTTGTCTAAAAAGATCTTTTACCTTTAAATAAAATCTTTTTTCAGAGCTACGAATGTCACGTATCTGTTCAAGTAGTTCATCAAAGTAATCCCATACATCGGGATTTTTAAGTTTTTTATCATTTAAGACAAAACCTTTGATGAGATACTCATTTAAATGTTCTGTAGCCCAACGTCTAAATTGCGTCCCCCTGTGCGAACGTATTCTATAACCAACAGCTAAAATAAGCTTGAGATTGTAGTGGATAACTTCTCTTTCAATATCTCTTTGGCCCTCGCGTTGAACTATTCGATAATATCGAATAGTTCCATTTTCTTGAAGCTCTTCCTCTCTGTAAATATTTGAAATATGATGGTTAATAGTATTGACTCCAATATCAAATAGTTTAGCCATTTGAGGTTGAGTCAGCCAAATTGTTTGATTTTCAGGATCTAGTCTTAATTCAATATCAACTTTACCATCATCAGTTGTATAAAGAAGGATTTGGTTATTTTTTACTTCCATTTCTTTGTTTTATAAACGTAGAGTTTTCTAATATCAATGAGTTTTTGTTTATTAAAGATGGGAGGTTGATCTTAGAATGTGTTTAGTGATTTCATTTTTAACCCCAAAGCGATTGGGAGGTCCCCAATAACCAGCCCCTTTAGAAACATAAAGCTGCATGCCTTCATGATTGTAAAGTCCTTTGACATAGGGTTGAAACAAGTAAACCAGCCATGCCATAGGATAGTACTGTCCGCCGTGAGTGTGTCCACAAATCATATAGTCAAAGCCAGCTTCTTTGGCCTTATAACAACTTCGGGGTTGGTGGGCTAACAGGAGTTTAAAGTCGTCTGGTGAGCTTCCTTCGCTGGCTTTGAGGGGATCTGACCCTAAAGTGAGATCTTCTGCACCAGCCAGAACTAAGCGTTGATTTTCTCGCTCAAAAACCACATGTGTGTTACGTAAGGCTTTCATGTTGAGTTCATTTTCTAAGTAAGAAACCCATTCTTCTGCATTCCAATAGAATTCGTGATTTCCAGTGACATAAAACACACCGTATTTTGCTCTTAGATTTTTGAGAGGTGCTGTTTTTTCCTTTAAGTGTTTAACTCTGCCGTCAATAAGATCTCCAGTGACGGCAATAAAATCGGGTTGTTCATAATTGGTTTTTTCAACAACTTCTTCGGTGTATTTTCTTCCGATAGTTGGTCCGATGTGTAAATCAGAGATTTGCACGATGGTGGTTCTGTCAAAGATCTGAGGTAGGCGAGGTAAAGGGATTTGGACGGTTTCCATGTTGGGAGTTTGTGCTTGATAGAAACCGACGCTGCTAATGAGAGTTCCGCTTCCTCCAATACCCCAAAGAGCAGATGTTTTGAAAAAGTCACGTCGTTGGGTGTTTATTTTTGATGTTTGTTTCGTTAATTTGGATAGAATCCTTACGAGATCTTTAAAGATTAAAAAGACGAGTAGAGTGCCTAGGAATCCCATCAAGCCATAGATGATATTGGCAAGAATTGGAAGCCATGGGGATTGAGAGAAAGATTCGTTTAGTCTAAAATTGAGTTGAAAAAGAATGATTCCAAATATGAAGCCATAAAGCAGATAGAGTAGTTTTTTATTTTTTTTGTTCATGAGTTGGGAGATAGAACAATAGATGTAATAGGCAGTGATGAATAAGAATAAAAAATAGCTTGTGATAAAAATATAGCGAGCCATTGTACGTCCTAGTTATAAGTTTAAAATGAATCTATCACAGGTCACATAGATTTTTTAAGCAATATTTCATTGATAACACTTTGGTAGCCAATTTTTCTTTTTTTGGCTTCGCTCTTAGCCCATTTTAAAATTTGGGGGTGAAGTCTGATTGAAGTTGGCACATATTTCTCTTCTTCTAATTTTATTGGACGTCCTCTTATTTTACGCTTCTTTCCAGTTTTTGCTTCAATTGCTTTTTTAGCGGCTGAGGTTTCTTTTAGTGTAATTCTTCTTGCTTTTTTAAAGGGGAATTCTTTTGTACTTTTCATAAGTTTCTTTCTCCTTCTTATTCGCTTTACGAGCACTAATAATACGGTAAGTGCGCCCGTAAAGCCGTTTAGTGAAAACAACAACAAGGATGCCTTTATCTGACTTTCCAATAATCCATTCTCGCTTTTCAGTATGACTTGAATGTTTGTCATCTGGAGCTATCAAGGCAAATGGGTCATCAAAAACAGTCATGGCTAGAAAAAAGCTAATCCCATGTTTGTTTAAGTTTTTTGTAGCTTTACTTTCATCCCATTCAAATTTTACTTATTTTCAGTATATACTAAAAATAAGGCGATTCCAAGCATTAAAACTTTCAGTGGTGAAATACTAAAAAGTGTTGGAAAAACAATCAATTACAATAGTTGGGAGATAAGAACTATGATGGGCCAAAACTAACTTGCTAGATTACCTGTAACTGCAAATAATGAGTATATCAGTCTGCAAAGATAATTACTTTTTCTTCCAGTCAGGGGCAAAGGAGATCATAAAGGTGTAAAGTTTGGCTAAATATTTATTCATGCCTTGATTTATCATGGCTTCATAACAGTATTTCTTAAATTCATTAACATCATTGCCTTTGTAAACAAATTCTCCATTTTTAAAGCAATAACTACAATATTGGTCGGATTCTCTTTGACCAGGGTCATTTTTAAAAGGCATAAGACAGCGATTACATTTTGTACATGAATTTCCCATATAGGGGGATAATCTAAATTAATTTTTTGAAGATTTCAACAAATAAAATTATAAAGGTTTTCTAGAAGAACCTTTCAAATCAAATCTTTGGAAGATTATCCTATTTTATATTTGAAATGTCCTAGACTGTCTGAAACATTTGGATTGTCCGAAAATCGGACATAATAATTAGCAAAACAAGAATGATTTTAATTTATATTCATAAAAATTTTATTAGAATTAAGTACCATTTTCTTTAATTTTATAAAAATAAGATTTTTGGTGTCCGGATATTTAAAATGTCCGGATTGTCCGAAAACCGGACATAATAATTAGAAAGTAAGAATAGTTTTAATTTTTATTCATAAAAAATTTATCATAAAAAGAATTCGCAATTTAATCATTCTGTGTTAGTTATAAAACTTCATTAAAGGAAAATTATGGTGTTACGTAACCCCTCTTGTCCTATAGGCGAACATTATGTCAAAGATCACACTCGCAGAACCAAAAAGAGTGGCATTGCCCCTGTTTCTGCACATTGTAGGAAAAACCCCAAGGGAAAAGAAAAATTATTGCACGCTTCTAATTTAAGGCATATTTATTATTCCAGTGGGCCAAAAAATTATCCTAAATTACCAGCTATCAAAGGATTTAAAGGGTTTCATCAATATGACCCTATGATTCAGTTTTGGACAGAATACTGGAAAAATAAAAAAGAATTACATAAACAAGTTGATCCTTTACTTGTTAAAGCTCTCATTGCTGCTGAATCGAGCTTTCGTCCAGGGGTGAGAACTAGTGACCCTAAAAGTACAGCTACAGGGTTAATGCAATTAACAGGTAGTACATTAAAAACTCTTAGAGGGAATCCAGACCGTACTGGTTACATCGAAGTCAGAGATCATCCAATTTACTTAGAAAGGGACGAGCGTTTAGACCCTCTAGTTAATATAGCTACAGGCATTCGATGGTTAGGTCATAAAATAAAATGGCTTCCCAAAAGATACAAATCAAAAGATGTTTCAAAAAATATATTCAATGGTTTTAAATATTATCATTCTTGGGATAAAGAAGGGGAAAAGCATGTCAAAAAAGTGTATAGATATTATAATGAAACACTTAATCAGTAAGTTCATAGTGATTGTTTTTATAACTATAGGGTTTATTTCCTGTCGTCATATAACTCCTACTGCTTATAATAGAGACCATACTTTTTCACCAGAAGCTGATGAAGAAAGTTATGAAGTATACTCTGAAGCGAACCCTCCTCCCAGCAAAGAGGAATATAAAAAAATTTACTGTACGCCAGAAGATGAAAAAAAGGGGATAAAGGCAACTATTGATTACCTACATGTGGCCTGTGGTCTTTCAAAAATTCAACCAATGGACAACAGAACTTTAGAGATTAAAAGGTTTTTCTTCGGAGTAGAACATTTTCCTGATGGGGCTAGATTACCAATAGGACATCATCTTTTGATTTTAAAATCTGGCAGTAAAGTTTTACAGGAGATGAAAGTAGAGAATGAAGGTTATGATCCGTTTTGGAAAGAGGTGGTTTTTGTGAAAATAAGAAAGGGTATCTATTGGAAAGATTTGAACAATGATGGATATCCTGAGTTTGCCGTATTAAAAACAGATACAGGATATTCAACTCATAGAACGGTTGATATATACACTTTAAAAGATGATTCTTTTAGTTTTTATGGACATGGGCTTTATGTATGGACAACGGGTGAACATGTTTTATTCAATTGTCCAGAGGAATGTGGACACTTTAACCATGATGCATGTAAAAAGTGTACATAATTTATTTGATAGAGGGATATTCAGTTAATGACTATGGGTTTACGAGGTGGTTCAGTTGACTATAAATTTTTCGAGGTAGCTTAAATAACAAGTTTTTATAGCTAGACACTTAATCAGGGCTATATAATTTTTGACAGATGTTTATATATTGTATATACTTCTTTAAAAGGAGGCTTGGTGTGGCCAAACTGCAAAAATGGGGAAATTCAATTGGTGTTAGAATACCTAAGACGATTATTGAGCAAGCTCGTTTGTCCGCTGATGTTCCAGTAACGATTGAACATAGAGATGGAAAAATTATCATTTTCCCATCTCAAAAAAAGCTTAAGCTGAGTGATCTTTTAGATGAAGTGACAGAAGATAATTTACACACAACGACTGACTTTCCTCCTCAAGGTCGAGAGGTTTGGTGATGTCTTATGTTCCCAATAGGGGTGATTTGATCTGGTTAAATTTTTCTCCACAAATAGGACGTGAACAAAAAGGAAAGCGACCGGCTATTGTCATTTCGCCCAAAAGTTACAATAAAAAAACTCATCTTGCCATTTGTTGTCCTATT
The DNA here is from genome assembly GCA_965206675.1 of Bdellovibrionales bacterium. Lineage (GTDB taxonomy): Bacteria > Bdellovibrionota > Bdellovibrionia > Bdellovibrionales > JAKFYE01 > CBDBKL01. The sequence goes on along the minus strand of CBDBKL010000006.1, from coordinate 126,005 downwards.
ACCTCTCATACCAAGGGTTATCCGTTTGAAGTATTAATTAAGGGTAAGAAGATTAATGGAGTTGCATTGGCAGATCATTTAAAAAGTCTTGATTGGAAAGTAAGAAAGGCTAAGTTTATTGAAAAAGCTAAACGTAGGGCGGTTGCTGAATGTATAGAAAAATCAGTAACTTTATTTCTAGATAAATAAGGGATCTTTTTGTGGATAGGATCTCTTATACAAGATCTTATGGGTTGTCATTTAGTTCTCTCGGAGCGGAGGTTCCAGATTTGAATCATGGGCGTGTTTTCATACTTTGCCCATTTGCTGTTTTGCTTTACAAGCTCTGGACGTCCAAAGACAGAACGCACCTCTTGAACCGTGAATCCATTCGTTGTAGCAGAAGAAAAGATCTCTTCTTCGGTGTGGGGTGAGCTTGAAAGGTAAACTTCTTCTCCACTTGGACTTTTAAAGTGTGCAAGAACTCCTCTTTTTGGATGTATTTCAGAGAAGTAAAAATGACCACCCTCTTTCACTAGGCTCCGAGCTTTTTTGAAAAAGGATGTAAGGTTAGAAATATGTTCTAGAACCAGGCTCATCACAAGAAAGTCAAACGGAGGATTTTTAAATTCAGTGGTTAGAAAATCGCCCAAAAGAAAATGAACTTCAGAGTAACTGGATGTTTTTTGCTTAGCTTTTTCAAGCATGCCTTTGGAAATATCAATAGCCGTGACATGGTTTGCATTCTTAAGAAGACGTAATGTGTGGCGGCCCGTACCGCATCCAATCTCCAACGCTCTCTTTTTTGTTTCATGGGAGTAAACTTGCGGAAAAGATAATTCATCAATAGCGACCGTGGGGTTAGGGTATTCATCGTAAAAAGAGGCCCATATGTTGTAGCCCGTTTGATTGTCTTGAACGTTCATGATTTTCTCTTTTCGTCGGTTTACCAAATTTAGTCTATTCATTTTTGCATACTCATTTTTTTCAGATCTACGGATATCACATATCTGTTCAGTTTGCTTATCAAATTGGGATCTTTAAAAGTGTAAACTATGTCTCCGGTATAAAGTGTAAACCATGTGTCCGGAATGGACCAAATCATTTGGTGGAGACAATTTGGAATGAGTCATCTACCTGATTTTGCTTAGCTACAGATCAAAAATTCGAGAATCTTTAGCTGTACCTAAGCAGTATGCTGTGGTTTTCTGGGATTGTCAATAAAATTACAAGCCCCCTCTCCAACTTTATAAATCTCTAATAATAAACCCACCTCTTTTCTCTTTCTATTCATTCAGCGTTTGCACTAGGGTGTTTTTTATTTGTTAGCTGCTTGCTAAAAAAATCTATTCTAAACTCTATCTCCTCTTTTTTCTCTTTATTTTTTCTCCAGCAACATTTTTTATATTTTTTACGGCTACCACAAGGACAAGGAACGTTTCGATTACTTCCTTTAGGGGAGATAGTGTTTAAATATGCACGCTTATTTCTCTCCTCATTAAGCCTGGTTTCATATGCTTTATTTTTTTCGTGAGGACACTCTCCACAAGGAGGGGTTTTCCCGTACTTGTCATAATACGCTTGCCAAACTAAATAAGGATAAATTCTTGTTTCAACGAACTCTAAAAGTGACAAGGGACGGTTATCAAATACACCTAAACAACAACTATTGTCGTTGTCTTGATTAAGGTGAAGGTCTTTTAAAGGTTTTCGCATTCTTCTTGCAGTATCTCGGATGCGCCCTTGGGTTTCATAAACTTTTGCAAAATATATGGAAATAGTGTCATCCTTTTGCGAAAAGGATATTCTTATTGAATAATTACCCTTCAAATCTAATACTTGGTTATTATCCTCAACAGGCTTGATTACCCAATAGGGAGTATCCTCTGTTCCTTCATTTTCATAATAAGAGTGGAATACAATCCTACCACGAATTTCTCGCGTGTCGACCATGTAGTAAAGACCGGGGAATTTTTTTCGAACTTCTTCCGTATCTTTTATAAAATCCTTGATTTCAATTTGCATAAGGCTTCGTAGCTTCAACGGAAGCGATGATGGAAGCTACCGTTGCTGATTTTTCTTCGTCTTTTTCAAGAGGGAAGTCATTACCAAACTCACATCTTATTATCTTACATGCCTTTTCTAAATCACTTTCATTGAGGGCATTAAACAAAGATTCGTCCAATTGTTTAAATCTCCCAATAAGACTTAACATACCATCATTGCCAATTTTTTCGAAGACATCTTCATATTCTGGAGTTGGCTTTTTAACAGAGATTCTTGACAGAGATTTTATTTGACCGATTATTGTTCTTAGTGCTTCTAAATCATTACTTTTACCCTCAGAGTCAAATATAGGTGTAATCAAGTGCTTTATGCAAAGAAGAAGTAGTGCTAGCCCAACGGGTTTATCTTCAGATTCATCCGGCAAAGCCTTATCATTCCATCTCTTTAAATATCGCACTACACGCTGAAGTTGGTCAACACCACTTGAGTCTCTACTATTTTCAAATGGTCTTCGAGCTTCCTTAATATAGGATTTGAGCTTTTCGGGATCAGCTTCTTTCCAACCATCACTCTTATGAGCAAACTTGAATTTTCTATGCCCATCGTAATCTGTGCTTAGAGAATAGCAAATCAAATCAACATGATATCCTGCTTGATATCGAACTCTAATGCAAGGTCCTTTTTCTTCTACGTTTTGGGTATGCTCCCCAATAGCATCGTAAACCCACATCCGAACTTCTTTTGCTGAGTATTCGTCTGATCTAATGTTAAAAATTAATCCAACATCTATGTCATATTCCTGCTCATTTGAGATAGGTTTTATCCCAACCCCGTAAATATAGCTCCCTTGGTTAAAGAGTTCAGGAACCGGACATCCATTTCTGTTTAAAGAGTCTTTAATTTTATTGATAATAATATCTCTTTTTTCTCTCAGCTCCTCAGTTTCAACTTTGATTTCACGATGAAACTTTTCGAATTGCTTTTGTAGATTTGTCATGACGTGCTCCTTCATTTAGATGGATGTGGTAAATTAGTAAAAATATCTTTCAGTATTTTAAACTCTTCATTATTTGGATATTTCAGGATTTTGCTATAGATTTGCTGACCATCCGTAATACCTGTTCTTCTTAAGATGTCACACGCTTCCTTTGTCGCAACATCAAGGCCTATCTTGTCAATCTGCTCTTTTGAAAGACTATTGACATTTAAACGACAGATTGTAACTTGTTTATCTAGATTTTTTAAGCTATTGGCTAAAAAACCGCACATGAAATTAAACCCTTCCGATTGAGCATTCATTGACATATCCAAAGAACGAACACCCGCTCTCCAGTACTTAACTCCTTTATTCGTATTTTTATCGTCAAATTGTGGTCCTCCTGGGGGAGGGCATGTACCTACTGAAATTACTTCTATAGCTTGTTCTCTTTTCGACAAACGTAACGATTCAATAAGACCGATTAAAACTGGGTTGTTGGCCCAAAGACCACCGTCAATAAACCCTTCTTTTAAATCTGAATTATTTGGCTCTTCAATTACGGCGATTGGAAAAACTATAGGTGCCGCAGAAGTAGCCAAGCATACATCAGCTAAAGTTCGGTTGTCATCCGCACATCTCTCTGGGTCGTGCGGCGTTTTGAATACCCGAGGCCGACCATTAGAGAGATTAATTGCTGTAAGGCAAAGTCCAATCTTTCTTCTATTAAAAAGTTCTCCAACTGTTTCTTTTTTTAAAATTTTTTGGAGTTCGATCTTTAGTTTTTCATTACTATTTGCGGATTTGCAAAAATGTCGGAATATCCATGTTAAGATACGGATTTTCCCCTTGGGAATAGGATTGGTAAAAATATGCCTTCCCTCCTCCGCATAAATTTTGATTAGATTATTAATGTCAACTCCGGCAGCTAAGCCTGCCGCAATAATTCCTCCAGTACTTGTACCCACAATTAGGTCAAATCCTTTTCCAATATCTTTAGGGGCAGATTGATTAAACCGGTCAGATAGTTCTTTCAGAAGGGATGCTGCATAGAGTCCTCTCATTCCGCCGCCGTCTAAGGATAAAACCCTGTACGGTGAAACTCCTGATTTTCTATTATTTTCCATGCTCATTCCCTATTTTTAACCCGTTTACAGCTCTAGTTGAAAAAAGATTGCCAATTAACTATTTAGCCTTATATTCTTAACTATATGGTAATAAACAACTGGGCCACTGTCAACTATTTAATAATAAAAATTATCGTTTTGTTATCTTTCTCTGGAGAGAAACACCCTAAATTTGGTATATAAAGAGCTTTTGGAGGTAAAATGGAAGATTTGGGAATCTTTTCTTTTAGATTGAGAGAAGCTAGGGAGAAACATCACTGGTCTCAGGCAGAATTAGCAAGAAGGGCCAGTATAACCCCTGCGGCGATAAATCAGTTTGAAAAAGGTAGCCGTATGCCCAATCTACCAATTTTAAGAAAGCTCGCCATTACGCTCGAAGTATCCATTGATTATTTAACTGGTAGGAGTAATCAGGAAAATGAACCAAGAGTACAACAGGAATGGAAAGAGTTTTACAGGGGTTTTAAGGAACTTAGTGAAAAAGATCGTGACTACTTAAAAAGTCACATGGAGTTTTTAAAAAAGAAGTCATACTCCAATGAATAAAGCAGAACGATGTGCAAATCAATTCTTAGATGACCTAGGCATTAACAATTTCCCGATAGACCCTTTTGGTATTTGTGCCTCTCAAGAGATAGAAATATTTGAAAAAGACTTTGACGGTATTGAGGGGGTTCTTCTATTTAATGGGCAACTTGCTACTATAGGAATTAACTCAAAACAAACATATCCAAAAAGAAGAAGATTCTCTGTAGCTCATGAACTTGGGCATCTAAATCTGGATGTAACCTTTGGCGAAGAGCAAACTTTTGTTTGTTCAAATAGAATGATTGAAACCTTTGATATATCAAGGGATAAGGAGTTAAGAGCGGATCAATTTGCGAGCGAGCTTCTTATGCCCAAGCGTATGGTCCAGAATTACTTTAACCCCCAAGAGCCATGTTGGGATTCAATTCGACAAGTATCAAATTACTTTGATGTATCTTTGATGGCTTCAGCATTTAAGTTTATCAGTATGACAACGGCGTCATGCTGCCTTATTGTCTCAAAAAATAGGCAGATTCAGTTCTATAGATCTTCAGATAGTTTTAGATATAGTCTCCAAATGTCTGACTCAAGAATAGTTGCTGAAGGAACGTTTGCGTACAAAGCCCTAAAGTCACAAAGTATTCCAAGCGATTTTGACATCGTTCCAGCTAACTCATGGATTGTAGGCTATAAAGTAAAACAAGATTCCGAGTTGTTTGAATGGAGCCTCCCTTTAAATTCTCATGGCCAAGTGTTAACTATTTTATGGGATGATGGAACAGTCGAGGTTGACAGCGATGAAGAAATTGAAAGTGATTCATACTACATTGAAGAAAAAAATTATTCATATGATGGGGTAGATAATTTCCCATGGAAGCCACCGGCATGGAGAAAGTGATGGTCCTTGTAGAGGAAGATTATTTCTAGTCTTTTCCCTATATCGTTACTCTCTTTTCTTTGTTATAGAGGAGGTCAATTTCATCAACTAATAGAAGCATTGCCTTGAAAGAAAAATATTTTGGGAGATCAATGCTACAATAACTTTCAGGTTAGGGGAGAGTGTTCCCTTCTCCCGCGGGAGTTTAAAATAAATTGTGGATGATAGACGATCTCTTTAATCGGATTTATCCTGATTAAGGAGGTACCCTATGGTCGATTTACGCAAAGAACCCCCCTCAAAAGAACAAATGGCAGAGTATTGGCGCAGAGCAAGGCAGTGCGGCAGCGTCGAAGAAATTCTTGCCAAAGATGGCCCCCTCAGTTTTCTCTTCAAGGATGCCATCGAAACGATGCTCAAGGAAGAGATGACCGATCACCTTGGATATGAACACAACGATGCCAGGGCAAAAAAAACTGATAATTCTCGCAATGGCCACTACTCAAAAAAACTGAAAACTGAATCTGGTGAAGTCAGCATTGAAGTTCCTCGGGATCGTAAAGGCGAGTTTACTCCCAAGGCCCTGCCCAAATACAAGACAAAAACTAGCGATCTTGAAAAGAAAATTATCAGCATGTACGCCAAGGGAATGACAACAACCGATATTGCTGAACACCTCTCTGACTTGTATCTGGGGGCCGAAGTTTCACCAACTTTTATTTCCCAAACCACTGAAAAAATCCTGTCTTTAAGCAAGGAGTGGCAGGCAAGACAACTTGACGAAGTTTACCCTATAGTTTTTTTTGATGGCATCAGGTATAAGGCAAAAGTCGAAGGGAAAGTTGTCGCTCGAACTGTCTATGTGGCCCTTGCGATCAACCTTGAGGGTAAACGAGAAGTATTGGGGTTCTATGTTGGAGACTCCGAGAGTTCTAAGTTTTGGATGCAAGTTTTCACTGACATTTCCAACAGGGGCGTTAAGGATATTCTCATCGCATGTGTGGACGGACTTAAGGGGTTACCGGAGGCCATCTCAAGCATATTTCCAAAGACAGAGATACAGCTCTGTATTGTCCATCAAATCCGCAACTCATTGAAGTATGTCGGGTCAAATAATCAAAAAGAATTTGCAGGGGATCTGAAGACGGTGTACCAAGCAACATCAGAGGAAATTGCTCTCGAAAAGCTCAAAGAACTAGACGAGAAATGGGGCCGTAAATATCCAGTGGTCATTAAGTCCTGGAGGAGCAATTGGGAGAATCTTGCTACGTTTTTCAAATACTCGCCCCCCATACGGAAAATGATCTATACGACAAATATCATCGAAGGATTCCACCGCCAACTTCGGAAGGTGACAAAAAATAGAGGGCATTTTCCCAGTGACGATGCCCTCTCAAAATTGCTCTACCTTGCAGTCATGGAGGCAAGCAAGAAGTGGACGATGAAGAAGCAGGGCTGGGCAGAGATGATCGGACAGCTCTCAATCCACTTCGATGGAAGGGTTCCCCTGGGCCTTTAAGGGCCGTTTTTTCGGGCCCGTGGGAAACGGTAGTTTCCAAGGGACGGGCCCGAATTTCAATTTTTGAGAGTATTGAGGGCCGCCTAGAGGGCCCGATATGGGGGCCTTGCCCCCTTTGTAATTTTTCTTATTGACGCCGCTGGCGTGGCCTGATATTGAGTCATTGTAAGGGCGAGAAATAGTTCTCGCCCAAAAACTTTTAATTCCGATTAAGAGTTTTTCTGCTCATACACAAAATTTTTTAAACTCTCTCTCCCGCTTTTTTTTGTTAAAAATGAACTTCTTCACCTCACCCTTCAAGGTTCTACGCAGCTAATGGGTCATATTGCCTTCAAACTCAGAGAACAATCTTGTTTGATATAAAATCTGATCCACTTTTTTCCCATGGTCTGAGATAATTTTATAACCCATCTTTTTATAAACAGGAATCCTTTTCTTTAGCATCTTAATGGTTAGATTGCTGTGAGGGTCTAAGTAATCAAATATTCTCACTTCCTCTTTTTTCTCAAATATCCTATGTATTCGCCCCGCATATTGAACTAATCGACCTTTAAATGACACTGGCATTGTTAAAATTAAGGAATCTAAAATAGGAAGATCAAAACCCTCCCCAATAAAAGAGCCTGTAGATAAAATGTAAAATTGTTCTTTATTTTGAACACAGTTATGGATTTGATCCAAAATTTCCTTTCTCTTTTTCTTGCCCATATCTCCAATCAGTATAAATTCTTTGGCCTTGATGGAAGAGGTCTTTATTTTAGTTGAAATATTGGCCAAGTGTTCTTTTCTCTCTGATATGATTAATGGGAAACGATTTGCTTCCAACTCGCTTTTAATATCTTGAACGATCATAGAAGTTCTGCCATCATGGCCAATTAGGATGTCCCAGATTTCATGAATTTCGAGTCTTTTTAAATTTTCTGGAAATTGAAGATTGGTTTCTTTAATAAATACTTTCTTTTCTAATGCATTGGCTCCGAAATCTTCCATTTCGTGTCGGGTAGGGCCTAACTGCATATGAATAATGGCCTGATGGCCATCTTTTCGATACGGAGTTGCTGTCAACCCAACAAAGTATTTGGCCGGAATCTTTTTCATAACTTGCTCAAAGGATTGGGCCGGAATATGATGGCATTCATCGACAATTATCTGTCCATATTCAGACAACATTTCTTCACAATCTTCTAGTTTAGAAAGTGTTTGCAACATAGCAACATCTATCTTTCCCTTTGGCCTTTTCTTTGAGCCTCCAAATGAACCTATTTCCTTGGGGGCAATATCTAAAAATTCTTTAAGCCTCTCTACCCATTGATCCATAAGAGGCCTACGATGAACTAATACCAAAGTTGGAACTTTCCTTTTAGCTATAAGGTGGCATCCCATAACCGTTTTCCCAACTCCTGGAGGAGCTACGAGAACCCCTGTATCGTAATTGATAATTTTTCTGATGGCCTTCTTTTGATCTTGTCTTAATTCTCCAGTGAATTTTACTTTGATCTTTTTATGATTAGGTCTTTCATCAAAAATATTAACGTTTGCCCCAACTTCACTTGCAATCGCTAGACATTCATCAAGACTTCCTCTTGGAACTGACATTTCATTGCCTAAGTTTTCTGCGCAGCAAATAAATCTCGGTGTATCCCAAGTTGAAAATCTCATTTTTTGTTTCTTGAAGAACTCTGGATTAGCAAATGTGGCCTTTCTTCTAAATGCCCCAACTAAAATATCAGGGAGGTTTTCGGTATTTATGTAAATTTGATCTGAAATTCTTAAATTTATCGTTTCATAAAATTCTTCTAGTTTTAATTTCTTTGAAATCGAATCCAATGCTTTTTCAGTTATCCTGAGATCAAAGTCTTCAATATCAAAATTTAAAATCATATTTTGAGATAAATTTTTGTTTAGCAAAAGATCTATGTCGTCCTGAGATAATCGACGAATACCGCTTAGGAATTTCCATTGATCTTCAACAGGCCTAAATTCATCATCAACAAAAACACTATTGCCCTGTCCTCTTGCTACTCTCTGCAAAGGTAGTGCTATAAGATTTCCAAATCCACCTTTAGGAACTGTATCTTGGCTAGGAAAAAAACGATCGTGACTGTTAAGTTTAATTTTCTGGCTGATTGAAGTCGCCCGAACAAGAATCAACGTTCCAACCTGTCTTGCCTTTCTGGCCCAAATTGGTTCCTGAAAAAATATCCAAGCATGTGCCCCATTACCTGACTTTGAGCGTTCAATACAAACTTCAACTCCAAGCTCTCTGGCTGCTTTTTTATATGCTAAGGAATCTTCTTTCCAAGAGGCCCTATCAAAATCTGCCGCAAGAAAAATACAAGTATTATTCTCTCTTATGGCATAAGTTCCAGCAATATGAAATCCTTGCAAATGCGATTTGATGGATATTTCATCTAAGGGTAGAAAGCTTTGGTGCTGGCAATCACTACATTTAACCTCTGGCTTTCTACAAATAGGTCTTACCCATTCATTAGAACAAACAGGCGAATATCCTCTCTTTCCAGTTTTTTCATTCTCCCAAAATCTTGGAAAAATATCTTCACGACAACAAAATAGTTTTTTAAAAAGGTTTATTTTCTCTTCTGGTGTATTCGGTGAAGAAATATCTAATATTCTCCCTAATAACGGAATATTTTTCGTATTATTTTTTAATCTTAGACTAGATAATTTCTTGAGGAGTTCTGATCTTTCCCTACTTAATTGCTCAAGTCTTTTTTCTATTTCCTCAATTTCAGAGACTTTGTGCTTTTCTTCACCAATCATATTTTCATATAAAAATCTTTTCTATGTATGCTTGAAACATTTTAGAAGAAATCCTATATTGTCCTTGCATCTCTGGGTTTGTAATAATTAGTTTCTTTTCTTTTAGCACTCTTATCGACGAATCTAAGTTTGTACTCTTTCCAGAGAACTCTTTTAGTACTGCTTGCCTGGACACCCACTTTTGCTTAATGCCAGATAGCGTTGCAATTATTTTGAGAATTTCTTTGAAATTTTTGCTCTTTTTGATCTCATCATACATTCGGGAAAAAAAGAGTTCCCCAAGCCTTGCTATTGATCCAGGGTAAGACTCATTACCATGAATCCCTAAATCAACGTCTTTTCCAGTAATCTCATTACGTTCAGATACTTCAAAAGCTGAGTAACCTAATTCTTGGATTAAATGAGGGAAATATTCTGAATAGTTTAATATCTTTTCAACTGCTTCATTCGATATTGTCTTTCCACTTCCATCTAAAGCTTTTTTTATAACTTCTTCTGCGTCTTGTCTCTCCATCCTATCAAGGTATATTGGGGTAAAGGTTCGAATAATTGATTCATGGTCTGCAGCTAACTTATCCTTTATTTCTGGCATCCCAACAAAAACGAGCATTAAGCTATTACAATCATCTGCTCCAAGAGTTTCTTGTAGCCCTTTCCAAAATGAAGAGAAATTTTCAAAGTCCGCCATCCTATCAAGTTCATCGACAATAATACAAATGGACCTAGAATCCTCTATATTTTCCGTATTTTTACAAGCGTTAGCACATTTTCTTAAAGTCTTTTTGGCTTCGATATAAATTTCCTCGATTGGTATCGTCTTTTTCTCGCTTGTCTTGATCTCAAGACCCTGAACAGAAATTGATTGAAAATTTTTAACAAAATTCTTAATGGAGTCAGAGGCCGCACCAAGCAGTGTGCGGAACGGCTCAAGTTGAGTTTCTAGCTCTTCCACTATTTGAGAAATGACCACCGGGGAGGGCGTATTCTTTTTCACACTGAGATAGGCCGTGATCAAATTATTTTGCGCTTCATGTATAAGAGGAAGATTCTTTTCGGCCATGGCCTTTACGACATATGCCATAGAGGTTTTACCAATTCCTCTTTCTCCCATAATTAAAATATTTTGAGGTGAGAAATGAGAGGTTTGCATAATGCATTTACTGATTTGCCCTAGCTCCTTCCCCCTCCCTGCAAAGACTCCAGGGGGAACAGGATTTCCTGGCTTAAATGGATTTATAGTACCACTATTCAATTTGACCTCCGTAACTAGCTGAAATTACGAAAACTTTTAGCTCTCAGCGTAACTAGCCGATATTGTTAAGAAACAGCTCCTTTTTTACATACTTTCCGCTATTTTGAGTAGGCTTTTTCAAGCTTTCCGGCGATTTTTATGGCTTTTTTAAGACTTTCCGCAGGCTTTCCGGTGGCTTTCCGCTTAACCTTATCCTCATTTTTAAGAGAGAGTTTCCTTGCTATCTCGCAAGGTATAGAAAGTATGGCTTCTCTTGATAACCCCTGAGAAGGGCCGCGGTGTTGGAAGTAGCTGACAAAAATTGAGTCTGTAAAAAAGATATGAAAAATAGAGGTATTTTCAGCAGCTTAGATCAAGTCTCAAAATATATTTGACTTTTTATATCTATTTCAGCTATTTAATGCACGGCAAGTCTCAATTCACTGGTATTTATTGAGACTAAAAGTGAGGTAAAAGATGATGTCCCTTCACGGTTCATGGGGCCTTGAGAGCTTTGAGATTGAAAGGCCAGATGGCACTAAAGGGCCATGGGGAGAGGCTATGTCAGGGCTTCTTATTTATTCTCCAGATGGATTTATGAGCGTTGGTATTCAGCGAAAACCCATAAGTGAAAATCCGTCTGATATTTTAGATTCTGTTCTATTTTATTCAGGGTCATACAGTATCCAGGAAGACAAAATCTTTCACTTGGTAGAAAACGCTGGCCGGCTGGGAATAGTTGTACCAGTATCATTGTTAGTTTCAGCGCGCAATATCTTTTAACCGCCTAATCATTCTTTTCTAGAGTCGGACCTGCGTAGCAGGGCCATAATTGCCGTTCAACATCTGCGCAGAGGACTGTCAAGGGTGTAATCGGCCATCGGCCGACCGAAGGCCCTTGACTGCCTCGCCCAGATGTTATTTTTCCTTAAACTGCAAATAGCTCTAGCGGAGGAGCATCTGCCTCCGGAGCCGGGGGGCTTCCCCCGAGTGACGAATGGGGACGGATCGTATTATATTGCCGAACCCAACTTGCTATGATGACCTTTGCCTCTGTCAAACTATAAAAAACTTCTCCATCTAAAAGCTCATACCTCATTTTTCCATTAAAGGATTCGCAGTAACCATTTTCCCAGGGACTGCCGGGATGGATAAACAGAGGAGCAATATCAAGAAGTTTAAACCAAGAAAGGAGATTCTTCGCAATAAACTCTGGCCCGTTGTCTGATCTAATATGCTTTGGCACCCCTTTCGTTAAAAAAAGGTCCGCAAGAATATAAACCACGTTCATTGAGGTAATTCTTCTCCCAACGTGAGATGCTAAGCACTCTCTCGTGTATTCATCAATGATATTCAAGATTTTTAACTTTTTTCCGTCATAAGTTTGGTGGTTAACGAAGTCATATGACCAGACATGGTTGGGGTACTCTGGACGGAGTCGAATGCACGAACCATTGGCCAACCAAAGACGTCCACGATTGGGTTGTTTCTGAGGAACCTTTAGCCCCTCTTCTCTCCATATTCTTAATACCTTGTCTTTACCCACGAGCATCCCCTCGGAGTTAAGCATGTGGGTAATCTTTTTATAACCATAACGGCCGAAGAGAGATGCCAACTCAACAATTCTTGCTCTGAGTTTGTCATCAAAGGGGTTTTTTATGGGGGTATAGCGGAAAGAAGCTCTGGATATATTGGCGAGTTTACAAGCCCGACGTTCAGATATATTGAACTGGCCAATCATATGACTGGCCAGAGCCTTTCTTCTAGCCGGGCCTAGAGGTTTCCCCCAAGGGTTTCCTTGAGAATAAACTTATCGAGCTCAGAATCGGCGAGCAGTCGTTTGAGTTGAGCATTTTCTTTTTCCAACTGTTTGAGCCTTTTGGCCTGGTCAATTCTTAGGCCACCAAACTCTTTTTTCCACCGGGATAGGGTTACAGAACTGACCCCAATCCTCTTGGCAATCATGTCTTGAGAAACACCTCTTGCCTGCTCAATTTCGGCGGTTCTGATGTGCTTGATGATCTCCTCTGTGGAGAAGCGTTTTCTGGGCATATGGCCTCCTTTTTTGCGCTGCAACCAACATTTTAGTTGGTAAGGATTAAGCCGACCAGGTCATTTTTCCGTTGAGTCAGAAGAACTTATTCCAACCCATAGAAAAGGAAACAAAGTCATTGAAAGGCATAGAATATGGAATATTTCAGATAATATTCAATGGAGCAAGTCAACTGGGGGAGACAGAAATGCAAGATAACAAAACTATTAGACTGGGGCTAAACGCCAAAGGGTCAAAGGCCCTTTATGAAATGATGAATACTCTCAAGAGCGAGTGCCAGGCGATAACCCTAAGTCCTTCTTCCCTGGCCTCTATCGTGATTGAGCGTTATTTAAAGAAGGGACAGTTTAAAAAAGACATGAAAGCCCTTGAGCGAGAGTTCTTTAATGAAAAAAAATTTCTCAGAGAGGCCATGAAATCTGGGGTTGACCTTAAAGAGACTATTCAGAAACTCAACCTAAATTATAAATATAAAAAGATCGTGCAGGGAAAAGCGAGTTCCCATGAATAAGGTGACCCTAATTAGCTTGGAAATTTGAATTATGGAACGGTGGCCTAAAAATCAATGCTACCCGTAACCAGGTAGTATTGGTTCTCAAATATTTGACATAAAGGGTAAGACTTGAGTCGATATTTTTTCCTATTGGCAATATATGGAGTTTTTTTCTTAATTCTCTCAATAAATAGGCCGATTTAGTTTGTAGTAACTGATGGTCTAGCAATGAACATTATAGAAATAGGCGCTTTGCCTCACAGAAGCAGGGATCGCATAAGGGATTTGGGAGAAGTCTTTACTCCTGAGAAATATGTTGAAGATATGCTTGACTTATTAAGTAAAAATAGGCGCGGTTTCTGGTCAAATGAAAATAATATATTCTTTGAGCCATGTTGTGGCCATGGAAATATTGTTCTTGCAATTTATCGTCGGAGATTAGATTCCTTATATAGAAAAGCATTGCCACAATACTCTAAAAATGCAGCCTTCTATGCAGTAGCTAACTCTTTAAATACTTTGTGGGCAATTGATATTGACTCAAAGAATGTAAATAATTGCCGAACTAGAGTTCTTGTTTATACCTTGAGTTTTATAAAATCTAAAATTGGTTATGAAAATTCATTGGATTTAATATCTGACTACGAAGATTTCTTTGCACATATTTTGTCTGCGATTAAGTGGCAAATCCATGAAAATGAAACCCTCTCATCACTAAGCTCTGAGGTTGTGGCCAAAGAAAAAGCCTCGAAAACAAAGCCAGGAAAAAAATGGTTTAACAAAAGAGGCCATCAAAAAATGGAGTTCAGATTAACTTGGGCAAATTTCTTTGAAAAGTGTGAGGCAGAAAACTCTATTCCAATCATCTTTGAAAAAGCCTCTGCTTTTATAACGAGTTTAATTGGTAAGAAAAAATTGATTAGCAATGAATTTTCTTTTGCTAAATTTTTATTCAAAAGTAAAGATTTTGCACCTGAATATCAGCCCTTGGAAGAAGGTGTGTAAAAATGAGTGCCCTACTGAAACCAAGTGCCCATGTTGTTGACGTACTCGGGGATACAATTGGTCGGGATCAACCCATACTTAGAATGGATAAAGCAATTGAGATGGTGTCTTTGTTGTCTTCTGATGTTTTTTTAGATAAAAATGTAGTTTTTTTTGACCCCTTCTGTAAAGCAGGGGAACTATTGTTTGCCTGTTCATATATGAGTTGTGTTTCAGTGCTTAAGAAACAATCGAAACTAATGGATGTAAAGGATATTCATAAGGAAATTTTTGAATCAAACAGATATTTTGCCCTTGCCCCTGATGAAAGGCACCACAGGCTTAGTTTGAGAACTTTTCTTGGAAATACAAAATCTCATGATGAAAAATATAACCATATTATCAAAAACGGAAATTACCTTTCAGAGATAGATGGAAAATTAGATGAAAACATTTTTAAAAAGGAGTTTGAAAATATGGTTGAATATATAAAAGATAAATCAGGAAATAAAAGAATAATAGTTGTTGGGAACCCGCCCTATCAAGAAGCTGATGGAGGTGCAAAAGCCAGTGCTAAGCCAATTTATAACATCTTCGTTGAACATCTCTTTGAAAACAAATCAATAAATGAATTTGTGCTTGTCATTCCAGCTCGTTGGTTTTCTTCTGGTAAGGGCTTGGCGAAATTCAGGCGCAGAATAATGGAATCACAACATGTGAAAAACTTGTCGTATTTTGGACGCTCTGAGGATGTGTTCCCAACTGTTCATGTACAAGGTGGGGTTTGTTTTTTGAATATTGACAAGGATTATTTGGGAATGACTAAGTTTATCGACTCAGGTGAAGAAATCGAAGTCGATTTATCTAGGTTCGATATTATACCAGATGACCCCAAGGCTAGTTCTATTGTGACTAAGGTTTTAAACAAGCACCAAGGGTGTTTTGTATCAGATATTGCTTGGTCAAGAAAACCTTTTGGACTTCCAACTAACTACTTTTCTACAAGTAGTGAATATGAAAAAGATAAAAGTGATTCGGTAAAGTGTTACACAAAAGGCAGAAAAATAAAATGGATCAAGAGAAGTAATGTAATTAGACATTCAGAAAGTATTGATGAGTGGAAAGTGGCTATTCCCAGAGCGTATGCAACGGGCGCAAGAAGGTGTACACTTCCAAAACATCAGATTTTCTTAATTGAAAAAGGGGCTATTTCTACCGAAACATATAATGTAATAGGTTCGTTTGAAAATAAAAATGAAGCTTTAAGTTTAATCAGATATCTTCAGACAAATTTTTGCCGATACTTATTAGGGTTAAGAAAGCTAACCCAAGATATTCCAAAAGATAGGTGGTCATGGGTACCTCTCATGGAAGATCTATCCGAAATTGATGACAAAAGCCTTGCGAGATATTTTGATTTAACAAGAGAAGAAATGCTTCATCTGGATAAAAAAATTGGAGAATGGTCTTAGATGGCAAAGAAAGAGCTATATGCCTACTCCACGGAAACGTATCTGCAACAAGGTATGGTCAAGGTTGGTCATTCCAAAATTGGTCGATCCAAGGAGCGTGTTGAAGAGCAGTTCGGAACAAGTAATCCAGAGCGACCTAAGTTTTTGCTAATAGGTGAACTTCCTGAAGGAAAAACGGATAAAGATATACACAACCAAATGATTTTAAATGGTTGCAAATGGATTAAAGATGGGCCGGGTAAAGAGTGGTTTAAAACAGGTAACAAAAATGACCCATTTAGTGAGGTTAGAAAAGCATACAATAAAATCAAATATGGCAGCAATAGATCTGATAATTTTTCTCCTAGAGAGGAGCAGCAGATGGCTGTCGAAAAAGCGAAGAAGTGGTTTCTGAAAGAATACCCTAAAGAAGTTATTGGCTCAGCGACTCATTCAAACAGATTTCTCATCAATGCGAAAATGAGATTTGGAAAATGTTTTACTAGCATCCACTTGGCTAAGGCCCTAAGCTGTCAATATACATTAGTAGTCACATATAAGCCAGATGTTATCGGTGAATGGATTGATACAGTAAATAATCACATTGCGTTTGATAGTTGGACAGGAGTCAGAGCCAAAAAGAAAAGTGATAGACCGTTAGATCCAACTTTAACCAATAATGGAAATTTTCCCCAGATCAATGGGCCAATCGTTATGTGTGTTTCCCTTCAAGATTTATGGATAGACAAAAACGGTAATACCAAGGAAAGGCTTCATAAAATTCCAAACATATCTTGGGACTTAATAATTTTCGATGAGGTTCATTATGGAAGTCGAACTGAAAGGGCAAAAAATATATTAGATAAACTTAAGTATAAGAATAGATTAGGACTATCGGGGACCCCTTTCAGATTAATTGAGCAAGATGATTTTTGCCCTCAACAAGTTTATACCTACAGCTACCTTGATGAGCAAAAAAGAAAAAAAAGAGAAGCAGAGCTAGATCCCAACGAAGAAAAAGAAGGTGTGTACAGGCAACTTCCTGATATAAATATCTCTACTATAGAAATTACTGAAGATGATATTAAGGAGCAAAAAGATAAATTTAAAACCGATGATATAGATTTTTCTCTTAACACATTGCTTGAAACACAAAATGGAAATTTTGTACATGAAGATGCCGTAGATCACTTCATTGAAGGCCTTCATAAGTCAGGGCATGGCGCAAGGTCAATAAGCGTATATGGCAAGCTTGGTGAAAATTTAGGGTGCCCTGCTAAAAGGCATAGTGTGTGGTGGGTAAATCGAGTTGATTCAATAACTGCGCTGATTAAAAAACTTGAAGTGCATCCTTATTTTTCAAAATTTACTCTCATTAACGCTTCAGGAAGTGATAATAAGAGCAATGATAATGATGAGAATATAATCGCAAGGGACAAGGGCAAGGTTCAAGAAGCTATCGAGAAAATCAACAAGGACTCTTCCAAGCTTGGAACTATTACTTTTACTTGTGGGAGGTTTTTAACTGGAGTAACAATAAAAGAGTGGGATAGCATTCTTATACTGACAGATGTTCAGTCAGCAGAATCTTATTTTCAAGCAATCTTTCGTGTTCAGTCTTCTTGGGTTGACAAGAAAACAAAAAAGATTTTAAAAAGAAAGGCGTGGGTTTTTGATTTTGCCATTACTCGCTCTTTAAAAGTTACCTATGATTGTGCACTGAATATTGCAGATCAAATTGCTCAAAAAGAAAGCTCAGAAGGAAAATTGGATTCTAGCAAGGATAACTTAGAGATTATCACCACAGGACTATGTGACACCTTAGATATTAAAAGATTTTATGAAGGTAGCTTGGTTAGCACTCCAACAACATCAAAAGATATTTTTGAAGCCCTCAATCATGAAGGTTCAAAAATCGCTCTTGCCAGAAAGATTACGTCAAATACTTTGGTAAATTATAGTTGCTTAAGGCTTCTTGAAAATAACCCTGATCTTCTAGAGATACTGAAAAAAGTCAAGGGATATAGAACTCAAGATGTGGGAAATATCAATGTAGAAGAACTTGCTCAAATAGGGGCAGATGCTTCTATTTTAGATGAGGCGATACTTGATCCAAATCTTCCAATCGAGGAAAAAGAAAAAATAATTGATGATTTTTCAGAGAAAGACAGGGATAAAGAACGCCAAACTCGTAAAAAATGGTATGCAACTCAAATAAAAAGACTTGCCATTTGTATGTCAGATTTTATTTATATGACTTATGAGAGAGAATACAATATAGATCACGTTATTCAAACAAAATCGCCAGAATTTTTTGAGGTTATGACAGGGATTTCAAAAGATGATTTTGTAAAACTTTGTGACCTTGGGTTTATGAATAGGGTTAAACTGAATGAAATAGTGAGAATGTTTAGAGATCAAGAAACAACATCTTTAAATCCAGAAAAATATATTCTTGAAGACTTAAAAAAATTGGTCGCCTGATTTTTGATTAGTCAACTCCTTGTGAGGAAATTCAGCATATGAGACTAGCCCTTAAACTCTCTGTTAAAGATTAACGCTTTAGGAATATGCAACTTAAAAAAAGGAATTCAAAAAACATGACCAAAAACTTTAATCGGCTTGGTAATTTGAAAGGAAACCCCGCAATAAATCAGACTGCTTAAAAGTATGCCAAAAAACAAATCGGCAAAGCGATCTAAAAAAACGATGAATGAGAAGGATATTAAGAATTTCAAGATAGTTTTTAGACCCATCCCGATTGGGAAATATGAGAACAAGGCCCGCTTAAGGCGGCTTTGCAGGCTGATCTACCCAAATTTAACAACGTAAGTGCCTGTAAAAGCGGATGGTTTTTTTATTCTTGACTAGTGTGTAAAAACACGCTATCCTATTTGTAATATGGTTGATTTAAGTAATACCCAAGTCCCCGATCTTAAAGAGGATTTGACGGATGCAATTTTAAAAGAGATGAAAAGGCAGGGGTTATCTCAAGGTGACGTTGGAAGGATTGTCGGAATGGATCGACGAAATGTAAACAAAACACTTCGAGGTACTGAAAAGGCAATTTCTCTTAATCAATTAGTAAGAATCGCTAACGGCATTGGACTGAAGATTAAATTAGTTGTGAAAAAATTAGAAAATAGGAGGAGAAAATAGCTTCATGAGAAAAGTAGCAATTTACTGTAGAGTTAGTACGGACGAACAGGCAAGAAATAAGGAAGGGTCGATTACTTCTCAAATTCAAAGACTTAAGATGAAAGTTAATGAAAAAAACACCTATGAAAATGGCAAATGGGGAAAACTCGTTAATATCTATAAAGATGAGGCCTACTCGGGGAAAAACACTGACCGCCCAGAGTTTCAGAGAATGCTTTACGATGTGAAAAGTAAACGCATTAATACAATTTTAGTAACAGAGCTTTCTCGCTTAAGCCGTTCTGTCACTGACTTTTTAAATTTCATTAAAGAGCTTGAAGATTGCGGCTGCGATTTCATTTGCCTTCAATACGACTTTGATACGACAAGCCCTGCTGGAAAAGTCTTTATGACAATTATTATGGCATTGGCCCAATTTGAACGTGAGCTAACGGCCGAAAGAATTAAAAGTAATTTTCATGCGCGGGCACTTCGTGGTCTTTCAAATGGCGGAACCCCTTTTCTTGGTTATGACAAGGATTCCTCCCAATCGGGAAAGCTCCTTGTAAACCCAAAAGAGGCCGAGATAGTGAAAGGTATTTTTGATTCATATCTATCTGGAAAAAGCCTTGCTGAAATTGTTCGTGATCTTGAAAGTCGTGAATGTAGAAACAAATCTTGGGTTAGCAGAACAGGAAATAAATGCGGTGGCAAGAAATTTACAACCGATTCAATTTGGAGAACTTTAACTAATCATGCATACATTGGAAAGCGTGAAGTCAATAAGATAAATAAAGAGCTTAATCAAGAATCTTTAAAGCAAGAAGATAAATACGCCATTGTTAAGGCCAGTTGGGATGCTATTATTGACGAGGATACTTTTTCTAGGGTTCAAGAAAAACTCAATTTGAATAAAAAAGTTAAATATGCAACCACGTTTGATTTTTCCTACTCCGGCATTACTATCTGTGATGAATGTGGTGGGCCACTTTGTGGACAGTCGGGAACGGGACGAAACGGGAAGTATTTTTATTACGGGCATACAAAAAAAACAAACTGCAAAATTCAAAGGTATAGCGCAGAGGCATTTGAGAAGTTGATTAGAAAGCAGTTGTTTTCTCTGATTAATAACGAGGCGATGAGTGAGCAATTTGTTAAGGCATTGTCTGAGCAGATAAAAAGCCGGCCGAAAGTTTCAAAAGCACTTCTTGGAAAAAAGAAAAGAGAGATTGAAAAGCTAAAGTTGGAAAATGAAAAACTAGTTAATCTTGTGGCCGATAACCAAGTAGCAAAGGGACTTGAGGCCTTACTTGTGCGTATCAAGGAAAATGAAGAGAGGCTTGAAAAACTGGAAAACGAAAAGTTAAAGCTGGAGGAAAAATCTTTATTTGAAGTTGAAGGTAGGGCAATTGATCCCAATTTAATTTTGGATGGAATAAGAAAGCTCCGTCAGGATAGTTTTCGCAAGGCAAAAGTTTCCAAGAAACGGGCCATTGTGCAAGAGGTAATCAAATCTATTCGTGTTCACCCAGAGAATGTTATCCAAATTGATTTCTGGGCCAATGAATACCGCCAAGCTAGGGCCTTTGGAAAGGCCTCTGACAAGCAAGGGGTTGTCCTCCCTTTTCGTAAACTCGGAAGGCTACTTGAGGCATCATTTCGCAAAAATGCATCTCGTGAGGATAAGTTTTCAGGCATAAAAAAGGCTATCGGGCTGGGGACTTCTGTTCTTGGCCACGATGACTTTTTAATGGTCGCTGGTTCGTCCAGCGTTGGGAATGGTGGAGCCGAACGGGATCGAACCGTCGACCTTTACACTGCCAGTGTAACGCTCTCCCAGCTGAGCTACGGCCCCATAATTTTAAAAATCATTTAAAAAACTTAATCTCATTAACATTCAAATATGGCTCTATGAAATACTAAATATATATTCATGAACACTATTATAAAAAATCCTATAACTCTAAATGAGCCACTTGTTTTTTCAAATCCACAGGAATAAAACGCCCTTCTTTATTTTCAACTCTCGAATACGAATACTCATTGTCATGAGTGTAAAAAATCCACCACCCCTTACTCACAACATCTCTGTATAACTCTTCCTTCTCGTTAATCACCATCTCCGCATAACGATCATAACCCATCGTTATTGGTAAATGGACCCACTGTGTTCCCGGAACCAAATCCCCAGCAAAAACCACTGCCGTATCTCCAGAGTGACAAACCGTATGCATCTGTCCCGGCGTGTGACCATTTGAAAAACGAAACTCTATCTTTCCAGGAAGTTCATCACAAACACCAGAGTTTTCTATGATAACTAATCGACCACTGGCTTTTAACTTTTCCGTTAACTGTGGAATAAATGAAGCCCGATCTCTAACATGTGGATTCTCCGCACGCTCAAAGGCCACCTTTCCCACAAAATACTTTGCCTTTGGAAACAGTAAACGTGAATCACCCGCCTCTATCTCCTTAAACGTCGGTAACAATCCCCCTGCATGATCAAAATGTAAGTGCGACAAAATCACATAATCTATGTCTTCTTCCTGAAGGCCTAAAGAGTTTAAGTTTTCTAAAAGCTTATGCGTCTCTTTATCCTGTACTCCAAAACGGTCCGCTAACTTAGGATCAAAAAAAGCCCCTATACCTGTCTCACAAAGAACCTTCTTACCCTCCACTTCTAAAAGTAGAGAACGACAAGCTAAAGGAATCCGGCCCTTCTCGTCCACCTGTATCCACTTCTCCCAAACAGCTCGTGGAGCGTTTCCAAACATCGAGCCCCCATCTAACCACTGACTGTTTCCATCAACCGACGATATCTTCATACTTGCCATATTTTAGAATTCCTTATAAATAATACTTTTTTCCTTACTTTGATTGAAAAATAAAGAAAAGTGGCTCAGATGTCAAAACAAGGATGGAATGAATTTAATACTTTCAGCAAATTGATATATCCCTATCTTGAGGATGAATTAGGATATCCAAGAAGAAGAAGTAGATTTTTTGATGAACAAACCTACGTAAGGAAAAGAGGTCAGCAGAAGGGGCCTTATGATGGAGGTTTTAAAAATCAAACAGGCATTATTCTTCTAGTAGAGGCTAAAAGGGAAAAACATAAACTCGTTAAGAGAGATGTCGATCAGTTATTTGATTATTGTTTAGGCGATTCTTTCCCTATTCCTCCCCCTTATGCACTATTGTCAAATGGAGTCGAACATAAGTGGTATAAACGATTAAAAGATAAGAGTGAAGAGTTTTCTTATGCCCCCTGTGACCCTATTTCTTGGGAGAAAGCTTTGCAGCAAAAAGGGTCAGGGCTATTAACTGAGCAGCTCACCTTAAATCAAACAATTAAACTTCTCAAAAAAGTTAGAGAGGTTATATTTGAAGATCTAACTGACCAATACTTTCCAATAGAATATAAATTTGCGAGTGCAAAACTGGGTAAACGAAAAAAGGATTTTGATAAAATTTTGCATACAAGAAAATCTTTTGTTGATGCATCTCTAGAAAAGGTTAAAGAGGATGTAGTCATCAAAAGTATTTTATCGAGTGTAGCTCTTTCTCTAACTTTAAAAATATTATTCATAAAAATTTTTACTGATAGAAAGGACGTTACTTTTCCAGAGAAATTTAAACAAGAGATTAAGAAATGGGCCAAGAATTTTCCTGGAATCTTAAAAGCTGATCCTTATGATGCTTTAGAACTTTCTGACTGGTGTGAAAAGTTTGTTTCTGAAATTATGAGCAGTGCCTCTATCACTCAGGCTCTCGTATTTGAAGGGCGCGGCAATCCGATAGGAGATATTTGGGATGGGTTAGTTAAATCGGAAGAACTTGATCTTCAAGTTAAATCACTTGGAAATGTCTATACTCCCCCTGAAATTGTTAAAGCAATGGTCAATAGTGCTGAAAATACTTTAGGCACTTGGAAAAATAAAAAAATTATGGAACCGGCTTGTGGTTCGGGGCATTTTGTTCGTGAAGTATATGAGAGGGTGAAAAATGCTTATCTAGGGAAGTCCGGAGGACCAAATAAAGTCATTGAAGCTCACAAAAGTACAATGTCTCATATACAAGCAATAGATATTGATCCTTTTGCTGTTCAAACAACACAACTTGGAATGTTTTTGGAACTATATTCAACACCGGGCGTATGGAATGCTATTGCTCCTAAAGGGAAATTTGATTTTGGTAAAATTGTTAACTCCAGGGATTTTTTAGATAGTGGGTTATTTTCTCAAATTGAAGGATTTATTCCCGATTTAATAATTGGAAACCCACCATATGGTGTTAAAGTCACTGAGGCGATTAAAAATCAATATAATTTAGGAGGTAAGGACTCTTATAGTTATTTCATACTTCAAAGCATAAATATTTTAAAAGAGGGTGGAAATCTGTTCTTTATTCTTAGTAATACTTTTTTAATGACTAAAATAAATGAAGAATTAAGAAAAGAAATTTTTAAGAGATCAAAGATTCAAAATATATTTCAATTACATAGAAATGCCTTCCTAGGGAGAGACGTTTTTCCTTGTATATTTTCTATTAAAAAAAACACCTGTTGCAGAAAAAGAAAGGGAATCGTCTTATTATAGATTTACAGATGCATGGCCTATTCATCCTAGAGATAAAGAGTATGAATTCGCGCTATCTTATTTACAAAAAGAGCATAATAAAATCGAAAAGAGTAAGTTATATTCTTATCAAATTCCTTATGCGCTTTCTTATTTAAGATTAAAAAATCCACGTATAAAAAGAGAAAA
Organism: Bdellovibrionales bacterium; assembly: GCA_965206675.1. Taxonomy (GTDB): domain Bacteria; phylum Bdellovibrionota; class Bdellovibrionia; order Bdellovibrionales; family JAKFYE01; genus CBDBKL01. The sequence goes on along the minus strand of CBDBKL010000006.1, from coordinate 102,095 downwards.
ACTCAAAGGGGAATTTCCAAGTAGGAGTCTTTTAAATCAACAAGACTGTACTCACCCTATTCTTTGTGGAAATGCTTCATTAGCTTTGTTTTGTTCTGATCTTCCTATGGGAAAAAATATTTTAAGTTCAAAAACAAAATTGTTAGAGAAAAAAATTGATTGCTTATTGGTAAGAAGAAAAAAAAAGGGGGGGGGTATTCTTGTTGCAAAACTTTGGCAATTGGCTTCTGTTATGCAAGGGTTAGCTACAGCAGACGATAAAAACTTTTTAAGAAAATCAAAAGGGATTCAAGCTAACCCTAGAAGGAAAAACATTTTAGATGTATCAGAGAAAAATATTATTTCTTCCTCTATGCTATCTTCTTTAACGGAAGATGAAAAGAACAATGGAATAAAAGTATTAGATTTTGATTCAGACCGATATTTTATTCCTTTTGATAAGGGAGGGGAGCAAGATACAAGAGGTGGGGAGTTAAACAATTTTTGGAAACCTATAGATTATTGGATTGATTGGTCGGAAAAATCTGTTCGAACTTTGAAAAAAAGAAATAAATGGCCTCCTGGTACCCCTAAAAAACCTCGCTTTCAAAATGCGAAATATTATTTCCAAACAGGAATTGCTTGTACGGTCACAGGTTTATACGCTCCAACTTATAGATTGAGTTTTGGTGGTGTTTTTGGGGTAAAGGAAAATTTAATTTTACCATTTGATCAAAGATTAAATAAATATTTGTTAATTATTTTATGCTCTCATTTAATGAGATATTTTGCAAAAAACTTTGTCCAAAACACAGTGGATTTTATGACAAACTACTTCCACTATTTGCCTATAGTGATTCCTACAAAAGCACAATTACGAAAAGCAGAAATGATTTGTGATTCTGTTCTTCAAATAAAGGAAAAACATTATGGAGAAAGGGGGCTTACTGGAAAGGTAGATGAATTAGTAGAGCCTTTTGTGAATGAGCTTTATGGTTTGGATGAAGATGATATTTTAGAAGTTAGAACTTGGTTTAAACGACGATATCCTCACTTTGGGAAGGCGAAGGAGCAGGCTGAACTGTAGCTTCATCCCACCAAGAAAGTTTTTTTAAAAGTTCTTTAGATGGGTTTAAAAATTTAACCTTAAAAGTCTTACCGTCACCGCTAATGACTTCAACATTAGCATCTATCTTAGTTCCATCTTGTGGAGCGGAAAGTGTTACAGGGAAAGTATCAAATCTTGGTTGACCCTTTAGAAGCATTTCAATTTTTGAAAAAGTAAGACATGACAATACTCTGGAAGCAGGTCCGTCAGTTTCACCCTCTGGCCTATGTTCTAAAACTAAAAATTCGAAAGAATGTCCTTTATATTGGCTTTTCTTCATAGTTTCCCTTGGGTTGACGCAGCTTAGTATTTTGGCTTTCCTTCGGCAATTAATAATCTCAAGCTAAGAATTCTTTTATCCTCGAGTTCCTTAGCATTTGTATAAATTACTATTTCCTATACTTCATCTAAAACTTTTTAGTTTATCTTGAGGGGAGGGGGATGCTTATTGAAAGTGAATGTCATTATTCAATTGACATAAACGGCCAGAAAGTCCAAATAGTGTTGTGCTTTCAAGGCCACCACGAGTTCGGCAGAGATAAAAACACATGTAAGAGATTAGAGGAAAATTATGGAGACACACCGCTTTTTAAACAATCATCAAATAAAAGAACTACCTCACTTACCAAAACGATCAGAAGAAGATCATAAACGTATGATTCGAAAAATGGGACTAAAAGTGACAGAACAGAGAATTACAATACTTAGCTATCTCTACAAAATGCCAAAGCATATCACCGCTCAAGAACTCTATGAATGTATACATCCCGTTGATTCCAGCATCGGATTTGCTACAATTTATCGTTTCCTAAAAAGACTTGTTGAAAATAAAATTATCAGTGAAACCCGAGTTAATAATATGCCCGCTCGGTACGAACTCATCGAAGGGGGACATCACGATCATATGGTTTGTCTACACTGTGGACGCATCAGTGAGTTTTACAACTCCCAAATCGAAAAACTACAAAAAGATATTGCTGAAAAACTTGGATTTATCCTCACAGATCATCTTATGGAACTACAGGGCTATTGCTTCGAATGCCGCTCAAAATGCCCACCAGAATCCACAGTCTAGAAAGTTTTGTAGTCAATAGACTACATGAATATAAAAAACATAGCTAAATCAATTATTTATACTTTTATTATTTTTGTATTTTTTGAGAGGATGGGTGATTTGAAAGTATCGGGTGGTTGCTTGTTGATAAACATTTTGTTGTGCAGGTTAATTGAATATACGCAATCGAGTCATTATTTTAAACTCTTTAATAAGGGCAACTGTTTGGCTCCTTTTGTGATTTTTCCTTCAATTCTTCAGGGGATCTCATATTCTCAAATGTTCTTCTAACTGTTTTGCCCCATTCATCTGCGTGTTTTTTAAATTCTCTCTGATAAATGTCCACAGCTATTGTTGTAAATTCCATGATATTATCTGTTTGCGGAGAAGAAAGAGCAGTTTCAAGTGCTACATCATAAGATTTTTGAGCGGCTTCTTCGAGGGTTCTTCTTTCTATACGTTCCAATCGTTCAAGCATCTGACGGGCTTCAGGATCTCCGGCTATGTCAGGTTCACTTAACATTTGTCTAAACAAATATGTGTTTCTAGAATAATTTTCCAAATGTTCATTCGATGCACGCCTTAGAAGATCTTTTTTTTGTTGGAGTGAAAGCCTGCGAGTTGAAATCATTTCTTTAGGTAAGAGTAGGGCTGTGAGTATACTATTGCTGTTACTTAGAGCCTCTCTTTCAAAAAAACCTAGAAATATAGTGTTAGTTATGACTATAAATCTTGCAGGATAGCTTTTGGCAGGGAGTACTTCTGAAAGCACAGTAGATGTTCTTGAAGATAGTATTTTAACAGTTGGTTTTAAAGATTCTAATATAATTTGTTGCGATTGTTGGGAGTTTTGTGGAAATTGCTCCTTTATTTTAGCTTCAAGTTTTTTTAGCATATTATCTTCTAAATTATCTAACCATCCATCTCTAAGGACTTGAAGGAAACGTTCTGCAGACATCTCTTGATAATAATGCTCTATATTTAATTCTGGATTTGACACTAATGATGTCTGGATAAATGTTTGTTCTTGAATAGGGAACTCAGGTGTCTTTTCTTCAATGATCTGTAATGCAAGCTCTTTATCACTCATATCGTTATCATTTGCTGATAACGGAAGAGTCGTGAGTAAGGCTGTAAAAATAAAAATCGTAAACGCTTTCAATGATACTCCGGTGATTTTTACAGTTGGGGGTATTAAAGTAAGTATATCATGAATAAGTTTTGTATTCGATATAAAAGTAAAAACTATAATTATTGTATAATTTTTAGTCGGTTGATTTATTTTTGATCGGGCAGCTTATTTTAGATAGGAGTTCTTCCTATGAAACATCTAGCTTTTATCTTTGTTTTTATATTCTCTCTTTGGATTCATGCAGAAGCAGAGGGACAGAAGATCAGTCAGAGAGATTTTCTTATGGCTATTGAAAGGGGTGAAATAGAAGATGTTAAAATAGTTAAAGCCGGTATTGAAAGCGGTGGAATAGATTTAAAAATGGATATTCAAAGAACAAGCGCAGCCATTCTAAAAGAAGAAGTGCATTCTAATCCTATTCATGCTGGTGAAGCAGCCAAAGAGATGGCCTATTTGAGCTCCCATGTTTTTAGTCGTTGGACTCCTTTATATCGCGCTGCAAATCTTTTTCTCATACAGTCAGAGCAATTGCGGCGGAATAGTGGACCTCGCTGGGATATTTTTAACCTTCTTTTAAAGGATGCAAAAACCAATAAAAATGTAAGCGATAGTAGAGGGATTTCACTTGTTCACCATGTTTCTTCTTTTCCAATAGGTAATGGAGTTTTGCGTTTACTTCTTAAACAAGAGGTCGATATACATACTATAGAAAATCGATATGGAGATACACCCTTACATGCAGCCGTTGAATCAGGAGCCTTTGAAAATGTTGTTTATTTAATTAAAGCCGGAGCTAAACCAGGAGTAAGAAATTTTGCTGCGGGTATGGCACCTCTGCATCTAGCTGTTATATATTCAGGGGAGTTTACTAATAAATCTCATGATCGATTACATATTGTTAGTAAGTTGATTGAACTAAAAGTTGATGTCAATGTAATAGATAGAGGAGGAATAACTCCTCTAGATTATGCTGTGTTTTTTGATGTTCCAGCAGAAGTTATAAAATTATTGGTTAAGGCCGGAGCAAATAGAAGTGATGTATCTCTGGAAGAGATAGAAAGGTTTTGGATACAAACTGGTAGAGGAGAAGGCTCTAAAGGTGTAAACCCTCTCCCTCGTATAGCACGAAGTCGTTGCTTTTCTTAAAGAACTCCTTGCATTAATAAAGAGAAATCTATAGAGTTGGTTGCCGTCATTATGAGACTTATCAAAAATAATGAAGCTTGGAGGCTATTAAGATGAAGTCGGTGGGACTTATCTTTGTTTTTATATTTTCTATTATATTACAAGCAGAGTCGGCTAACATCACGCAAGGGCCTTCGGATGCAGCTTTGGGTGAGTTTGTTCTTGCTATTCATAACAATGAACCAGAAAAAGTTAAGTCCATTCTTGAATCTGAAGACATAGATATGAAACAGTATTCTTATCTTATCCACTCGGCTTTTGATAGACCGCAAGTGTTGGAGGTGTTACTTGAAAAGGGGGCCGATCCTGATGTGAGAGTGGGGTCTAATAATAATACGCCCTTATATGAAATTATAGGGCTTATTACTACAGTGTCATCTTATAGAACAGTTGGTCGAATAGAAAAATGGCTAGAAAGTGTGGATATACTTCTTAAGTATGGGGCTGATCCGAATGCCAAAGGAAAAGGTAGCCCTTATTCTGAGACTCCATTTTTGTTAGCTGCATTCTACATAGGGACGGAAACTGTCAGTCCTGCGTTTATGGCTATGCTTAATAATGGTGGAGATGTAGCTGATAATCGATCCGTGAATAAAAAGACAGCTTTGCACCATGTGGCTGCTTCTTTTGACCGGTGGACTAGAGCTAACACTCCACGAATGGATGTAGAATTAAGTAAGGTGGCATTGGAACTTATTGAGCGGGGAGCGGATATTAAAGCCCTAAATAAACATGGGTACACACCAGAGGCTTTAGCGGCAAGAAGTCGTCTTAAAGATCTATTGATGGCTTATAGGTTGTCAACTTCAGATAGGGATAGGGTTGGTTTGAAAGAACTTGTTTTTGCTGTTCATGATAATCAATCAGAAAAAGTTGAGTCCATTATTGAATCTGAAAACATAGATATAAGAGAGTATTCTTTTCTTGTTCATTCGGCACTCGATAGACCGGAAGTGTTGGATGTGTTACTTAAAAAGGGAGCTAATCCTAATGTGAGGGATAGTTCTAATAATACGCCTTTATATAGAATTGTAGATAAAGATTTTAATTCTCCGTCACTACGAAAACAAAGCGTGGATATACTTCTTAAGCATGGTGCAAATCCAAATGCTGGTGGAGGGAATAGTGATTATGCTGAGACTCCATTTCTGTTGGCTGCATTCTATGTAAGACACGATGGTGTAAAAGATGCATTTATGTCTATGCTGAATAATGGTGGGGATGTGACTGATAATCGATCTATGTATGGATACACAGTTTTACATCTAGCGGTGGCATCTAGTGGGGGGAGTACGAGTGACCAGGAAAGGGGAGTGGCCGAAGTGGTAACAACCGTTCTTGAAAAGGGAGTAAAAATTAATGCTGTAAATGAAAGAGGAGAAACACCTTTAGAGGTTAGCAATAGTATTTTTACTAATGATTTTCTAAAAATTAGAGGTGGAAAAAAATCCAGTGAACTTTCTATAAAACACAGGGGCGGGTTATTGACTGTGGTGAAGCAAAAGCTAATCAGAAGGTTCTGTTACTAAAAGAAAATTTTCGCTTCATCACTATAAAAGTTTTATTTTTAAGAATTAAAAAACAAGGCAGCTTTTTATGTTGATAAAAAACCTTTGGAGAGAAACAGCTAAACTTAGACTGTTGGGTTTGAGAAAAATTCCACTTGTTTTTTTAGCCTCACCAACAGTTATTGAAATGTCCGATAAGCGCATTGAATTAAAAATTCCACTTAATTATATAACTAAAAACCATTTGGGAAGCATGTACTTTGGAGCACTTTGTATTGGAGCTGATATGGCTATTGGACTTCTGGGTTTTGCAAAAATTGAAGAGGCAAAGAGCAAGGTTAGTATTATCTTTAAAGATGTAAGGGCACAATTTCTCAGGCGGCCAGAAGATGATGTGCATTTTATCTGTGAAGAAGGGGAGGGGATTGAAAATCTTATCTCTCAAGCTATTGCCACAGGAGAGCGTCAATCTAAGGCTTTTAAAACCTATGCCGTTGTTCCTAAGATTGATAAAGAAAAAATCGTAGCCGAGTTTTACCTTACACTGTCGGCAAAAAAGATTTCATAAAAAAATAAGGTTTTGTACCTCTGGGGGAAGAAGAAGAAATCGAGTGTGTGGAAACCTAATTGTAATATGAGTCGTATATTTTTTAAGGAAGAAGAGAGATCTAAAATTCGTAAAGAAATAAAAGAATCTTTTAAAATGTCATGTACATTTTAAAAGATTCATCTATCATAGAGCTTACTTTTTGTAGGATATTATTTGCTATATTGTGTGTAGGGCTCTCTTAAATTATCTTGAACTTTTACTTAGGAGGTGTAGAACTTTCGTAAGGCTGTGTAAAGCTCTTTGTAAATGATCCCAGGCTTTTCATCACCAACAGGAGAGTCTTCTACAGATATGATAGGTAACATTTCAAATGTTGTTCCTACCATAAAGATCTCTTTGGCTGAATAGATTTCTTCTTTTTTTATATCTTTCATTTGTACATCTTTTAAGATTTTCTTCGTGACAAGTTGTTTGGCAAGTTTGAGAATGCGCTTTAATGTTGTTCCAGGAAGAATGTCTTTCATCTGTGGAGAAAGAAGTTCATTGTCCTTTGAGACAAGAAGAATGTTTTCGGTCGCTCCCTCACAAAGGTTGCCCTCTTCTGAAAAATTCACACAGAAATTAAAACCCCTTTCAAGACTTTCTTTTTTTAATAAAACATTGGGAATATAGTTACAGCTCTTTATTCCTCGATAAGGGTTTGGTTTTTGGAGTAAAGAACTTAAACCCAAAGTGCAGCCCTTTTCATAAAATTCCTCGGGAGGTGGGGGCGTTTCTGTGAGAACAATATACAGTTGGGGACCAGATGTTGTGCTGGGATTAGGTGTAAAATCACCCGGACCCCTTGAAACATAAATACGAAGCAAAGGGTTATCTGAGTTTTTATATGTTAAAAGCTCCTGACAGATATTAAAAATGGTTTCTTTTGAATAAGGGATATCCAAGTAAAGGCTCTTTGCTGAATGAAGTAGTCTGTCGTAGTGTTCATCAAATTCTACAAATTGGTTGTATTTAAATCTCAAAGCTTCAAAAATACCATCCCCTCTGTGCACCATATGGTCGTCAATAGGGATCATCATATACTGTGGATCTGTCACAATGCCCTTGAACCAAGAAGAGTACATGGCAATGTATTCCGTTGTTCGTTTTTGAGTTAGAAGAAACAACTCACTTTCATTTTTAATATGTGGGATGGGTTCCATAGAATTTAAACTACATCATATATTAAAAAGAGAGTCACACATATTTTTTGAAAATTTTTTAATAGGGATAAACCGGCAGTTATGTTATAACCTTGTGAAATTTGATAACTAGGAGTTCTTTTGAAATTTGCGAGTTTTGTCTTTAGTTTTTTGTTCTCTGTTGTATTGCAGGCAGGTCCTTTTAACAATTTAATTGAAGCCATTGCAAATGGAAATACAAGTCAAGTCATATCTATTATTGAAACCGGAAATGTAGATGTGGAAACATATCCCGGCCTAATGCATCTGGCCTTAGATCAACCAGAAGTGTTAGAAGTGTTTCTTAACAGAGGAATTGATCCCGAGAGCAGACATTCTCGTACAGAAAATACACTTTTATTTTCTGCTGTGGAAAGAGGATTGAGAGAGAGTGTGTATATGCTCCTTGAATATGGTGCTGATTCTAATTCTAGAAACAGTCATCTTCGTGCACAGACACCCTTTCTCTTAGCCGCAAGCAAAATAGGAATGGGTCGTGAAAATCGTTATATGTTTATCTCTATGCTTAACAAAAATGCAGATGTAAAAAGTAAAACGACTTATACACAAGATACAGTGCTACATTTGATTGTTACAAGAGGCGTGGTTCCCATTGATGTGGAAATACTTATTCAGAGAGGGGCTGATGTTAATGCTTTGAATCAGTCAAAACAAACTCCTTTAGATAAAGCACTTAGAGATGGATTTGGGGAAATAGTATACCCTCTTAGAGCTCATGGAGGGATGGAAAATTATAAGTTACCAAGCAAGATATCACCTGTTCCCTTTAAATGTTGGCAGCCCAGATTACCTCACCCTTGATATGAGACTGTGTGTTTCTTAAAAAAGAAATTTCTACCAGCATTTAAAAGAAGAATCTTTTCCTTTTTTTAACTCTATTTTTCTTAAGCCGCCATGGGCTTTTAGAAACTTTTTGTTTTCATAGGCTCCTATGTCTAAAGGAGTGAACCCATACGCGTTCTGAGCATTTATTGGGGCCCCTCTTTCGATAAGTAACCTTACATCTCTTAAGATCCCATCTCTGGAAACAAAATGCAGTGCTGTGTTTTTTTCATGAGTCGTTGTGCTCTCTAGGTTTGCGCCATTGTTAAGCATGGAAAGAAACATATCTCGGTTTTTAATTCCCATTTGTATATCATATGCCGCTAAAAGAAAGGGAGTCTGTGCACGAAGATGACTGTTTCTAGAATTTGGATCAGCACCATACTTAAGAAGTATATCCACACTTATTGGAAGTTTTCCCTCCACAGCAGAAAATAAAAGTGTTTTTCCTGTTTGAGGGTCTCGCACTTCAGGATTAGCTCCATTTTTTAATAACACTTCTAAAATTACCGGTTTGTCTAAAGCCAGATGTGCAAATTGAGAAAGAACTTCGCTATCAGTTTGGGGAAATCTCATAATAGCTAGCACTGTATCCAGTCGTTCCATTTCAATAGCTGTAGCTAAGTTACTGACAGGATGTGCATGTGATAGAACAGAGAACAAAAAACTAAAAATAAAACCTACACATTTCATAACAACTCCGTAGCCTTATAAAGACTATAAAGATCATGAATAACTAAAGTATGATTAGTCTCTCTAAAAAATAAAGAGTCGTAATCACTTATGTGTATATCTCTAGAGATGGGTTTTAGAAATAAAAGAAAATAAGAAAGCTGTCATGATTACTATTTTATTTATTTCTCTTTAAGCTGACTTTGTAAAAATTAACCATCATAATTTTTGCTGCATAGGCCTGCCTTAGTTTCTTCGACTTACTGAACAAAGACGTCAAATGTATTTCATTTTTTGCTTCTGGCCTGGACGTTCCTCTTTAACACACCTTTTCTAACTGGATCTATGATTGAGCCAGTCCAGTCGAGTTGGACGTTTTTCCCTAGAGAGACCTCTAGGAATGTCCTGTAATTTTTTGTTTTTTTGGCATGAAAATCAACTTCGGAGATAATTAATTATGAGGTGTTTAAGAAATGAATAAGAATAAAAGTAGTCATGAAAAACTTACACAAAGTTTCGAAGATGTTCTAACAGATAAAGAACTTTTTATTGCACATCAAAATAATTGCCCTCTTTGTGGTGCAGAACTTGTGCTATCGCATCACAGTCAATATGTAACTCATAAAATCCTTGAAGAAGCCGAGTGTTCCCCCTGCAATATTCGCTTAAGGAATGAAGAACATTTTCTTCATTAATTCTTCTACGGACTGTCGAAAAGATATCATCTACTTCGTTGCAATCACCCAAACCTCACTCCGACGTAGGAAAAACTACGCCTCCGTTCGGTTTGGGCTTGAACGCCTCGTATCTGATACCTTTTCGACAGTCCTCCTAATACGAATCAAGAAAATTTCATCGACTTGACTATAATCACCCAAACCTCACTCCGACGTAGGAAAAACTACGCCTCCGTTCGGTTTGGGCTTGAACGCCTCGTATCTGACATTCATAGAGGGAAACTATATCAAAAGAGTTTAATCATTTAGAAATTTTCTTCTTTATCATTCAGATACTATTGTGTATGTGTATAGCACTTATAAGGAGAGATTGTTATGAATTCTGAAATTCAAAACTTATTCGAAGCTGCAAAGAAGAGTCGGAAAAATTCGTACTCCCCATATTCTCAATATGCTGTAGGAGCAGCTCTAAAAAATCATTCGGGCGAGATTTTTTCCGGATGTAATGTGGAAAACGGAAGCTATGGAGCTGCAATTTGTGCTGAACGTTCCGCCATAGTCAGTATGGTCAGTCACTCAGGATTTCAAACCATTTCTGAAATTGTTGTATTAACAGAAAACATGGCTCCACCCTGCGGAATGTGCTTACAGGTTATTAGTGAATTTGCAGACGACAAAACACAAATTCATTTGGTAAACGAAAAAGGGGAGTGTACTTCAAAACCCCTCCATGCATTCTTTCCCGTTCAATTTAAAAAAGAAAAAAATTGAGAGGAAAACAATATCAAATTTTACTGTAGTGCTTCGATGTGAAACTCATTGAATTATATAATCACGAGTATAAATAAAAAATGACTCATAATTTATCTAAACCCGTCAAACAGACACCTTCAAAACATTGAGATCTTGCTTAGTTTTTATAAAAAACTAAATAGGACATAATATAATGTGTCGCGTGAGGGCCCCTATATATAAATGCTTTGAGTAATGAACTTAAGTTCTTGTATTCTTTTACCCAACCCAATAAAGATAACTTGGGTTTTTAGAATAACGTCTGAGCTTCTTTGACAAGTCAGTGGCTTGTATGTAGTTTAAGCTGCTGACTCATGAGTTAGGAGCTTGATAAAGATGGGGGTATTATAAATGACAACGTTCCTTACATCTCTTAAGTTTTTTTGGATTTATTGTGTTGTGATCTTTTCTCTTTCTTCCCATGTCTTTGCAGATGAAGACACTGAGAGAGATCTGAGAGTTGAACTTTTATTGTTCTTAGAGACTGAAAGAATGCACGATTTTAAGCTTCAAGACTTAATAGGTGAGGGTGTAAATCCTGCTGAGGTAAAGAATCAATACGGAGAAAATGCTTTAATTGTTTTTATGAATAGGGCTCATATAGTGGAGGGCAAAGAGTCTTTTAAAGATAGCATGATGAGTCGAGATGATTTGTCGTTTGAGCAGAAAATGAAACACTTTGAACGTAATATGAAACACTTTAGAGAGATAGTGGAAACACTACTTGGTGAAGGTGTTGATCCTAGTGCTGTTGATAGATACGGGCAGTCCCTTCTTGGTAAAGCGGCGGCTTTTGGAGATTCAAAGACTGTTAAGCTTCTTCTTGAAGCAGGTGCTAGGCCTAATGTCTATGAAAGAAAATGGGCATATCGATCTCCTCTACATGAAGTTTTGGCACCTCGCACTGGTATTGGAGAGATGGGCATCCCCAATACTATGATGGAAGCTGAACGTCTTGCTACAATGAGACTTTTACTCGAAAAAGGAGCTGACCCTAATGCGACTGTGGAGGGACGTGGTCAGCCATCCCCTGCACATCTTGCTGTAAGAATAGGAAATATATTAGCTATATCTCTTCTTCATGAGTTTGAGGCTGATATAAGTCAAACAACACAAATGAAGATCTTTGAAGAAACACCCTTAGATGAAGCTATTCGAAGAGGTTACCCAAATGTAGAAAAACATTTGAGAGCTTTAGGAGGAAAAAAGGCAGAAGAAATATCGGGTTGTTCTGTTTATTCCTTATTGTAAAGTAGAGTATGGTCTTAAACATTAAATCTTGGCTCAATTTGATATAAGTATTGTGTGACATATATTGCCTTTCTTTTTTGATTATTTTTATATGTAGCAAGAAAGGGGCACAGCTTTGGAATTAAAAAATCAGAGTCACACGTCTGATGAGATAGATTTTCGGACACTATTGGCAAAATATGGGATTAGAAAATCCAAAAAATTAGCTGAGTTTTAAATGCGAACGGTATAATATTAATTTTTGAACTAAACAGAAATTTTTGAGGAAAACATGTTATTTAAACCTTCTCAATTTAAACCCTCTTTTGACATATCCAAAATTATTCTCAATGAAAAACCTAATACAGAAAGTGTCCCTGTTGATGTTCTCTTTGTAGGAGCAGGGCCCGCAGGGCTCTCAGGTGCCATCCGATTAGCACAACAAGTGCAAAAAGAAAAATCCCAAAATTCTAATTTTCCGGATATCGAAATCGGCGTTCTAGAAAAAGCAGAAGCCCTCGGTGAACACACTCTCTCCGGTGCAGTCGTTAATCCCATCGGATTTCAAAAACTTTTTCCCAACCTTAGTGACAATGACTTTCCTTTTCGTGGAAAAGTGACAGATGAAGATGTCCTTTGGCTACGTAATCAAAAAACAAAAATAAAAATACCCACCCCTCCAACAATGAAAAACCACGGCCACTACTACGGAAGCCTCTCTGAAATGGTCAGATGGCTGGGAGAAAAAGCAGAATCTCTAGGAGTTAATATATTTACAAACTTTCCAGCAGAAAGCTTGCTCGTTGAAAATAATAAAGTGCAAGGTGTGCGCACAACACCAGCAGGTCTAAATAGAGAGGGACAATCTACAGCACAGTTCATGCCTGCAACAGATATTACAGCACAAATCACTGTTCTTTCAGAAGGAACCCGTGGTCCCATCACGCAGGCCTATATGAAGTGGCAATCCATTGAACCCGATGCTCCTCAAATTTACGCCCTAGGAGTTAAAGAAATATGGAAAGTAAAAACAGATTTAAAAAAAATTATCCACACCATGGGATGGCCCCTACCTAATGATGCCTTTGGAGGAAGTTTTGCCTACCCCATGGGGAAAAATAAAGTCGCTATCGGCTTGGTTGTCGGCTTGGACTACAAACAATCTAACTTAGACACACATAAACTCTTACAAACACTAAAAACACATTCTTATTTCTCAGAACTTTTAACCGATGGTGAACTCTTAGAATGGGGAGCTAAAACCATTCCTGAAGGAGGGTTTTACTCCCTACCCCAACGCCTGCACGGAGATGGTCTTCTTATAACAGGTGATGCCGCCGGAATGGTCAATGTGCCCGCCCTTAAAGGCATTCACTATGCCATGATTTCTGGAATAACAGCGGCAGACATAGCCTTTGAAGCCCTTCAAGCAAAAGATACCTCTTCCAAAACTTTGAAAAAATACGATGAGAAAATTAAAAAGAGTTTTATTTTTAAAGATCTTAAAAAAGTAAAAAGTATGCGGCCAGCCTTCAAATCAGGTCTATACATGGGTGGACTAAAATCAGCCCTTATGACAGCCACAGGAGGAGTATTTCCCCATATAAAACATCATGAAAGTGATGATGAAGTTTCTAAGTGCACAAAGAATAAAATCACCTATGAAAAAAATCATTTAACAATAAATAAAGTCGATGCTGTCTATCAATCGGGAAATAAAACCCGTGATGATATTCCCCAACATCTTAAAGTAGGAAAAGATATCCCCAAAGAAGTTGCTGAATTTTATTCTGCCCTTTGCCCCGCAGGGGTCTATGAAATGAAAGAAGAAAAACTCGTCGTCAATGCACCCAACTGTGTGGACTGCAAAGCTACAGATGTTTTAGGACCTGAGTGGAGCCCGAGGGAGGGGGGGAGTGGGACTAAGTATAAAGAAATGTAAAATAGACTGCGGACTGTTGAAAAAGCATTATCTATTTCGTTGCAATCACTCAAACACTCACTCCGACGTAGGAAAAACTACGCCTCCGTTCGGTTTGAGCTTACTTAAAGCTCAAAGAAGATAAAAATATTTCATTGTTGAGGCTGATCTGTAGAAGAGTATCGTGAGAAGATTTTATCTGTAAGACATTTGTGTTATATGTCTGTCCATATGGAACCTATACCACGTAGCCCAAAAGGTGAAAAAACAAAAGACCTCATCCTTCAAACGGCAATAAAAATGGCCAGTAAAGAGGGTATAAAAGGACTCTCTATAGGAACCCTAGCCAAAGTTGTGGGAATGTCAAAAAGTGGGTTATTTGCCCATTTCAATGCCAAAGATAATTTACAACTCATGATCCTGAAACTGGCTACAGATTTATTTGTTGAAAAAGTTTTAAGACCCGCATTTAAAGAACGTGCCGGAGAACCTCGGTTGCGTGCTTTTTTCGAAAAGTGGATTAAATTTGTTAATAACGAAGAAACAGAGACGGGTGGGAGCCTTCTCATTTCCGCATTCTTTGAGCTAGATGGTCAGAGTGGAATGCTGAGAGATTATGTGCAAAGTGTTCAAAAAGATTTAATTTGCCATCTAGAAAAATCCATTCAGATAGCCATAGATGTTGGACACTTTAAAAAAGACATAGATGTCTCTTGCCTGGCATGGCAAATCTATTCCATTGTACTGGGGTATCGCTATTATAAAGGGTTTTTAAAAGATTCTCGGACTGACAATTACGTTAGAGAACGCTTTGAGCATATTTTAAAAAATGCCAGAGTTTAGGAGTGAGCTTTAAGAGGCTCAGGTCTGAGAAAAATTTTTCCTACCGCCTATTTCTATACAAGTGAAAGTTAATGTTTTATAAACTCATGGAATTTATGATATCCTCTAGATAGAAACTATATTTTTCTACTCGTTGTTCTAATACTAGACAAAGTAAGAAGGTTTTAAGTAAATATATTTTGTGGGGAGGAAATCACGTGGAAGAAAGAATCTTGGGATTTTTCTTTAATGAGTATTTCTATTGGAATATCACTGGCACAGTCCTTATCTATGTTTTGTTGGGTTTTAGAGGGGTTCCAGTTTTTGTTTGGACTCTCTTTACAGCCATTGTGCTTGTAGGCTTTGATGCTCCTCTTTGGTTACTTGGTCTATTCATAGGTATTGGGCTTCTTGCTAATCTAACTTTTTTGCGACGATTTTTGATCTCCTCAGTCGTTATGAAAATCGTTAGAAATGTTCTTCCGCCCATTTCTGAAACAGAACGTGTGGCCTTAGAGGCTGGTGTTGTCTGGGCAGAAGGTGAGTTGTTCTCGGGGCATCCAAATGTGAACAAGTTAATGAATGAGCCTTACCCTAAATTGACAGAAGAAGAACAAGCCTTTTTGGATGGACCTGTTGAAGAACTTTGTCAGGCCACCAATGATTGGCAAATTTGGAAAGAAAAAGAAATTCCAGAACATATTTGGAAAATTATAAGACGAGAAAAGTTTTTCGGCCTAGGTATTCCTAAAAAATATGGCGGCTTGGAATTTTCCCCTCTAGCACATAGTGAAGTCATTATGAAAATTGTATCTCGTTCTGCCCCTGTGTGTATTACTGTCATGGTGCCCAACTCCTTAGGGCCGGCAGAATTACTTATGCATTATGGTACAGAAGAGCAGAAAAATAGATGGTTACCGAAATTGGCTTCTGGAGAAGAAATTCCCTGCTTTGGATTAACGGAGCCACAGGCTGGAAGTGATGCCAGCTCTATTACATCATCAGGAGTTTTATTTAAAGATTCTGATGGAGTCATAAAAATACGTCTCAACTGGAATAAACGTTGGATTACTCTAGCCGCTCTATCTACAGTTATTGGTTTAGCCTTTCGTTTAAAAGATCCAGATAATCTACTTGGTAAGGGAGAAGATTTAGGAATCACCTGCGGTCTTATTCCCTCAAACTCAAAAGGTGTCGTGCTTGGAAGACGTCATGATCCTATGGGAGTTCCTTTTTATAATTGTCCCACACATGGGCATGATGTCGTTCTCAGTGCAGAAGATGTTATTATTGGTGGATTACCCAACGCTGGAAAAGGTTGGAAGATGTTAATGGATAGCCTAGCGGCTGGACGAGGAATTTCTTTACCAGCACAGAGCGCAGGGGGTGCAAAGATTATCACTCGAGGAGTAAGTGCTCACGCCTCTATTCGGAAACAATTTGGTGTAGCTATCGGTCGGTTTGAAGGTGTAGAGGAAGCCTTAGCTCGAGTCGGTGGATGGACATACCTCATTGAAGCTATGAGGCTATACACTTGCGGTGCTTTAAATCAAGGTATCAAACCCCCAGTGGTGACAGCTATAACAAAGTATAATGCTACAGAGTTAAGTCGTGTTATTGTAAATGATGCTATGGATGTTCTCGGAGGAGCCGGAATATCTAGAGGACCCAGGAATATTATTTCTGATCATTATATGAGTGTACCCATAGCTGTCACAGTGGAAGGGGCAAATATACTCACGCGGACGCTTATGATTTTTGGACAGGGAGCTTTGCGCGCTCACCCCTATGCTTTTCAAGTTATCAAGTCTGTAGAAAGGGATGATTTGAAAAGTTTTGATAAGGCTTTTTGGGGTCATATGGGTCATATTGTGCAAAACTTTTTTAGAGCCATCGTACTGAGTCTTTCTCGTGGTTATCTTGCAGATACAGGTTTGGGCGGTCCCGTTAGACGGTACTCTCAAAAGATAGCCTGGGCTTCAGCGTCCTTTGCCATCATGGCAGATATAGCCATGGGCTCTTTAGGAGGGGCACTTAAAAAGAAAGAAAAAATCACCGGACGGTTTGCAGACATTATGTCCTGGCTATATATGATTACAGCTACACTTCGACATTGGAAAGCCCAAGGGAAACAAAAGGAAGATCTTCCACTTGTACACTACGTCTGTAGAAATGGATTTAGAGAAATCGAAAGAGCTTTTGATGGTATATATTCTAACCTTAGAGTTCCCGGACTATCTTGGTTCTTTGCGAGAGTCATACGCTCTTGGAGTGCGGTGAATACATTCTTATCAAGTGGTGTATCAGATGAACTGAGTTCTCAAGTGGCTGACATTATGCTAACAGATAGTGAGCAAAGAGACCGACTCACACAGGGTGTTTTTATTCCTAAAGATAAAGACGAAGATGGAATGGGTCGTTTAGAAAATGCGTTTAAAATTATTAAAGCCTCAGAAGGGGCAGAAAGAAAAGTCAAACACGCTATTCGAGCCAAAAAATTACCGAAAGTTAAAAGACTTGTGGATGTTGCAGATGAAGCTCTTACCAAAGGTATTATTAACCAAGAAGAGTGCGATCATTTAAAATTAAGTGCACAGGTCAGATGGGAAGCCATACAGGTGGATAGTTTTACATTACAAGATTTTGTTTCCAATGTTGTGGAAACAACAAAAGAACCTCCACAACCAGAGAATCAATAAAATTTATAGGTCAGTTTTTTATAAAGGGGTGATTTGGGAGAGAATGTTATCAATATCTTCTCTGGAGAGCTGTTTTTGCTGTGGAGATTTTGATTTTTTTCCAAAGGCCACTTGGCAAACATTTTTGACTTTACCAGCTATGGGTGCTGCAATTTCAGAGTTCATATACTCGACGGCTAATCGTGAACGATCCACTCCTGCCCGAGGTCCTTTTGTAAGAGTGTCTTTCAGTATACCGAGGCTTTCTCTGATGGGAAAAACCATAGCATTCCATGTGCGTCTAAGTTGTACTTGAGACCGATGGTTGTGTTTTTCTGCCTGATAAAGAGCATAGCGATACCAACTGACAAGTGAAGCTAAAAGTAAGACGTCTCCCGCATCAATCATTGCATTGACATACTCTATTGAGAAAACACTTAAGCCCAGTAGGGCTAGTAATTTGGGGATTTCAAAAATTTGTCGATAGAATATTTGGTAATGAGTTCGAGATTTGGAGATGTCAATGCTTCTGTCACTAAAAGGAATGGGGATAGAATAATTTCCTGTTAAAACACGTTTGTTACTAAGTATTCGCCAGGTTTTATTCATAGGGACCTTTACCATATTTGCCAAAACTCCTACTCCAATTGCGGTAGCCCAACCTATACGTCCTTCTGGTGTGAGTGGGTTAATGGATACGCCATCGACAAATGTTAGAGCCAAGAGATTGAAAGGAAGTGTGCTCGTATAATTTTTAAAATATTGAGCAATGGAAGGACCTTTAGTTACCCATTTAAGGTAGGTGTTAATAAAAATTCCCAATAGTAAGGTATAGCCAAATGAAAGACCCATTACTTTAGGATCAATATAAGGTCCACCAACGGACATAATATTCAGAAGGATAGGTTCGTTTAGCAAATCACCCATTACTATGGATTGGGGGTTATCTTGAAATTGTTGAGTCATTTGACTGGTAAGATATTGTGCTCCAATAGCTATACCTGTTGAAGCTGTATTAGCTATTGAAGTTGCAACCGCTAATGAGCTATCGTTTATATTGGGAGGAACCCATACAGCCTTCCACCTTTGTCCCCACCATCTTCCCATGTCGCTTAAAACTCTAAGAGGAGGTGTAGCTTCTCCAGAGGCTTCAACCAACTGCCCATCTCTTACCCCTAAGAGAATAACAGATTGTTTTCTTTCAGTATGAATACGTGCAATATACTTTTGAAGGTGAGGATTGGTTTCCGGACTGACTTCTCTAGGATCATAAACAAGAAAGGCTAAGTGAGGAGCAGAGTAAAGAGTTAATCTTAAAATAAAAGCTTCGTTATGTGGAGCAGGAATTTCTGCTTTTTTATCTTCTGTAGAGACCCAATTGATTTTGGATTCTCCGACTTCGCCGAATGTAAGACGTTTATGTTCAGTATAACCCTTAGCCCATTCTAAAACCTCTTCTCTACCATAGGTGGACACTTTTTCACTTAAGTGCTCAATAGCTACTGGAAGAAAGGTTCTAAGATCTTCTACGATGGGTTGTAATTCATTTGTTAAAGAGGCTTCGGAAGTTTTAAATAACTCTTCTTGTACTCTGATTCTTTCTTTTACAACTTCGGGATCGTCTATGCGCTCATCTGTATTTGGGAGTTCTTCGGCATTAGCTTCAGGAGAAAGTTCTATATCGGTGTTTTTTTGAGTATTAGAAGATTGTGTATTTTGTTCTGGTGGTACGGCATAAGATATCGGGGGATGAAAAATAAAACAGAGAACGAGACAATATATTAGCGGTGTGAAGATAAACCTGTTCCTGTAGATGGATGATTTAAACACTACCCTTATCCTTTAAGTTTCGTTCATCCTCTTTAAACAAATGCTTTTCAATTGTTATGGTTACCCCTTAATTAACAACCCCTTTTTTACTGGCTGTTATGGTGGTATATATTGCATTTGCTTTTTAGGAGTGAGTGAACTGACTCATTCCTGATTTCGGCTTTTCTACTTTAAGGCTGTATCGGGGTCAATGGCTATTTTTATTCTTTCGAACTCTTGTAAGGTTTTAAACTGTATTCGTGGGTTACTCTGTCTATCTTTTTGTTTTCAAAAGGGAATTTACTTATATGGCGTTTGATGGAAAAGTCATAAAATTAAAACATATTTTGTAATTTTTAGTGAGGATAGAGATAAAGTTTGCAAAAAGTATTTGTCTTATTTAGGGTAGGGGTTTGCGCTTAAGAAAAAGACGTTCAAATAAACATAGCTATTTCCAAATCAACTTCTATAGGGCTTTCCTCTTGCTTACTGACATTGAAAATCGAAAGTGATCTTATGTGTTAAGTAAAAAGCTTTCAATATAGGTTAGACCAATGATATCTAATAAAAATACTAAAGATTGAAAAAGGGGAGAGATATGAAAATGTTAACTTATATTTTGTCTTTATGTATTTTGCTATTGAGTTTGTCGTGTTCGATAGCTTCTAAGTCCTCTTTAACTGATAGAGATCCTGCAGCAGTTGGTACAGAGGAGGTCTCAGCAGACCATCTTTTGTCAGCTCTTCGGGGAGACTCTTGGCCAGAGGGTTTTTTTAGAGCTGTGATGGATAACGATGTTGGGTCTGTAAGAAGGTTTATAAGAAACAATTTCATAAGAGACGGCTTTGATATAACTGCAGAGGAATATGATCGTGAATATAAGGCTTTGTTATTTGCAGCAGGGCATGGTGGGAGTGAGGTTTTGCGTGTTCTTTTAGATACTGGAGTTGATAAAAATGGAGGGATAATTTTTTTGCAAGTTGTGATGCTAGGTCATGATAGAATGGTACGTACTTTTATAGATGCTGGAGTTGATATAATGGCGACAAATGATAAAGGTTGGACAGCTTTACATATAGCTGCACGGTGGGATCGAGGTGAACTTGTGCGTGTTCTTATAGGTGCTGGGGTTAAAGTGAATGTAGAAGATAAAAAGGGAAGAACAGCTTTAGACGTGGCAAGGGAGTTTAAACAAGATTCTGTTATCTCTATTTTAGAGATGACAGAATTACAATAGAAAATATCCGCTACTCACTGTAGATCTCGCGCTTGTATAATTTCGTTATAGACTCTTTGTGAGGTATTTTTTCGATTTATACCTCTTATGTGATGTTTAGAGTTGAGCGGCTGTTGTAGTGCCTCTACGGCCCTGGCATATCCAAATTCCCATTGAGCTTGTATATTTCTTTTAAAGGTCTCAAAGTCTTGCGGTAAATTGAACTTCATTTTGTTTTCCATAACATTCATTCCAACAACACTAAAATGATGTTCCCCCAAACTTTCAAAATTTGAAAAATCAATCCAATGATCTGCATACATACCTGTTACTTTACGTAATTGAGCATTGTTATCGAAACCAAAACTAGAACCTAAAGCGGATTGTCCCAGGAAATCTTGAGGACCTGGGTAGACCATTGCGACGTTATCACCTAACCTATAACCTATTTCCAGTGGATATAAATCAATACTTCCTCCTAAGAAATATGTGTCCCCTATTTGGGCAGGGTTTATTAAATAAGGATCAGTGATAGAAACTCTTGAGGCTACTCCAAGTGATTGATCGGTAATAACTTGGGTTTTCAGAGAAACAGCACTATTTGGAAAAGAAATGGCAACAGGCGATATTGCATTTCTGAGTAGGTTAGCCGTTTCAGTATCGGTAAAGAAAACTTCTTGATACAATTTTTCATGTGTTACTCTTTTTCCAACATCTTGTGGCCCAAAATTTAATTTTGAACCAATAATAACAATGCGTGTACCTAATGGATTAAAACTTTGATTGAAAGGTTCTATGTTAAAATGATTTGGAACTTCTAACAAATAACCGCTAAATATGGGGGGGGGTGATCTGTAACCTTTTTGCATATTAGATCGTCTGTCTGTCATAGCGATTGTCTTATTTATTAGATTACCTAAATTGCTAAATATTTTAGGATCACGGTATTTTACAGATTGCAAAAGATTAAAAAAGCCCTCTGATAGTAAGAAAGCTTTTCTTTCTTCCACACCTGGAATGGCATTGATGAGAGCGGCTGCAATAGCCCCACCACAACTGGCAACGACAACCTCTGGGACCCATCCATTCTGTACAAAGCCATCGAAAATTCCTACATGAATAGCGGTATTAAAATTTTGTCCTTCTAAAACTAAAACTTTTTCAATAGATTTAGAATATCCAGTTGAGCTCATTAAAACTAAGAAGGTTAATATTAGATATTTTTTGAAGTTTACAATTCGTGGTAGGCTCATAATAAATATATCCTTTCTGGATGAATGTGATTAAATTATACACTTTTCAAAATTTCTTTTGCTAAGCATAGAGAATAGCACTTATGAGGGGGGGGGTAGGATTTTCATTTAACCTAGTAAAAAGTATAAAACTGTCTAGAAGTTTTTATCCTTTAGAAGAGAATCAATCTGCATTTTTAAAATAAGTTATAAAGGTGTGAGTTTGGAGAGGATGTTATTTATGTCTTCTTTGGAAAGTCGTTGTGAAGGCTTTGGTTTTTTTCCAAATGCTATTTGGCAGATGTTTTTTACTCTATTAATGGCGGGAATTGTAATTTCAGTATCAATATGTTCTGCCGCTAACCATGCGCGAGTGGCTCCTGCCTGAGGCCCTTTAGTTACGAATTCCCTAAGTACGCCAAGACTATCTTTGATGGGAGCAGTTATATTATTCCATATACGTCTGAGTTGTACTTGCTCTCGATGGTCGTATTTTTCTGCCTGATGAAGAGCGTAGCGGTACCATGCAAGACCTGATGCTAAAAATAAAACATCTCCTCCATCAATTGTTGCGTTTAAAAATTGTACTGAGTAAACGCCAAATCCCAGTAAGGCTAATAACTTTGGAACTTCAAATATTTGACGGAAAATTTGCATCTCAGTTCTGGATTTAGGTAGTATGCCAATACGTTTATTGGTAAAGGGAATGGGTATAGAATACTTTCCGGTGTTAACACGTTTATGATTACGAATTCGCCATGCCTTGTTCATTGGGACTTTTAGAATATTTGATAAAACGCCTACCCCAATGGCAGTGGCCCAACCTACACGTCCCTCTGGTGTGAGCGGATTAATAGATGCGCCATCGACAAATGTTAAAGCCAAGAGATTGTAGGGAAGTGTGCTGGTGTAGTTTTTAAGATATTGAGCAACGACGTGGCCCTTTGTTGTCCATTCAAGATATGTGTTATTAAAATATCCAAAAAATAAAGCAAAGGCGAATGAAAGACCCATCACTTTGGGATCAGTTTGTGGTCCCTCCATCGAAGTTGTTTGGTTGAGAAGGGATTGAAGATGAATGGCTATACCCGCTGAGACAGCGTTTGCTGTACCTGCTATAACTCCGAGTGAAAGATCATTCCATGTAGGAGGTCTCCATACAGCTTTCCACCTTTGTTTCCACCACCTTCCCATGTCGCTCAAAACTTTAAGAGAAGGTACAGTTTCCCCAGAGGCGATAGCTAATTCTCCATCTCTTATTCCTAAAAGAATAACAGCTTGTTTTCTCTCAGTGTGAATGCGTGCAATATACCTTTGAAGATGAGGGTTTGTTTCAGCACTAATTTCTCTGGGATCATAGACAAGGAAGGCTAAGTGAGGTGCTGAATGAAGTGTTAGCTTTAGAATAAGAGATTTTTCATACTGTACAAGAATTTCTGACTTTTTATCTTCTGTAGAGATTGCATTGATTTTAGATTCACCCACAAGTCCAAGAGTAAGACGTTTGTGTTCAACATTTTCATTGGCATACTCTGTGGCCCACTCTAAAACTTGATCTCTTCCATGGGTGGATACTTTTTCATTTAAATGTTCAATAGCTCTTGGAAGAAACTCTTTAAGATCTTCTACAACTTGTGTTAATTCTGTTGTAAGAGCGGCTTCAGCGGCTTCAAAGAACTCTTGTTGTATTCTCTTTTTTTCTCTTAAGAATTTAGGATCAGTTAAACGTTCTAAATCGGCGTCTTCAGATGTTGCGGTTTCTGTGGGGTCGGAAGAAGGCGATGGAGAAGATTTTTGTCCATAAGACATGGGAGAGTGGGCAGTAAAACAGAGAATAAGAAGGCACAGGGTAAAGGCCTTTAAGGAGTTTGAGTTATTGACTTTATAAAGTGTGTTTTTAGTCCAATTTTGAGATACAGGAATAAATTTCTTAGAGGGAAGGAGCCGTCGTTGAATTCCCTTAATAATCCATATAAGAGGCGATGAAGGAGATGCAATAGGTGATTTGGACATGTAAAGGTCTCCCCCCTTTAACCTTTTTCTGGATGCCTTCCACTACTTCCTAATATGCGCCGAGGAGATATTCAACGTATGCTGCAAAATAAAATTTTCTTGC
The DNA here is from genome assembly GCA_965206675.1 of Bdellovibrionales bacterium. Lineage (GTDB taxonomy): Bacteria > Bdellovibrionota > Bdellovibrionia > Bdellovibrionales > JAKFYE01 > CBDBKL01. The sequence continues at coordinate 78,351 of CBDBKL010000006.1, read as the reverse complement.
TTAATTATTGTGAACCGTTGATATCGGAGCAAAGTTTCCATGTTTTCTAAATCAGGACATTTTGGGTAGGTGCGGCATGGAGGATTTTGTTGGACAACTCTACCCTTTTTCCTTAGAACTGCGTGGAGGTCTGTGAGGCTATGTTCTTGTAGCTAATGGGTTTCGTGTAAAGTGCTTGCTGTGAAAGCTTCTGATTTAACCCAGTTAGGGTCAGTGTTAGAGTGTATCGGCTTTGTAAAAAGGGGCCGCACAGTTGGGCCTTTTTCGCTCTTTGAAAACTGAATAGCTAGAAACAGAATGTTTTTGGGTCCACCGAAATTTTTTCGGTTTTATTTTTGAATTTTAAAGAATTTTGAATTCTTCGTTTAATTGGAGAGTTTGATTCTGGCTCAGAACAAACGCTGGCGGCGTGCTTCATACATGCAAGTCGAACGAGGAAAGCCCTTCGGGGTGAGTATGAGTGGCGCACGGGTGAGTAACGCGTAGATAACGTGCCCCTAAGTGGGGAACAACCTTCCGAAAGGAGGGCTAATACCGCATAAGACCACAGTGACTGCGGTCACAGGGGTCAAAGATTTATCGCTTAGGGATCGGTCTGCGTAAGATTAGCTTGTTGGTGGGGTAAAGGCCTACCAAGGCTTCGATCTTTAGCTGGTCTGAGAGGATGATCAGCCACACTGGAACTGAGACACGGTCCAGACTCCTACGGGAGGCAGCAGTAGGGAATATTGCGCAATGGGGGAAACCCTGACGCAGCAACGCCGCGTGAGTGATGAAGGCCTTAGGGTCGTAAAGCTCTGTTATAAGGGAATAAAAAAATGAAGGTACCTTATCAGAAAGGACCGGCCAACTTCGTGCCAGCAGCCGCGGTAATACGAGGGGTCCTAGCGTTGTTCGGAATCATTGGGCGTAAAGCGCATGTAGGCGGTCCAATAAGTCAGATGTGAAAGCCCGGGGCTTAACCCGGAAGTGCATTTGAAACTATTGGACTTGAATGTGATAGAGGGTAGCGGAATTCCTGGTGTAGTGGTGAAATACGTAGATATCAGGAGGAACATCAGCGGCGAAGGCGGCTACCTGGATCAAGATTGACGCTGAGATGCGAAAGCGTGGGGAGCAAACAGGATTAGATACCCTGGTAGTCCACGCTGTAAACGATGGACACTTGGTGTTGGAGGTATTGACCCCTTCAGTGCCGGAGCTAACGCGTTAAGTGTCCCGCCTGGGGAGTACGGTCGCAAGATTAAAACTCAAAGAAATTGACGGGGGCCCGCACAAGCGGTGGAGCATGTGGTTTAATTCGATGCAACGCGAAGAACCTTACCTGGATTTGACATGCTAGGGAAGACTCGTAGAGATATGGTCGTCTTCGGACTCTAGTACAGGTGCTGCATGGCTGTCGTCAGCTCGTGTCGTGAGATGTTGGGTTAAGTCCCGCAACGAGCGCAACCCCTGCCTTTAGTTGCCAGCATTAAGTTGGGCACTCTAGAGGGACTGCCGATGTTAAGTCGGAGGAAGGTGGGGATGACGTCAAGTCCTCATGGCCTTTATATCCAGGGCTACACACGTGCTACAATGGTCGGTACAAAGGGTTGCCAACCCGTGAGGGGGAGCTAATCTCAAAAAACCGATCTAAGTTCGGATTGAAGTCTGCAACTCGACTTCATGAAGCTGGAATCGCTAGTAATCGTAGATCAGAACGCTACGGTGAATACGTTCTCGGGCCTTGTACACACCGCCCGTCACACCATGAAAGTCGGTTTTACCAGAAGTCGCTATGCTAACTTCGGAGGCAGGCGCCCAAGGTAGGGTCGGTGATTGGGGTGAAGTCGTAACAAGGTAGCCGTAGGGGAACCTGTGGCTGGATCACCTCCTTTCTAAGGATTGTATTTTGTCATGAAGGTGTTTATTCGTGACGAGATTTTATAAAGATAACGATGATGTCTAAGGACAAAGTTGTCTTTATAGTTTTCCTAGGTCATTACCCAAAAACATTTCTAGCTATTTAGTTTTGAGAGAGCGAGGGCCTATAGCTCAGTTGGTTAGAGCACACGCTTGATAAGCGTGGGGTCGGAAGTTCAAGTCTTCCTAGGCCCACCAACTTTTAGTTATAGGCTTTAATGTTTCTCTCTTGGCTCTTTGAAAATTGAATAGAATTGATTTAGTAATTTTATTTTTAGTGAGGATTTAAGCGGTTTTAAGCTACTAAGAGCTTACGATGGATGCTTTGGCACTAAGAAGCGATGAAGGACGTGATAAGCTGCGATAAGTTTCGGGGAGAAGCACATATTTTTTGATCCGGAAATGTCCGAATGGGGAAACCCACCCGCTTGCGGGTATTGTACAGTGAATTCATAGCTGTATAAAGCGAACGAGGGGAACTGAAACATCTAAGTACCCTTAGGAAAAGAAATCAATTGAGATTCCCCCAGTAGCGGCGAGCGAACGGGGAGGAGCCTAAACCCAGTATATGTTAAAGATGTTAGTCGTTGTGTATTGGGAGTCATGGGACTTACAGGAAGAGCTAACACTCTTCTAAAAAGTCAGAAAATCTCTATTTGAACCTAATTTTTTGGAAAACTGAGCCACAGAAGGTGATAGCCCTGTGGGTGAAGAGTAGAGATCTTTTGTAAGTATCCCGAGTACTATGGAACACGTGACATTCCATGGGAATTTGGAGGGACCACCCTCTAAGGCTAAATATTCCTTAGTGACCGATAGTGAACGAGTACCGTGAGGGAAAAGTGAAAAGAACCCCGAAAGGGGAGTGAAATAGAACCTGAAATCGTAAGCTTACAAGCAGTTGGAGCACTATGTTTACATGTGTGACAGCGTACCTTTTGCATAATGAGTCAGCGAGTTATCTTTGCAGGCAAGGTTAAGCCGTTCAGGTGTAGCCGCAGCGAAAGCGAGTCTTAAATGGGCGAATAATAAGTCTGCAGGGGTAGACCCGAAACCCGATGATCTATCCATGGCCAGGGTGAGGCGTGAGTAATATTGCGTGGAGGCCCGAACCGGTGAAGGTTGAAAACTTCTCGGATGAGTTGTGGATAGGGGTGAAAGGCCAATCAAATCGGGAGATATCTGGTTCTCTTCGAAATATATTTAGGTATAGCCTCGGATAAATTCTATACTGGAGGTAGAGCACTGGATGGGCTAGGGGACTTTACCGGTTTACCAAACCCAACCAAACTCCGAATACCAGTTATAGTTACTCCGGGAGGCAGTCGTGGGGTGATAAGGTCCTATGACGAGAGGGAAAGAGCCCAAACCGACAGCTAAGGTCCCAAAATATGTGCTAAGTGGAAAACGTTGTAGAGTTGCTGTGACAACTAGGAGGTTGGCTTAGAAGCAGCAAGCCTTTAAAGAAAGCGTAATAGCTCACTAGTCTAGCGACTCTGCGCGGAAGATACAACGGGGCTTAAGCACATTACCGAAGCTTCGGACTTATAACGTAAGTTATAAGTGGTAGAAGAGCATTGTAGCGTAGGTTGAAGGTCGACCGTAAGGACGGCTGGACGAACTACAAGAGATCATGCTGACATAAGTAGCGAGATGGAGGGGAAGAACCTCCACGCCGTAAACTCAAGGGTTCCTGGGCCAGGGTCATCCTCCCAGGGTTAGTCGGGTCCTAAGGCGAGGCCAATAGGCGTAGTCGATGGATGAACGGTTAATATTCCGTTACCAGAACAAGTTTATAGCATAGGAATGACAGAGTAGGATATGAGACGCGTGCCTATGGACATGGTACGTTTAAGTATGTAGGAGGTACTGTTGGCAAATCCGCAGTGCAACTCTGAGGTACGATGATGAGGGGAATTTTTCCCTGAAGTTTTCAAAAGCCATGCTTTCAAGAAAAGTTTCGATGTGTTGCTTGTTTCTGCCCGTACCGCAAACCGACTCAGGTGAGTGGGGTGAGTATCCTCAGGCGATTGAGTTAAACCTAGTTAAGGAACTCGGCAACTTGGTACCGTAACTTCGGGATAAGGTACACCACTTAGAGTGTAGTCACTTGCTGACGAAGCTTTTGGTGGTCGCAGTGAAATGGGAGTAGCGACTGTTTATCAAAAACACAGGGCTGTGCAAAGTCACAAGACGAAGTATACAGCCTGACGCCTGCCCGGTGCTGGAAGGTTAAGAGGATTTGTTAGTCTTCGGACGAAGCGGAGAATCGAAGCCCCAGTAAACGGCGGCCGTAACTATAACGGTCCTAAGGTAGCGAAATTCCTTGTCGGGTAAGTTCCGACCTGCACGAATGGCGTAACGACTTCTCCGGTGTCTCAACTAGGTGCTCAGCGAATTTGAATTCTCGGTGAAAATGCCGAGTACCCGCAGAAAGACGGAAAGACCCCGTGAACCTTTACTGCAACTTGGCTGTGAACTTGAAAACACTATGTGTAGGATAGGTGGGAGGCTTTGATGTTGGGACGCTAGTTTCAACGGAGCCAACCTTGAAATACCACCCTTATTGTTTTTAAGTTCTAACCTGCTTCCATTATCTGGGAGAGGGACACAGTCTGGTGGGCAGTTTGACTGGGGCGGTCGCCTCCTAAAGAGTAACGGAGGCGTACGAAGGTTCCCTCAGCCTGATTGGAAACCAGGCGTCGAGTGCATTGGCATAAGGGAGCTTAACTGCGAGACCTACAAGTCGAGCAGATGCGAAAGCAGGTCAAAGTGATCCGGTGGTCCCGCGTGGAAGGGCCATCGCTCAACGGATAAAAGGTACTCCGGGGATAACAGGCTTATCTCCCCCAAGAGTCCACATCGACGGGGAGGTTTGGCACCTCGATGTCGGCTCATCACATCCTGGGGCTGGAGCAGGTCCCAAGGGTTTGGCTGTTCGCCAATTAAAGTGGTACGCGAGCTGGGTTCAGAACGTCGTGAGACAGTTTGGTCCTTATCTTCTGTGGGCGTAGGAAAATTGAGAGGAGCTGTCCTTAGTACGAGAGGACCGGGATGGACAAACCTCTGGTGTTCCAGTTGTCATGCCAATGGCATTGCTGGGTAGCTATGTTTGGATTGGATAACCGCTGAAAGCATCTAAGCGGGAAGCCAACCTCAAGATAAATTTTCCCTGGGCCTTCGGGCCCCTAAAGACTCCTTGTAGACTACGAGGTTGATAGGCGGAAAGTGTAAGCACAGTAATGTGTTGAGCTGATCCGTACTAATCAGTCGTGAGGCTTATTAAACCGCTAAAAAATTCTCGCTTAAAAAATTGCTGAATCGATTCTTTTGAGTTTTTAAAGAGCTATTTAAGTTTTTGGTGTCGATAGCGATGGGGAAACACCTGATTCCATTCCGAACTCAGCAGTTAAGTCCATCAGCGGCGATGGTATTGCAGGGGAAACTCTGTGGGAGAGTAGCACGATGCCAATTTTATTTTTAATTCAGGTAAACTGAATTTCTTTTTTTAACCCGACTCTATGAGTCGGGTTTTTTTATTGGAAGAGGGAGGGGGCTAATGTGACAAAATAGCCAATCCTCTTTTCTTTTGGGAAATATAATTTTCTATAGAGAGGCTTTCATTCAACCGATAATAGGTGAGAGAGTAGAGCTATGAAGTCTAAAGTTTATATTTTTTCTTTATGTATTTTATCATTGTGTTTGTCTTGTTCAACGGTGTTCAATTCTTCGGTAGTTGATAGATATCCTGCATTTGATGATGGTTTGAGGGGTAAGCAACGTGCTTTGTTTGTGGCTATAGGAAAGGATAATGTTCGAAAAGTAAAGAAGTTGATAAGAGAAGGCGCAGATCTAGAGGTACGAAATAGATGGCAGTCTACAGCTTTGCATGAAGCGGCCTATCGAGGTAATCCTGATATTGTACGTATTCTTTTAGAAGAGGGAGTTGATAAGGAAGCTAAAAACAGATGGGGATTTACAGCTTTACATTTAGCTGCTCGATGGGGTTACTCTGGTGTGGCACGTGTGCTTTTAGAATTTGGGGTTAATAAGGAAGCCAGAGATAATAAGGAAATGACACCTCTATTTTTGGCTGTCCGCTGGGGTCACTCTGATGTGACACATGTACTTTTAGAGGCTGAAGCTAATAAAGAGGCCAGAGATAATAAGGGAATAACACCTTTGCTTTGGGCAGCTCGTGAGGATAAGGCTGATGTTGCACGTATCCTTTTGGATGCCGGAGCTGATAAGGAAGCCAAAGATAATAAGGGAAGGACAGCTCTGCACTTGGCTGCCCGCTGGGGTAAGACGGCCGTTATACCCGTTCTTTTAGACGCCGGAGTTGATAGGGAAGCTAGAGATAATAGGGAAATGACCCCTTTGCATTTGGCGGCTATGGGTAGCGTTGATACAAACACGTATACTTTTAGAAGCCGAAGTTAATAAGGAAGCAAAAGACAATAGTGGAATGACAGCTCTGCACTTGGGCTGCTCGTGAGGATAACTCTGAGGTGGCACATGTACTTTTAAAAGCTGATGTTGATAAGGAAGCCAGAGATAATAGGGAAATGACCCCGTTACTTTTGGCTGTCCGTTGGGGATAGATCTTCTGTTATGTATGTTCTCTTAGAGGCGGGAGCTGATATAAAGGCAAAAAATAAATCACAATTTACAGCTTTGCATGAGGCTGCACGTAGGGGTAATCCTGATGTTGTACGTGCTCTTTTAGAAGCTGGGGCTGATATAGAAGCAGTCAATAAATTTGGAAGAACAGCTTTAGATTTGGCAAAAAGGTATGAAGAGGATGCGGTTGTAGAAGTTTTAGAGAACTACAAAAAGAATTGATGAAATAATCTTGATTTTGAAAAAAAGAAAAGAGTTATCTGAATCAGAAATCTATGCTCATTCTCCTAAGAGAATTTCATTTTTTGTATCTGTAAACACGCAGTTATAGTTTAAAGTGATGAAATTGATCTTTGCTCAAAGCAGCATAAGTTGCTTTGGGCTTTTATCTTTATAGTATGCCATTTTGTCTCTAGATAGTTGTATAAAAATATTAGCATAGATGTAAAGAAAGTGATTTCTGTTAAAATGAGAAGTTTTATTTCTGCTTTGAGTGCAATTGCCGTTTTGTTTTCTTCGTTTCAGGTTTCTGCAACCGATTTGAAATCAAAGAATGATGCAAGTTACTACCTTGATATAAGGCAGGTTGATCTTCCTTGGTATTTGAGATCACACAGTGAATATGATGAAGGCATTGCTATTTATAAATGTGTAATTGCATCTGATGATTGTGCACTACTAACAGAAGCTGTCACTTACGAAGAGCTAAGAAAATTACTACGTCGGCATAATATAACATATTCCGTTGCCGCCATAGGTGCACTGATAGCTTTGTGGTGGGCACTACCCGTAGGAGCTGGGGCGGGTATAGGTGGAGTGAGTGCAGCCACTGCATTGAAAATTATTGGGACATCGTTTGGGACAGGAATAGTAACAATAATACCAGGATCACTTCTTGCCTTAAGAAGAATAGGAGAAAAAAATGTGGATCGAGAGGAGATAGAAGAAGATTTTAGGTTGGCCACATTCTTTTCATCTGAGATGTGGGTAGGAGGGACAGTTCTAAGCGCGCTTGTGTTTGGGTTTGAGGCCGCATCATTAGTGGGACCCATTGCCCTTGGGGCATTAGCAGGAGGTATTGGATCAGTAGGGGCCCGGTGTTGCTGTGTTAGGAATGATTCCGGGACGTCAAACCCCTGCAGGATTACTACCAAGAGAAGGACCACTTTTGAGAAAACTCTTAAGTAAAAAAGATGTTTTAACTGTTAAGAAACTTTCGAAAGTTGAATCGCAATTGGTTGAGCTTGTGGATTTGGTGGTACGAACTAGAAATTAGTCGCTTCGTTTAGGACTGTCGAAAAGGTATCATCTACTTCGTTGCAATCACTCAAACGCTCACTCCGACGTAGGAAAACTACGCCTCCGTTCGGTTTGAGCTTGCACGCCTCGTATCTGACACCTTTTCGACAGTCCTCCTAATACGAATCAAGAAAGTATCATTGACTTCGTTGCAATCACGCTCACTCCGACGTAGGAAAACTACGCCTCCGTTCGGTTTGAGCTTGCACGCCTCGCATCTGACACCTTTTCGACAGCCCGCCTGGGTTATTAAATGATTTTTTTATGTGGAGTGGGGAACTTCCTCTGCAATGTTTTAAAATATAAATTCGCAAGAAGGATGATGGAAATATTAGGCGGAAAAGTACAGACTATTTCAAAATCATCTACTCAAAGCAACACCTTTAACACAATATCAACTAAATATGCTTAATTTTAAAGCACGGCGTTAAAAATGAAAATTATTTTCATTTTCTTATTTACTGTTAATTGCTTATCTATTATGCGCTCTGAGTGAAGGTGACTTAAATCAAACAAGGGGTCATGAAAATGAAATCTTTTATATATTTACTATTATTTTTATTGTTTTTGATGATCGAGGAAAAGTCTATAGCTCAGCAGAATTCACAAAGTGTACTTAATTGGAGTGAGTGTGGTGTTGCATATGAATGCACTTATGATGTGGTTCGTTCAAATGCATTTTATTATGTTCGGGATTTCAGTGATGGATTAGCTGCTGTTCAAAGATATAAAGATGGTCAAGCAGGGTATATTAATAGAACAGGTAGAGTAGTCATTCCGTTAGTATATGATGATACCTATCCTTTCTCTGAAGGATTAGGACTTGTTAAGAAAGATGGGATGTATGGCTTTGTTGATCTTGAAGGTGAAGTTATTGAACCAGGTTATCTTAGTGCAGGAAGTTTCTCTGGGGGATTAGCTGTTGTTGAAACAGAAAAGGGGGATTGGGGGTACATTAATAGAAACGGAGATTGGGTTATTGAACCACAGTATGATCGTGCTTGGGGTTTCTCTGAAGGAATAGCTCAAGTTTTATTATTTAATCGAAATTACAGGGTGGAGCATAGGTACATCAATACTAAAGGTGAAGAAGTTAGTCGACCACAACATGAAAGGAATTCCTCTGAAGGATTATTTGTTCGTAATGAAATAAGGCATGGATCGGGACGTGATAGAGCTGGAATTAAATGGAGATATGTTAAAGGTGAATTTACTTCTCGAAAATATAATAGTGTCCGTTCTTTTTCTGAAGGATTAGCCGGTGTGAGCTGGGGTAGATGGGGATTTATTAATACAGAAGGGGAAGAAGTCATTCCACTTCAATATGATAGTATCATGCCATTTTCTGAGGGGTTAGCTGGTGTTGAAAAAGATGGCAGGTGGGGATTTATTAATACAGAAGGGGAAGAAGTCATTCCGTTTCAGTTTGATCACATTATGCCATTTTCTGAGGGAATGGCTTTTGTTATATTTGAAGGTCATGAAAAATGGAGTTTGATAAGAGTCAAACGCAAGACTTCTTTTTTATCCTCTTGGTTTGAAGGTCATGAAAGGTAGAAGGTTCTTACCCCGTGATTAGAAGTCAGCTTATATAGTGTTTTAATCAAGATCAAAACACTTGCTTTTTGAATTCATAGGAGAGATTTGTGTGTTGGCCCCCGCCAATGCAAATAAATAGGCCACATCAGGATGCCCTGATATAACAGCTAAATCTAAAGGTGTTCTTCCATTACTTTTTAAGCCCATGTTAAGTAACTCAAGTAAAACATCTTTAAAATAGGCCTCGTCTATTAAAACTCTCGCTGTCTTTACGGAACCATTCATTGCAATTAAATGAAACACATTCAATCCCTCTTGGGTTTGCACTTCCACATCAGCTCCATTCATAAGAGCATCAATGACAATGGCCGACTCGCCATGAGTGACAGCATCAATAAGTGTGTTATCGATTGAAGAATCACTGAATGCAAAAAATGTTAGAAACAATAACTTTATCAATCCCAAGAGTGTCTTCCTATATGTAGAGTCCTTCTAATAGGATAGTGACTTCTGTCTCCTTCTTCTAGTCTAGATATACTGTTTATTTTCTCAGATCATAAGGATTAGAAACTATGGTTCAAACAAACTAACTGGAACATTTATTTGTCAAATATCTGTAATATTTGGATAAATCATTTAGGTTGATTTTTCAGGGGGGGGGGGGGGGTACACTTAGGGAAAATATAAAAAGGGGGGAAGTATGCGTATTTTTTTAACTTTTATTTTAGCGATGCTTTTAGGAGCTTGTTCGACACAATCAAAACAATTGAGTCAAAAACATGCTAACAAAACTAGCAGTCTTTTTCCATTCTTTAAGTCTACTTCAGGTGAGGCTTCGAAAAGCTATGAATCTAAAAGAGAAATAGCTTCGTCGGAACAGTGTCCTGATATATCAGGAACCTACCAGATTAGCAGGGTACAATCGCTGGGGCATTCTAATTTAGATCATAATTTAGTTGGGATGGAATTGAGATTTGAAAGTCGGCAGGGAAATGTTCTGAAGGTATTTGCACCAGATAATAAGGAATACATAGTTGATGGCCTAGAACGTCCTATAGTTCTTGAAGCAGAAAGGTTCTTAGCCTTTTGTCATAATGACTTTTATTTTATAACAGAAGTTAGCGATCCTATGCTTATGTCTTCCACGCCTACGATTATACCTCATGTGAGTGTATATTCTTTCGAAGACTCTTTTAGTGCTATAAAGAAAATGTCTACAGGTGAGATCATATTTTATGTTTTTAGTTCGGTCATTGAGAGAGAGACTGTAGGTAAAGAATACCATTTTAGTTTAGGAGACAGTTTAAAGATAAAGAATTCGGGCGTGAGACCGGGTCCTGACGACTTAAAGTTTACTTTATACCATTCAAGGCGTCCTTCTGTAGCAATAATAACTTTAAGTCCTATGGATTAGTGAAAATAGGTTTTTTCCAAAAAGTTGTTACGGACCCTCCTTGGTTGGGGTTTGTAACACTTTTTGTATTTCGTGTATGGCTTTATTAAGATATTTTAGGCCAATACGTAGGTATTTTTGATCTTAAAAAAAATGTGAGTTTGGGTTTTATAGAAATCAAGGTCCTATGATTATTGTTTTCTATATTGCGTCACAACTTTTTAACGTGTCATGAACCTCTTTTTACATTGTCACTCCACTTGCATTGTATTATTGAGTTTACTCAGTGAAGGGGCTCTTAATTTCTTTATTTTTTCTGACCTCTATTGAGGTATTCTCTGCCGTCGACAAGAAGGTGGGGGTTGCAGTTATTGATAGCCCCATTGATTACAGTCATCCTGACATTATATCTGTATTGGACTCTGACTTGATGAAGAGCATTTCTGTCATTGACGATAAGGGGGATGAAAAAACATGGTACCAGATTAACGAGGAGGCCAGAGAGGTCTTCGAAGAAAGTTTAGATCAGGGAAAGTATCGTAAAAAATTAGACTTTTTGGAGGCCCTTGTAAAATTCAGAGATACTGATTTTATGAATTCCTTGGAGGAAAGTGAGCGTAAACAGATCGAGAGACAAGCTTTATTTGGTTTGGTCCGTTACAAGCTTTTCCGTCGTTATAAGAAACAGATGAGGTTAATTGGCCGTTATATTCATGGGACTCATATTGCTGGAATTGTTGTTTCAGGGGCGTCTGATATTAGACTTGTGAATATACCATTTCTTGAGAAGAGGAGTAAACAAACTATATCAAGGGTATTAAAAATTTGATGCCTCTGCAAATAGACGGGGATTACGAAGGTATTTTAGAGATATATCTAGAGTTCTTGAAGAAGCTAACGTGAGAGTTGTTAATCTCTCTATTGGTGGGTCTAAAGAGTCTGGCTTTGAAGCTTATAAATTAGAAGCAAATTTTTTTGTTCGTCATATTTTAGGAAATCAGTTAAAGAAAGTGGCGGAGCAAGCTTTTAGTAATTTTATTTCAGAGTTAGAGCCGTTTTTACAATCACATCCCAATACAGTTTTTGTTATCAGTGCAGGAAATGATGGCCTTGATCTTAATGATTTGGAAATTCACAGTGCTAGAATAACACAACCCAATTTAGTCAAGGTTGCTTCGGTTAATCGAGCGGGAGTATTGGCTCCTCTTTCCAATAGATCCAATAAATATATCGATATCGCAGCTCTTGGTGTTAATGTGGGAAGTGCCTTGATTAATGGAGAACATATATATCTATCGGGGACATCTCAAGCTGTCGCAAATATTTCAAAGGCTTTCGTAAAAATATTTGAAGAGAGTCCAGAAATGTCTGCTGAGGAGGCTATTGAAAAGCTTTACTCGGACTTCTCTACGCCAATAATGAAGTTAAGGGACAGTGTTCGGGGGGGTAAAATGCTTACGGCAGTTAGAGAGGATTGGTTTGAAAATAATTTACTAAGACTTAGAGTCGATGTTGATGGCTTTGAAGATAATTTGACAAGGGAAGAATTTGCCGTAGCAGTTAGCGAATTTGTCGAGGAGCTTAGGGAACATCAGATTGAATATGAGATGGAAACAGAGGGGAGCGGAGCAGTTGCAGGTGGAGTTTTTTAACAATGGACAAATGGCAGCTATTCAAAAATTAAGTGTCAAAAAAGGTGTTCTTGAATACTCCTTTCCCCTCGAATTAGTTGGCACTCCTCAAAAAGAAGTATCTGGTTCAAGGGTTTGCACTGAAATTTTTGGCATTTGAAGCGAGAAGAACGTATAATAGGCTTCAACGCTATTTTTCAATTGTTGTTTGTTATGATTAAAATTTAATAATGACAATTGGGAGAGGCTGAAAGATGTCTTATCTGCGTTTCGACGTTCAAAATTCTATTGGCAAGAACTGTGGCTTTAGCGATTAGCCTGTCTCGGTCCATGCCTTGGATCTCTCCCTCTGAGTATTCTGCCCTCCAGCTTCCACCGGTAAACTTAAATTTTGCTGGTTCGTAAAAAGTCATTTTAGGCTCTCTTTGATATGCAGATACAGTTTCAGTATGTTCTTTGCGTAGGCCTTCCAGAGTTTCTTGTAAATAAGCCAACTTATCGGAGTTGGAGACGGAAGAGAGGGGGCTAAAAAACAATATGGAGATAATAATAAGGTTTCTCATAAAGGATCTTGTAGCATCTGGTGAGCGTCAGAGCATTAAAGAATTTCTTTGTAAATTCAAAAAATCTATGGTCAGCGGAACTCGTTATAAATTTTATTTTTTACACCGGACATCATAGGCACTGGAAAGTAAGAAGAAAAAAATGGGCGATAGGGGAAATTAGAAAAATAAGTTCGTAAACTCACAAGTTTTATCATGCAATGCATAAAAACAAGAAGAAAGAGTGACAACCGTCTTTTATCACTAGCAAATAGTGAGAAATTCATTTACATCCTTACACTTGTTTTAGGGCGGGAGTAGCTCAGTTGGCTAGAGCATCAGCCTTCCAAGCTGAGGGTCGCGGGTTCGAGTCTCGTCTCCCGCTCCAATTTTTGGGCCCGCATAGCTCAGTGGTAGAGCGCACCCTTGGTAAGGGTGAGGCCATGGGTTCAACTCCCGTTGTGGGCTCCAGTTGATTTTTGCTCACAATAGGGTATGAGTATGTAAAGCATAAGATGGTTGAAGGCCATGTTACTTAGGGTATAAACATAAGTATAAAAAAAATTGAAAAAGATGAACAGGAGAGAAGCCAATGGCAAAAGAGAAGTTTGAAAGAACAAAACCCCACGTCAACATCGGAACAATTGGTCACGTGGATCATGGTAAAACGACTTTGACTGCAGCGATAACAACTGTGCTTGCAAAGGCTGGAGGCGCAGAGGGTCTTGCGTACGATCAAATTGATAAAGCTCCAGAGGAAAAAGAGCGTGGTATTACAATCGCAACGGCTCACGTTGAGTATGAAACAGAAAAACGTCACTATGCTCACGTGGATTGCCCAGGGCACGCTGACTATGTGAAAAATATGATCACTGGAGCGGCACAAATGGACGGAGCCATATTGGTGGTTTCAGCAGCCGACGGACCTATGCCACAGACGCGCGAGCATATTTTATTGGCTCGTCAAGTGGGTGTGCCAGCTATCTGTGTTTTCATGAACAAAGTGGATCAAGTGGATGACAATGAGTTATTGGATCTTGTGGAATTAGAAATTCGAGAATTACTCAACAAGTATGAATTTCCTGGAGATACAACCCCCATTATCCGTGGTTCAGCTTTAAAGGCTCTTGAAGGAGACGCAGGGGAAATAGGAGCAGAAGCTATTAATAAACTTATGGCTGCTGTTGATGAATCTGTACCACAACCTGTTCGTGATACGGATAAGCCTTTCCTTATGCCAGTTGAGGATGTGTTCTCTATTTCTGGTCGAGGAACTGTGGTCACAGGTCGTGTTGAACGTGGTGTGGTTAAGGTGAATGAAGAAGTTGAAATTGTAGGAATTAAAGCGACTCAAAAGACAACTGTTACAGGTGTTGAGATGTTTAAGAAGTTGTTGGATCAAGGGGAAGCTGGTGATAACGTTGGTTGTCTATTGAGAGGAACGAAAAAGGAAGAAGTTGAACGAGGTCAAGTTTTAGCGAAACCAGGTTCTGTAACACCTCATAAGAAGTTCAAAGCAGAGGCTTATATTTTAACGAAAGAAGAAGGTGGAAGGCATACGCCGTTTTTTAATGGCTATCGCCCTCAGTTTTACTTTCGTACAACAGATGTAACAGGGGTTGTGACCTTGAAGCAAGGTACAGAAATGGTTATGCCAGGAGATCGTACTGAAGTGGAAGTGGATCTTATCGCTCCTATTGCAATGGAAAAAGAATTGCGTTTTGCGATTCGTGAAGGTGGTCGAACCGTCGGTGCAGGCGTAGTTACTGACATTATAGAGTAACGCAGTAAGAGGGAACGACCTTAAAATAGAATGAGAGGGATTCTGTATTCTTCATCATTGTTTTTAGGGTAGTAGCTCCAATTGGTAGAGCAACGGATTCCAAATCCGTCGGTTGTGGGTTCGAATCCCTCCTACCCTGCCAGTTTTATAAAGAGGCTTTTGGTCTATGCATGAAGATAATAAAAAAATAATAACGGTCAGTTTTGTCATAATAGCTTTATTGACTGGTTTTGTTGTGGATATTTTCTTTGAAGCCCTCTCTGCATCATGGGGCTTTCTGGCTCGTTTTTATGCTCAGGATATAGTATCGCATGGAATTCCTGTGGGCATAGGCCTTATCACATTTTTAGTTCTTCAATTTAATAAAAGGATTATGGGATGGGCTGAAGAAGTCGTTGTTGAGGTTAAGAAAGTGGTTTGGCCGTCACGTCAGCAGACAGTGGCATCAACAATTGCTGTTTGTTTTGTTCTTGTGCTGTCGGGAATACTACTGGGTATCTTCGATTATTTATCACTTCACTTTATTAGCTATCTTGTTGGGTTTTAAGGAGAGAAATTGGGAAAAAAGTGGTATATCGTTAATACACATTCTGCTCAAGAACTCAAAGCGAAGCTATCCATAGAGGATAGGATTAAGAAGTTCAAAATGGGAGAGGACTTTGGGGAAATTCTTGTCCCCTCTGAAAGTGTTGTTCGAGTCGTTAGAGGGCAGAAAAAAGAGTCTTCTAGAAAGTTTTTCCCAGGATATATTTTTGTAAACATGAATTTAAATGAGCAGACATGGCATTTGGTAAAAGGTTCTGCTAAGGTTACAGGGTTTGTGGGAAGTTCAATGCCCCCGCCAGCTGTTCCAGAAGAGGAAGTGGCTCGTATTACAAAACAAATGGAAGTTGGAGCTGAAAAACCAAAACACAATATTGACTTTAGTGAGGGTGATTCTGTACGTGTTGTTGATGGTCCTTTTAGTAATTTTAATGGAACTGTTGAACAGATTAATTTAGATAAAGGAAAAGTGAAAGTTGCTGTGAGTATTTTTGGTCGTCCAACACCTGTTGAGTTAGATTTTGCTCAAGTGCTTAAAGACAATGGTTAAAGGAATACCAAATAGGAGTAGAAAATTATGGCTAAGAAAAAAGTAACAGGATTTATTAAGCTTCAAATACCAGCGGGAAAAGCAAATCCAGCTCCCCCTGTTGGCCCAGCGTTGGGTCAGCACGGAGTTAATATTATGGATTTTTGTAAACAATTTAATGCTAAGACTCAAAAGGCTGGAGATACGATTATTCCTGTTATTATTACTGTCTATCAGGATCGTTCTTTTACTTTTATTACGAAAACGCCTCCGACGTCTGTTCTTTTGAAAAAGGAATTAAATCTTAAGAGTGGTTCTAAAATGCCTCAAAAAGATAAGGTGGGAAAAGTTCCTAAAGATGTGATTCAGAAAATCGCCGAAATAAAGCTTCCTGATCTCAATTGCACAACAGTTGAAGCTGCCATGAGGCAAGTTGAGGGAACGGCAAAGAGTATGGGGCTAGAGATTGGGTGAATGAGCCATTTGGGAGAGTGAAATGAAAAAAAGTAAACGGTATAGAGCGATTTTTGAAAAGTGTGATAATGAGAAACGTTATACGGTCGATGAAGCTTTAAACCTTGTCGTAGAGAATGCCACAACGAAGTTTAATGAAAGTATAGATGTGGCTGTTAATTTAGGTATCGATGCCAAGCAATCGGATCAACATGTGCGTGGGGCGGTTGTTTTGCCTCATGGTTTGGGTAAAGAGGTGCGTGTTGTTGTTTTTGCAAAGGGGCCTAAGGAAGACGAGGCAAAGGAAGCTGGGGCTGACTTTGTAGGAGCTGAAGATATTGTAGAAAAGATTAAAAAGGGATGGTTGGATTTTGATAAATGTATCGCGACACCTGATATGATGGCTTCAGTGGCTAAGGTGGCAAAAATACTGGGCCCAAGGGGCTTGATGCCCAACCCAAAAGTGGGAACTGTGACTTTTGATGTGGGTAAAGCTGTCGAGATTGAAAAGCGAGGAAAATTGGATTTTAAGATTGATAAGGCAGGAATTGTTCATGCGACTTTTGGAAAAAAAGACATGGGAGTGGAAAAATTAAAAGGTAATTTTTTAGCTTTTTTAGGAGCTATTATTAAGGCCAAGCCTGCTTCCAGTAAGGGAAGTTATCTCAGAGCGATGACGTTGTCTTCGACAATGGGTTTGGGCGTGAATTTAGATGTAAATCGGGCTCAGGGGGAAGTTTCCTGAGTGAAAAATATATGTGACTTTTAAAAGTCACAAAGTCAGAGACAGAAGGTGCTTGAAAAAGTTTAATTTTTGTATCAAAAACAAAAGCCTTCCGAGACGGAGTGAAATCTCCTTCATTCTGACAGACGAGAAGAGAGGAGGATGTCCAGCGTGAATAGAGCGGGAAAGTCGACAGAGATAAAAAATCTTTCAGAACGCTTTGGAAAAGCGAAGACTGCTTTTTTAGTCGACTTCAAAGGCATGAATGTTGAGCAAGTGACAAAGCTGCGGAAGGTTTTGAAGCCTAATAATGCCGAAATACGAGTTGTGCGAAACACTCTTGCAAAGTTGGCTATAAAGGATCACCCAGATAAGGATAAAGTTCTGAGTGAGAAATTTGTAGGGACAAATGCTGTTGTATTTGTCTATGGTGATCCCAGTGCTTCGGCAAAAACTTTGACGGACTTTGGGAAAGAGGTGGAGGCATTACAACTTAAATTTGGTGTAATGGATGGCACGGATTTGGATAAGGACAAGATTAAATATCTTGCCACTCTTCCGGGTAAAGATGAGCTTCGCACTCAGCTATTGGGAGTATTGCAAGCTCCTCTATCCAAATTTGTTCAGCAATTAGTAGCTCCATCAAGGAGTTTCTTAACTGTATTGGGTGCCTATAAAAACAAACAAGAATAAGTAAAACTTGGAGGAATTATGTCATTAAATAAAGAAGAGGTTGTTGATTATCTATCAAAATTGCCAGTCATGGAATTGGCTGAGTTGATTAGTACACTTGAAGAAAAATGGGGTGTGAGTGCGGCAGCTCCTGTTGCTGTTGCAGCGGCAGCCCCTGGAGCAGCGGCAGCTCCTGCTGAGGAAAAAACAGAATTTGATATTGTTTTAGCAAGTGCAGGAAGCCAGAAGATCAATGTCATTAAGGCTGTTCGCCCCATTACGGGTTTAGGTCTTAAAGAGGCAAAGGATCTTGTTGAAGGAGCTCCTAAGACTTTGAAAGAAGGTGTACCTAAGGAAGAAGCTGAAAAGATAAAGGCGACTCTTGAAGCTGCTGGTGCAAAAGTAGAGTTAAAGTAATCAGTTTTTAGTGGTTATTTTTTAATAAGTGACTAAGGAGTGAAGCAATGGCGGCTATCTTAAACGCATCGAAAATTCGAATGCGTCGCAATTTTTCAAAAAACCCGCAGGTGATTAGTATCCCTAACCTGATCGCACTTCAGAAGAAATCCTATGAGGAGTTTCTTCAAAGTGATGTTGATCCTGATCGTCGTGTGGCGGCAGGCTTGCAGGGTGTTTTTCAATCGGTATTTCCGATTAGCAATTTTAACAAAACGGCAAACTTAGAATTTGTGAGTTATACTTTAGAGCCTCCCAAATACAGCGTTGAAGAATGCCGACAAAGGGGAATGTCTTTTTCAGCACCTGTTAAAGTGACTTTGCGATTGATTGTTTTTGACACGGATGAAAATGTGGAAAGCAAAAGTATTCGTGATGTAAAAGAGCAAGAGATTTACTTAGGCGAAATCCCTCTCATGACAGCTAATGGATCTTTTATCATCAATGGAACGGAGCGAGTTGTAGTGAGCCAACTGCATCGGTCTCCGGGTGTCTTCTTTGATCATGATGGTGGAAAGGGACATATCAGTGGAAAACTTATATATGGAGCGCGAGTTATTCCTTATCGTGGATCGTGGTTAGATTTTGAATTTGATCAAAAAGATATTTTGCATGTGCGGATTGATAGACGTCGTAAATTTCCAGCAACTATTTTGTTAAAAGCTCTTGGTTACTCGGTGGAGGAGCTTTTAAACCGTTTTTATGATGTTGATACGGTTAAATTAAAGAAAAATGACATGGCTTCTAGATCGCTAAATGTTGAAAAGATGCAAGGGCATCGTGCTATTGTTGATATCATTAATCCTAAAACAAAAGAGGTCATTGTTAAACAAGGACGTCGTATCACTCGAGCTGTTGTAAGAAAAATTCAAGAAGTCAATTTAAAGGAAATTGAGATATCTGATGAGCAGTTATTAGGTAAGGTTATAGCTTCTCCTATTATAGATATGTCTACAGGTGAAGTGATTTTAGAAGCCAATTCAGAGATTACAAAAGAGGCTCTTTCGGCTTGTCGTTTGGGTAGATATAATGAGCTAAAAGTGATTTTCTTTGATGGCTTAGCTGTGGGTCCTTTTTTGAGAAATACTTTACTTGTAGATAAGGTTGATTTTGATGATGACGCTCTCATTGAAATTTATAAGAGACTTCGTCCTGGAGATCCTCCGACAATTGATGCCGCAAAAGATTTCTTTCAACGTCTTTTCTTTAACCCTGAGACATATGACTTGAGTGAAGTGGGGCGTTTGAAAATTAACCATAGGTTAAACTTATCTTTTGATGAGACACCGATTGATCACAGAACGTTGACAAAGGAAGACATCATAAGGGTTGTAGAAACGTTGATGGATTTGAAAAATGGCGGTGGAAAAGTAGATGATATTGACCATTTGGGAAATCGTCGTATTCGATCTGTGGGTGAATTGTTGGAGAATCAATATCGTATTGGTCTTGTGCGTATGGAGCGAGCTATTCGTGAGAGAATGGCCCTGCAAGATATAGATACAATGATGCCTCATGATTTAGTCAATGCGAAACCTGTAAGTGCTGTTGTTAAGGAATTTTTTGGTTCAAGTCAGTTGTCACAATTTATGGATCAAACAAATCCTCTTTCAGAGATCACTCATAAAAGACGACTTTCAGCTCTTGGCCCTGGGGGTTTGACAAGAGATCGTGCCGGTTTTGAAGTGCGTGACGTTCATCCGACTCACTATGGTCGTATTTGTCCTATTGAAACACCTGAAGGACCTAATATTGGTTTGATTGCGTCTTTGGCAACGTATGCTCGAATTAATGATTATGGGTTTATTGAAACACCGTATAGAAAAGTTGAAAAGGGTAAACTTTCTGAAGAGATTAATTATATCTCGGCTCTTGAAGAGACGGGACATGTGATTGCTCAGGCGGAAAGAAAAGAGGAGTTTGAAACGAATAACAAAAATGTTAACGTGAGAATTAACGGTGAATACGAATCCGTTGAAAAAGATCGTATCACGTTAATGGACGTTTCTCCCTGTCAGTTGGTTTCTATATCAGCGAGTTTGATTCCTTTTCTAGAGCATGATGATGCGAACAGAGCTTTAATGGGATCAAATATGCAACGCCAAGCTGTTCCTCTTCTTAAAGCCAAAGCTCCATTGGTGGGTACAGGTGTTGAGCGGCTTGTGGCTAGGGACTCTGGAACAAGTATTGTCGCTATCAATGATGGTGTTGTTGAAGATGTGGATGCTTCTCGTGTTGTCGTCAGGCGTTTAGCCAAAGCCGGAGAGTTGGGAGCCAACATTGATATATATAATTTAACAAAGTATCAAAGAACGAATCAAAACACATGTTTTAACCAAAAACCTGTTGTCCGAAAAGGGGAGCAGATCTCTGCTGGAGATATTGTGGCTGATGGACCGGCGACAGATCATGGAGAATTAGCTCTTGGACAAAACGTGCTCATCGCGTTTGCTCCATGGATGGGTTACAATTTTGAGGATTCCATTCTTATTTCTCAAAGATTGATTAAGGAAGATACGTTTACTTCTGTTCACATTGAAGAGTTTGAATGTATCGCCCGTGATACAAAGTTGGGAAAAGAAGAGATCACTCGGGATATTGCCAATGTAGGTGAAGAAGCACTAAAGGATTTGGATACGAGCGGTGTTATTCGTATTGGTGCTGAAGTCAGACCTGGAAATATATTGGTGGGTAAGGTGACTCCAAAGGGAGAAACGCAACTTTCTCCCGAGGAAAAACTTCTTAGAGCTATTTTTGGTGAAAAGGCAGGAGATGTTAGGGATACATCATTAAGGCTTCCTTCAGGTGTTTTTGGGACGGTGATAGATGCTCAAATTTATAGTCGTGAAGGCTCTGAAGGTGATGAAAGACTTCAATCCATTATAAAAGAAAAAAGAGGAAAGTTAGAAAAGGATCAAGCTGTTGAACAGAATGTGATTCGTAATAATGCCCTTGATAGATTAAAAGACTTAATTGTTGGAAAGAAAACAACAGGTGTCCTTTTAAGTGAAGATGGATCTGATAAGCTTTTAAGTAAGGGTCAGAAAATTACGGCAGAAGATTTAGAAACGATTCCATTTGCTCTTTTGAGTTATATTCCTCTGGCGCAAGATTTAGAACTTCAATGTCAAAAGATTATTGAAGGTGCACGTAACCAATTAGAAGCTGTGAAAATAGTTTTTGATGATAAGATGGATCGTTTGACGAAAGGGGATGAATTACCTCCTGGGGCCATAAAGATTGTAAAAGTCTATGTGGCTATTAAAAGAAAACTTCAGGTGGGTGATAAGTTTGCCGGAAGACATGGTAATAAGGGTGTCATCTCAAAGGTTATGGCTGAAGAGGATATGCCCTATTTAGCTGATGGAACTCCTGTGGATATGGTCTTAAACCCTCTAGGTGTGCCGTCTCGTATGAACATCGGACAGATTCTAGAAATTCATTTGGGTTGGGCGGCTCTTCATTTGGGACAGCAAATTCAAGAGTACTTAGATAAGTTTAATGCCTCTGAGACTAAGAAGCAGCTAAAGGAAATTTATCAAGATGAATCAATGGGTAAGCTAATTGATTCTGCAGATGATCTCTCTGTGAAGAGAATGGTTAAAGATGTTCATTCTGGAGTGCATTTAGCCACACCTGTTTTTGATGGTGCTCAAGAGCAAGATATAAAGGAACTTCTAGATCGCTCTAATGTTCCGCAGAGTGGTCAAGCCATTCTCTTTGATGGTCGAACGGGTCAGCCTTTTCAAAACCCAGTCACTGTGGGTGTGATGTATATGTTAAAACTTCATCATTTGGTTGAAGAGAAGATTCATGCGCGCTCCATTGGACCGTATTCACTTGTTTCGCAACAACCGCTTGGGGGTAAGGCACAATTTGGTGGTCAGAGATTAGGAGAAATGGAAGTTTGGGCTATTGAAGCCTATGGAGCAGCTTATTCTTTACAGGAGTTTTTAACTGTGAAGTCAGATGATGTGGCCGGTAGAACGCGTATGTATGAGAGTATTGTAAAAGGTGATAATACGCTGGAGCCAGGTTTGCCTGAATCCTTTAATGTTTTAATTAAGGAGCTTCAGAGTTTGGCATTAAATGTTGAGCTTGTAGAGGCAAAGCAAGAGGAGACTTTACCTGAAGGTGCTGAAGATGATCAACCGCCTTTGGTGGAGCAATAAGTGATAAGAGAGAAAAATAAGCGAGGAGCAAACTTTGAAAGATCTATTAAACTTCTTTGATAAGCCAAAAGATCCATTAGCTTTTGATGCTGTTCAAGTGTCTTTAGCTTCACCGCAAATGATTCGAGGGTGGTCTCATGGTGAAGTAAAAAAACCGGAGACAATTAATTATAGAACATTTAAGCCAGAAAGAGACGGGCTTTTTTGTGCGAAGATTTTTGGTCCGGTTAAAGACTATGAATGTTTGTGTGGAAAATACAAACGTATGAAATACCGTGGTGTTGTTTGTGAGAAGTGCGGAGTTGAGGTCACACAATCTAAAGTGCGTCGTGAAAGAATGGGACATATAGAACTGGCCACACCCGTAGCTCATATTTGGTTTTTGAGATCTTTACCGAGCCGTATTGGAAACCTTTTGGATTTAACTTTAAAAGATGTAGAACGTGTTCTTTATTGTGAAGCTCATGTTATTGTGGACCCCTTAGAGACAGATCTTGAAGAGGGTATGGTTTTAAATGAAGAAGCCTATCAAAAAGCTCTTGATGAATATGGACCTAATTTTAAAGCAGGAATGGGGGGAGAGGCCATTCGTGAACTTTTGAGAAAAATTGATCCTGAATACCTTTCCAAAAAATTAAGAGATGAAATTAAGGAAACGGGTTCTGAAGCACAGATTAAAAAACTGACAAAAAGATTAAAGGTTGTTGAAGCGTTTAAAAATTCTGTGAACAAATCAGAGTGGATGATGTTGGAAGTGGTTCCTGTTATTCCTCCAGATTTGCGACCTCTTGTTCCCCTCGATGGAGGGCGATTTGCAACCTCTGATTTAAATGACCTTTATAGAAGAGTGATTAACAGAAATAATAGACTGCGACGTCTTCAAGAACTTAATGCTCCTGAGATTATTATTCGTAATGAAAAGCGAATGCTTCAGGAATCTGTTGACGCTCTTTTTGATAATGGCCGTCGTGGTAAGACGTTTACAGGGCCTAACAAGCGTCCACTGCGCTCTTTGAGTGATATGTTAAAAGGTAAACAAGGACGATTTCGTCAAAACCTATTGGGAAAACGTGTTGATTATTCTGGTCGTTCCGTAATTGTGGTAGGTCCGAACCTTAAACTTCATCAATGTGGTCTTCCTAAAAAGATGGCTTTAGAATTATTTAAGCCGTTTGTTTATAATAAATTAGAAGAGCAGGGTTTTGCTTCTACAATTAAACAGGCTAAGAAACTTGTTGAGGATGAAACTGTAGAGGTCTGGGATATTCTCTCAGAAGTTGTAAAAGAGCACCCTGTTTTATTAAATAGAGCACCCACGCTTCACAGATTAGGTATTCAAGCTTTTGAGCCTGTTTTATTAGAAGGAAAAGCGATTCAATTACACCCACTCGTGTGTGCTGCTTTCAATGCAGACTTTGATGGTGACCAGATGGCCGTGCATGTTCCACTTTCTGTGGAGGCACAAGTTGAAGCTCGAGTGTTAATGATGTCTACAAATAATATTTTAAGTCCAGCGAATGGTAAGCCTATTATTAATCCTTCTCAGGATATTGTATTAGGTATCTATTGGATGACACGAGTTCGTCCTGGGGCAAATGGCACAGGTCGTAGCTTTAGTGGGTTAGAAGAAGTTCTTTATGCTTATGACAATAATCATGTTGATCTTCAAGCCGCTATTAAAGTGCGCGTGGATGGTAAGTTAAGGGATACAAGTGTAGGTCGTGCTATCTTGGCAGATATAGCTCCCAAAGGCGTTCCTTTTGAATTGGTAAACTGTGTGATGACAAAAAAGGAAATTGCTAAGCTCATTGACTCCAGTTTCCGTCAAGCGGGAGGTAAGGCTACAGTTATTCTTGCTGATAAGATTATGCAAATGGGTTTTAAATATTCTACATTGGCTGGTATCTCCATTTGCTTAGACGATATGATTATACCCAATACCAAAGCTAAAATGATTGAAGATTCTGAAAATCAAGTCAGAGAAATTCAACAACAGTATGATGAAGGATTAATTACCTATGGTGAAAGATACAATAAGGTAGTGGATCTTTGGGCTCAAACGGCGGATCGTGTTGCTAAGGAAATGATGTCAGGTATTGAGACAGAGTCATTTGAGGTTGAAGATCAAAAGACAGTTGATTCGAGTTTTAACAGTATCTATGTCATGGCTGATTCTGGAGCGAGAGGAAGTGCAGCTCAGATTCGTCAGTTGGCAGGAATGCGGGGTTTGATGGCGAAGCCAAGTGGTGAAATTATTGAAGCTCCTATTCGAGCTAACTTCCGAGAGGGACTTTCTGTTCTAGAGTATTTCATTTCTACTCATGGTGCTCGAAAAGGTTTGGCGGATACAGCACTTAAGACAGCAAACTCGGGTTATTTAACCCGTCGTCTTGTGGATGTTGCTCAAGATTGCATTATTATTGAAGATGATTGTGGCACGGAAAATGGTATGTCGGTGACACCTTTAATGGAAGGTGGAGAAGTTATCCAAAAGTTAGGCGATCGTATTTTGGGTCGTACAGCTATGGAGAGTATTATCGATCCTTATTCTAATGAAGTGATTGTGAATAAAAATGAAGAGATCACGGAGAATGCTGTTGCTCGAATTGAAGAAGTAGGGATTGAGAGTGTAAGTATACGCTCTGTTTTAACTTGTAAGACGAGGCATGGTGTATGTGTTAAGTGTTACGGACGGGATTTGGCTCGAGGAAACTTAGTCAATTTAGGTGAGGCCGTTGGTATTATTGCAGCACAAAGTATTGGTGAGCCGGGAACACAGTTAACGATGAGAACTTTCCACTTAGGTGGTACAGCGTCTCGTGCAGTGGAACAGTCAGTTCATGAAGCTCGTCATGGTGGAACGTTGAAGTTCAATGATGTGAATTTTGTAGAAAACCGTGACGGTAAACTCACTATTATGAATAGAAATGGTGAGGCGATTCTTGTGGATGAGACAGGTCGAGAGCGGGAACGTTATAAACTTGTTTATGGTGCAGTTGTTAATTTCAAAGAGGGAGATGTTGTTGAACAAGGTAAGACGATTGCAGAGTGGGATCCTTACGCCAACCCCATTATTTCAGAAGTTTCCGGATGTGTGCATTTCGAAGATATTGAAGAGGGACAAACGGTAACAGAACAGGTGGATGCTGTTACAGGTTTTGCGACAAAAGTTATCGTAGAAAGTCGTGATGCGACTTTAAAACCAACCCTTGTTCTTAAAGATAAAAAGACAGGGGAGCCTATTTTACAACCGGGTAGAAATGTTCCTGTCAGATATGTCGTTCCTGTAGATGCTCAGTTATTAATTCAAGATGGAACTGAAGTTCATGCAGGTGACATGATTGCAAAAATTCATAGGGAGACAACAAAGACGCGAGATATCACTGGAGGATTGCCTCGAGTGGCAGAGCTGTTTGAAGCGCGAAAACCCAAAGAAGCTGCAATTGTTACAGAGATAGATGGTTATGTGAGTTTTGGTAAAGATTTAAAAGGAAAACAGAGAGTGATAGTTACTCCAGAAGCTGGAGAACAGAAGGAATATCTCATTCCTAAGGGAAAACACATTGCGGTTCGTGAGGGAGAATTTGTGAGAAAGGGTGAAGCACTTATGGATGGCCCCACAAATCCGCATGATATTCTGGCCGTGTTAGGAGATAAGGAGTTAGCGGCTTATATGGTGAATGAGATTCAAGAAGTTTATCGTCTTCAGGGTGTAACGATTAATGATAAACATATTGAAGTGATTGTGCGGCAAATGCTCCGTCGCGTGAAGGTTGTTGATGCAGGAGATACGACGTTCTTAGCGGGAGAGCAGGTTGAGAAGTTTGAATTTGAAATGGAAAATAAACGTGTGAAGGCAGAGGGTGGTCAAGTGGCAACGGCGGAATCACTTCTTTTGGGTATTACAAAAGCTTCTTTGAGTACTGAGAGTTGGATCTCTGCAGCCTCTTTCCAAGAGACGACAAAGGTTTTAACAGAGGCGGCTATTCAATCGAAGAAAGATTCACTCAGAGGCTTGAAGGAGAGTATTATCATGGGCCGTTTAGTTCCTGCGGGGACAGGGCTATCATGTTATCGCCGTTGGCCAATTGAAGTGATGAATTATGAAGAGGCAGGACAGGCTTCGCAGTTGCCTATGAGTACAGAGGTGAATGAAGCTCAACCACAGAATAATTAAACACAGACTGTCGAAAAGGTATCATCTACTTTGTCACAATATGTCGCTTTGGTTTGTATCTGACTTTTTAATACAATTTTTGTTTTTATCTCAGGTTAGAAACTTTTTTCCATAGACTTCAAAAGCTCAGACAGTTCTGAGGGTTCGCAGCTCGTCTCTCCCTACGGGAGATACGCCCTGCGCCTCAGAAAACTCGTTTTGAACCCTATGGAAAAAAGTTTCTCTCATAAGCCAAAAATTACAAAATTTGTCTTTATCACGATACGCCCTGCGCTCTGGAAAGAAAAAACTCTTTCTCTCTTTGTTATGGACCGTTGAAATGTTTTAGTAGGGGCACCGTTGGTTTCTGGATGTTTTATTATTTCTATTAGCTTTTTTACTAATGTCACTCATTCTATTTTGCATTCTTCCTACAAAAGTTTTAGATCGCCTTTCATATTGCCTTTTAGAAATAGCTTCATTGATTAAAGACTCTATCTGGGAATAATACACTGAACTTAACCTTTGTCTTCTGGCGAAATCAAGAGGCGTTTCTCCATTATTATTTGTGGCTGTAGGATCTATACCGGCATAAAGGAGTAATGCTGTCATTCGTATAAGGCCATTTTTTGCGGCAAAATGGAGAGCGTTGTTTCCCTCTTTGTCAGTTATTGTTATATCTGCATCATGTTTGATTAATAGCCGTGCTATTTCTAAACTTGTATCTTTAAAAGTTGTTTCTGCTCTCTGGAGTCCAAAGGGATCAATATTAATGCCGGCTGAGTCTCTATGTTTATGAAATACAAACCAGTTTGCAATTTCCAATAACGGTGAGCCGAATTCTCCTATAGAATTGGGATCTGCCCCTTTTGAAAGTAACCAATCTACAAACTGTATTTTTCCCATTGCTACAGCGATATTTAAAAGTGGCCATTCTTTCCACTTACCATTAGGGTTGAAATCTCTTTTTATGGATTCAAATTCGAAAAAAATCAGAAACTCACCTATGGGATAGGGGTTTAACATCTGCAAGTAACCAGTTGCTCCGGGGCTATGAAATATAGGGTAATCAGGTATAACGGGGCCAAAAAAAGTCTTAGGAGCAATATCATACCAATTGTATGAAAAAATAGGAGAGGAGTTTGTATCTGATGAAGGTTGACCGTGAGAGGGAGTTACATTTGCTGGTTGGTTAAACCTTGCTCTGATAAGGTTATCATATTCTTGACGTCTTTTAGGATCCTTTAAAACTTCGTAGGCATTAGTAACCATTTTAAATTTTTCCTCAGCAGCCTCCTTATCGGCAACGGTAACAGGTCTATCTAGATGGTAAACTTGTCTATCGGGATGGTATCTTCTGGCTAATGAGTGATAGGATTTCCTGATTGTGTCTTGATCGGCATCCATTGGTACATTTAAAATTTCATATAAATTTCTATAAGAGCCTATTCTTGTTTGAGCTTCTGATTTATAAGATATCGTTTGTGATAAAGAAAAGATAATGGATAATAAAATAGATAACTTCATAATCTTATCTCTTTAATCTCTCCCATTGGATCTGTAATCAATGGTGATGTTTTAAAAACCACAAGAGTATAAAAGCAAAATGTATTCCAATAAAGTGCTTAGGGGGAAATCTATTGGATATAGGCCTATTTTTCACAATCAATCTTTAAAATAAAACCTCATAAGTTGTTAATTTTTAAAAGGAACTTTGAAAAAGAGATAATATGTAAAATAAAAAAGAGCTTATCCACCAAGGGTTATGAATTGTAGATTTTTTTGAAATTATGACACATTTTACACTATAGAGATCATATAGTGGGATAGGGGAAAGGAGTAAAATGGAAATGGAGCTCACAAAATTAGCAATATATTCGTCCATACGGTCTTGAAATAAAGGCGAACATTAAAGTGTACAGATTTTCAAAAGTGTCAGTATGAAAAGAGAATCCTAAAAAGGGATAAAAATCCAACTTGACTTCAATTGATTCAAAGGGCTATCACAACTTAAATGTTTTAAGTTAGAGAGAAGTTTTTAATATATAAATGCACTTGATATTTTCAGCCCAAGGTGTGAAAAAGAGGTGGTAAAGGATAATGAATGCCAACAATTAACCAATTGATACGTAAGCAGCGTACAGTTCAAAAATCGAAATCAAAATCCCCAGCCCTAGGAGGATGCCCCCAAAAAAGAGGTGTGTGTACGCGCGTCTTTACCCAAACACCTAAAAAACCCAACTCAGCTCTTAGAAAAGTTGCCAGGGTGCGTCTATCCAATGGTTTTGAAGTCAACACTTACATTCCGGGCATTGGGCATAACTTGCAGGAACACAGTGTGATTTTAATTCGAGGGGGGCGAGTGAAGGATTTGCCAGGTGTTCGTTATCATACGGTCCGGGGTGTGTTGGACACTCAGGGTGTTAACAATCGCATGCGTGCTCGTTCTAGATATGGAACCAAAAAACCGAAGTCAGGAAATTAAGAGGAAAAAGTATGTCTCGTCGTTCAGCCCATTATAAACGTGAAGTGATACCTGACCCCGTCTATAATGATGTGGTTGTTGCAAAGTTTGTAAATTCTTTAATGGTACAGGGGAAAAAAAGTCTTTCTCAAAAAATTCTCTATTCCGCATTGGAAAATTTAAAATCCAAAGTGGCTAATGAAGAACCCCTAACTGTGTTTAAAAAAGCTATTGAAAATGTAAAGCCGGCCCTAGAGGTGCGCTCTCGTCGTGTAGGAGGAGCCACGTATCAAGTACCAGTTGATGTCCGTCCGTCGCGGCGTTCTGCCTTGGCCATGCGCTGGATTATTCAATATGCCCGGGAACGTAATGAAAAAAATATGGCCCAACGTCTTTCTAATGAACTCATTGATGCCTTTAACAATAGAGGCAACTCTATTAAGAAAAAAGACGATGTTCATAGGATGGCTGAGGCGAATAAGGCTTTTTCTCACTATAACTGGTAACAGACTGGCAGACTTTCGAAAAAGCATTATCTACTTCGTTGCAATCACTCAAACCTTCACTTCGACGTAGGAAAACTACGCCTCCGTTCGGTTTGAGCTTGAACGCCTCGTATCTAACGCTTTTTCAACAGTCTGCTTGTTTCGAAATCTTCTTTTTATCTCAGGTTAGAAACTTTTTTTCATAGCTTTCAAAAACTCGGACAGTTCTGAGGGTTCGCAGCTCGTCTCTCCCTTCGGGAGATACGCCCTGCGCCTCAGAAAACTCGTTTTGAAAGCTATGAAAAAAAGTTTCTCTCATAAGTCAAAAATTAAAGATTTGTCTCTCTCACGATACGCCTTGTGCTTGAGAAAGAAAAAGCTCAAAAATAAATTGAAAGTCTCAAGAGAATGTTAAATTTCGTTCTCCAAATATAGTCTGTTTTATGCCGTAATAACTACAACCTCTAAAGATCTTATTAAGCTTTTATTGCTAAGCCTTGCTTAATAGCATAGTTTTAATAAGAGAACCGAATAGTGAAACGAGATAAATATTTTTTCGTATGAGAAAAATCTTTGATAAGGAACTAAAATGTCATTCCTAAAACCCAAGGATAAATCAGAATTAAAAGGTACTCGGAATATCGGCATTATGGCTCATATCGATGCCGGAAAAACCACAACAACAGAACGGATTCTCTATTACACAGGTAAAAGCTATAAAATTGGCGAAGTTCATGAAGGTACAGCTACAATGGACTGGATGGAGCAAGAACAAGAACGTGGCATCACTATCACATCAGCCGCCACGACCTGTGTTTGGAAAGATCACCGTATTAATGTCATAGATACTCCCGGACATGTCGATTTTACAATCGAAGTGGAAAGATCCTTGCGTGTTTTAGATGGAGCCATCGCCGTCTTTGATGCCGTTAATGGTGTCGAGCCACAATCAGAAACCGTTTGGAGACAGGCCGATAAATACAATGTCCCCCGTATTTGTTTCATAAATAAAATGGACAGAATAGGTGCGGATTATACAATGTCCATAAACTCCATTCGTGAAAAACTCAACACAAACCCCCTTCAAATGCATGTTCCTATAGGGGCAGAAGATCAATTTAAAGGTTTTGTCGATTTGCTCACTATGAAATCTTTTGCCTGGAGTGGCGATGATATTGATTCAGAATTTACGGAAAATGAGATATCAGAAGAATTATTACAAGAGTGTAAAACAAAGCACTCAAAGTTAAAAGATTTTATTATTGAAAATGATGACAAGTTAATGGAACAATACCTTCAAGGTAAAGATATTCCCATTTCAGAACTTCAAAGTGTTCTTAGAAAACTGACCCTAAAAGGAGAGTGCGTTCCTGTTTTTTGTGGAAGTGCTTTTAAAAATAAAGGTATACAACAACTTTTGGATGGTGTTGTTAATTATCTACCCAGCCCCATAGATGTTCCCGATATAGAAGGCAAAGATATAAAGGGTAAATCCATTATATGTCCGACAGATTTTGATGAGTCAACAGTGGCTTTGGCATTCAAAGTGGCCTCCGATACGTTCTCAGGAACATTAACCTATGTGCGTGTCTATTCAGGAAGTATTAAAGAAGGAATGCAGTTGCTCAATACATCAACGAATAAAAAAGAACGTATAGGTCGCATTGTTAAACTTCATGCTAATTTCAGAGAAGATATTGATGAACTAAAAGCCGGGGATATTGGAGCTATTATCGGTTTAAAACATACGTATACCGGAAATACACTTTGCCGAGCCCCTGTCATATTGGAAAGTATTCGTTTTCCAGAGCCTGTTATCTCTGTCGCTGTAGAAGCGAAGTCAGGACCTGACCAAGATAAAATGACAGAGGCTTTTGAGAAAATTAAAAAAGAAGATCCCTCTTTTGATGTCCATACAGATCCTGAAACACATCAGACACTTATTTCCGGTATGGGAGAGTTACATCTGGAAATCATAGTGGATCGTCTAGCTAGAGAATTTAAAGTGGGCTTGAACCGAGGAAAACCACAAGTGTCTTACAGAGAAACGATTAACCAAGAGGTAACAGGAGAAGGTAAGTTCATCCGTCAAACGGCAGGAACAGGTCAGTATGGTCATGTCCTCTTAGAAGTAAAACCCCTTTCGCAAGGAACAGGGTTTCAATTTATCAATAAATCCTCTGAAACAGCTATACCAAAAGAATTCGTTAGTGCTGTGGAAGTGGGGGTGCGAGAGGGATTAGAAAACGGCGTTCTTGCAGGCTATAAAATGATTGATATGCAGGTGACTCTAATGGGTGGAAGTTTTCATGACACAGAATCTTCAGATATCGCTTTTAAAATAGCAGCCTCTATGGCCCTAAGAGAGGCCTGTCTTAAGGCAGAGCCCGCGCTGTTAGAACCTATTGTTAAAATTGAAATCATATCCCCAGAAGAGTTTATAGGTGCTGTTGTCAGTGACCTTAACGGTCGTCGGGGTAAAACGCACTCTATGAACGCACGAAGCAATCTGCAAATTATTACTGGTGTTGTACCCTTGTCCAATCTGTTTGGATATGCCACGGACTTAAGATCTCTAAGCCAAGGACGAGCCTCTTTCAGTATGGAAATGAGTCATTTCGAAAAATTACCTCCTAAGAATCAGACGGAGATCCTAAAGAAACTAGGCCGAATCTAACTTCGGTTATATCTTGCTTGTTCAAAATTTTCTTTTTTATATTTGATTGGGAACTTTTTCTCAAGGGACTTCAAAAGCTCAAACAGTTCTGAGGGCCGCAGCTCGTCTCTCCCTTCGGGAGATACGCCCTGCGCCTCAGAAAACTCGTTTTGAACTCCCTTGAGAAAAAGTTCCCTCTGCAAAATTAAAATAGTAAATGCGCCCTCTCCTCTATATATTTTTTCAAACTAAGGATAAGTTGACAGGGCTAATTCACCACGGCATACTCGCAAAACTATATCAGAAAACCACCAGAAGCGTTTTCGTTAGAGGTTGATTTTATTGGTAAATTTAGATATCTACGGTTGCGTGGCCAGGTGGGTGTCTGAAAAGGTGTTTTTTTATGTGCCGCGCAAATGAGGGATGAGAGAACAGGGTTATGCAAAGTCAAAAGATTCGTATTCGATTAAAGGCCTTTGATTATAAGTTACTTGATCAATCCACACGGGAAATTGTGGATACAGCTCGGCGAACGGGAGCTAGTGTTGCAGGTCCCTTTCCTCTACCAACGCGTATTAATAAGTATACGGTTTTGCGCTCTCCACATGTGGATAAGAAATCTAGAGAACAATTTGAAATCCTGACTCACAAGCGAATACTAGATATTTTTGAACCCTCTCAGCAAACTGTAGATCAATTGATGAAGTTGGATCTTTCCGCTGGTGTAGATGTTGAAATTAAGTTGTCTGCAGAGTGAGAGTGATGATGGTAGACGAGTTTTTATTATTGAAAGGATAGAGAATTAGCTCCCCTTACTGAATACATGGTTGTTTATTTTGAACGTGTAAAGGTGGGGAAGTAGTGAGTGGTCAAGCTATTACTTTAGAGAGCATAAATAGGAAAACACAAAAAGAGACCTAAGAGATGAAGACATTAATATTATCTGTTTTATTTTTTTCTATTTCCTTACAAGCTAATGATAATGCCTTGAGTACAAGCCAAGAGTTAAATAGCAGCCTATTTGCGTCTATAAGGGAAAACGATATACCGAGGTTTGATGCCCTTGTTGAACAAGATGTTTCTTTCAATATAAGAGATGGTAGAGGGAGAATGCCCGTGCATGTTGTCGCACAATATGGGAATAGAGAGATGGTGCAGAGATTTCTTCTGGAGAGGCGTGGAACTTTTTTATTCTCTCAGGAGAATCAGGCGGGATGGCCTCCTCTACATGTTGCTGTACATTATGGCAATGTTGTCGCCATTGAAGAATTTCTTCGGGCAGGGGCTTATATAGAATCTAAAACAAAGAGGGAAGGTTGGACCCCACTATTTTTGGCTGTGGGTGATCCTCCATTTGTAGGGCATCCAGAGCGGCGGTTAGAAATTATAGACACATTAATAGAGCTTGGAAGGGCTGATGTAAATACTTCAGGGGTTAGATTATACAAAGGATATACTGATTTTACAGCTTTAAGCATGACTGTGGCCATGGATGACTTAGATGTTGTTGAAAGACTTGCTAGAGCAGGTGCTGATCCCAATGCTATGGCCCAAGGAGGATTTCCTGCTCTTATTTTTGCTCTTCAAAATAAGAACAAAGATATGGTAAGGTTTCTGATTCGGCGAGCAGGGGCTGAGGTAAGGGGAGTAAAGGGAAACATGGTTTCAACGGTAGCACGTCAAAATGGAATGTGGCTTTTTACCCTTTCACAAAGTTTAAAAAAAAGGGAAAATTGTTTTAATTCATGAATTGTTAAGAGTTTTTGTAATTAATGATAGGACAAGATTGGATCAGAAGAAAAGGGTATAAAGGAAAGTAAAAAATGAAGATTGCAAAGATGAGGGGTCGTTGTGAGTGAAAATAAAAAAACAACGTCAAAAGAAAAACCTGAGATAAAAGACGGGCAAGCGTCTGCAAAGGAAGCTCATTCAGAGTCATCGCCGGATAATAGTGGAGCCTCTGCAAAAGAGAGTTCACAGAAAACGGCTGAGAATAAAGCGGCACCGGCATCAGATAATTCTCAAGAGCAAAAGCCTGCGCCACAGGCAGATAAGTCCTCTTCAGAAGAAAAAGCAAAAGAACAAGAAAAGGAAGATTCCAGTGTTAAATTAAGTGGACTTTTTGGGTTTAAGTTAGGTATGTCAATGATGTATAACGATGCGGGTGAAGCTGTTCCCATTACTGTTGTAAAGAGTGAAAACTGGTTTGTTTCACAAATTAAAACTTCAGAGGATGAAGGGTATTCAGCAGTACAGGTGGCTCATGGTCCCCTTGGTGCGAAAATGTCTCAGCGTTCAAGAACAAAGCATTGTCAAAAGGCTGGCTTTGAAAATGGAGCTCGAACTTTACGAGAAATTCGTCAAAGTTTACCGGAAGGGGTAAAGGTGGGACAGAGGGTTTCTTTAGAAACCTTGAATAAAGGTGATCGAGTGAAAATTACAAGTTCATCTAAGGGGAAAGGTTTTGCAGGTGTGATGAGACGTTATGATTTTGGAGGAGGTCCAGCAGCTCATGGTTCACAATTTCATCGTGGACCAGGATCTGTGGGAAATAGAACTTGGCCTGGAAGAGTTATACCTGGAAGAAAAATGCCAGGGCGATATGGCGGAAAAAACACAACAGTTCGTGGAGTTGAAGTTTTGGATATTATACCTGATGAAAATCTTATTTTTATTAAAGGCGGTGTTCCTGGTGCAAAGAACACTTTGGTAAGAATTTTAAAAGAAGATACAAAATGACAAGAGCAAGTGTAAAAGATTGGAATGGCAAAAAGGTAAAGGACATTGACTTAAAAGCGGATGTCTTTGGTCAACCTTTGCGTATGGACTTGATGCAAGCTCATGTGAGATGGCAATTGGCTTCTCGTCGTCAAGGTACTCATAATACAAAATCAAGAGGTGAGGTATCTGGGGGAGGAAGAAAACCGTTTCGGCAAAAGGGAACGGGTAATGCCAGACAGGGAACGAGTCGCTCTCCTTTAATGCCAGGGGGGGCAATAACTTTTGGTCCTAAACCCCGTGATTATTCATACGGATTACCTAAAAAAATGCGCCGTAAAGCTCTAAAGATGGCTTTGTCTTATTTAGTGAAAGAGGGACGTTTTTTTGTTGTTCCTGATATGGAATCTAAAGAGGGTAAAACAAAGGAGCTTTCTTTGCGTTTAAAAAAATTTGGACTGCAAAAATCTCTACTTGTGGATAATCAAAGAGATACACTTTTTTATAAAGCATCTAAAAACTTAAAGAACTTTAGATATTACAGTGTAGATGGTGTTAACGTTTATGATCTTTTAAAATTTGATGCAGCTATTGTAACAGAGAAGGCCGTGGAAGGTCTTATAAAACGTTGTGGTGGTGAGAGATGATAAACATTATTAAAAGACCTCTTGTGACAGAAAAGAATACAAAACATCAAGCTATGAGTGCCTATGTTTTTGAGGTGGATCGTAAAGCAACGAAGAAAGAGATTAGAACGGCTGTAGAAAAAGCTTTTGATGTAAAGGTTCTTGGTGTGCGTACGATGGTTTGCCGTGATCGTGCACGCAGAGCAGGGACAAGGCTGAGTAAAGTCAAATATTGGAAAAAGGCTTTGGTAAAAACGAATGAAAAAATCGGATTGTTTGAGGGAACATAATGGGTATTAAAACGTATCGACCAACAAGTCCCAGTCGAAGGAAGATGACAGGCTACGACTTTGCCGAGATTACAAAGTCGACGCCTGAGATGTCTTTGGTAACTCCTCTAAAGAGAACAGGAGGAAGGAATAATCGAGGGCGTATTTCTTTATGGCAAAAGGGCGGAGGACATAAAAGAAGATACAGGAAAATTGATTTTTTGAGGAATAAGTTAAATATTCCAGGTCGTGTTGTTGCTATTGAATATGATCCCAATCGGTCAGCACACATAGCTTTGCTTCACTATGTTGATGGTGAAAAAGCCTATATTCTTTGCCCTGTGGGTTTGAAGGTCGGTGATGCTGTGGTAGCGGGAGCTGAGGCTGATATTAAACCGGGAAATTCTCTTTCATTAAATAACATTCCCGTTGGTACTGTTATACACAACGTAGAGTTGCGCCCGGGTAAAGGAGCACAAATTTGTAGAGGTGCAGGAACGCAAGCTACGCTCGTCGCTCGTGAAGGGACCTATGCCCAAGTTAAATTGCCATCGGGCGAAGTTCGTAAAGTTTTATCAGTTTGTACGGCGACAATTGGTCAAGTTGGAAATACGGATAATGAGAATATCAATATAGGTAAAGCAGGACGTATGCGATGGATGGGGAAGCGTCCTATTGTAAGAGGTATGGCAATGAATCCGATTGATCACCCTCTTGGTGGAGGAGAGGGTGTTGGAAAAGGTAATCACCCTATGACTCCGTGGGGACAATCGTGTAAAGGGTATAAGACACGTAATAACAAAAGAACAAATAGGTTTATTGTAAAACCTCGAAAAAGGAAAGGTAAGTAAGTGGCACGTTCGGTTAAAAAAGGACCTTTTGTTGATGAGCATTTGATGTCTAAAATTCGTTCATCTAAAGAGGTGGGAGATAAGAAAGTCATTAAAACCTGGTCTCGGCGTTCAATCATTATCCCAGATGCTGTGGGGATGACATTTGCTGTTCATAATGGACAAAAATTTATTCCCGTCTATGTTACTGAGAATATGATTGGTCATAAATTTGGAGAATTTGTTCCAACAAGAAAGTTTATGAGCCATTCGGGGAAAAAGGCCGCTGCGGTTGAGGCCAAAAAGTAATGAGGTTGTGATATGGAAGCAAAAGCAAAACTTCGATTTGCAAGAGTAGGAACTTTAAAGGCACGACGTGTAGCTAACGTTGTTCGTGGTAAGGATGTTGATGAAGCCCTTAAAATATTAACTTTTATGAATAAGAAGCCGGCACAAATTTTAAAAAAATTAATTCAATCTGCTGTTGCCAATGCAGAAGTAAAGCAAGTCATAGATGTAGACACTCTTTACATCAAAAAACTCACTGTAGATCAGGGTCCTCATCTTCATCGTTTTATTCCACGGGCACAGGGAAGAGCTTCGGCGATTAAGAAGAAGACTAGTCATTTTAACGTTGTATTGGATGAGAGGTAATTTGTGGGACAAAAAGTTAACCCCATAGGATTAAGGCTTGGAGTGATTCGTACGTGGGACTCTTGTTGGTTCGCTCGTGGTAAAGCTTATGTGGATTATCTACATGAAGACAGAAGATTGAGAAAGTATTTAAAAGAGAAATTAAAACATGCTGGAGTTGGTCGCATTGAAATTCAAAGGGCGGCAACAAAAGTGAAAATCACTATTCATACAGCTCGTCCGGGTATTGTTATTGGAAAAAAGGGAACGGGTATTGATGCTTTAAAAGCTGATGTTCAAAAGCAAACGAAGAATGAAGTTTTTCTCAACATTCAAGAAGTTAGAAAAGCCGAAATGGATGCGCAGTTAGTAGCCCAAAACATTGCGCTTCAATTGGAGAAGAGGATTTCTTGGAGAAGAGCTGTAAAGAAGGCTTTACAAGCTGCTGTTCGTAGCGGTGTTCGCGGTATTAAAATTCAAGTTGGGGGAAGATTGGATGGAGCCGATATTGCGCGAAGCCATTGGTATACAGAAAAGAGTGTTCCTCTTCATACCCTAAGGGCTGATGTGGATTATGGAATAGCAGAAGCATTGACGACTTATGG
Organism: Bdellovibrionales bacterium; assembly: GCA_965206675.1. Lineage (GTDB taxonomy): Bacteria > Bdellovibrionota > Bdellovibrionia > Bdellovibrionales > JAKFYE01 > CBDBKL01. The sequence continues at coordinate 40,648 of CBDBKL010000006.1, read as the reverse complement.
AATGATTGGAATTAAAGTTTGGATTTACCGTGGAGATATTCTTTCTGCAAAAGAAGTAGAGGAGGCTCAGCGTGTTAAGTCCTAAAAAGGTAAAATATAGGAAACAACACAGAGGGCATCGGCGTGGATTGGCTATGAGGGGAAGTACGGTATCGTTTGGTGATTATGGACTGGCTGTCACTCAAGATGGTTGGTTAACGTCTCGTCAGATTGAGGCCAGTCGTATTGCCATTAGTCGTTTTGTAAAACGTGGCGGAAAAATTTGGATTCGGGTGTTTCCAGACAAAGCCATTACGACAAAAGCTCTTGGAGTGAGAATGGGTGGTGGTAAAGGGAATCCAGAGTATTGGGTTGCTCCAGTAAAGCCCGGGAGAATTGTTTTTGAAATGAATGGTGTAACAAAGGAACAAGCAGAAGAAGCCTTTCGACTGGCTGGGCATAAACTTCCTGTTAAAACACGGTTTGTAGAGCGAGGTCAGGTACTATGAAGTTTAAAGAAATTAGCGGTATGACAGTTAGAGAGTTGAGAAAAAAACAGGAGGAATTAAAAGATCTTCTGTTTGAGAGTCAGATGAAAAATACTTTGGGACAATTGGGTAACCCTTTGTCGATTCGCAATTTACGTCGAGATATGGCTCGTATTAAGACAGCAATTAATCAGAAGTTGAGAAACTAGAGGAGAAATTATGGCGAATGTGAGTGTTGAGCAAAAATCTCGAGGGCGACGTAACGAAGTCATTGGCCATGTTGTGAGTGACAAAATGGACAAAACCATATCAGTGAAGGTGTATTGGAGTGTTAAGCACAGGGAATATGGAAAAGTGATCAGACGTGTGACGACATGTAGAGCTCATGATGAGAAAAATCTTGCGCAAATAGGTGACAAAGTTCTCATTTATGAAACACGCGCTTTAAGTAAGACAAAAAGATGGAAATTAGTAAAGGTTATTGAATCTGCTCAGAGAGATGAGAAGGAGTTAATGTCGTGATACAAGTTCAGACAAAGCTGTCTGTTGCAGATAATTCAGGAGCTAAAGAGGTTCAATGTATTAAGGTGCTAGGTGGATCTAAAAGGCGTACGGCGTCTATTGGTGATATTATCGTCTGCTCTGTGAAAATAGCTTTACCAAAATCTAAAGTGAAAAAAGGAGATGTTGTTAAAGCTGTTGTTGTCAGAACAAAGAGAAAAATTCGACGCTTAGATGGAAGTTATATCCGTTTTGATGTGAACTCTGCCGTTCTTATCAAGCCGGATAAGGAACCTATAGGGACACGCATTTTTGGCCCTGTTGCACGTGAATTAAGAGGAAAGAAATTTATTAAAATCATTTCACTGGCCCCGGAAGTTTTGTGAGGAATTTATGAGTCGGTTGTTGGATAAATATCAAAAAGAAGTGATTCCTGCTCTGCGGAATCAGTTTAAATATAGCTCTGTTATGGAGGTGCCTAAAGTTAGCAAAGTTGTTGTTAATGTTTGTGTTGGAGAGGCGACACAAAATCCAAAACTTATTCCCAATGTTGTAGAAGAGGTGGCGCAGATCACAGGGCAGAGGCCAACGGTGGCAAAGGCAAAAAAGGCTATCTCTAACTTTAAATTGCGTGAGGGTATGGCTCTTGGATGTCGTGTGACTTTAAGAAAGGATACTATGTGGTCATTTATTGATCGCTTAACAAATGTGGCTTTACCCAGAGTGAGAGATTTTAAGGGAATTTCTCCGAAAGGTTTTGATGGGCGTGGAAATTATAATATGGGTCTAAGGGAACAGATTGTTTTTCCAGAAATTAATTATGATAAGGTAGATAAAATTCGTGGAATGAATATTACAGTGTGTACGTCTGCAAAATCAGATGAAGAGGGGCGTGCACTACTTGAAGGATTGGGATTTCCATTTAGAAAGAACTAATGAGGTAGAAATGGACACAATTGGAGACTTTATAACGCGTATTAGAAATGCACAGTCTGCACATCATGAAAAGATGGATGTTCCCAGCTCGAATATGCGAAAGGCTATTGTGCAAGTATTAAAAGAAGAAGGCTATGTGAGAGATTTTAAAGTTGTTAGGGATGGTCGACAGGGGATGATGAGGGTTTACCTTAAATATACAGTTGAGGGCGAGCCACTCATACATTCATTAAAAAGGGTAAGTTGTCCGGGGCGTAGAAAGTATGTCAATAAGGATCAATTGCCAAAGGTGAGATCGGGTTATGGTTTAGCTATTTTAAGTACAAACAAAGGTGTTATGAGTGCAAAAAAAGCTGCCACAGAGGGTGTGGGCGGTGAGTATTTGGTTACTGTTTGGTAGGTGAGATATGTCACGAGTTGGTAAAGCTCCAGTTGTTATTCAAGAGGGTGTGCAAGTTACTATTGAAGAAGGTTTGGTTTCTGTAAAAGGGTGCTCGTCCACTCAGACTGTGCAACTCAGACCTGAAGTGACAGCCAAGGTAGAGGACGGCAAGGTGCTTCTCTCACGCACTGACGATTCTAAAATGTCTCGTTCATTACATGGTTTGTATAGAGCTTTAGTTCAAAATGCGATGCAAGGTGTGACTCAGGGTTTTAGCAAGTCACTTGAGTTAGTGGGAGTGGGTTATCGGGCCAATGTGAAAGGAAAAACGTTAGAGTTAAATTTAGGATATAGTCATCCCATTCAGTTTGCTATTCCTGAGGGTATTGAGATCAAAGTTGAAAAACAAACACTTGTACATGTTAACGGTGCAAGTAAGGCTCTTGTGGGGCAAGTGGCGGCAAAGATAAGATCCTTCCGTGAACCAGAACCTTTTTTAGGAAAGGGAGTTAAGTATAAGGATGAGTTCATTCGTAGAAAAGCAGGAAAGGCAGCCAGTAAATAAAGGATAGAGATTATGAGATTAGGATGTAGTAAAAAAACAGACCCAAAACGTATCGCAAGATTTAAGAATAAAGTGCGTATTCGAAAGAGGGTTATTGGGACATCTGAGTGTCCTCGTATGACGATTTTTAAAAGTCGTAAGCATCTTTATGTGCAATTAATTGATGATAAGGATGGGCATACATTGGCTTCCGTTTCGACACTAAAATCAGAAAATGTGTCATTAAATCTTCAGGTTGCTGAGAAAATAGGTGCTGAAATTGCTGAAGAGGCAAAAAAGCAAAAAATAAAAAGTGTTGTGTTTGATCGTAATGGTTATGTTTATCATGGGCGAGTTAAGGCTGTTGCCGATGCTGCTCGTGCGGCAGGGTTAAATTTCTAAGGAGATAAGTGTGGCAGAAGAAAAGAAAAACAGTGCTTCCAGTAAAAAAGAAGTTAAAAGAGATAAACATTCAGAGTTTGAAGAAAGAGTTGTTACGATTAATCGTGTGGCTAAGGTTGTAAAAGGTGGCCGAAGGTTTTCGTTTTCTGCGTTAGTTGTTGTTGGAGATGGAACTGGAAAAGTGGGTGTTGGATTGGGAAAAGCTGGTGAGGTACCAGAGGCTATAGGCAAAGGCGGTCGAGCGGCTAAGAAATTGGTGAACTCCTATTCTATTGTTGATGGAACAATTCCGCATGAAGTTGTTGGAACTTTTGGTGCAGCAGAGATTGTGATGCTTCCGGCAGGCCCTGGTACAGGGGTCATTGCAGGTGGTGCTGTTCGATCTGTATTAGAGGCTGTTGGAGTTAAGAATATTTTGACAAAGTGTGTGGGGACACGTAACCCCCATAATGCTGTTCGAGCGACATTAAATGGTTTAAGGCAATTGAAAACAAAACAGCAAGTAAAAGCACAAAGAGGCATAGATCTTTAGAGGTTTTATAGATGGCAAAGTCATTTCGAGTAAAGCGTATTCGCAGTACAATTGGTTGCACTCAAACTCAGAAAGATACCATTCGTTGTTTGGGTCTTAGAAAGAGGGGCAGTGAGGTTGTTGTAAAAGACAATTCTGCCAACCGTGGACAGATTTACAAAGTACAACATTTGGTACAAGTTACGCCGGAGAATTAAGATGAGTTTATTAAGTCAGTTAGAAGCAAAAAAAGGCTCTACTCAAAAGAGAAAACGTCTCGGTCGAGGAGAGGGTTCTGGTTTAGGTTCCACTTCTGGTAAGGGGCACAAGGGTAGAAAGGCGCGTTCAGGTGGACGGGTTCGTAGAGGTTTTGAGGGTGGTCAAATGCCTCTTCAAAAACGTCTTCCTAAAGTTGGATTTACAAATATTTTTCGTAAAGAGTTTAGTGTCGTTAATTTAGATCAGCTCAATGAGTTAGAGAGTACAGAGGTCACATCAGAGAGTCTTAAAAAATTAGGGTTAGTGAATAAAAGAAAGCCTGTGAAAATTTTAGCCCGTGGCAAGCTTGAGAAGTCTTTTACGGTGAAAGTTGAAAAGTGTTCTGTAGCCGCTAAAAAGGCCATTGAAGCTGCTGGGGGAAAAGTTGAGGTGAGGGATTAGTGTCAGCTGTAGAGGGGATTGCTAAAAATGAAGAGTTGCGCCGGAGAATCTTCTTTACTCTGGGCATGCTGGTTATTTTTAGAATAGGAGTTCACGTTCCAACTCCTGGTGTTGATGGCAATGCTGTAATGGCTTTCTTTGCACAACAAAATTCTGGACTCTTTGGTTTGTTTAATACATTTACCGGTGGTGCCTTAGAGAGATTTAGTGTCTTTGCTTTAGGTATCATGCCTTACATTTCAAGTTCGATTATTTTTCAGTTACTGCAAGCTGTTGTTCCCTACTTTGAAGCTTTAAAAAAAGAGGGACAACATGGACAAAAGAAACTAACCCAATATACGCGTTATGGAACAGTTGTCTTGGCTCTGATTCAGGGCTGGGGAATTGTCACGTTCTTAAAAAATTCGTCGGCTCCTGGGGGAGTGCCACTTATATCTTCTTATTACGTGGGGGTTGTTCCCTTTGAAGTGATGACATTGATGACCCTCACTGCAGGAACATGTTTCATTATGTGGTTGGGTGAGCAAATCACAGAGCGCGGTATTGGTAATGGAGCCAGTTTGATTATCTTTGCTGGTATAGCGGCTGGAATTCCGAGTGGACTAGCAAACACAATTCAGTTGGTACAGAATGGTGAAATGACAGCTTTTATTGGGTTTCTTCTTTTGGCGTTTATGATTCTTGTTATTGGCGTGATTGTCTTTTTGGAAACAGGACAACGGCGCATTCCCGTGCAGTATTCGCAAAGAGGTCAAGGTCGGCAAGCTATGGCCGCTCAATCGAGTCATTTGCCTTTGAAACTAAATTTTTCGGGTGTTATTCCTCCTATTTTCGCGAGCAGTTTATTAATGTTTCCAGCAACGGTCGCTCAGTTTACAAACGTTGCGTTTTTAATGAATCTACGGGATTCTTTAACACCAACAGGTATGATTTATAATGTTTTCTTTGTGGGTTTGATTATTTTCTTTTGTTTTTTCTATACGCAAATTGTTTTCAATCCAAAAGATCTTGCAGATAATTTGAAAAAATATGGTGGATTTGTTCCTGGAATTCGAGCGGGTAGAGAGACTTCAGAGTACATACAAAAGGTTATTGATCGTTTGACGGTTGGAGGGGCTATTTACTTGAGTATTGTTTGTATTTTACCAGGTATGCTTATTGCTCAAGCTAAGGTGCCTTTTTATTTTGGCGGAACAAGTTTACTTATCCTTGTCGGTGTGGCCTTAGATACAGCTCAACAAGTGCAGAGTCATATGATTAATCAAAAGTATGACGGTATGATGAAGAAAGTAAAAATAAGAGGTCGGAGGGCACGGTTTTGAATAACGTGGCCTTATTTGGTCCACCTGGTGCGGGAAAGGGGACACAGTCGTCACGGCTTGTTTCCGATCTCGGTATGAATCATCTCAGTACAGGAAATTTATTTCGAGTAGCGATTAAGGAAGAAACGCCTCTGGGTTTAAAAGCAAAATCCCTTATGGATAATGGGCGATTGGTTCCTGATGATGTTGTGGTTGGGTTAGTAGAAGAGAAGATTGAAAAGTTTTATGATAAACCCTTTATCCTAGATGGTTTCCCTAGAACAATAGCACAAGCTGAAGCTCTTCAAGATTTATTACAAAAAAAGAATTTAGTTCTTGGAAAAGTCATATTTATTGATGTGAGCCAAGAGGTAATTGTGAAACGTTTGACAGGGCGTCGGGTCTGTTTGGGGTGTGAGAGGAATTATCATATACTCTTTTGTCCTCCTAAAAAGGAGGAAGTGTGTGATCATTGTGGTGGCACAGTATCTCAAAGAAAAGATGATACAGAAGCTGCTATTCAAGTGCGTATAGAGGCTTATGAAAGAAATACGGCACCTTTGAAGGATTTTTATGAAAACAGGGGAATATTGGCTATTGTAAATGGTGAAGGTTCTCCTGATAAAATTTTTCAAAAAATAAAAGCCCTTTTATAGATTACTTTCTGTGAGGTAATATGAAGTTAGTGTTTTTTATTCTTATTTTCTCTTTTTCTTTGTTTTCTTCTGCACAAGAGGTAGTGGTTCTTTCCATTCAGGAGGAATTAATCACAAATGCTCATCAGCATCTTATAAAGGGGGAAGAAGAGGCTGTTAAAAAATTAATTGTAAGTGGTCAGATTGATATAAATGAATCAAGACATCCTACTGATGGTCGGCCTTTGCTTCATAGGGCGGTAGAGTTTGGAATGTATGATACTGTGGAGTTCTTATTGAGGCATGGAGTTGATGTGAAAGCGGTGGATGGGCAAAAGAAAACGGCTCTTCATCGTGCTGTCTCTGCAAGTAATGCTTATCGTGATGTCGACATTGTAGAGTTATTGTTGGAACACCATGCGGATGTGGAAGCGAGAGATGCTGGGGGAAGAACGCCTCTTAATCTCTTAGCGTCTGTTGCTTACAATGTTATGCGTGATGAGCATATTTCCACAGTGTTACTGGATCATGGAGCAGATGTAGATGCTGCAGATGCTGGGGGAAGAACGCCTCTGTTTCGAGCGGCATCTGTAAAGCATCGTCGTGGTGAGGGGATAGCTAAATTATTACTTGAGCGGGGAGCGGATATAGACGCCAGAGTTATGGATTGGCAAGGGAAACGGCTCACAGCTCTAAGTGTGGCTATAAAGTCTTTCAATAGACCTATGGTGAATGTGCTACTTCGACATGGAGCCAATCCCAATATGAAGATTTTTGGAAGAACAGGTTCGGTGGATTTCGCTTTTTTATTCAGGGATATAACTGTTGCGGGCTGGTTACTTGCCCATGGTGGGGATCAGGAATTTAATCCTTATCTTGAAGGGATATCGGATTTTATAGAGGACTACAAAAAGGGAGTCATTCAATCGGGGACAAATCCTGAATCTTTGCGTAGGCAAGTTGAGTTTATGGAGAACTACAAAGAGAGAGTCATTCAACCTCTACTTAAAGAAGCGGAGAGGCTTGAGACCAGGGCGTTTTCAGTCTTAAGTCAAAATCAATTCGTAAAAACACCTCCATCTGATGTAGCAGATTTTTTATTTGCTCCGAATTTGGATCTTTCCACGGAGAGATTTTTACATGAGGCGGCTCGTAGAGGGGATTTAGAAGTTGCAACTGCTTTGTTAAGAGAGGGGGATGCTGATCCCAGTGAATTTATTAATGAAGAAGCAGCTGCTTTGGTCAGAGAAGGGGGAGTTGATGTCAATGAGACTAACCTTGCTGGAGAGACGCCCTTGTTTGAGGCTCTCCGTGTGAGAAATCTAAGTATGGCTGAGCTTTTGGTTAGAGCAGGGGCTGATGTTCATCACTGGAACTATCTTGGGGACACCCTTTTGCATCAAGTCCTACGCAGAGGTCTTAAGGAAGATCTTGTTATTGCCAAATGGCTACTTGAGCAAGGGGTGGATATCAACGCCCAGAATCTTTTTGGAGACACGGCATTACACGAGGCTGCATTTGATGAAAGGCTACAGGTTTTGAATTTTTTACTTCAAAACGGAGCTTCCAAGCGTATTCAAAATCATTTGGGTTTGACCCCTGCTGATATAGCCAATTTTAAGGCCTTTAATAATGGGGGAAGAGTGGTTTCGATGTTAGGAGGAGGAGGGGATGATATCCATTGTGGTTATTGAATGGCTATTGTGAACTGTTCTCTTGGGAAAGGGAATAGAGCGTCTAAAAGGGGTAGACAGGCTTTGTGGAGAGATGTTAGTCTCTTTCGATTCCTTTTTGCATTGTATTTTTTATTTAATTTTTTCAATAGCTTAGGCAAAGAGGTATGAGTGTGATTGCAACGAAGTAGATAACGCTTTTTCAACAGTCCGGGAGAAGGAATGAAAGTACGAGCTTCAGTAAAAAAAATTTGCAATAAGTGTAAGTTAATTAAACGTAACGGGGAAATTCGTGTGATTTGTGAAAACCCTAAACATAAGCAGAGGCAGGGATAGCTAATGGCACGTGTATCAGGGGTTGATTTACCAAAGAATAAAAGAGTGGTTGTTGCTTTGACCTATGTTTATGGAATTGGTCATAAGAAGGCAGAAGAAATTTGTTCAAAGGCGGGATTTGATCCAGCTTTGAGAACAAGTGAGTTAACAGATATGGACGTGGCTAAAATTCGTGAAATTTTAGATAGCACCTATAAAGTAGAGGGTGACTTACGCAGAGAAATTTCAATGTGTATAAAACGCTTGATGGATCTTGGAACATATCGAGGTTTACGTCATAAGAAGGGTTTGCCTGTTCGGGGCCAAAATACGCAAACAAATTCTAGAACTCGCAAAGGTCCTCGTAAGACCATTGCAAATAAGAAGAAGGCTGTTTAAGGAAAATTATGGCCGCTAAAAAAGTAAAAAATAAAGGTAAGAAAACAAAAAAGAATGTCCCCAGTGGTACATGTCATATTCTAGCCGGTTTTGGAAATACGATTGTGACATTCACTGATGCTATGGGTGATACGCTTTCTTGGTCTAGTGCTGGCCAGTTGGGATTTAAGGGGAGTCGTAAGGGAACACCTTTTGCCGCTCAAATGGCTGCGGAAGAGGCGGCTCGCAGAGCTCAAGATAGTGGGATGAAATCGTGTTCTGTTTTTGTTAAGGGTCCTGGTGCAGGAAGGGAGTCCGCTATTCGAGCTTTATCGGCAACAGGGTTGAGAGTTTCTTCTATTAGAGATGTGACACCGATACCTCATAATGGATGTCGCCCTCCTAAGCGGAGGAGAGGTTAAGAAATGGGTTACCCTCCCCCTATAGAAGGGTGAGGTAATTTTAAGGTAAGGGAGAGTTTAAATATGTTGGATCACAGTTATAAATTCTGGAGAGACTTAATTAAACCAAGAGGTTACGAAGTAGATCGTGACTCTTTAACCGCTGAGTATGGAAAGTTTATGATACGGCCTTTAGAAAAAGGTTATGGAATTACTCTTGGTAATTCTCTCCGTAGGGTTTTGTTAAGTTCAATGATGGGCTCTGCTGTAACAGCGGTTCGTTTTGAAGGTATTTTGCATGAGTTCACAACCATTCCAGATGTTTTAGAGGATGTGACGGATATTATACTTAACTTTAAACTTATTCGCTTTCGGCAGTACACATCTGAACCTATAACTTTAAGGCTGACAAAGACAGGTGAAGGTCCTGTGACAGCAGCTGATATTCAATTAACAGATCAAGTTGAAGTTATAAATCCAGAACAGCATATTTGTACTTTAGGACCAAATGGTAAAATTGATGCAGAAGTTATTGTGGAGTTTGGTCGTGGGTATGAAATAGCAGAGAGTCGTAAGACAGATTTACCAGTGGGCTTTATTGGAGTGGATGCTCTTTATTCACCTATACGTCGTGTAAACTACTCTGTAAGTCATGCGCGTGTTGGTCAGAAGACAGACTATGATGCTTTAGCTTTTGAAGTTTGGACGGATGGTTCACTTAAGCCAGAAGAAGCTGTGTCTTTAGGATCTAAGATCATGAAAGAACAACTTCAGATATTTATTAACTTTGATGAAAATAATGAGCCTGTTGAAGTTGAAGAGCAAGAAACAGCACCGTCCTTTAATGACAATCTTTTCCGCTCTGTTGATGATTTAGAATTGTCAGTACGAAGTGCTAATTGTCTTAAGAACGCTAACATTCGTTATATTGGAGAGTTGGTGACACGCTCTGAGGCAGAGATGTTAAAGACAAAAAACTTTGGTCGTAAGTCTTTAAATGAAATTAAAGAAATATTGACCGAGATGGGATTGTCTTTGGGAACAAAAATTGATGGATGGCCTCCTGCTAATTGGAACCCAGATGCGCAACAACAACAGCAAGTTGCAACGACTGAGGGTGCTGCCTCTTCTTCGGAGTCGGAGCCAAATGGAAGAGTAGAGAGTGCAGCGTATAATGAAGACGCTAATACTGAAAGCGGTGTGAGTGCTACTAGTGAAGGAGCAATTGGTAGTAGTGATAGTATGATGGGTGATGCGGAGAGTGGTGCTAGTGAAGGAGCCTCTGATACTATAAGCGAAGAAGTTAAGGAAACAACAGATGGCGATGAAGGCGGAGATGACGACAGCGGATCAGTTGTTTAGTTCAATAGTAAATATATTTTTGTTGGAGCTTGCATGAGGCATAAGAGACGGGTAAAGACATTTGGAAGAGATAAAGATGGGCGAGAAGCTCTTATGCGGAATTTAATTGTCTCTCTTGTCGAACATGAACGTATTCAAACAACCTTATCTAAAGCCAAGGAGTTGCGCCGTCATGCTGAAAGAGCTGTAACTATTGGTAAGCGAGCCACACCTGCTGCTCGTATGGCTTTACAAAAGCGAGTGACGAATAAAAAAGCGATTGCCAAACTTTTAAAAGACTTAAGTTCACGTTTCAAAGATCGTAAAGGGGGATATACACGCATCATTAAACTCGGTCCCCGTGCAGGTGATGGGGCCGCTATGGCACTTATTGAATGGGTAGACTATGATGGTGTTTCAGGCGCAATGGCATCTTCTCCGAAGACAAAGAAAACTCAGGATCAGGAGCAAACGGCTTAAATTTGTTTCTACGGACTGTTGAAAAAGTGTTAGATACGAGGCGTTCAAGCTCAAACCGAACGGAGGCGTAGTTTTTCCTACGTCGGAGTGAGTGTTTGAGTGATTGCAACAAAGTAGATAACACTTTTTCAATAGTCCGCCCTAGTTTATTATTGTGAATATTATGACAAAGCCAATTTTAGGAATATTGTTTTTAGTAGGCGGGATTTTTCTTATGGTCTTCTTTTGGAACCATTTGCGTTCCTATCAAGAGGGACGGAATGCCTTGCCTATCAGTTATGAAGTCACTGCAGAGATGAAAGAAAGTGGTGCCAGAGAATTAATTGGTAAGAGATTTGATAATGGCAAAATGTTTTCGCTTGGAGAGCTAAAGGGTACGCCTGTACTTGTTAGTTTTTGGGCCAGTTGGTGCGGCCCTTGTGTCGAAGAGTTTCCTTCTTTAATAAACATGTTAAATCACTTTAAAGGTCAGATTAAGATGGTCGCTGTCAGTGCAGATAGTGATGAAGAGGCATTGAAACAGTTTTTAGAAAAATTTAATGGATATCATAAAGATGTCGTGCATATTTGGGATAAAACACTTTCAATAGCTACTTCTTATGGAACAGAAGTTCTTCCAGAGTCCTATCTTTTTCAAGCTGATCATAAGTTGGTGAGAAAGTTTTCAGGAGCTGAGCGTTGGGACCGCCCAGAGATGCTTTCTTATTTGTCTTCAAATATAGAGTAAAGGGGGGACAAAGGACCTATAGGAAAAAACAACAAAATATGCCAAGATGATAAGGGGGAGGGATATGAAAAGTATTTTATACATAACCGTATTTTGTTTAGCTCTCATGACTTTGGGTTGCCAGACTCTTACTTCTAAGACAGCAAGTCATGATCAATTTGGTTGTGCAGCGACTGCTCCTGAAATTCTTTCCTTGAGGTATCCTGCTTCGAGCAATAAATTGAGCGAAGCCAAAGCGTGGCTTAACACTGTTTCTACGTCTCATTTAGTAGATGGGAGCAAAGAATATATTGTTGAACTAAAGAAAGAACTGAATAAGAGAATGTCTAAATTAAATCTTGAAGATCCATCAGTAGACATGACATTGTTATCAGGTATTCCAGATCCTGATAGGAGAGCCTCTCAAGACAAAACACATGTTATTGATATTGTATTTCTTTACCCATCAGATGAAGAAAACACTAGGGAATTACTTCTTGGAGCTGATCGATATGTTTCAGAGGCCAATGGGGTCTTTGAACATAGTGGCGTGAATGCCAGACTCAGAGTCGTTGAGGTTATTCCCTCTTCTGAAATGAATGCTGTAGATCGCACATCACGTATTGAGCTAAAAGAATTTATGCGAAATCAATTACCGGAGTTACGAAGAATTTATGGAGCAGATCTCGCCTATGTTATTCTTCCTAAAGTAGAGGGTGCTTGTGGTTATGCTATGATAAGAGATCGTGGTATGCCTGAGTCTATAGCGAGATCATGGGCTTCTGTGGGTGTAGTTAGTGTAAAAGAAATGTGTTTGAGGAGTTTTACTTTGGCTCATGAAGTAGGACATAATTTAGGATTGGTTCATCATCGTAGTTCTTCACCGAGTGGGGTAATTGATTATAAGCCTTTTGTTCGAGGGGGAAAGGGCTATGCCAGTCCTACTGTATGCAAGAGTGATAGAGAAAGACCTTTATATGGGACGGTTATGACGTCTCCTCGTCCTTGCGCTGGTATCATACCTCATTTTAGTGCCAATAAGACCTATGAGGGTCAGGTTATAGGAAGTGAAGATGTCAATGCTTCTGAGGCTTTACTTTATACGATTGAAGAGGCTTCAAACTACGCACCATCGGTATTTCCGGATGATTATGAATGGCAAATGGAATAATTAATACAGAAGTTGCTTGTCCCTGTCCCTATTGTGATTTCCATTAAATCGTTAGTTTCATTTTCATAAGTAAGATTGTATCAACTTCAAGTGGAACTTTATTTCTATCTAGATCAATTTCAACTGTTACGGGTACAACTTTATCATCACTAAAATGCATTTTTGTAGAATCAACACGAAGAGCTATTGATAATTTGTTATTATTTTGAAGTTTTAGTTTGTGAGCCAACAGTTTCAGGAGATTCTTTAGGTGGGTTAATGTATCCGGAATCTCTTTCTTGCATAAGAAGGCGTGCTTTATAATTCTTACCTTCAGATCGAAAGTTATAATTTAAAATTAATTGTGTTTGGTGATCATTTTCTTCTACACAATATGTTCCTACGTTGTTGGGAGAAGTTGGATTTGTAAAATATAGAGAGGAACATTTCCCTTCGCTATGTACAAGTTCACCATGAATATTAATCGACTTATGTTTCAGTGTTATTTTCGTAAACCCAGGTCGTGTTTGTATGACTTTTGTATCAAAGTTGATTGTATTATTATGAGTATAAGTGCTTTGAAGTCCATTAGATTGTTTGGCGAGAGCTGCAGCGGCCTCTTCGTCTATTTCTACTTTAGTTATTCGAAGACTTCTTGTTCTGAAGATGTCAGCTACAATTTTGTCATTTTGTTTAACTAAGGTAAAAAAGTCTATGCAATTTACTAGTAAACAAGCCAATGTTGATGTCAGTCCTGTATCTGAGATTGCTGTTGTGATTTCTTCTATTTCCTTATTTTCTGTAAGCTTTGTAACATTTCCGGTAAATGTGTGTATGACTTGGCCATTTTGTGAATCCATTGTTGTTATTTTCCATGTTATCTCTTCACCGAATGTTTCTCCTGGGCCAGAATACATTTTTTCAAAATCTATAATCTTTGTATCGTTTTCTTGCCATTTAAATAATTCCACGAGATCTTTGCGAGAGGGTAAAGGGGGAAGAGTTGTTAATGAAGTTTTAGGTTCTTGGGGGTTGAGTGATAGGTTTTTTTTGTGAACCATGTTCATATTTTTAACAGTACTTTCGATAGCGTTGGTATACCAATTTATAATACGGTCTGGGATAAATATGGCATAATCTTGATTATGTTTATTCTTGGCACCGGTATGAGTGAGAGATTTATCTTCGTGAATTGTATTTGATTTCACAGAGTTTTTCGAACCTGAACACGCTGATAGGGCGAAAACAGCAGTTGATAGGAATGCAATTTTTAAGTAAGTTTTCATTTTTATTACTTCCCTTAATTATTTATACTATATTTAAAGAGTAAAAAGTATTCCAATGAGAAATACTTTAAAACCATGTTATTTCAATAACTTAGGGCTTTATTTTAGGGGCATTTTGTGTCTAAAATTTGTCAATTATGCTGTTTTTTTGTCAATTAGGGTTTTTCGAGTGTTTTTACGAGAACATGAGGATGGAAAATCCTATTGTGAAGAGGATAAGGGCGACGGCCATATAGAGGCTGGGTTTTTCTTTTTTGTAGATACATTCGAGTGCGTGTGCGAAGAACGGACAGGTGATGGCGATGGCGGATACGGAAGCGAGGTGACCGACTTGATACATCATCATGAGAAAGATGGGTATGATGAGTCCGCATAGGGCTACTATGGCGAGGCAGGGGCGCAGGTTATTTTTTATAGCGTTACAGTATTTTTCTAGGGAGAAGGGAAAGAGTGTGAAGATTATGACAAAGCCTAGGAGGGCTCCGAAGCTTCTATAGACGGCGGCTTCGAGGGGTTGTGGTTGAGTTACAGTTTCAAAACCGTATCGGGTTAGTACTATTCCGATGGTATCGAGAAAAACGCCTATGAGTCCAAGGGCGACACCTTTGAATTCCCAAGTTTTTGTTTTTTTAAAGTTTTCTAGTAGGAAGCAGAAGAGGCAGCCGATGAGGAATATGATGGCGATGAATTTATAGGGTGATATGTCTTGTCCGAAGAGGAAGTAGCTTATGCTTCCTAGGAGTAGGGGTTGGAATCCGAAGAGGATGAAGGTGTGAGCGGCACCGATTCTGGAGAAGGCACTGAGGAGGAAGAGGTCGCCGAAGTTGAGGGCGATAAGTCCACTGAGCATAAAGCTTGTGAGGGCGGTGATACCTAAGTTGCGAAAGCCGACTGTAAAAATAAGTATAAGTGAAAAGGTGATGAAGGATGCACTGACGATAAGGCTATTGATTTGTACGGGGGAGACTTTTTTACGAGATAGGGAATAGATGACGGCAGCGGCTGCAAAGCAGAGGTTAGTGAAGAGGGCATATATATAGGGTGCGTAGGTTGTATCTATAAACGAGAACATAAAAATTCTTTTAAAGCTCCATTAGTTTTTTATAAAGTGAAGAAGAAGGGCTTTTTACCAATTGTATTAAAGGTGTAGTTTGATACCAAATCCTATGGAATGGCCAGAGGAATCGGTATATTTATAAAAACTTCCTAGGCCCAGGTTATTTTTAATGTGGTATAGGAGTGCGGCTTCGAATTCCCATTCGAGTTCTGAATTTTCGTAGGAAAACTCGGGTTCGATTTCTAGGTCTAATCGTCTGGCGAGGTGGAGTTTTTTACTAAGTTTTGCGATGATTTTTATGTCTGATCGTATATAGGTTTTCATTTCAACAAGGAGGGGGAGGGTGTATGTGACACCGAGGATGCCGTGGAATTTTTTATCTTCATATTCAGCTCCTCCTAGAAGCGAGAAGAATCGGTTACGGTAGTTTTTAATATTCAGTTCACCTTCGTAGTGGTTCCAGTTTTTTGGTGGATGCGAGTGATTTTGTTCGTTGGTTTCTGAATGTGAGAAATCATTTTTATTAATTTCGGCTTTTAGGGAGATATCCCAATCGCCTCCACTTGCAGCGACGAATGCTTTTCCATGGTTAGTGAATAGGCCGAACTTTCCTCTGGGGAAGAAGTCATTATCTTTAGTGGCTCGGTGGCTGTATTGTTCTTCGTGTTCTACGAGTCGTTGGGGTCGTTCGAAGCCTTCGTACTTTACTAATCGGGACATTCCCATTTTCATATGGTAGAGGTTATGGCAATGGAAGAACCAGATGCCGGGTTCATTGGCGTGGAATTCGATAGTTCGTGTCGCCATGGGGGCTACGTCTACGGTGTGGAAGAGGGGTGAGTTTTCATTTTGGCCGTTGAGATATCTGAAGAAGTGTCCATGGAGGTGCATCGGGTGATGCATCATTGTTTTGTTGACCATGGTCCATCGGACGACGTCGTTTTCTCTAACGACAAGGTATTTATCTTTGGAGAAGGGTTTTCCGTTGATGGTCCATGTGTAGCGGTCCATGTCTCCGTTGAGTTCTAGTATAAATTCATGCGCTCTGGGTAGTTGGTCAGAGTATTCTGTGGGTTGAATGGATTTTAGCATGGAGTAGTTCAGGCGATGGACGGTCATGTTTTGTTCTGTGTTTGGTTTTGTAGTGGTGTGTTGGTGTGTGGGTTGTCCTTTATCAGAATTACCGTGATCGGATTGTATTTCTCTAGTGGCTTCCTTCGTTTCCGAGGGAGTGGTTTTTTGTAGAGTGATATCGAGTGAACTTTTGGTCTCTGCAGGATTATTTGCAGTGTCGTCATCTTTGTTTTGTGTTGTATTGTTTTCTTGTTGTTCTTGAGGTGTGGGATTTTTTGTGTCGTGATCTTGGTTTTCTGAAGAGGGCTCTGTACTTTCTTGCTTTTTATTTTCTAGATTTTCTGAAGAGGGTTGAGCTTTATGATTGTGTTGTTTTTCAGCAGTGTTTTTTTCAGGCTTTTGTGGAGTTGTCTCTGTGTTTTGTGTTTCTTGTTGCATGGGGTGTTGATTGTTTTCTAGGGCGTTAGTGGATTGGTGTCCTTTGTGCTGGTCTTCTTGATGTTTTCCCTTTTGGTTGCTGTCTTGATGTGTTTGGTGATCGCCATGGTGTCCTTCGTGTTGATCGTGGCCTGCGTATTTGGAGGGTTTTGTTTTATTGGGGGCGTTTTCTACTTTGTTATTACCTAGGACGACGGATGCATAGCCAGTGATGTCTTGTGCGGTGGCACGAAATTCGGGACTGACGTCTTTAGGGACTGTGAAGGCAAGGTCATAGGTTTCTCCCATACCTATAAGCACTTCATTGACTGTTACGGGTTGGACATCGACGCCGTCTTTGGAAATGACGTCGAAGTGTCTGAGGTTTCCAATGTTGAAGTAGAAGTAGGAGGAGGCACCTGCGTTGATGACGCGAATTCTGAGTTTATCTCCGGGTTTAATATCTTCTAGGGTTTGGGATATTTTTCCATTGATGAGAAAGGCGTCGTAGGCGACATCGCTGAGGTCCATGGGACCCATTCTTGACCATTCACTTTGGAGGAAGGTTTTTGTTTTTCCTTCAGAGATGGCTCCTAATAGGGAGGGGAGAAAGTCTTTTTTGAAGGCGTAGTAGTGACCTTCTTTTTTTAAGTTTTTGAGGACGGATTGAGGGTGTTCGTTGGTCCAATCACTGAGAATGAAAGTGAGATCTTTATCGAATTCTTTTTCATCTTCGATGACGATTGCGCCATAGAGCCCTCTTTGTTCTTGGAGTTCTGTGTGTGAGTGGTACCAGTAGGTGCCAGTGTGTTTAATGGGAAAGATAAAGCTAAAAGTTTCTCCGGGTTGGATGAGTTTGTTATTGAAAAAGGCAGGGCCGTCCATATCCCAGGGAACGAGGACACCGTGCCAGTGGAGTGTCGTGGGTTCTTGGGTTGTGTTTTTGACATTGATGATGGCTCTATCTCCGAGTTGGAATTTTAGGGTGGGTGCTGGGATGGAGCCGTTTATGGCTAGGGCGTGGTCGACGGGCGTGCCTGTAAAGTTGACAGTTTTGTGTTCAATGTTGAGGTCGTATATGACGTCTTTTGCGAATGTGAAAGAGGGTAAGTGGGTAAGGAGGATGGTGATTAGAAGGCAGAGTGTGAGATATATAGGATTTGTTTGTGTTTGAAACGGAGTTTGTTTCATTTTAGTTCCCCCCCTAGTGATAAGTGTTTTAGTTAAGATAGGTATTTTTTAGAGGAAAATCAAGGGATATAAGGTTTTTTAGATTTTAAGCGAATACTTTGGGTTTAAAGGTTTTTTTATTGGTTATGGTTGCGCTGCTTCCTGTGGCTCTTATGACAAACAGGCCTTGTTTTTCTGAGTAACTGTCTGTTCCTTTGTTAGCTTTTAGATAGGCAATAGCACCATATATTTTTTTATCAGTATAGAGGGGAAAAATCTTTTTAAAGATTTTTAGTTTGTTTACAAAATGATCTACATCTTTAAGGCGAAGGGTGGTCTTTACTTCAACAACGACTATTTCTTCTCCATTTGTTGCAATAATATCAACTTCATAGTGTTCATTGTTTATGGTTTTCGAGTGTTCCTTGGAAATTTCTGTGACTTTGATGTTTTTTTCATTGAGTAGTGTGATGAGGTCACCTTTTACAAGAGCTTCCATGAGTTTGCCCCACTGTCCATTGAAAAGATCGTCTAGATATTTCAAACGTCTATCGGTTTCTTTCATTTGGCGATCAGTTTCCTTCATTTGTTCTTTGAGTTCAGCCATTCCCTTCCAGAATTCTTCGGCTGTAGCTCCTTTACTTTGCTCTGACATGTTTTGTCCCTTTCTTGGTTTAGTTATATATGTTTTTGTTCTAAAAATCAATTTCAAAGAAATTCTTTGCAAAGAAGGGCCAAGGTTAAGAGTAGGATATATTGTTTCTGGCAAGATACTTTGTCCGTATCTCGGACACTTAATATATAAGCGGATTACTTTTTAGATATTCTTGATTTTCAAGATGAAGGTTTTTGTTGAGAAGAAGTTAAATTTTTAGAAATAAGAAGTATGGATTTGAAACAGTTTTCTATAAATATACAGTATTTTTATTCCTGTCATTTTTATTTCTAAATTTCATAATGAAACATTTTGTTTATAATTTGAGACATATTTGTTTCTTTTTATATGTTTTTCATTAAAACTTCTAATTAAATGGTATTGTTATATAAATAATTAAAGCAGCAGATTTTTATCACCAGTTGTATTTCAATTGCGCTGTAATTTCTTTGATAGTAAACTGTACAATAGCGTTAGTTATTTTCTGCTCAGAAATAATTCAACATAGTCATATATTTCATGCCTCTTTGAGAAGTCGGTTTTTAGGAAAGTGGGGGTAGGCATACACATGAATATTAAAAGAAAATACAGACGTATTGCGAGATTACAAAATGAAATAAGAGAGATTCATATTGAGATTGAACACGAGTTAAATCTCATAAGTGAATTCTTGAATAAGTATATAGATCATCATTCCAAAGATATAGACAGTTGGTTCAAAGAAATAAAAAAGGAATATATTAATCATAGTTCGTATAAAAATGTTATTATTCCGATGCAATTTCTTGGATTCTTAAATGACAAGGAAAAGGTAGAGTGCCTAAAGACTTTCATTGAGCAAAAGCAAAGGTATATTGGAGCTCTTTTTCCAGAGCATGAAGGTTCAGATAAAAAACATAGTATTGTTCCAAATCCAGATCCACGTTTGTGTGCACATGTTGAGAATTTAACAGATTTAAAAGTTAAAAGAATGATAGAGTTATTAATAAATTATTTTGAACAAAAACAAATAGAAGAAGAAAGAGAAAAAGAAGTCAAAATCGCCTAAGTGTTCTTGGAGTTCTTCAGTCCTAGTAGACTCCAATATTCTGGATGATAAAATAAATTTAAAGTATCAGATCCATCTAATCGAGTTTTGGTTGCGCTACAATTTTCTGGAAATATAAGAAATATTCTTAATTTAAAAATCAAATTTTTTGTTAATAGAGTTGACGTCAAAAAAATAGACGTTTTAAAAAGATTCGTTTTTTATATCAGATTTTTTATTTTTCATTTTAACGCTCAAGTTTTTTTATTCTTTTCCGAAGAGTATTTACGGCTTGGTTCTAAATATGAACATAAGTTCATAGTTTTCTCTTAGTGTTTCTGAGCCGTCATCCCCTAAAGGGAGAATCATGAAACACTTTATTTATTGTTGTTGTCAAGGGAGAGCGTAGGCTCTCCCTATTTTTACTTCTAGTGAAGGGGAATTAAGTGGGAAGTGTCAGAGATTTAAAGAGAGAAAGAATTGGATTTGCCCAAAATTCAAAAGCAACTATCATTTCAATTAATAAGCCAAAGAAAAAGAAAAGATTTTTAAATTTAACAAGTCGTGAAATGTCTAGAACTTTTAAGGTTTGTAAATTAAAAAAGTCAGAACCTTTTCCAGGAGCAGGAGAGGGGAATCTAAAAAAATATGGTCAGTGTAAATCATTTAAGTTTCATCTTATATCAAAAAAGAGTTCAAAACAGGACAGAGATAATTATCAAAAGATGTTAATCTTTTTAGAAGATATGAATGATCTACGTTTTGAAATAAGTCAGAGAATAAAAACAATCATTGATGATGGAGAGCGAAAAGGGGTATCTCCTCAAAAAGCTCTTAATAATTTTTTAATCTCTTTATGGAAGGCAAATGATTACTCTTATGAAGAAGAAAAAATAAATAGAGGAAAAATAAGTAAAAATGATTTTATATTGCTTATTAAAGAAATAACAAAAGGATCTTTGGAAAAATCCAATAATTACAAAAAATATAAGAGTTCAGCTATGGTATCCAAATGGATTTCTCATGATTTAGGAGGTAAGATAGGGTCATATCTTGAGTTATATGATAAAGCATCAAAAGATAGAAAATCTCTTTTTTCAGATGAAAAGGAGGATGACCAAATCATAGAAGGTCAGCTGGACAGTGAGATTATCAGTCAGATTACAGGGATGAAAACGTATAAAAAATGGCAGAAGAAAGATTTTTATAAATGGTGTTTAAAAAAAGCTAGAGAAGATCTCGGAGAAAAAGTATTGACCAAAGGAATTTTAGAAATTGAAGATACAGGAAAAATAAAAAAGATAGTAGGAGAGAGGGGAGTTGAAAAACATAATATTTTGATTAACTATATGAATATTTTTATTGGTCAATATAAAGGGCAAAAAACTTGTAAAGCGATTAAAAGATTTGTTCAAACACATAAACTAGATTTAAAAATAAATTCTTGCAGAGGTGTGTATAAATGGATAAAAGAACAGGGAAGTAAAGTTCATAAAGAAGAATTTAATAATTTAAAGCAATGTTCTTTACTTGAATTAAAGCGTATAAAAAATTACCCATCTTTTCCAAATTTTAGAAAAACAGAGACATATAAAAACTTTAAAAGTATTAAAGAAGAAAAACAAAAGAAGGTATTGGGGTATATTGATCAATTTAAGGAATTAAAGTTAGAACTTGAGAAGTATTCATACTCTAAAGATCAAAGCCTGAAGAGAAAATTACATATAGATAGTCAAAAGGACTTTACTAAAGATTTTCTAAAAGAAAAATATAGGGAACTGTGTGAAAAACAAGAAAGAAGGGTACGAAAGAAGTATTCATATTTAAAAGGCCAGGACACTGATCTTCCTAATAATTATTTATTGTCTTTAGGTCTATCTTCTGTAGCTGGAGAAAAGAGGTTATTAAGACGAATAAAATATGATTTCCCAGATTTAGAAAAAGCTTTTCAAAAGGAGTTGCAATATTGTGAAAAAAAGATTGATGAGTTAAGTAAAAATCTTTCAAAAGAAAATTCAAGATTGAGTGTGGGGAAGTTAAAAGCTCTATCGCAGTATATGGGGAGCTATTTAAGATTACTATTAGACTCGAAAAAAATTGGGAATGATTCTAAATTTGAACGCTCTTATTTTCAAGAAAAAATTAGTAGGTTAACAGGTGAGCTACAAATGGAAGGTTTAAAAATTAAACCTTATGAGCGATTTTCTTTTCAGTTTAGAAATTTTGATCAGGCTGGAGTTTATCCAGTTGTAGAAGAGGAGGAAAATGGAAAGAATAGATTTTCATTTTGTTTAAATTTTTTTAAAAACAAAAACTCTTCGGAAGAAAAAATTGAGTATAAATGTTTATTTTTTAAGGATGGAAAGAGGGGGGCAGGAAAAAGAGAGGTGCAGAAAATAGTGAAAGAATTCTTTAAGGGAGAATATATAAAATTACCTATTGTTTTTCCCAAAAGAACAGGGCGAAAGTTTTTGTTTCATCATATTATGGGTATTAAGACAACAAAAGAAGGAAGAGAACGTGTTATAAAACTGGGTACTCCTAATTTTATAGTGACGTATAAAAAAGGAAAAAATGAACCTCTTATAGAGGGTTCAATGTCTATTGAGAAAGAGGAATTTCGAAATAATATTTTAATATATCCAGGTAAATTAAAGAAAGAGGAAAAAGCAGAATTTCTTTTGAAAAATAGTCGTTACCTTATAGGTGTGGACAGAGGAGAAAATAAACTTTTTTCATATACAGTATGGGATGAGGTTGAGAAGAGAATTGTTGCCCAGGGCTCTATTGGAGATAAATTTAAGGAAGCAATTGATAGTTTAAAAAATAAAGAGGCTGAAAGTCAACGTAGATTTAAAGTGAGTGAGTATAAAAAAATAAGACGAAAAATAGGTAATGTTTTAAAAGGTTCTGTTGATGATGCAATTAATCAACTTCTTCTTTTATCTTTCAAATACAGAGATAACGAAAAAACTACAGCTTTTATTTTTGAATATTTAGATCCTAAATTTTCGAGAAAAGGAAGCAAGGCATATGTGGAACTTCGACAGATGAATGCTTTAATAGAAAAAGTGAAAGAAGCAAGGAATTATTATAATATGCCTTTCCAGATTTATGAAATTGGTCCTAAATACACTTCTCAAATATGTTCTCAATGCGGTCGGGTAGATAAAAAATCTAGAGAAGGGGAGAGTTATAAATGCATACATTGTGGACATAAGGCTGATGCTGATCTTCAAGCATCTTATAATATTCTTCATAAATGGATTGCTAGGAAAAAGAGGGAAATCTCTCAGGAGAATAATAAGTTGAGAGAAATAGGTTTTTTATCGGTATACTTAAAGGAATTAAAAACTTGTGCATGTTTAAAGAAACTAAAAACCTGTGCATAATTATTTTTCAATCTCTAACTTGAGTGAGTATTTTTATTGTCCGAGAAGTTTTATTTATCTTCAGAGTAATTTCAGATTATGTCAGGAAGAAAATTATTTTATCGTAGATGGAAGGAAAAAACATTTTAAAAGTTCTGAGCAGAAAGAATTCTTCAACCGTAGAGGGGAAAAAATTTTCACTCAGGTTTTTGTATTTTCAAAAGAAAAACAGATTTTAGGTAAAATAGATCGTTTAGAAATTGTTGATAAGAATAATGTAAGGATTATTGAAGAAAAAAGAGGAAAGCTGAGGACAGATCTAAAAATAGAATGGCAAGTTAAGTTTTTATCCTACGCTTACAGTGAAATGTATCCTGATATGACTATTAAGGCCAGTATTTATTTTGTAGACAGTCGTCGTCATAAAGTTATTGATATAAATAAAAAAGAAATATCTGAAAAAATTGATAATTTAAAAAATAAAATAATAAATAAAGGCTATTTTGAAGCAAAAAGAGGTGCTCGCTGTAATGGCTGTATGTATCACAGGATTTGCGGTTAAAATATGAAATCAAAGGGACAGCTTATTTATATTACTGAACATGGATCAAAAATTGGAGTGAACTCAGAAAGACTTTATGTTCGTTTAAGAGGTTCTGATAAAAAACAATTTTTTAATCTGAATAAACTTGAGGGGATTATTATTGGGGCAAATGTAAGTCTTTCTTCGAAGTTATTTGTATCAATACTTGATTACGGAGTGACATGTATTTTCCTAGATTCTATAGGACGTTTTAGCGCAAAAGTTGAAGGAAGAAAGGGTAAAAATATTTTTGCTAGAAAATATCAAGCTAGGGTATCATCTGATCCACAATTTGTTTTAGGCATAAGTAAGAAAATAGTTGAGTTTAAAATTGAGTCCATGCTTTCTTGTTATTTTGACCGTAATATTCATTCAAAATTAGTTTCTTTAGAAAAAGCTACAGCTCATGATCAGGTTTTGGGAATTGAAGGTATTGCCTCTCGAATTTATTTTAATCACTTAAGAAAGGATTTGAATAAGTTAGGGGTCCCTTTTTTTCGACGTACATATTATCCACCGGAAGATGAGGGAAATGCATTGTTAAGTTTAGCTTATACATTATTAATGGCAGAAGTAAGTATTGTTGTAAATCTCTTTGATTTAGATTTGGGTTGGGGATTTTTACATAAAGATTATTATGGGAGGGAAGGATTGATATGTGATATTATGGAGCCATTTCGCTCAATCTATGCAGATAAGTAT
Organism: Bdellovibrionales bacterium; assembly: GCA_965206675.1. GTDB lineage: Bacteria > Bdellovibrionota > Bdellovibrionia > Bdellovibrionales > JAKFYE01 > CBDBKL01. The sequence continues at coordinate 16,523 of CBDBKL010000006.1, read as the reverse complement.
GTTCTTTATTTTGTAAAAAAATATAAAGTAACTGTTGATGACTTTAATGTAGATGGTAAAATTGTATTTTTTGTGAATCCTGAAAAGAAAAAAGCTTTTTATAAAGATTTTAGAGAGAGTTTTATGACAGAAGTAAGGAGAGATAATATTTTATTTTTTGTTAGAGAGATTTACAATCATATAGTTGATGATGGTTATATTTATTTTCAAAGAAAAGGGTTATTAGCTTGATATATCTTGTTTGTTTTGATGTTGTTGAAGATAAGACGAGAAGTCTTTTGGTGAAAACTTTATTAAAGTATGGGAGAAGAATTCAATACTCAGTTTTTGAACTAGATTTATGTTTCACTTATTACAAAAAATTTGAGATAGATCTTAAAAAGGTTCCTTTAAATAAAAGAGAAGATAAATGCTACATTTATCCTCTAAATAATTATTGTTTGGAGAATGTAATATATTTAGGTGATTACACAAGGCTAGATCAGGTTTATGTTTTTTAAGAGGTTCAAAGTGTGAAAAGCCTTTTAATGTAAAAGTAAATGATTTCAAAAGATTACATCACTTTAGTTTATTTTTGTAAGTTATTGTTTTCATTTATGTTTTCCCTTTAAAGTTTTTTCTTTGTTGTGACGAAAAGAGAGATATGCTCTAACTTATAAATATCATTGATGTCTATGGGTTTGAGTGACGACGACAATAAATAAGGTTTAAGAGAATTAATTTTAGGCAATAATGTCAAGATTACAAAGTTTGAGTGACGACGACAATAAATAAGGTTTAAGAGTGATAGCTGCCCTCCCCGCAGCGGCAAACCTGGTGTTTGAGTGACGACGACAATAAATAAGGTTTAAGAGTTAATCATTGCTCCTGAGATTGTACTCAATCAATGGGTTTGAGTGACGACGACAATAAATAAGGTTTAAGAGCACTATTATATGTAGCAAACAGCGTGCCAAGCGTGTTTGAGTGACGACGACAATAGATAAGGTTTAAGAGGGCCCTATATTAAATTTTCATTTTTTACTTCTTTGTTTGAATGATGACGATAATAAATAAGACTGAGGAGTAATCATACAATCCTTTATTGGTTAAGATTCTATAGTTAGAGTGACGACGATATAAATAAGGTTTAAGAAAAATCGGGTGATTACGCTTTTATACCGCATAATTTCAATATTAAGGCTAAAAAATATAGAAAAAAATCGTGACAATAAGAAATCCGATATATAGAGTCGCCCCTAAATTATCAGACATATAGGGGAAAATCAACATTGAAGAACACACACTTAGTCGTGCCAGCGGTCATCTTTTTATGCGTTTTCTGCGCTATAATCGCCCAAGCCAACAGAGACCCACAACTCCAAACCACCCCAGAACAAGGATGGTACTCCTGTATTCTACAAAATCGAAATAACAGCAGAAGTGTTCATAAATATACCGAAATATATGATGATGGTCATAATTACGAAGAACCCCCTCATGGTCTTTACCCCCTCTATAATCGTCAAGGATACCGCCTGAAGATTTCCCCATCCAGTGGTCAATTTATTTTAAATAGTCCTGCAGAAAATGTTCAAGTCGAAAGCAATGTGTACTTTGAAAAATATGACAACAATACATATTTTTTCGACCCCTATGAATTCAAAAGGGGACCCATAATAGCTCAATTTCATTTTGGTGATAACCTATCCCTGTATGTCAACTGCATATCCGGTCGACGATTGCCACCAAGAAGATATAAAATGGACCCTCCCTATCAATCGACATTTCATCACTCCTACCCCTCGAACCTACAGCCAAGATGTCGACAAAAAGAAAATCACAATCAACTCTCCACAGAAGAACACGTTTTTTCTTTAGACAAATCCCTGGGAAATTATCCCGAAGGTTTTCAAATCCCCATACCCCTTCAATATGGAAAAGACTTTGATACCTATATGGGAGTGGTTGCCTATGGAAATAGAGAAAAAGGAAAATACCAATGCACTGAACTGGTTCATCGCTTTTTTAAAAATGTTTACAATGTTCCTACTCAAATCGGCTTAGGCCTTGGACAATGGTAAAGACCTAGCCCTCAACTTAACTCACTTTTCTAATGAACATAATCCCTTCATACAAACCGAACCCGAAAGAGAAATAAAACTTAAATTCGTGTTCTTTGACAACGGCTGCTCACCCCAATTGCCAACGCCAGGGTCGAGTATCTCGTTCTCTACAGACGCTAGCTATGGACATGTCGCCATTATAAGAAAAGTCGAAAACCTATCCGACACAATGGTTCTGCTCCATCTCTTTCAACAAGCCGGCCTTCGCTCCAGAATTAGAGACTCCAGACATCTCATCGTTAAAGATCATAATGGCCTTTGGAGAGGTAGGAGAGTTATAGGTTGGAGCGTTCCCGTCATTGTACAATAACCTACCCTGAAGTTTAAGGCTCAGAAGTTTAGAAGAGAATGCTTAAAAACAAGGTGGATCAGGGGCAGCCGTAGCGGCTTGAAAATCTGTTCTTAATTTTGCCCAATTCCTATTGCCGTCATTAAAAAATTCATGGAGCAAGGTCTTGATGGTGTTGAACTCATGTATAATTATAGGGGGCATGATGTGAATTTCATGTTCCAGCTTCACTGCTGAAAAAAAATTCACCTTCAGTCTTTCAAGAGCTTCATAGTTTTCAGATTCAATTGTATCTTTTATAGCCACATTTATTATGTGCCACATTTCAAAGAATTCACTGGTAGTGAAAATTTGGATAAACTGCTCACGCGTAAGAGAAAAATAGTCCATCAATATACTCGCTTGGCGATTATATTCCTGAAGTGTAATCCGTTTAGTTACAAGGTCAAAAGTTGATGGCCGTTGATCTGTTTTTGATCGCAACATCCGCCACCCCCTTTCATCACCAAGATGGTTATGAGTGCCTAATGCCCATAAAATTTCTGGTGTATTGAAGGCAATGGCAGCACGTCTTACCAGGTCAATGATATCCTTTCGTCGTGGCGATCGTATTCGAGGTAAGGTTTTATGAGCCAACTCAGTTAATACATCAGGTGCCCCTAATTTCACTGCAGCTGCTATTGTTGTTATAATCATTCGGTCTTTATTAGGAACATGGGCATAGGGAAAAACACCATGGGCAAACCACATGAGTGGAGTATCAAATTTCTTTTCAATGACAAGATTTAAAGTCCTTTCAACAAGCTCTCCCATTCGCTTGCCGCGAACATAGGGGAAAACTTTGACTATATATTTGTCTATCTCTACAAAATTCTCCTCTGTAATGACTTCTTCAAGTGCTTCCGTGACAATTTCATAAGCCGGAGAGCTAAAAAAATCTGGAGCCTTAACAACACCTCCTAATTGGTCAAAATATGTCAGTCGATTAAACTCCACCTGTGAAACGGAGAAATAACGACGTAAGGCCTGCAAGTTTAATTGATACTCATGCACTGAAAATCTGTCGACATTTTGAATGAGTTCTAATAACTTTCTATCTGTGAACGAGTCCATTCCTCTGAGCCAATCTATTCCCCATTCTTGAGCAATGTTAGGATGACTCATATTAAGAAAAAATACTTCCCTTGGCTTAAGATCTGACACTTTAAAATTTTCCAATTGAGGTGATTCAAATGGTCGCTCCGAAGTTGTCACACTCGTGCCCTCTCGGATTTCTTCAATGTTTTCAATCCGGTGACCTATCGACAATGTATCTGGATTGTCGTAGGTGTTAGTTATAGAATATTTGTCAATAACTTTCCGAGAACTTCGATCTAAGAAAGTAACGAGAACGACAGCACCCACATGACTTTCAAAAGCTCTTCTGATTTCAGTGTAATCAAGGTGAGATAAATGATTCTCCTGATTTAAGATAAGCACCTCATCCACACCTAATGCCTGACTGCTTTTACTTAAGCCAGCAAATATGATGGTCGCCATCTCTTTAGATATCCTTGCCCCTGCAAGACCATTCACAAGAAAAGCTTTTTTGCCGTCAACGGTGGTGTTCACCATAGCTCCATTTAAGTAACCAACATCCTCTCCTCGTTTGTTGAGTATAAAGAAAACCCTTTCCTTAGAACTATAGGGATAGCCAAAACACTGACTGCTCGAACAATCCCCCCCTATATAACCTCGAAAAACACCAATGGAAGGATGAACTTCTACTAATGTCAGTTTGTTTTCACTGACTTGAGTGCGCTCTGTGACAACCTCTTGATGACGTTTAATCTCCCTTTCTATACTTTTAATACGAGAGAGTATCCTTCTACGAAAGGTTACAACTCTAGTTCCTACCTCTACAGGAAAGGGTGTAATACTATCGATGGGGGGTGGTACTCTGTTGTATATTTTCTCTGCCCTTTGAGTGGTGGCAATAGTTTTTGAGAAATGCTTTTGTAAATTTTTTTCCATGATCCAAACTAAACTTTCTTCGCTAAGTTCTGTTAAGTATGTTTCTAAACTCTTTACTAAGTATCCCTGTATCTGTGCTTCAAAAGCTTCCATCTGACTTGCAAAAATATAAACAGTAACAAGTTGATTCATTCTTTCATTCATCTCTATGATTTCTCTTAAGACACCTAGATAATAATCCTTCTCTCTATCTGGTTCTAAAACAAAGGCGGAGAATGGTTTAAACCCCCTTCCCTTTGGATAATCATCAAGGGCATTTTCCAATACCGAAAGATCACCACGCTGAAGAGCTCGAAAAATCTCTTCGCGATTCACGTCCCTATCTAAAGTTTGAACCAAGGCAGAGATAAAATCATGAGGGGTAGATGCCAAGTAAGGTTTGTATAATGAAAGTTCAGAGATTTTTCGTAAAATTTGATCAGTCGTGTTCAACTCGTGTTCAGCAACAAAAGCGGAAAGTTCTTGACCCCAATCAGAGATAAAACTGTCTTTCACAACTTTAAATTGAATAGTTTTTCCAGTCCTAACTTCAGTGTCTATTTCTAAAGTCAATAGTGGGTGGCGACTTTCGGTTGTTTCTAGATTCCCGGTGTTTTCTAGTGCATCAACAAGAGTTGAATGAGTATCCCAAATTAACTTTGGAGGATATAGTAAGACCTGTTCAACCATTTGAGGAAACTGTTCGCTCTGAGAAAGCACCGGAGTCAATTTATCTGGACTGAGCTTTGTTTGCGCTTGGAGCGTAGAAGATTCCAACACAATGGCAAAAAGTAGTAAACGTGAAAAGAAGAAAGACAAGTTCATAAAGAATCACTCATTTTTAGTACGGCAAACTCCTTTAGATGGATTTATTTGCGGTTGATTATAATCTATTGCTCTATAGGAATCGAATGGCTCTAAAAGAAGTGAAAAGGTTACTTCCCCATAATGAAATTAATTTATGTCTCTAAGACTTTGATTTCACACCCTATGTGGCTAGAGGAAAAAATAAAGCCATGCTATATACAGGCTCATCTAGTAACACAGCTCCGGAGGATCAATCTTTAAAACGTCAATGACGTCTTCGTACTCCTTTTCAGTAGCAATGTCTAAGGCCGTTTGCCCCGAATTGTTCGGTATCAAAAGCTCTGCCCCTGCCACATAAAAAAGACGAACCATATCTGCATGATTACTCCGAGAAGCCAAATGAATCGGTGTATTCCCAGTAACCGTTTGAGCATTAAGAAGTTCGATTAATTGATCCTTTGCCTGAGCCTTTTCCATCACAGCTTTAGCCATCTCTGTAGATTCTAACACCGCAGCCCTATGAAGTGCGTTGTTCCCCTGAGCATCTTGATAAAGAATATCTATTCCCATTGCTATTAAAAAAGTAAATGAATTGGGCTTCTCTTGTGATACTGTATCAAGCATTTGATCTTCAATTGCAGCAAAACTCATTACGGTGAAGAAAAGAAGTTTAATCATTGCCTTCTCCTTGAATTTGAAATCAGAATTAGCAAAACTTTACTCCATCGTCCATTGGAATTTTTTAATTATCTATTGCAAATAGAACTTAGAGCCTATCCCAAAACCATTGAAATTGAATAGAATTATTATCCCTCTATTCCAACTCTACTTCTGACTGTATATAGGATTTGAGTATCAACTAACTATTTGAAATTACTTTATAAATCTTATTTTAGAATGGGAATTAGAGTTGAAATAGAGGATTTCAACTTATAATTTAACGGGATCTATTTATTGAAAATTTCGGGCACTATATATTGATTTTATCGGGATTTAGAGATAGAATATTTTAAGTGTCCATAAAAGGTGAAAAGTGAAAACCTAACGTCATAGAGAGTGAAAATGGCTCTAAAAATTTATAAACGTTGGCAAGCCAAAAAAATAAAACAAGCTCTTAAAACTCGAAGAGTATTGTTACTTATTGGACCACGACAAAGCGGAAAAACAACTTTGGCAAAGAATCTCATTAATAAAAAAATAATTTATCGTACGTTAGACGATACAACACTTTTAAATGCCGCTTTGGATGACCCAGAAAGTTTCGTGCGTCATGGTGATGATCTTATGATTATTGACGAAATTCAGCGTGCGCCACTTTTATTACAAGCCATAAAACAAAATGTTGATGAAAATGAAAAGCCAGGTCGTTTTCTTCTTACAGGCTCTACACACATACAATCCCTGCCCAGTGTAAAAGAATCTTTGGCAGGACGAATAACAAAGATCAGATTAAGACCTTTAACATTAGGTGAAATATATGGCAAACAGCCTTCTTTCATTAAAAAAATATTTGATGGAAATTTTAATTCAAACTTCCAACAGAAGAGAGTGTATAAAGATACATATATTAAACATGCATTTAATGGTGGCTATCCTGAGCCACTAAGATTGAAAAAGTATAAAGATAAAAAAAAATGGTACAAAGACTATTTAGAAGCCTTAATTGAGCGTGACCTTATAGATATTTCTCAGATAAAACGTAAAGATAGTCTTAGTAAACTAGTTACTATACTAGCAGCTTGGTCATCAAAGTTTATGGTTATATCAGATATAGGTAAGACATTATCTATATCGCGTGCGACAATACAAACATATATTAATGCTCTGGAAAGCCTTTGTCTTATAGAGCGTGTAAAGCCTTGGCATAAAACAGACTATGATCGAGTGAGTAAGCAAGAAAAAATATTTATGACAGATACAGGGTTAATGGCCTCTCTTTTGAATTGGCAACAGGAAGAGGTTTTACTCAATAGTGATAAAAGTGGTAAGTTATTTGAAACTTTTGTCTTTCATCAACTTGTTTCTATTCTTGAAGCACAGAGTGAAGAATATGAACTATACCATTATCGTGATGGCGAAAAACGTGAAATTGACTTTGTTATTAAAAACGAAAAAGGCTCTATTCTTGGAATAGATGTAAAAGCAGGTTCAACAGTAAGTAAATCTTCATTTAAACATCTAAAATGGTTTGGCTTGAACATAAGCAAAAGATCTTCTTTTACGGGAATTGTTCTTTATACTGGTCAACATGTTGTTTCGTTTGGAAAAAATATGTGGGCTATACCCATAAGTGCTTTATGGCGTTGATTTGTGGTGATCTAGTTTGGTGAAGCTACGTAAATTTAACAAGTCATAAGATGGAGGGGATTGTTATGGTTAGGATTTAAAAACAAGATGTATCGGAAGGGGCAATGGCAGCCTGAAAACGGGAGTTTAATTTCCCCCATTGCCTATTGCTGTTACGGTTAAATTCATGAATTAAATGTTTGATGGTTTCAAATTCACTCGGAGCGTTTTCAAATTCATATTTCAAAAAGAACCTTTTTTCAATTTCTTTGATAGTTTTGTGGTCTTGAAGTTCAATCGCCACTTCTATCGATCTCTTTACTAAATCCCATAAGCCACGCCAATAAAAATTGGGGAAAGCTTGTACAAATAATTGTTGTAATAGTTCGGGATCTTTAAATTCAATAATCTCTTTGATGCGTTCAAAAATTCTTTGTTGCATAAATGAATTTAAAGAGAAATCCTTTGATAGCATCCAGCCATGAAATCATTTTCAATAGCAATGTCTAAAGCCGTTTTGTTCATATGGTTCGGTATCAAAGGCTCTGTTTGTATTTGTGCATGAAGATTGGAGAAAGAAGATCCCAATAAGATGATGGAAAGGAGTAATCGTAGAGAAATAGATGACAGTGGGTTCATAAAAAGTAACTTTGATTCCTTTTTAATAAAAAACGACTTTAGATAGATTCATTCGTAGCTGATTATAATCTATAGATCTATAGGAATCGAATCGCTCCCAAAGAAGTGAAAAGGTTACTTCCCTATATTGAAATTAATTTATACCCTAGGTCTTTGATTTTACTTATTAATAACATGTTTATAGACGATTGCATTTTATATCCAACTGGAATGGAAACAAAGTTATCGCCCAGGTCGGAACGTTTGATTTAACTAGCTTAATAAAGTTCTCATTGCAGAGCCTGTAATAGCCATAACACAGGGTTTGGGAATACTATTTCCACCATCTGGCCAGTGGCTTGTGATTTTTCCAGGGCGAGAATCAATCCCCGGATGTTGAACCGAAATCAATAGAGTCTCATTATCAATAATACAAGGGCCAGTTAACTCGGCCTCAATAGGAGCTGTCGCTACACATAGGGGCACACCGGCCTGATCACCAGACATGGAAACATAAAAAAGACCATTGCAGGGTACATCCTTGTAAGGTCCCTTTCCTAAAGTTCTAGTGTCGACATCCGTTGTAAACCATAAGTTTCCTTTGCGATCAAATATCACATTATCAGGGCATGCTGATCCCGATTTGGCATCTCCAGTCAGTAAGGTGGAAGAGGTAAATTCTAAAGAATGAGGATCATTATTCTTTTCTTTTATTTTTAATAAAGACCCATAAGGATTATCTCTGCCTTTTGTCAAAGCTACAATAATATCCCCTGTCTTTGGATTTCTGGCTATTCCCTCTGGTCGATCTTGAGGCGTCGCCCCTAATAATTTTGCAGCCTTGCGTGTTTGAATCATAACATCCGTCTGACTGTTAAAATGTTTTAACAAAATAGGCTGCTTTCTATAATTTAAACTTAACCATCGGCCATTTTTCGTGTCAGCCACATAAAGTGTACCACCTCGTAAAGCATCCCTATTTTTAGCAATGTATTTGTAGATAAACTGATCGTAAGCATCATCTCCCATATAGACAACAGTACGAGAATCAGGTGCTTTAACAACCAGTGCCCCCTCATGTGCAAAACGCCCAAGACCAACTAACTTCTTTGCTCTCTTACTACGAGGGTTAATCTCCACAACCCAGCCATAGTGTTCCGGAGGAAGGGGATAAAATGTATGCCATGGCATAACTCCCTCTCTTTTTTTTCTATAATTTACAACACGTCGTCCAGAAGAATAATCCACATCCCCATAGGCAATATCGTAGTTTTCCTCACAAGTTAAAAATGTACCCCAGGGTGTAATTCCGCCAGAACAATTTGCTAAAGTTCCAATAGCACTTCGTTTTCCTCGTATAGCACGACTCCATGCAAAGGGTATCGGTGTCGTTGCATCGTACCGACTGTTTATCGAATGTGATTTATCCAAAGACCATTTGCCACTTTTCTTTTTTATCCTCAAAAGACTGCCACCTACAGTTTTTCTCTCTATGTCAATTCTATCCTTTGAGTTCTTTTTATAACCATCTTCTCCATGGACTAAAAAAGGATGAGAGGTCTCATGATTTACCCACAGCGTCCCCTCATTTAAAAGATGGGGAATAAAACCAATATAATCATTGTTGTAACCAAAGAGCTCGCCTCTATTATTGATGGGCTCATTCCATTTTAAAACAGAATAGGTTGAAAAACCTCCAGCCAATTGAAACTCATCTTTTTTAGAAAGAGAAAGCGGTTGAAAGGGTAACATCTTCTTGAGTGTTGGAGCGGGGCTTTTTGCATATAATGATATAGGTAAGGAAGAAGCTAAAGCTGAATAACCCAAAAATTCTAAAAATTCACGACGAGATTTTAGCTTTTTATCCATTACTAGAGTTTATCTATTTTATGTGAAAACGTCAAGTTGGATTGTGGGAGTATAGGTGAGATAAAAGAAATAAAAAGCATTGCTGAGTTTATAAAATAACAACTAGATTTAGTAGGACATTTTATTGAAAAATAAGAACATCTAGTCCTTGAGAATTTCCACTTTGAAGAGAATAAGAGGTGCCTTTTTCTAAGTAGAGATATTCTCCATTTTGAATCGGAAAGTTTTCACCATGAATATTTATAGTGCCTTCTCCTTGTCTAATAAAAAGTATGCTATTGCTTGCTGCAAAGTTATCAACTTGTCTTTCAGTCGGCATACGAAACTGTTTCATAACTTGTCCAGTGGGATGGGTTTCTGTCTTTCTCCTTGTATCGACTAATGTGCGTTCTAGCACTTCAGAGGGGTAGCTTTTAGGAAGAGATAGTTTACCAACAATAGGGCTTTCTGTACTAAGTTCAAGTGAGCCATCAAAAACATATTGCACATTTCCTAGGGAATCTTGTGGAAAAATATAAAGAAGTTCCAGTGGAGTGCCAGGGTGAGCCTTCGTATAGTGTGGCATTCTCGATGGTAAATAGAGAAAACTTCCTGCCTCTATGTCAAATGTATAGCGTCCCTGTAGAGTTGTTAAAAAGGTACGTCCCTTTCCTTTTAGAACATAATAAATTTCTGTTTCTTCGTGTTGATGGAGAGGAATATCTTCTGTGATTTTGGCTGCTCCCATCATGATTCCAGAGCGTGAGTGTTTAGAGAGGTCCATGGTGCTTCTATCAACCAACGTTTTTATAGCTGTTGTGCTCATTTTGTGGTCCCAGACTTTATAACTTTCATTCGCCCAATTTTTTTTAAAAGGACCAAAACAATCTATTTGTGAGGGGCTAGCATGAGTTAAAATATTCATAGAAAAAACCATTGTTATAATTAGGGATATTTTAGTTTTCATCTGCACACTAAATGTAACTAATTTTTTAAATTAGACAAAGTGAATTTATAAAGAATGCAAGTTTTTTTGAGTCCGATGTCCGAATACCGGACCACTTTATTCCCTGAGAGTTTATTATTTTAGTTCTCAGGTGGGTATGCTCTTTGCTTTTACCTTTGTTTGATTCGCTCACCTTTAAGGAGATCGTCTGAGTTTTACAGAGTCTTCGGTGAGTAAAACTGGAGGGCATGGGTAAAATGAAAAACAAGAAACAATCTTATATTAAACTCAGTCAAGATTTGATGTTTAAGACTTATTTTACAAGAGATAAAAGCCTTCTTCGCTCTTTACTGAAAACCTTTCTTCCTCTTCCCTCAGATAAAGATATTGAAAAAATTGATATCCTAAACCCTGAGATCCCACCTGAAGTCGAAAAGAAAAAACAAATCATCTTGGATCTGAAACTGGAACTAAACACAGGCGAGAAAATCAACGTTGAAATGCAATCTGCCTACAAGAAAGGCTTTCTGTCTAGAATCCTGTTCTACTGGGCCAGGCTTTATACGGAAGGTTTCAAACAGGGAAAAGAATATGAAAAACTTCACCCCACGTACTCATTGATCTTTACTGAATTTTCAATGTTTAAAGAAACTCAAGACGTTGTGACTAGCTTTTCTCTACTCTCAGATAAAGAGCCACATTTTTGTCTCAACAGAGATTTAAAGATAGTGTTTGTAGAGCTTTCTAAGTTTAAAACGAATATAGAGAGTTTAATTGATTTAAGGGACTATTGGTGCTATATTATTAGACATTCAAGTCAAATAAAAGAGAGTGAATTAGAGCAGTTGGCTCAGAAGAATAAGGAGATGAGGAAAGCTATGGGACTTTTAAAGGATATGTCGTTAGAGGATAAGTTGAGGTGGCAGGAAGAGGATCGTCTTAAAGCTATTAGTGATGAAAAAGCTGAGAAAGCTTGGGCTCGTGAAGTGGGAATGAAAAGGGGATTAAAAGCAGGTAGAAAAGCGGGACTAAAACTAGGAAGACAAGAAGGAATTAAACACGGGCTAAAAGAAGGAATAGCAAAGGGAATAGAAAAAGGAATAGAAAAAGGAAAGCAAGAAGAACTTCATCAAATTGTTTACAGAATGTTAGAGAATGGATTTGATCTTGATACAATTGAAAAAGCTACTGGTTTATCGAAGCTCAAACTTCAAAAACTTCAAAAAAAGAAAAATAGATAAAACAAATTAAGTTGCCTTGAACCTAAAGATTCTTTAAATCTTAATGGCTTTTTGAAAAATCGTACCAAATATGTCTTCTCCATTGTTGTTTTTCATTTCTATTTTTACCGTATCGCCAGGTTTTAAAAACGGTGTGGTGATTTTTTCTGTATTTATTTTTTCAATCATCCTTTTTTCTGCTAAACAACTGCTTCCCCGAGAAGGATCTTCATTGGAAACTGTGCCGCTTCCTACAATATATCCTGCAGAAAGTCTGCGTGTGCGTGCGGCGTGAGCAATTAATTCACCAAAGTGAAAGTGCATAGCACCGGCATCTGGGTTGCCAAAAAAACTTTCCGTTAAGTTCTGATAACAGAGGTAAATGCACGCGCCCTTCTTTAAAAGATTCTTCTAATTCATCAGGCGTTACAGCAAAGGGACTAAATGAAGAACTGGGTTTAGATTGAAAAAATCCAAAGCCCTGAGCCAATTCACCGGGTATTAATCCGCGTAACGAAATATCATTGCAAAGCATAAAGAGCTGAATGTGTTTGAGGGCTTCATCGGGTGTGACGCCCATAGGAACATCGTCAGTCACAACAGCTATCTCTCCCTCTAGATCGACTCCAAAGGCTTCATCAATAACTGGAATATCATCTGTGGGAGCTAAGAATGTGTCACTGCCTCCTTGATACATAAGTGGCACTGTCATTAAAGTTTCAGGGGGTTCCGCATTGCGTGCTTTTCGAACTAAACGAATATGATGAATAAAAGCAGAGCCATCTGCCCAACCAAATGATCTCGGCAGTGGTGAATGAAAATCGTTGATGTTTACAGGAAAAGAATTTTTTATCTCACTGTCATTTAATTCTTTATATGTTTTTTCCAACTGAGGTTTTATTCTTTGCCAATTTTCGAGGGCTTCTCTTAATGAAGACACTTGGTCGTTCACTTTGACAGCAAAACGCCCATCACGACTGACAAGGACAGGTATACCATCTAACGATGAAGTTGATTTCAGTGATCCTAATTTCATAAATCTCCTTAATATAGCCAAATAATGAACTCTAAGTTGTCATAGGGAGCACATTTTGACAAGTTTTCAGAGAGAGCTTTTCTCAAGGATTTCAAAACGAGTTTTCTGAGGCGCAGGGCGTATCTCCGTTAAAGACCGTTTGTTCTAAGCTCGATTGAGTCGAGCGTTATTTAGCTAATCGCTTTTAGCCTTCGGCGGAGAGACGAGCTGCGGCCCTCAGAATTGTTTGAGGCTTTGGAAGCCTTGAGAAAAGCTCTCTCTGACTTTCAAAGTGCAGTTCTTTAAAGCATAAGACATATATCGAGCAAAGGTGGGATAGGAAAATGGCGAAATCTTGAACTTTTTGGAATCACAGATTAAAATGCACTGTTTATATAAGAGAGGAAAATGCAGTACACCCTATGAAAGGGATATATGGAACCCATTACACTTTATTCATATTATAGAAGTTCATCAGCCTATAGAGTGCGTATTGCTTTGGAGATTAAAAATATACCCTATGAATATAAGGCTCTTCATCTTTTAAAGGATGGTGGAGAACAATATGCAAAGGACTATGGGAAGATTAATCCTATGGCACAGGTTCCCACTATTGTTCATAATGGATACCCCCTAGCACAGTCTCTAGCTATTATTGAATACCTTGAAGCTCTTTTTCCAGACCCCAATCTTTTGCCAAAAGATATAGAAGCTCGATGTCATGTTATAAAGCTATGTGAAGTTGTTAATTCTGGAATTCAACCCTTGCAGAATCTTTCTGTTTTAAAAAAAATCGAAGAACTGGGAGGAGACAAAACGGATTGGAGTACATATTGGATACAAAGGGGATTTCAAGCTTTTGAAAATGAAATGCAAGGGGGAGAATTTTCGTGTGGGGATGAATTAACTGCGGCTGACGCTTTTCTTATTCCGCAGGTTTATAATGCTGAAAGGTTTAATGTGGATATGACACCATTTTCAAAAATCACTTCGGTATATGAAAAATGTATTGCACTAGAGCCTTTTAAAAAAGCACACCCTTCCAATCAACCCGACACGCCAAAATAATTGGTATTATTGAAAGAGTAGAATCTCTTCGAGAAGAGAGGGTTTGTTCAAGAAAGCAGCTCTGACGAGCAAAAAAGTTCGGAGACTGCTTGTCGTTTTTAAAAGACTATTTTAAAAAGCGGAGCGTTTAGATTTATTCACAGGTGCAGAATAAATGACGATCCCCATAGGGATTGTCAATCCGGTTAACAGCAGGCCAGAATTTTCTCTCCTTAACCCAATCTAAAGGATAAACGGCCTGTTTTCGTGAATAAGGCCGATCCCACTCACTACAAATATCCTCTACTGTATGCGGAGCCAGTTTTAAAAGATTGTTTTCTTTTTTTCCGTTCACTACATCTTCAATTTCTTTTCGTATTTCTATCATGGCCTCACAAAAACGATCTAGCTCCGCTTTCGATTCACTCTCTGTGGGTTCAATCATCATTGTTCCCGGTACAGGAAAAGCCACCGTGGGAGCATGAAATCCATAGTCCATCAAACGCTTAGCCACATCCTCTACCGTTACAAGAGGTTGAAAGGCTCGAAGATCAATAATGCATTCATGAGCCACATATCCCTTTGTACCCGTATAGAGAATTTCGTAAGAACTCTTTAAACGATGAACGATATAGTTGGCATTTAAAATAGCGATTTCAGAACTTTTCTTTAAACCCTCTGCTCCCATCATAGCAATATACATCCAAGAAATCGGTAAAATACTCGGACTACCCCAAGGAGCTGCTGAGACGGCCGTTAAACTTTCTTTTGTACCTAAACCATAAACGCTGTGGCCTGGAAGATATTCGATTAAATGAGAAGCAACAGCAATGGGACCCATTCCAGGTCCACCACCCCCATGGGGAATACAAAATGTCTTATGCAAATTCAAATGACAAACATCTGCTCCATATTCCGCCGGTCGACACAACCCCATCTGTGCATTCATGTTCGCACCATCCATGTACACCTGTCCGCCATGGTTGTGAATAACAGCACAAACCTCTTTGATATTTTCTTCAAAAACACCGTGAGTGGATGGGTACGTGATCATTAAAGCCCCTAAGTTTTTAGAGTGCTCCTGAGCTTTTTTATTCAAATCTTCAAGATCAATATTTCCATTTTCATCACACTCCACAGAAACAGATTGAAAACCAGACAGTGTCGCGCTGGCGGGATTGGTTCCATGGGCTGATTGAGGAATAAGAACAATATTGCGATGAGATTGAGAATTATTTTTAAAAAATTGTCTTATAATTAATAAACCGGCTAACTCTCCCTGAGATCCGGCATTAGGTTGTAGTGAAACACTTTTAAAACCTGTGATGTCTGACAACCAGGATTCTAAATCTTTAAAAAGACGCAGATAACCTTTGGTTTGAGACGAGGGAATAAAAGGATGAAGTTTGGAAATTTCTGGCCAACTCACAGGTAGCATTTCAGAAGCGGCATTGAGTTTCATTGTGCATGACCCGAGAGGAATCATTGAAGACGTCAGAGAAAGATCTTTTGATTGTAGACGAGTCATATACCGTAAAAGCTCTGTCTCTGAGTGGTAAGAATTAAAAACTTTATGAGAAAGAAAATTCGAGGTGCGATGAAATTCTTTAGATATTGAATCAGAAGTGGATACTGAAATGGAAGTGCTCTCTTCTGAAAAAACGTCAATGAGATGTTGTAGATCATCAAGAGTCGTTGTTTCATCAAGGCTTACACCTAGAGTTTCTGGTTGGTCTTGACGTAAATTTATTTTGCGGCTTAAGATTTTTTCCTTCTGCGCAGGGGAAACTTTTATCGTTAGGGTGTCAAAGTATTGCTTATTGCAAATGGAAAAACCTTTTGATTCCAAACTTTTCTTCAAAGTGCTTGTAAGATTATAAATGCGTTGGGCGATTTTTTTTAAGCGTTTTGGTCCGTGGTATATGGCATAGAAGCTTGCCATAATCGCAAGAAGAACTTGAGACGTACATATATTACTCGTCGCTTTTTCTCGACGGATATGCTGTTCACGGGTTTGTAGTGCTAACCGATAGGCTTTGTTTTTGCGACTGTCGACAGAAACACCTACGATTCTTCCAGGTATCATGCGTTTAAACTCTGTCTTTGTCGCAAAGTAACCGGCATGGGGTCCTCCAAACCCCAATGGCACTCCAAAACGTTGAGTGTTTCCAACAGCAATATCAGCACCCCATTCTCCAGGAGGTTTAAGAAGGGTGAGAGCTAAAAGATCAGCGGCCATAATACACAGTCCGCCTACACTATGGACGGAGTCAAATAGCTCAGAATAATTATTAATATCTCCATATGTGGTAGGGTACTGAACAAGCACACCAAAAACAGAATCGTCAAT
>CBDBKL010000005.1:0-265514 GCA_965206675.1 Bdellovibrionales bacterium | reverse complement strand
CAGCTTTTGGGTATCCAAGTTCTAAAACAGCACGCGTCCTAGAAACAGAACTGTCTTGCAAGCCCTGTTCTAAAGATGGGCGTGGTCGATGCAAAAACTCTGTACATAAAAAATGTCTTTTTGATATTCACCCAGAAATGGTAAAAATAAAAATCAATGAACTTTTCTCTGTATGATTGGATTTATAAAACCACCATCTTCCCCCTATTTAAAGTAGGTTTATCCATTGGTGCGCTTTATTCTAAAAAAATGCAGGCGACAAAAGTTTTAAGAAATCATTCCATAAGGGAACAGCACACATTTAAACACCGACCTATTCTTATACATGCCGCTAGCGGAGAATACGAATATGCTAAACCTCTTATACGTGCATTAAAAAAAGAATTCCCCTTCATCCCTATTCTGTGTACGTATTTTTCTCCTTCATACAAAGACACTATTTCTAAAGACGACAATATTGACTTATCAGCCCCTCTACCCTGGGATGAGCCTCAGACCATTAATCTTTTTTTTAAAACACACCGTCCACAACTCATACTGATTTCTAGAACAGATATTTGGCCTCTTTTTCTAAAAATAGCTGCACAACAGAATATACCTAGAATTCTTTTTTCTGCGACAGGCTATCCCCTTCCCAAAATCTTTCATTCATTACCTCGTTGGAGATACTCCTTTTTTGACAAAGTCTTTTGTGTTTCCTTACAGGATAAAAAGCTTCTCAATAAACAGGGAGTTTATCATGTTGAGGTTATGGGAGACACACGGGTTGATCAAACCCTCTATCGAAAATCCCATCCCGAGAAATTAGAGGAGAGGCATTGTCCAAAAGAAAGCAGCCTCATCTGCGGTTCCACTTGGCCAGAGGATGAGCAACAGATACTTAGGGGTTCACGAGATCTTATCAAAGAAAATCAGTTAAAACTTATTATTGTTCCACACGATATTTCACGCATTACAAATCTTGAAAAAACATTGAGTGCCCTATCTTTGACTCATATGAAGTATTCATCAACGACAGAGGATTTTTCCACAGCACAAAAGAATGTTTTAATTGTAGATCAATTTGGAATCCTTCCAGAGCTTTATAGTTGGTCTCATATGGCTTTTGTAGGTGGATCCTTTAAGAGGCAGGTTCATAGTGTCATGGAACCATTGACTCAGGGGTGTTTTGTACTCACAGGCCATCGAATTAAAAAAAATCGGGAAGCTCTGGATTTTAGCCAAAAACATGTGGGAGGTTTATTAGCCGTTCAACCTCTTCGAACAGCTCAAGACATAACTCAAGCTCTTAAATCACGTATGCACTTAAAAAATATCGCAGAATTGAAGATGGAAATACAGAAAGAAGTTCAAACAAGAGCTGGAGCCAGTGCAAAGATAGGTCAGGCTTTAAAACCTTGGCTGAAAACACTTTAAGTGACTTGAATGATGAATGACTCTTATTTATTCTCATACAGGCATTTTTTGCTTGAAGACAAAGTCGAATGCAATCGCAGCCGTTTGTTATTGGCTTTAAGATAAGCCCTAAAGTATTACAATGTCCTCACTAGGCGGAACCCAATATTGGAGTACCTGCTGTCCGGGGAGTCGTAGTTGCGATCTGCCGAGCGCAAGTACTTCGCACCGTAATACCAACCACCGCCACGAATAACACGATGGAGTCCGGAAGTCTGCAAGGGATCAGTTCGACCAAGTAATTTTCTCTTATACCTATCCTGTACCCACTCCCATACGTTTCCATGAACATCATAAAGATCACAAGGATTGGCCCTTAAAGAGCCAACCTTGTGGGTCTTTCTACCAGAATTACTCCTATAAATACCATAACTTGCTAAAACAGCAGGATCATTGCCAAATGAATACGCAGTCGTTGTGCCACACCTTGCTGCATTCTCCCACTCCGCCTCCGTCGGTAGACGTAAACAACCCCTTTGTGACTTTGGCGTTCCATCACAACCCGTCAATCCCTTAGCAATATTGAGCTTTTTAACAAACAACTCATCTATTTCATTCCATGTCACTCGCTCTAAAGGATTATCTAGACACATCTCTACATCACCTATTCTCATATGATTGTCACAATCATCCTCAGTCTTAAAACGTGATGGATTCTTACCCGTAACTTCAAACCACTGCCTCTGCGTCACCTCTTTGGTCATTATCTCATAGTCCTTGGATATACTTACAGCTACTTGATCCTCATCATCATCTCGATCTTTTTCATTACCAGGACTTCCCATCTTAAAACCCTTATCACCATCAAGATCATTAATCTCAGCAACTGTAAAACTCTTAATCTCATAGTCCTTGGATATACTTACAGCTACTTGATCCTCATCATCATCTCGATCTTTTTCATTACCAGGACTTCCCATCTTAAAACCCTTATCACCATCAAGATCATTAATCTCAGCAACTGTAAAACTCTTACCATCTTCAAAATCATTAATCTTATCAACTGAAATTCGCTTAAATGTCGTTGAAGCTAAAAATGTATCTTCTACATTAGATGGAGTACGGCTTACTTTATCAAAACTTGAACAACTCACTAAAAATACAAATAAAAACAAAAAACGACTCATCTTCACTTACCCCCATTTATAAACTTAAAATACTTAAAACCAAACTCACTTACGATAACTTTAAATATAAAACTCAACACAATTAAACAAAAACACCGCAAATCTTAAAAAAATCCACTCAAATCTATTCTAAGAAAATATACATAAAACTACAAACTAAACTAAACTTATACTCCCATACCTTCGTCTGGCTCTTCAATAATTCTAAAACGTTGCACAGGGAGATCTTGAAAATCATCTAAAGTGGACTAGTTTAGAAAACTTTTGGTTCATGACACTTTAAGTTTTCCAGAAGCATAGATGTTATTCTTTCCCGAGCGTAGGGCATATTGTGATAGAGGACACATTTACATTTCTAAGACATTGCAGAGAGAACTTTTCTCAAGGTTTTCAAAGCGCAGTTCTCTGAAGCTGCAATGCGTATCCCGAAGGGAGACGCTTTGCGCCCTTCAGAGCTGTTTAAACAAATAGCACACTTAAGGAGCCTTTTTTAACTATACTTTTCTACATGGCAACTGTTTGAGCTTTTAAAATCCATGAGAAAAAGTTCTGAAGATCAAAGTAAAAATTTCTTAACGAATCCATAAACCAAAAATCTTTTATACTTTGATAAGCTCTCTAATCTGGCCTCTGGTAATTTGTCTTCTTGATAGGGAATGGGTTATTTTGCCTTCAGAAAGAATAACGGCTCGATCTGATAGAGCTTGGGCTTCTTCAATTTGATGAGTTACAAAAAGTGTTGGGATTCGCTTTTCTTTTAAAATGGCTTTAAGCTCACAGGATAACTCACATCTCAAATTAAGATCCAATTGAGAGAAGGGCTCATCCAACATTAAAAACTTAGGTTCAGCAGCTAAACTCCTTGCTATAGCCAATCTCTGTTTCTCCCCTCCAGACAGTTCGCTGGGATATTTTCCTTTTTGTTTTTCCAACTTAAATGTATTTAAAACAGATTCCAATTTTGCCTTTCTATATTTCTGATTCCACTTCTTAAGACCAAATAGAATATTTTCTTCAACTGTTAAGTGAGGAAAAAGGGCTAAGTTTTGATACACCAAACCAACTTGTCTATCATAAGGTTTTTTATGAGTAGACTTTGATCCTACGCATTTATTATTTATAAAAATTTCTCCCCCCTGTACTTTTTCAAAACCAGCAATAAGTCGCAAAAGAGTGGTTTTTCCACACCCATTTTTTCCAAAAAGACAAACAACTTCATCTTTGTAAACTTGCAGATCTATACCCTTCAATACAGGATGATCAAAATCATGCTTTAAGTCTTCAATCTTTAAATAAACGTCATTCATAAATTTTTCCACCTAGTTTTTATTATACCTCTCGTTTTTGTATTAATTGATAAACTGGAATTAAGCTTACCAGAACAATCATTAAACTGGGTAGGGCTGCCCTTTCCCACTCCCCTTCTGAAGTATATTCAAACACTTTAACAGACAACGTTTCTAAACCAAAAGGTCTCATCATAAGAGTCATTGGTAATTCTTTAAGAATTTCCACAAAGGTTAGAAGAGCCCCTGCAATAAGACCTGTTTTCAAAAGAGGCAAATAGAGAGTAAAAAATCGCAAAACGGAATTCGATTCTAAAAGCATTGAAGATTCAAAAAGGCTTTTATCTACACTTTGATAGTTCGCCTGTAAAGATCGAAAAAACAAAAGAAAAAACCTTACAGCAATAGCTAAAACTAAAACACATAAACTGACAAAAGCCGTTCTTTCTAAATCAAAAAATCTAATAAAACCCTCACTGGAAAGAAAAAAGGCCAAAGCTAAAACTGTTCCTGGAACTGCATAACCAAATTGTGGAATGCTAAGAAGATTTTTCCATACCTTTTTTCGTGAGAGAAAAATTCCAGAGAAAGCCAATATAAACAAAACAACCGTTCCAGCAAAAGCTAATGCGATAGATTGCACGCTCCATTTGAATATATTTTCATCAACGAAAAAAGACCATTTCAAAAGAAGAGATACAGGAAGTAAAAATGTTATAAGAAAAAACAAAAAGCAAATCAGTGTAGCTACATACTTCATAATAGGTCCTAACTTCCTTCGTCTTCTTTTTTTCGAACCTATTTCCAAGTGTCCAACACGTTTTTTCTGATACATATTTTCTAAATAATGAATTAAAAAGGTAATAAAAAATAATATTATGGCAAACCGAATCGCCATTCCAACAGAGAAAAAGCCAAACCAGGATTTATAAATAGCCGTTGTAAATGTCCTATAGTTAAATAAAGAAACAGCTCCAAAATCAGACAGAACTTCAAAGATAATGAATAATAACCCTGCTGCAATCCAAGGTTTAATAAGGGGGATTAATAGGTTTGTCCATCTCTTTAATCCTTTTGCTCCTAAAAGTTCTGCTGAATCCACAACATCTTCATGTACAGTTTTTAATCCTGAACGCATCATTAAAAACATATAGGGAAAAAGTGAAAATGATAGGGAAAGTGTTAACCCTAGTCCATTTCTAATATTATAAAATCCAAAATTAGAATTCAATTCTCTAATAAAAGTCTGTATAACTCCTGTTCCATCATATAATCCTATAGTCAAAAAGGCCATAACGTATGGGGGAATCGCTAGAGGTAAAATAAATAACCGTTCAAATTGAGATCGCAAAGGAAAATCATAAAGTCCAATTAGTCCACCAAAAAAAAGTCCAAGAAATAAACTGATAAGAGAAACGCTCAAAACCAAAATAAAAGTTTCTTTGACAACAAATGGTAGCTCAAAAGACAACATGTGTTCCCAATATTGAAAACCCTTGTTCTGTAGAGCCAGCATGAAAAGAGCCACTAAACCACTCAAAATAAAAAATAGGAAAAAACCCATCAGGCTTTTTCCTATTATGTTTTCAATATTTGTTTGCATTATTATTTATAGCCTGCACGATCCATCAATTGAATGGCTTTTCCCTGCAATTTACCAGCTTTAGACACGTTTATTCTATCTGACTTAAATTGACCCCAGTCTTTTACCATCTTATGAGGCTCAACGCTTTGATTTGCCGGATACTCCAAGTTTAAATCTGCAAAAAGCCGCTGCCCCTCTTCCGACGACATCCACTCTAACAGGTGGATAGCTTCCTTTTTATTTTTAGAATGTTTCAAAACTCCTGCTCCAGAAACATTCACATGCACACCACTGGTTTTTTGATTGGGCCAAAATAAAGCCATCTGAAGCTTAGGTTTTTCGCGCAATAATCGCCCATAATAATATGTGTTACCAATACCCACATCACATTGCCCAGCCGCTATAGCTTCCATCATTTTTGTATCATTTGAGAAAACATCTGTTGCTAGATTCCTCACCCAGCCTTTTACAATTTCCTCTGTTTTCTTTTTACCTAAACGTTCCATCATCATAGCAACAAGAGATTGATTATAAACTTTTCTCGATGTTCGCAGACATAACCGACCTTTCCATTGTTCTGAAGCTAAATCTTCATAGGTTGAAAGGTCTGTTGATTGCACATTCTTTGTATTATAAACAATTGTGCGTGCACGTACAGAAAGCCCAAACCATTTATTATTGGGGCTCTTTAAAAAAGATGGAATATTTTCGTTTAAAACTTTAGATTTTACTTTACGGAACAAGCCCTCTTTTTCAGCAAGCCAAAGATTACCAGCGTCTACTGTTATAAAAATATCTGCCGAAGTTCTTTTTCCTTCCGCTTTAATTCTCTCTATCAGAGGCCCTTCTTTATCCGTTAGAAACTTTACAGCCACCCCTGTTTTTTCAGTGTACTTCTTAAAAACGGGTTCAATAAGATGAGCTTTTCGCGAAGAATAGACAACAATTTCTTTCTTTTTATCTTCTTTTTTATCTTTAGCAACAACACTTCCACACAACAAAAAACTGATAAGAAAAACAATACGCATTGGACTTTATCTCCTTCAAAGTGATTAAGCTTCCTGTATTAAATTTAATTAAGTGTTACCCGCTCTGGACCCAATGTTCAGAGAAGCAACCCATGCTAGAATTTCTAGCTTATCAGGGTCAACAATAGAGATAGAATTTAGTGTAACGAAAATGAATTGATAAACGATAATTATAGTCCAAGCGCAGAGCGTATCGTGATAGAGGATGCATTTACATTTTTAGAATATTGCAGAGGAAACTTTTCTTGAGGGATTTCAAAGCGCAGTTCTCTGAGGCGCAGGGCGTATCTCCCGAAAGGAGAGACGAGCTGCGAACCCTCAGAGCTGTTTGAGCATTTGGAAGCCTTCAAGAAAAGTTTCCAATCAAACATAAAAAAGAAAACCGTATACAAACCGAAGCGATATATTGTGACGAAGTAGATGACACGTTTTCAACTGCCCGCATAGCAACCCTGTACCAATTTGTTTTTACGTTCACGCTCCTGAAGTATAAGTTCCATTAACCCCTTATCTGCATTTGGCGGTAAACCTGTATTCATCCACACTAACCTCGCCACCGTGTTTCCCCATCTATCCTTTACCTCTAAATTAACACGATCATGACGAACAACCTCATCTATAATATTTGGACTCTTTGAAGAAACAGCGGCAATCATTATAGGTGTTTTTCCTACTTTGTTTTCTTCATTCACATGAACTTCAGAAAAATTTAAAAACGTTTGCACAAATCCAGGTGCAGTTGCATGACGTGCAGCTATATGTACAGCTGCTTCTTGAACACCGGGTATTTTAATATTGGGTTTTATTTCTGGACGACTTAATAGCCGTGTTACAGGCATCCATCCCACATGATATATTCCCAAAACCCTTGCAGCATAATGCAAAGGGACCATTCCCCACATATCTACTGCATTCACATCAATACCACTGTCAAGAAGTGCATCTAAGAATGCCATAAATATCCTAGGTGTATCGCTTAAAAATTCACCATCCCGCATAAGATAATGGAGAATTGTACCCCCTTTTCTATCTGAGATTATTCCTTCCCATCGATCTATATTTGGATCAAAATTCGGATCCTTAAGAAGATCTTGTAATTCTTTAAGATCTCTTTTATCTACAGCTGCTTTTAACTTTTCAAAGTCTTTGTGGAATATAACATTTTCAGTATTGGCAGCTTGTAATGAAAACGAACACGTTATTACAAGCAAAATAACTAGTCCCCTCATAATAAACTCCCTCTAAATTTCTATGAAACGTAGAATAAAAACTTATAATAGTCTATGTTTTTTTGTACTCTCTAACTCTCTTAAATTCTTTGCAAACAAGATATTATGTTTGAAACTTTGTCTGGAAATAGCATGTTTTCACAGCCCGTAGCAACCTTGTTTCAATTTATACTTACGTTCACTCTCCTGAACTAAATATCTCATTAACCCAGCCTTATCTGCGTCTGGAGGCAAATATGCATTCTTCCACATTAAGTCCCACACGGTATTTCCAAATTTATCATCTACTTCTAAATTAACACGCTCATGATGAACAACGGCACGTATAACATCTGGGCTTGCTGAAAAAAGAGCCGCCACCATTACAGGTGTTTCTCCTACTTTGTTTTCTCCATTCACATCAACTTTAGAATCATCTAAAAACTCTTGCACAAATCCAGGCTCACTGGCAAAACGTGCAGCCACATGCAAAGCAACTTCTTCAACAGTGTGCACTCTACGGTTCGCTTCTATTTCTGGATGATCTAAAAAGCGTTTTACTACATGTCTCCCTAGCTCATATTTTCCCAAATACCGTGCTGCTTGATGCAAAGGTGTTTCTCCAAATGAAGTTATGGCATTCACATCAGCATGATTAACAAGAAGTGTATCTAAAAAATCCATAAACACACCAGGAGCATCTCTTAAAAAGTCTCCGTCTCGCATAAGATAGTGTAGAATTGTGCCCTTTTTTTGAGATAACTCTCTCGCATTTATGTCTATATTAGGATCTTCAACGAGTCTTTGTAACCCCAAAAAATCCCTTGTATCTACAGCTGCTTTTAATTTTTGAAAATCATTATTCGCTTGTAGCGAAAACGAACACATTAATACAAATAAAATGACTAACGCCCTCATAAACTCCCTCTCTAACCTTATTTCTATGGAAAATAGAATAAAAACCTACAACCGTATACATTTTTAAATGGACTGCCACTCTCTTTGGACAACGTTATGCGTTATCTTCCTTATAGGCTTCCAATGAAATCATAGACAGATTTTAAATCGTCATTTCTAATCACTTACAAATGAAAGGTTTATCAAGTGTTTAAAACAAAAGTGACTGGCACAGGATCTTATCTTCCCGAAAAGCTCTTAACAAATGCCGACTTAGAAAAATGCGTACAAACCACAGATGAATGGATTGTAGAAAGAACTGGCATTCGTACACGGCATATTGCTGCCGATCATGAAACAACGAGTGATCTCTGTTTGAAAGCCAGCCTTAAAGCCCTTCAAGTTGCTCAACTGGAAGCCAAGGACTTAGACATGATTCTGGTTGCTACAATTTCCGGCGATAAACTCATGCCCAGCACAGCCTGTATCCTTCAAGAAAAATTAAAAGCACGCAATGTCTTTGCCTTTGATCTTCAAGCCGCCTGTACCGGGTTTATCTATGGAATGGCCATTGCCGATCAATTTATCCGAACAGGAATGTACAAAAACATCTTAGTTGTTGGAGCAGAGATCCTCTCTCGCTTTGTAAATTATAAAGATAGAGAAACTTGTATTCTCTTTGGTGATGGAGCTGGAGCTGCGATTTTCTCGTGTACTCCCCCTTCTGATTCTTCTGAAATTTTCTCCTCACATTTAGCAGCAGATGGCTCACTTCATGAACTCTTAGAACTCCAAGCCGGAGGAGCCTCGTTTCCCCTAACAGAAAAAGTATTAAAGGAAAATCGACACCATATTAAAATGAATGGCCGTGAAATTTTTAAACATGCCGTACGGACAATGAGCCAAAGAGCTAACGAAGCCATAGAGGCCAACAACTTAGATATTTCAGATGTGGATTGGATAGTTCCTCATCAAGCCAACACTCGCATTATAGATGCCATTGCCCATAAGGTAAAAGTCCCTCAAGAAAAAATTATCCTAAACATCGATCACACAGGAAACACATCTGCCGGTACAATCCCTATTGCTTTTGATGAAGCCATTTGTGACGGAAGAATTCAACGTGGACATATTATATTGTTCACGGCTTTTGGTGCAGGCTTAACAAGCGGTAGCACACTTATGAGGTATTAAATTGATTGGTTTCTTTTTTCCAGGCCAAGGCAGTCAAAAAGTCGGAATGGGCAAATCCTTTTATGAAAGTTTCTCTTCCGTAAAACATAAATTTGAAGAGGCCTCAGATATTTTAAAAATAGATTTTAAAAAGCTGTGTTTTGAAGGCCCACAGGACAAACTCACTTTAACGGAAAACACCCAGCCCGCTCTTCTTCTTGTTTCTGTTGCCATAGGAGAAATTTGTATTTCTCATTTAAAACCCAACTACTCAGCCGGGCATTCACTGGGAGAATACAGTGCTCTCGTCAATGCCGGTGTTTTAAACTTTACAGATGCTTTAGTGGCCGTACGAGAAAGAGGACTGGCTATGCAAAAAGCTGTTCCCCCAGGAGTCGGAAAAATGCTGGCTGTTATCGGACTTCACAGAGATGAAATCTATAAACTGTGTGAATGGGCACAAGAAACATCCCAGGAAGTTTTAGAACCTGCAAATTTTAACTCTCCCAATCAAATCGTCCTCAGTGGATCAAGCAAGGCTATAGATCTCCTCATGGCGGAAACAAATCCTTGGAAAAAAAAGGCCAAGTTCATCCCTCTCAACGTCTCAGCTCCCTTTCACTGCCAACTCATGAAACCCGCCCAGGAAACCATGCATAATGTGCTTAATAAAATAACATTTTCAAAACCAAAATGGCCTATTGTTCAAAATGTTTCTGCTATAGAGGAGTCAGACCCTGAAAAATTAAAATCCAACTTAATCTCTCAGGTTTCTGCCCCTGTGCTTTGGGAGCAAAGTGTATCACGATTGATCTCATTGGGTGTAAAATCGGTTATAGAAATTGGAAGTGGTCAAGTCCTAACAGGATTGGCAAAAAAAATTGACAGAAAAAACCTAAAGACTTTCAATATCCAAGAGCCAAAAGATTTAGATAATCTAGAGGAAGAGAATGAGTCATCTAGAAGGTAAAAAGATCTTTATTACAGGAGCCAGTGGAGGGATTGGCCAAGGCATTGCTCTAGGGCTTGCAAATAAAGGTGCTATACTTGCTATTGGGTATTCACAATCTGAAGAAAAAGCACAGTCCCTTATTAAAAATTTATCTGGAAAGGGACACCTCCCTATGCACATTGATATCTGTAACGAACAAAGCGTTCAAGAGGCTATCAAAAAAATATTGGATCAGTGGGAAAAAATAGATGGTGTTGTCAATAATGCAGGGATCACCGCAGATCAAATTCTTGTACGAATGAAAACTGAAGATTTTGACCGTGTTATTCAAACCAACTTACGAGGGACTTTCTTAGTCACTAAAGCGGTTCTAAAACCTATGATGAAAGCAAACTCAGGAAGTATCGTTAACATCACAAGCGTTATAGGACATAGTGGAAACCCAGGGCAGGCCAACTATTCTGCCAGTAAAGCAGGGATTGAAGGATTTAGCCGCTCAGTCGCTTTAGAAATGGCCAGTCGCAATTTACGCTCTAACTGTGTGGCCCCGGGATTTATTGAAACTGAAATGACAAAAAAGCTAACAGACAAACAAAGAGAGGATATTTTAAAAAATATTCCTTTAAAATCCATAGGCCGACCCAAAGATGTAGCCAATGCAGTGGCCTATCTTTTGTCAGATGATTCAAGATACGTGACAGGACAGACTTTACATGTCAATGGTGGTTTATATTTAAATTAAAAACAGGGAGGATACATTGGAAGAACAACTTAACCCCAAGGTAAAAGACATTATTGTAGAAGAACTCGGGATTGACCCTGAGCGAGTCAAAATGGAGGCTTCTTTTATTGATGACCTAGGAGCGGACAGTCTCGACATTGTCCAACTCGTTATGGCCATAGAAGAGGAATTCAACATTGATATTCCAGATGAAGATGTAGAAAAACTACGAACTGTTCAAGATGTGCAGTCCTATCTTAAAACAAACAGTAAAGCTGATGAGTGATTGCACACGACGGGTTGTTATAACAGGTCTGGGAGCTGTGTCCCCATTGGGTTTAACAGCTCAAGAGAGTTGGGGAAATATTATAAAGGGGGAATCGGGTATTTCTCGTATCACCCGATTTGACCCTGAGAGTTTTCCCAGCCAGATAGCTGGAGAAGTGAAACACTTCGACCCCTCTCCCTTTATTGAAAAAAAAGAACAAAAAAAAATGGCTTTATTTATTCAATATGCCATAGCCGCATCTGAGATGGCCGTTGCCGATTCTGGAATTTCTCGTAACCTACTAGAAAAAACAGGTGTGATTATTGGATCCGGAATTGGCGGACTACCCAATATTGAAGAAACAACTCAAACGGTTTTTCAACGTGGGCCTGCCCGTATTAGCCCTTTCTTTATTCCTATGGTGATTACAAATATGGCAGCAGGAAATGTGGCTATCCGATTTGGTGCAAAGGGCCCCAACATTTGTGTCACTTCTGCCTGTGCCAGCGGAGCACATTCTATTGGAGAGGCTGTCAGATATATTCGTGAAGGTATCATTGATCGTGCCCTTGCCGGTGGAGCAGAAAGTTGTGTATCACCAATAGCCATCGGTGGATTTGGTGCCATGAAGGCTCTATCTACAAGAAATTCCCAACCAGAATCAGCATCCCGTCCTTTTGATAAAGATAGGGATGGTTTTGTACTTGCTGAAGGAGCTGGCATCCTCTTACTAGAAAGCTTAGAATCCGCTGAGAAAAGGGGAGCTAAGATATATGCAGAAATTAAAGGCTATGGATTATCTTGCGATGCTTTTCATATGACAAATCCATCTGTTGATGGTTCGGGAGCTATACAAGCAATGAAGATGGCACTCGATAATGCCCAATTAAAGGCAACAGATATTGAATATATCAACGCTCATGGAACGAGTACTCCTTCGGGTGATCCCATAGAGTCTTCAGCCATTGAGCATGTTTTTAATGAACACGCTCGAAAACTTGTTATTAGCAGTACAAAAAGTATGACAGGCCACCTTTTGGGAGCTGCTGGTGCTCTGGAAACCATATTTTGTGTATTAGCATTGCGGGATCAAATCGCTCCACCCACAATTAACTTAGAAACAGCAGATGAAAAATGCAAATTAGATTACTCCCCCCATATTGCCCGAGAAATGAAAATAAATAACATACTCAACAATAGTTTTGGTTTTGGTGGAACTAACGCTAGTTTATTGTTATCAACAACTTAAAGGCATAAATGAAACCAAAACTTTATGAATATGAAATCATCAACAGCAAGATTGAGGACACAAATGAAACTCCTTATTGCATCTGACCATGCCGGGTTTGCGTTAAAATCTTTTTTAAAAACCTCATGTTCTGATATCGAATGGGTCGATCTCGGCCCTCATGATGATAAACCAGTCGATTATCCCGACTTTGCAGATGAACTCATCAAAGAGAAATTAAAAACAGATGCTTTTGGAGTTTTAATCTGTGGTTCAGGGCAAGGTATGTCCATGAGAGCCAATAAGACTTTATCTATTAGGGCCTCTCTCTGTTTGACAGTTGAATCGGCAAGGTTAGCGCGCGCCCATAATGATGCCAATATTCTTTGTCTTGGGGGGCGACTGGTTTCTCATAAAGACGCTTTAGAAATATTAGACACATTTATTAAAACGCCTTTCGAAGGTGGCCGACATTCAAATCGTGTTAAAAAAATTTCTATTCCTACATAAAAACAACTGATGAGAGAAAGATATGAGCCTAAACATAGATGATCCAAAACTGTTCACAGCTTTAATGCAAGAAAGGGAAAGGCAAGAATACGGCCTGGAAATGATTGCTTCAGAAAACTACGCCTCAGAAGATGTTATGACAGTACAAGGCTCTGTTCTTACAAATAAATATGCAGAAGGTTATCCTAAAAAAAGATATTATGGTGGATGTCAGTTCATAGATATAACAGAACAACTTGCCATTGAACGGGCGACACAACTTTTTAAGTGTGAGTTTGCCAATGTCCAACCACACTCTGGAGCCAATGCCAATCTGGCCGCCTATCTTTCCCTTATTCAACCTGGAGATAAAATCCTGGGTTTAGATCTTTCCCATGGAGGACATCTCACTCACGGATCTTCTGTTAACTTCAGTGGATTTCTCTTTCAATCCATAACTTATAAATTAGATCCTGAGACAGAAAGGTTAGATTATAAATCCATTTTAGATATAGCCAAAGAACATAGACCTCAAATGATAATAGCTGGTTATTCTGCCTATCCTCGTGTTTTAGATTTTGTAAAATTCAAAGAAATATCCGATGAAGTTGGGGCTAAACTCCTTGTCGACATGGCACATTTTGCCGGCCTTGTTGCAGGATATGCACATCCCTCCCCTATTCCTTTTGCAGACGTAATAACAACGACAACTCATAAAACTTTAAGAGGACCCAGAGGAGGACTCATACTTTCCAATAATACCAACGCAAAAAGTATTAATTCTAAAATTTTTCCTGGAATACAGGGAGGGCCTTTACAACACATTATTGCAGCAAAGGCTGTGGCCTTTCAAGAAGCCTTAAAACCTGAGTTTAAAACTTATGCACAAAATGTTATTTCTAATGCGCAGATTTTAGGAGAAACATTAAAGTCACGAGGATTAAAATTAGTAACTGATGGCACGGATAACCATCTTCTCCTTGTAGATCTTTCTAAAACGGAACTCACTGGAAAAGTGGCTGAAACAGCTTTAGACCTAGCGGGCATTACAGTGAATAAAAACACAGTTCCCAATGAAAAACGAAGTCCTTTTGTAACAAGTGGTATACGTATTGGTACTCCAGCCTTAACAACTCGCAGAATGATGAAAGATGAGATGATAACAATTGGGCAATGGATAGCCGATGTTATTGAAAACCCAGATAATGAACAGATGTTAGAAAAAACCCGACAAGATGTGAAATCCTTATGCCAAAGTTTTCCTATTTATAAAAAATAAATCAATTCAAGGAGAAAATGAAAATTTTAAAGATCAATACAACTCACTTAATAAGAGATCTACTAAAGGGCATAAAAATAGGGATAATATTTTTCCTTTCTTTCCATCTTGCGTCCTGTATGACTGTTGCCCCTCGAAAGTCTTTTAGTGGATATTTGGAAATATCTTGGCCTGTTCCTTTAGGGTCAAAAATTTCTCAAAAGTATAAATCTTATGGAAAAAAACATCTTGGTCTTGATTTAACAGCTAAAAAGGGAACTCCCATTTTAGCTGCGCATAACGGTTATGTGGAATACACAGGGCGAGATTTTAGTGGTTATGGAAAGATGATTATCATTAACAGCCAAAAGGGTTGGTCTACGTTTTATGCTCACTTAGATTCTATTTTAGTGAGAGAAGGGCAAAGGGTTTTTCGCACTCAAAAAATTGGAACAATGGGACGCACAGGAAGAACAACCGGTGTTCATTTGCATTTTGAATTGCGCCAAAAAACAATTGCCGTTAATCCCTTAAAATATCTTCCCTAAATACACTGTTTTCTACTTATTCTATAAGGACCTCGACCAAAGCATAAAATTGGTTTGGTTTGGTTTGCTTTCAGGATAACCGTATTCTTAATGCAATACCAACAAAAATTGAAAGGTAAGTTCACTCGTGAACATCTTTAAATCAATTTGTTTTTTTACTCTATTACTTCTTATCACTTCTTGTACAACTTCCAGTTCTAAAGTAGCTATGACTGAAAGAGATCCTGCAACAATTCTTGAACCTAAAAATGGTGGAGAGAGCTTTCTTGATATTAGACGAGTTCCTCTCCCCAGCCATTTAAAATCAAGAAGTGAAAAAGAAGATGGTATTCAAATTTTTGAGTGTTTTATAGAAACAGATAGCTGCCAACCACTAGTGAATGAGGTTATAACTTATGAAGAAGCAAAGGGAGCTCTTATAAAACATAATATCACCTATGGAGCCATTGGAGTAGGTGCAATATTAGCTACTACGGCTATATTATTAAGTCCAGCAGTAGGATTAGGCGGAGCCGCTATAGGAGCAACAGCAACAGCGGCTGGAGGAACAGTGGCAGGGCCATTAGGAGCAACAATAATAGCACCAGCCGTGGGAGGAATAATAATAGGAAAGGCTACCTCATTAGGATCGGGATCAATTTTGGCGGCAGGAATAGGAGGAGTTGGAGGAGTATTATCCACATATTACTTTTCCAAAGAAAAACCATTTACAGCAAATCCAACAAGAGAAGGAAGACAAATGCGCCCTGGAAATTTACCCAAAGATGGTCCTCTTCTAAGAAAAATTCTGAGCAAAAGAGAAGTTATTGCTATAAATAACATTGAAAGACTAAAAAGAGAATTAACAGAGATCATTCAACTCATCGTTGAAGACAGAAGGTAAAGCGGAACTTTCAATCTAATGGGCCGATCATTTTTTCTGGACACACAACTTCATCAAAAGTTTTTTCATCCATTAAACCTAGCTTCACAGCTTCCTCACGTAAAGTTGTACCATTTTTATAGGCGGCCTTGGCAATTTTAGCTGCATTATCATAGCCTACATGAGGATTCAGTGCCGTAACAAGCATGAGTGAGTTTTCAACATGTTTTTTAATCTGTTCTTCATTGACTTTAATTCCTACAAGACAGCGATCAACAAAACTTTCCCCTACATCCGATATTAATCTTATGGAATTTAAAATATTAAAAATAATCACAGGTTTAAAGACATTCAATTCAAAATGTCCATTGGCCCCTCCGACATTAACAGCAACATCATTACCAATAACCTGAGCGCAAACCATTGTTACAGCTTCACATTGAGTGGGGTTTACTTTACCTGGCATAATGGAACTTCCAGGTTCATTGGCGGGAAGAATAATTTCTGAAAGGCCAGAACGTGGCCCACTGGCCAAAAAACGAATATCATTAGCAATTTTCATAAAACTACATGCAATCGTTTTTAACATACCACTGAATTCCACCAGAGCATCGTGAGTCGCTAAAGCCTCAAATTTATTCTCGGCACTGATGAAATCAAAACCTGTCTCTGCAGCTATAAATTTCGCCGCTTTTTCAGGAAAATCCTTATGCGTGTTTAAACCCGTTCCGACTGCCGTTCCTCCTAAAGCTAGAGGATAAAGCCGTGCTAAACTACTCTGAACCCTTTCAATGGAAAGTTCGGCTTGTTTTCTATAACCTGAAAACTCTTGTCCCAAAGTCAAAGGAGTAGCGTCCATCAAATGTGTTCTGCCAATTTTAACGATTTTTGAAAATTCTTTTTCTTTTTTAACCAAGGCGTTTTCTAGCTTTTTTAATATCGGTAGCAATCGAATGTGAATTTGCTCAACTGTAGCAATGTGCATAGCTGTTGGAAATGTATCGTTAGAGGATTGTGCTTTGTTGATATCATCATTGGGATGGATTGGCGATTGACTTCCCATTTTGCCACCTAGAATTTCAATGGCCCTATTGGCAATGACTTCATTTACATTCATATGAGTCTGAGTGCCACTACCCGTCTGCCAAACGACAAGGGGAAAATGTTCATCCAACTGACCTGAGATCACTTCATCTGAAGCTTTAACAATAGCATCTATTTTTTTTTTATCTATCAACCCTAATTCAAAATTAGCCCTTGCCGCACTTTTTTTAAGAATCCCTAAAGCACGAATCATTTCTCTAGGAAAACAATCATGTCCAATTTTAAAATTTTCTAGAGATCTCTGTGTCTGGGCTCCCCAATACTTATCCTCTTCAACTTTAACTTCCCCTAAACTATCTGTTTCAATTCTATAACCCATGTTTTCGATACCTCTCCTAATCCTTATCTATAGTGATTTAGCTTGGGTTTTCAAGCCCTCTCTACTAAGAAGTTCACTAAAAAACCAATTCACTACACACATTCAGACTTTATGCGTCAGATCTGGCCAAACTCTAAGACCATTATTATGTGTGTATCAAAGAAAAGAGAAATATGAAGAAAAATTATTGGTTAATGAAGTCAGAGCCTAATACATATTCCATCGACGACTTGAAGAAAGATAAGAAGTCAATTTGGGATGGTGTTCGGAACTATCAGGCTCGCAACTTTATGATGCACGACATGCAAGTCGGAGACGCTGTGCTTTTCTATCATTCAAGCGCAGATCCTTCAGGTGTTTCTGGCATTGCCAAAATTTCAAGAAAAGCCCTTCCTGACCCCACACAATTTGATAAAAAAAGTAAATATTACGACCCCAAATCCACAAAAGAAAAACCACGTTGGTACTGCGTAGAAGTTTCCTATCAAGAAAAATTTAAAAACTTTATAACCCTTCAAGAGTTAAGAAAAGTAAAAGACTTAAAAGATATGTTAGTCCTCAAAAAAGGACAACGTCTAAGTATTCAACCCCTACAGAAAAAAGAATTTGAGACCGTTTTAAAACTAGGAAAAAAGTAAGCGAAAAATACCATCAATCATAGCTAATGAAACTATTAACCTCTTAGTAAGAACCCCACACAATGGGAGAGTTCCTCTTAACAGCCTCAACGGACATATAGTGTCGATAAATATAAAAGGTATCGTCAACAAACTATGGAAAATGACGGCTAAATATGTTATTAAGAAAGAGAAGGTGATTTTTTATAAAGTACATATAAAAAATCATATAACACATTGAAATTTATAATTATTTAAAAAGGAGTAAAGAGATGACTAAGGTTACTATCTATACAAAATCGCAGTGTCCTTTCTGCACTCATGCTAAAAATTTACTGTCTGAGAAAAATATTCGTTTTAAAGAACATTTTTTAACTTCTTCTGAAGAAATGATAGAATTGAAAAAGAAAACAGGCTTTATGACCTTCCCTCAGATATTTATAGACAACAAGCTTATTGGTGGATTTCAGGATCTAAAGGAGCTGGACGAAAAGGGTGAGTTGAAGGATTTGCCCTAACCAGAAGATCTGTTGATAACTAACAATCTTAAGTTATGGAGTATTTGTAAGAGAAAAAGAGAGGAGTTTTTCTCTTTTTCAAAGTCTTTAAAACTTATAAGAGCCCTTAGCTCAGTTGGTTAGAGCGCTACCTTGACATGGTAGAGGTCAGAGATTCGAGTTCTCTAGGGCTCACCATTTGCAACCTTATTTAAAGGTCGATAGTTTAATCAACCATCACCACAGCATTATGATGTGGTTTCGGACTAAACGTCCGAATACCGACCACTTATTCCCTGAGAGTTTATTATTTTTGTTCTAAGGCAGGTATACCTCTTGCTTTTATCCGGTTCATTCACTTTTCAAAGAGATTGCTAATTGTAGCAGTTCTTCAGTGAGTAAAGCTCTTTTAAGGAGGACAAGAAATGAAGAAAAAATTCAATAAAAAAACGAAGATCAAAAATTATAGTACAGAAAAACCCCGATCGCACAACACTAAAGGTCGTCGAACAAAACACAAGCGACCTTCTCGTAAACATGACTCATACATCAAATTAAGCCAGGATCTAATGTTTAAGGCCTACTTTACAAGAGACGAAAATCTTCTTCGCTCTCTACTGAAAACCTTTCTTCCCCTTCCCTCAGATAAAGACATTGAAAAAATTGATATCCTAAACCCTGAGATCCCACCTGAAGTCGAAAAGAAAAAACAAATCATCTTAGATCTGAAACTGGAACTAAACACAGGTGAGAAAATCAACGTTGAAATGCAATCTGCCTACAAGAAAGGCTTTCTCTCAAGAATACTCTTCTACTGGGCCAGACTTTATACAGAAGGCTTCAAGCAGGGAAAAGAGTATGAAAAACTTCATCCTACGTACTCTTTGATCTTCACTGAATTTTCAGTCTTTAAACAAACTCAAGACGTTGTCACTAGCTTTTCTTTACTCTCAGATAAATCACCTCACTTTTGCCTCAATAGAGATTTAAGAATAGTGTTTGTAGAACTTTCTAAGTTTAAAACACGTCTAGAGGGTTTAATTGATTTAAGAGACCATTGGTGCTATATTATTAGACATTCAAGTCAAATAAAAGAGAGTGAATTAGAGCAGTTGGCTCAGAAGAATAAGGAGATGAGGAAAGCTATGGGACTTTTAAAGGATATGTCATTAGAAGATAAGTTGAGGTGGCAGGAAGAGGATCGTCTTAAAGCTATTAGTGATGATAAAGCTGAGAAAGCTTGGGCTCGTGAAGAGGGATTAAAAGAAGGTAGAGAAGAAGGACTAAAACTAGGTAAAACAGAAGGCAAGAAAGAAGGTAGAGAAGAGAATCTTCAGCAAATTGTTTATAGAATGTTAGAGAATGGATTTAACATTCCTGCAATCGAAAAGGCTACTGGCTTATCTGAAATTGAAATCCAAAATATTCAAAAAGAAAAATAGATAAAGGCACTTTAGTAAATTCTTACTACACGCTTAGTAAGCGTAGCCCTACTTATTACGTATTCATAATCATCATTGTTGTAGCAAAGATGATAAGGTCTACCGATTCCTTTAAAAGTTAAATAAATCCTATCACCCTCCCCCCATAACCATTTTACAATGATTCTAAAATAATTTAATAACCACAAGGAAGTTCAGATCTTGTATCCTCAGAAGCCTCCATTAACTCTCTAAATTTCTTATACCCTTCCTCTAGGAACCTATACATATCCCTATTTTCAATCTCATCAATAGCTTTAGCCTTATCTAACGGCGTCTCTCCCCAGACATCCTCTGAAAAAATATTGGCTCCAACTTCCAAAAGTAAACCAATTAGTTTTTTATTCTTGGTAGATACTGCATAATGTAGAGCTGTCCTCCGTTCATTATCTTTTAAATTAACATAGTCATAAATATCAATATCAACAAACTTAGTAAGAAGCACTTCCGCAACATCAAAAAGTTCCAAGCTTACAGCTCTATGTAAAGGTGTTTCACCAGAACCCATCATGACTTCCCTATCTGCTCCAAATTCAAGAAATAGTTCTACAAGATCAGGTTTCCCTGTAAGCACAGCTTTATGCAAAGGTCTCTCATCTAGACTATCCTTTGCATTAACATCTGCATCAGAGAGGAGAAGAAGCTCTGCTGTTCCCAGTTGACCACCCATTGCCGCAAGATGCAGTGGTGTCCTCCCTAGTTTATCCCTCGCATCCACTTCAACTTTATATTGAATTAAAAGTTGCACAGCCTCTCGTTTTCCCAAATAAGATGCTTTGTGCAATGATCGCTCACCACCCTTATCTGCCACTTCTTTGTTTGCACCCAATTCCAAAATCCATTCAATATGATCGAGAGGTCCATACTCTACAGCGATAAGCAAAACCGTTTCTCCCTTATTCGTTCTCGCCTTAAGTTTCGCACCCAGTTTCAAAAGCAGATCTATAGTTTCAATATTATCAATAAATAAAACGGAGGAATGTAAAGGAGTCCATCCCCTACTATCTCGTACACTAAAATTAGCAATATTCATTGAAGAACGAAGTTTTTCCAAGTCTCCAAGTACGGCTGCCCAATGCCACTCACTCCAAGATTTTACAACTTGTACATTCTCAGAATCTTCAAGAAAATTCGAATAATCCCTTTCAAAAAGCCTATCTCTATCACTTATCTCTTGCGAAAACAGACCCAAGGGAAATAAAAGTATAAACACCCATGTATAACTAAAATATTTCACCCTAAAAACCATCCATCCTCTGTCACTGAAATATTTTACGTCCCTAAAAAATGATTTATTACTGATAGTATTTAGATCCAAAAATTTCTACTACTTAAAAGCATTTTGAAATTTTCACCCTTTCTCTCTTCACTATCGAAAAAATAACCCCCCCATACGTTTATTTTCTTTTTTATTGCGTCGCATTAATTTCTAAATATTCCAATAATCCCTGTATATTCTAATTCCTTTTCTTTTCTGTACATTTTATAAAAAAGAAAAAGCTATAAAGGAGAATACAATTGAAAAATGAATCCCTAAAAAAAGTCTTAGCCGACAGTTACGCACTTTATTTAAAAACTCAAAACTATCATTGGAATGTCACGGGACCACACTTCAAAGCTTTGCATTCGCTCTTTGAAGAACAATATACGGATTTGGCATCCGCTATTGATGAAGTTGCCGAACTTATAAGAGGGCTTGGAGAAAAGGCTCCGGGAACTTGGAAGGCCTATGAAGCCATAACTCGTATTAAAGACGGAGATGAAAATCTAAGTGCCAGTGACATGATCAATGACCTAATGAACGATCAAGACATTATTCAAAAAACACTAGAAGAAGCTCTGAAAGAAGCAGAAAAAAATAATGATGAGGTTATCATTGGAGCACTTGTAGAACGTATGACAACACATCGAAAAAATAGGTGGATGTTACAAAGCAGTCTATAAGCAGGCTCAGATCATTGACATTTAAGACCAATAGTCGAAATGAGGACAAGCCCTAGCTCATTCAGATAGGTTTCTTATTAGAGTTTACTTAACGTCTCTGGGTTTAGTCCCCAAGACGATACAATTCTTTTTTCATCTTCTTCAGAGAAAGATTTTTTAAATTTCACTCCAGAGCGACCTTTAACCTTTGCTTCACACTCTGGCCATGTCTTACAACGTTCCAACTTTCCATTAGCATAGACGAGATAGGAATAAGCTGCTTTTTTTTCTTTCTGTTCAGTCATTGGGGGCAATTCCATATCTTCAGGAAAGTCATGCACTGGAATAGGATATTGTAATAAACTTCCAGAATAGAGTTTCAAATACTTTCGCTTTGAAAAGGCAACAGCAATTTCATCGCAACGTTCATTGGCTGGCACCCCCGCATGACCTCGAACATATTTCCATTCTATGGAGCTTATTTTTTTCCGCTCATAAACCAACCGATCCAATTCTTGCCAAAGGGGTTTATTCGTCACTTCCTCTCCTTGCGACGTTACCCACCCTCTCTTCTTCCAACCCCAAATCCACTGAGTTATGCCGCGTATAACGTACGTGGAATCCGTCAGCATCCAAACATCAGATGGATCCTCAGCTATCTCCTCTAAAGCCCTGATAATAGCCATCATTTCCATGGCATTATTGGTTGTACGACTTTTTCTGCCGCCCAACTCTTTAATTTGCCCGTCTGGAAAAACCAGAACAACTCCAAAACCACCCGGCCCGGGGTTCCCAGAGCACGCACCATCTGTATAGGCTAAAATTGTCTTTTCATTTATATCCATAAACGACACCCCTATTCACCAGCCTACGAAATTCATGATGTATGCAAAGCGACAATTGTGCACCTGAAAAATTTGAGAATGCCATAAGTCCTTATTTTTCATTCTGTTATAGATATACCTTGCCTCTATATATTCTGCACTCGCCAAGCTGTTTTGTCACACCTAACAAAAATCCTATGCCTATCTCTCTCCGCTGAGCTTATTTCCATATGAAAGCCAAGCGTTGCTCTCTTAGTAGGCATATCTATTTAAAAAAACCTCATTATTTCCTGCAAAAATCAACTTGAAATAAAATTATTAAGGTATAAATAAAATCTTTGATAAGATTCCACCCAATGGATTTTAGTGGCAAAGATATATGGAAAGTAAAAAAGCTCGTTTACATAAAATTTTATTTGAAACAGACAACCCAGAAGGTGTTCTGTTTAATAAAACCTTAATGTTCTGTATTATCACCAGCGTCCTAGTTGTCTTTCTTGATAGTATCTACATCATTAATGCACGATATAAGCCGATTTTAGATACTGCAGAGTGGATTTTTACGATTCTCTTCACCATTGAATATGCTCTGAGAATATATGCAAGCAAGAAACGATTAGATTATATTTTTAGTTTCTATGGCATTATCGACCTACTTGCTATTATTCCCAGTTACCTGAGTGTTATTTTTATAGGATCAGAGTCGCTCTTAGTTCTGCGTACATTCCGACTGCTGCGTGTTTTTCGAATCTTTAAAATTCTAAAACACTTAGATGCTGCACGCATTCTTGTACATGCCCTTAAAGAAAGTCGTCCTAAAATCACCGTCTTTCTTGCTGTGGTTCTTATCATAGCTATCGCAACAGGATCTCTAATGTATTTGATAGAAGGAGGGGAGAACAAGTTCACTAGCATTCCAAAGGCCACTTACTGGGCCATTGTAACCCTGACGACAGTGGGCTATGGCGATATCGTTCCCCAAACTGTGCTCGGACAAATGATTGCTACTTTACTAATGATTTTAGGATATGGCGTGATTGCTGTACCAACAGGTATAGTCTCATCTGAACTGACAAGACAGCAAAATCTCTCGCCCCCAACACCTCGTACATGTCCCTCATGTCAAAAAAACTCCATTGAGACAACTGCCAAATACTGCAATCAATGCGGTACACGACTCCCAGAATAGATATGTTTTGCACTCACTCTGAATGAACTCTTCGGCAACAAACAAGTTCTCTAAAACACAGGGTGTATTGTGATAAAGAACAAATTTATATTTTTAGGATATTATGAGGGAATTTTTCTTGAGGGATTTCAAAGCGCAGTTCCCTGAGGCTGCAATGCGTATCCCAAAGGGAGACGCTTTGCGCCCCTCAGGGCTGTTTGAGCATTTGGAAGCCCTCAAGAAAAATTCCCAATCAAACGTAAAAAATATGGACTGAAAGCCATACAGGCTTTTGAAAAACTGTTTTTCCGGACTAAAAAATCAATCCAGTTGCCGTCTAGCTGTTGAAGCCATATAGGCCGCCAATCCATTTTTTAAAATATCTCCAGGAAGAAAGGGTAAAACACCCGAAACTAAAAGAGCTTTATAAGGTAAAAAGTAAGATAATCCCAAAACCCCAAATCCAAAAACACAAACACTTCCCATACAGGCCGCTAAGAAAGCTTTCTTAAAACTCAAAGTCATCCCCTTATCTGAGAGATAACCGACTAAAAAAGACCCCACAACCATGCCAATAAGATAGCCAACTGTTGGAGAAATTAAACCTGACTTTACATGTGCAAATAGAGGAAGGCCAAGCCCCCCCAGGGAAACATAGAGAAATAAAACCGTACCAGCTCTTTTCCAACCCCACAGCAGAGAAACAAGAGTGACACCAAAGGTCTGACCTGTGATTGGTACTGGCGTCCACGGTAAAGGTATTATCACTTGCGCCAAGGCCGATATAAATAAAATACCGACTACAATAGAAAGGACATTCATTAAAATTCGGTTTTCACTACTCGTTATCAACCTTGGCAATACAGCCTCAGAAATCATCTCTCCATCTCCTTTTATTTCTCACTGCATACTCTCTTATAAGGCACCTCCTATTATAAAGAAACCAAATCTAAAATCCATTTGTAAAAAATAAATTGGTTTTTACCCTCTTGTTCCGTTATCTTGTGACATTCCAACCTCCCTAAAAAATAACTGAAATCGACACATAGAGTTATTCCGCTTCATATTTTTAAAAAGAAGCCCCAGCAAAAGGGCAGTAAAAAATGAAGCTCATATCCTGAAAGTACAAACTGAATTCTAAGGAAAATCATTTTTTAAAAGTTTTTTATTATGATCTACGAGGGTTTTATTTTATTCTCTAACGAATGGATCTATCTCTCAATGCTGTCATCACTGACAACCAAAAACTAAATGACAACCTCTTCATTCTAAGGGTCAAACCTGAAAATTTTCAAATACCTGATTTCAAACCAGGACAATTTGCAACTTTAGGGCTACCCCTTTCCCCTGAAACTCCGGAAAAACTTATCCGACGGGCCTATTCTATCGCTTCACCCAATACAGAAAAAAATTTTTTAGAATTTTATATTGCCAAAGTCACAAACGGAAAACTCACCCCACGGTTATATGATATGAAAACTGGTGATCGTCTTTGGTTAGGGCCAAAATTAACAGGAAACTTTACCTTAGACCCTGTGGAAACGGATAAGAATCTATGGCTCATTTCTACAGGCACAGGACTGGGACCTTATATGAGCATGGTAAGATCTACAGACCTAGGGACAAATCAAAAAACAATAATCGTACATGGAGTAAGATATTCAGAGTATTTAGGTTATTCAGAAGAATTAAACACTCTCTCAAAACAAAGAGAGGGACTTTCATACTTCCCTACTGTCTCACGCCCCTCTGAGCTGTGGAAAGGACGAACGGGACGCATACCTCAGCTCTGGCCCTCTCTCCTTAAAGAATTAAATACGACTTTTTCACCTGGGAACTCACATATTTTTCTCTGCGGAAACCCTGACATGATAAAAGAGATGACATCCCTACTGACAAGTAAAGGATTTAAGGTACATGACCGTAGGGAACCCGGGCAAATACACACTGAAAAATATTGGTGAAACCTCTTTAAATCCACTACGAAACGATTTCAATAAAATACACTTTTGATTGATTTATAAAACCAAACTGAATACAGTAGCTCTGTCCATTTTGCACTTCATTTACTATGAGGGGGTGCTTATTAAAGCTATGAAGCGAAATCTTATTTTAATATCTGGAATAATTCTCTTCTCAGTGCTTTCACATCCTGCTTCCTCTAAAGAAAGTCTTGATGAAAGCCTTAGTTCTCTACCTCCAAAAGAAAAAGCATGGATACAGGCCGCTCGTTTCTACTTAAATTGGTCAGAGTGGGAATCATATAGACAAATGAAGGCTCATCAATTTGAACACTTTCAAAGGTCCTTTTATTTCAATAAAAGACCAAGCTCAATACCAACCCCTAATGCCTTTCGTTCTCGATTTGAAAATCGATTGGAAAAAATCCAATCCTACAGTTGGTCGTTAGAGATGTCATTTAATAGAAAGCAAAGAAAAAGAACAAAAAAGCGCAAAGCATCTGATCTTTATTTAACAGAATATAAAGATATAGAATTTGATGAGAGGACAAAATACTATTTACAATCATTAGAGAGACCTGAAGTTCATCATTTGGAGTGTG
Source organism: Bdellovibrionales bacterium (assembly GCA_965206675.1). Lineage (GTDB taxonomy): Bacteria > Bdellovibrionota > Bdellovibrionia > Bdellovibrionales > JAKFYE01 > CBDBKL01. Next base: position 238,933 of record CBDBKL010000005.1, on the reverse strand, counting down.
AAAAAAAAATTACTCTATTTGAATTTCCAAAAACAGATGGTTCTGAGTACCTCATCTTTGTCCCGCACATGGGAAAGTATCGTCTCTGGCGTCCTTCCCTCGGATTAGAAACTTTAGTGAATATATCTCACGAAAATTCTTCGGTCACAGGAAACCCCTTCCCATCAAATACCGCAGAGGTTGAAACAAGATGGCATAACCCCTTCCAGTCCAACCTTCTCTTTGAAAATATAGCGTATAAAATAAAAGCTAGTTGTAAAAATACAGATGCCAAACATCTCATAGGTCTTGCCCTCCATAACTACGAACAACGGGGACTCTTCAAAGGTCAGCTACAAAATAATTTGCCTGAAATAATGACTGCTGAAAACCGATTAGAAACTCAGACTATTGAACTCAGTGAAAACACTGGAACTAAAACAATTGAAGTTGTAGATTTCACCTGCCCTCAAATGGCCCACTTTACACCTAAGGCCTATAATTGGAAAACAGATTTACATAACAGCTATATCAACACCAACATGACCAAAACATCTTTTGGTGTATCCGTACCTATTGAAGATATAGAGCCACGAGCCATAGGAGAACTAGAGGCATATAATCTCAGTGTCTGCATGCAAGTCATAAAAAATAACCAATCACATGGACCCTCCAAAACAACACAATTTAATGTGCCTTTGGATTCTGTTGTAGATAACAAATTTTACATCCTATTTGATACACAACTTAGACCCAGCGATTATGACGTCTACATTCAAATTTATGATGAAGGGTCACAAACAGTTCGAGAATTTATCAAAAATATCACTGTACCAAAGATGAATAGAGAAGAAAATTTACCTCACTCTGGAAAAAACACTACAGATCAAAATCATCCTCGATATCGACTCCACACATCCACTGTAGATATTCCAGATCATGAAAGTGAAACGCCTATTAAAGAGAACGCACAACAAATACATAATAAATGGGCAAACAGTCTTCAGTTAGTATCGGTTCCAGAAAAATTTTATATTTCAAATGAATCGATAACTTATACATGTCATAGCGACGCCCCATTAAGTCAAATTAGAGTTGTAATCAATGGTAAGCATCACCATACGATTAATAACATCACTTGCCCCTACGGACGAATACTTATGGACTTTGGAAACCTACTTGTACCTCATGAGATAGAAGTTCTGGGATTAAATATTGCAGAAGAAATCATATCACGAGATATTGCTTTATTTAACACAAAGTTAAGAAACAGAAATATCATAGAAATTATATCTCCTCAAAAAAATCAATTTTTTCAAAATTCTTTCCCTGTAGAATTTAACCTCTTTTATCCAGAACCAAATAGAATAAAAAAAGTAGAACTTCTTTGGAATGAAGAGGTCATCTGGGCATCTGATAATATTGATCGTTTACCTTTAAGTATAAAAAGAAATGTTAATTTAGAACATGAAAGAGAAGTTGGTGCACTAACAGTTGCTGTCACAAGAAACGATGGCAGAGTATTCGAAAAAACTTTAGTTGTTAATTCTTTATTAAGCGATGAAGTTTCGGTTGAAAATATAGAACTCTTTGCTTCTCTAAAGCCAAAACACAAAGGAACTAATATAGAAAACATCCATTTCATAACAAGAGAAGATGGTGAGGAACAATCTATTATAGATATTGCTCCGTTAACAGAAATACCTATCAACTTTGGGCTTATACTTGATGCCTCTTCATCTATGGCACCAAACATGAGCACCGTCTTTGATGCAAGCGTGGAATTTTTCAATTGGGGATTAAATAGATTCACCCAGAAACAAAACAATAGAGGCTTTCTCATTCATTTTCATGAAATTGTAGATAACACTGTATTTCCCACAACATCTATTGAAGATCTCTATCGAGGACTTTCAAAAATCTCAAATCGTGGACAGACAAAACTTTACGATGCCATAGCTCAAGGTATATATGAGGCTGCACAGATTTCTTATCCCACAATACTTATTGTCATTTCAGATGGTCAGGATTCACAAATTAATAGTGATGGAACACTTAATCCAAACTATGGTAGCAAAATCCAATATGAAACTCTCTTACAACTTGTAGAGCAATCACATGTAAGAATTTACCCCATATCTGTCAACTCTTTAGAGAGAGCAAATTCTCCACTACATACAGAACGCCTTGACGAAATTGTCCACGTCAATGGTACGCAGAGATATAACTTAAGTTCTATCAATGATCTCAATACTATTTTTAAAAACATTCAAGATGACTTAAGAAATACTTGGCTGACTGTCTACCAGGGTGAAGCCACATTAGAAAAAGGGGCACATCTTAGAAGAGTGGATGTTGAGTACACCTTAGATGGGTCGACTTATCATAAAGCCAGATCTCGCAAAAGAATCCTTAGATAAAAAAAATTATGGTTCATAGCTAGTTAAGTTAGTTAATTTGACTTTTATAGGGGTTAGCTATGAACCCTTCCCAAATACACTGTCTTCTTTGATGGCTTATTCTATAAGGACCTCGACCAAAGTATAAAATTGGTTTGGTTTGGTTTGGTTTGGTTTGGTTTGGTTTGGTTTGAGAATAACCGTATTCTTAATGCTGTGCCAACAAAAATTGAAAGGTAAGTTCACTCATGAATATATTAAAATCAATTTGTTTTTGTACTTTATTACTCATCAATGCTTCATGTACGACTTCCAGTTCTAAAGCAACTATAACTGAAAGAGATCCTGCAACAATTCTTGAACCTAAAAATGGTGCAGAGAGCTTTCTTGATATTAGACGAGTTTCTCTCCCCAACCATTTGAAACCAAAAAGTGAAAAAGAAGATGGTATTCAAATTTTTGAGTGTTTTATAGAAACAGATAGCTGCCAACCACTAGTGAACGAGGTTATAACTTATGAAGAAGCAAAGGGAGCTCTTATAAAACATAATATCACCTATGGAGCCATTGGAGTAGGTGCAATATTAGCTACTACGGCTATATTATTAAGTCCAGCAGTAGGATTAGGCGGAGCCGCTATAGGAGCAACAGCAACAGCGGCTGGAGGAACAGTGGCAGGGCCATTAGGAGCAACAATAATAGCACCAGCCGTGGGAGGAATAATAATAGGAAAGGCTACCTCATTAGGATCGGGATCAATTTTGGCGGCAGGAATAGGAGGAGTTGGAGGAGTATTATCCACATATTACTTTTCCAAAGAAAAACCATTTACAGCAAATCCAACAAGAGAAGGAAGACAAATGCGCCCTGGAAATTTACCCAAAGATGGTCCTCTTCTAAGAAAAATTCTGAGCAAAAGAGAAGTTATTGCTATAAATAACATTGAAAGACTAAAAAGAGAATTAACAGAGATCATTCAACTCATCGTTGAAGACAGAAGGTAAATCCCCAAAAAACTAAAGGGTGTAACCCTAACTCTATACACTTTTTTAGGCCTAGTGCAGTTCTCTGAAGTGCGCAAAGCGTCTCCCTTCGAGATACGCATTGTCGCTTCAGAGAACTGCACTTTGAAATCCTTCAAGAAAAGTTCCCTCAAAACTTTATCTCAAGAGACTTTAAGTTGACTTTTTGATAAAGAGATTAATATATCACTTTATTAAGTTGATAATTTTTTTGAAAGGAGATTAAAATGGCAATCGTACAACCGGACTTACCATATTCAAAAAAAGCCTTAGAGCCTTATATTTCAGAAGAAACATTAGAGTTTCATTATGGAAAACACCATAGTACTTATGTAGCGAAGCTCAATGACTTAATTAAAGGAACCGAGTTTTCTGATAGTTCTTTGGAAGATATTATTTTAAAATCAAGTGGTGGTACCTTTAATAATGCCGCTCAGGTTTGGAATCATTCTTTTTATTGGGAATGTATGGGGCCTCAATGTGGTGGGCAACCCAGTGGAGCGTTAGCTGAAGCCATCAATAAGACTTTTGGGTCTTTTGATACCTTTAAAGAGCAATTTTCTAAAACAGCAGCAGCAGTTTTTGGATCGGGATGGGCTTGGCTTGTTAAAACAGATAGTGGCGATTTAAACATTATTCCCACACCAAATGCAGGTAACCCTATGACAGAGGGATTAACGCCTTTGTTAACATGTGATGTATGGGAACATGCCTATTATGTGGATTACAGGAACGCACGTCCCAAATATATTGAGTCATTTTGGAATCTTGTGAATTGGGATTTTGTAGCCAAAAACTATACAAAGTAGAGAGAACTTTTGAAAAAGTGTCAGATACAAGAGCGTTCAAGTCCAAACCGAACGCAGGCGTAGTTTTCCTACGTCGGAGTGAGTGTTTGGGTGATTGCAACGAAGTAGATGGCATTTTTTCAACAGTCCTTAAGGAAAGGATAAAAATCTTTTCCCTTACTAATGAAATCACTTTTTGACCTCATAACAAGCGACTTTCCGATCAAACTTGTCTTCTAAAGGAGGCACAGCCTTTTTACACCCCTCCTGAGCTAACTCACACCGACTATGAAAAGCACATCCGGCTGGAGGATTTAAAGAAGACGGCATTTCCCCTTTTGGAATTTTTCTATTCTGAATTTTTCCTTGAAAAATACGAGGTGTACTTTCCAGCAATACTTTTGTATAAGGATGTTTAGGGTTTGAAAAAATCTGATCTCGCTCGCCCTGCTCAACAACTCTTCCCAAATACATTACCATCACATCGTCACAAATATGTTCCACAACAGATAGATCATGAGAAATAACAATATAACTGAGATCCAACTGATCTTGTAAATCCAATAATAAATTTATAATTTGAGCTTGAATCGAAACATCTAGAGCAGAAACAGGCTCATCTAAAATCATAATCTCTGGTTTTAAAACAAGAGCTCTTGCAATACCAATTCTTTGCCGTTGTCCCCCACTGAACATATGAGGAAAACGTTCACCCATTTCAGGACGTAACCCCACCATTCCCATAGCTTTCAAAGCTTCATCATAACACTCTCTCTTTGAAAGATCAGTATTCACCCTAAGGGGTTCAGCTATAATTTCCCAAGCTTTCTTTCTAGGATTAATCGAACTGTATGGATCTTGAAAAATCATCTGTATTTTTTTATAAAAATCACTCTTTACAGGTCTTGAAATAGGTTCTCCGTGAATCTCAATATGCCCCTCCGTACGCTCCTCTATTTGCATAATTGTTTTAGCAAGAGTACTTTTTCCACAACCTGATTCTCCAACGACGGCAAGAGTTTTCTTTTTAAAAAGCTGAAAGTTCACATCTTCTAATGCTTTGACAATACCTTTTTTTGCAAAAACACCTTTAAGCTCATAATATTTTTTCAAATTTTGTACACTTAAAATAGGTTTCATAATTTATCCTCAAGAGGATAGTAACATCTTACTTTTTTTGATGACCCCAAAAGATCTGGCTCAGTACCTTTACACTTTTCTTTCACATATTCACATCTGGGATGAAATTGACAACCACTAGGCCTTCTTAACAAATCTGGAACTAAACCTGAAATACTTGGTAGGTGTTCCTTTCCCTTATGCATACTGGGAAGACTCTCTAAAAGGGCTTTTGTATAGGGATGTTTAGGATTTTTTATAACTTCTGCCGTCTGTCCCATTTCTACAATCCGGCCCGCATACATAATACCAATACGATCTGTCATTTCTGCCACAACTCCAATATCATGAGTAATTAATAAAAGAGCTATATTTTTTTCTTTCTGAAGGTGCGTTAGCAATTGAAGTATTTGAGCTTGAATTGTCACATCTAGAGCAGTTGTTGGTTCATCTGCTATTAATAATCCCTCACAACATGCCACGCTCATAGCTATCATTACACGTTGACACATACCCCCTGATAACTCATAGGGGTATCGACCTAAATTTCTTTCAGGGTCTGATATTCCGACAGATTTCAAAAGATTTATGGATTGCTCTCTATGATCTTTAAGATGTCCGCCTTTATGAATTTTTAAAGTCTCCATAATTTGAAATCCAACAGTAAAACTTGGATTTAAACTCGTCATAGGATCTTGAAAAATCATTGCCATATCTCTTCCACGTAACATGCGACGATCTTTTTTAGAAAGCTGGTCTAAGTTCTTTTCATCAAATTCTAATTTTTCAGCTTTTGCTTTTGCATTAGTTGGCAAAAGTCCCATAATTGCCAAACTCGTCAAACTCTTTCCACAACCCGACTCTCCAACAAGCCCAAGCGTTTCTCCAGCATTAAGAGTTAACGAAAGCTGTTCAACAGGACGGACTCTGCCCCGTCGTGTTTCAAATTCAATAGATAAATCTTTAATCTCTAATAAACTCATTCTAAACCCACATTTTACTTTATAAGTCCTTTTCTGTTTTATCTTACTTATTTCTTCTTATTTACTTCCTTCTAACTTTAATTTTATTTTTTAAATTTGCTTTTTCATTCTCTCTTTTACTCTTATTTTTTTAACCTTGGATCAAAAGCATCTCTTAAACCATCACCAAATAAGTTAAATGATAAAACAACAATTAAAATACAAAGCCCTGGCAAAGTGACCAACCAGGGTAATGTTTCTATAAACTGCCTAGCGTCGGCCAACATTGTTCCCCATTCCGCTTGAGGAGGTTGGGCTCCTAATCCTAAAAATCCCAAAGCAGCAGCATTCAATATCCCATCACTAAACCCTAATGTTGCCTGAACCACCAATGGAGCCAGGCAGTTGGGAAAAATATTAAGAAATAAAACCCTAAAATGAGAAGCCCCAAAACTTCTTGAAGCAATAACGTACTGTTTTTTCTTTTCAGAAAGAACAGAGGCCCGCACAATCCTAACAAAAGCTGGAATAGCAACTATGCTAACGGCTACAATAGCATTAAATAAACTCGGACCTAAAACAGAAACAACAACAATAGCCAGTAGTATACTTGGGAGTGACATAAGAATATCCACACAACGCATAATCGTCTTATCTAAAGCACCGCCAAAATATCCGCTTATTAAACCTAAAAGTGTTCCAATGCTGGCAGAAAAAATAACAACAAGAAATCCGATACCTAAAGAAATCTGTGCTCCATAAATTAACCGCGAAAACAAATCCCTACCCACATCGTCAGTACCTAAAAGAAATCTTGGATCACTGCTTTCTGTCCAAAGAGGTCCTTTTCGTAAAGCATCCTCATGAATAATATCTGGGGAAAAAGGAGCAATCAATGAAGCACAAAGAGCTATTAAAATGAAAAAAATAATCACAAAAAGTCCAATAACAGCTCCTGGGTTTTGACTAAAAAAATACCAAAACTCTTTCAACCGTGACGTTGATGATGGACTGGATCCCTCTCTCTGTAAACCCAAGCAAAATATTTTCTTTAAATTTTTCATTGCTTTTTTATTTCCTTATTCTTGGATTTATAACGGCATAGAGAAGATCCACACAAAGATTAATAGCTATAATAAACGTAGCAATAATTAAAATTCCACCTTGTATAACAGGATAATCCCGGGCGGACACACTAGCGACCATCCACTTTCCTATGCCTGGCCAAGAAAATATTGTCTCTGTCAGTATAGCTCCCGTTACAAGAGTACCAAGAATAAGTCCTATGACAGTTATAACGGGTATCATGGCATTTCTTAAAGCGTGAATGAAAATAACTCCAAACTGATTCATTCCTTTAGCTTTTGCCGTGCGAATATAATCCTCACGAATAACTTCCAACATACTTGATCGTGTCATTCTAGCAATAATAGCTAGAGGAATGGTTCCCAAAACCCATACAGGCAAAATAAGGTGATGAAGGGCATTGTAAAAAGCCGAAAGCCCATCTTCACTGATTAAAGAATCTATTAATAAAAACCCTGTGACATGAGGAATATCAAAAAGTGGACTAATTCTTCCAGACACAGGAGTCCAACCCAACCCTGAAGAAAAGAACATAATGAGAAGAAGTCCCCACCAAAATATGGGCATGGAATACCCCACTAATGAGCCACCCATAATTGTATAATCAAACACACTGTTACGCTTAATCGCTGCCAAAACTCCAAGAGGAATTCCCAATAAAGTCGCCCAGAATAAACTGAGAAGCCCCAGCTCTAAGGTTGCAGGAAATCGAGAAAAGAACTCTTCTAAGATGGGCCTTCGAGAGACAATAGATGAACCCAAGTCTCCCTGAAAAGCATGACTGACAAACTGAATATATTGTTGAAAAACAGATTTATCCAGGCCTAATTTAGCCTGCATCTCTGCATAAACCTCTGGAGAAGCTCCTCGCTCTCCCAGTAGTAATAGAACAGGGTCACCAGGCACAAGACGGATTAAACCAAAGGCAATGACAGAGACACCTATGAACGTAGGAATCAACTGTACAAGCCGATTTAAGATATAGCGTATCATAATTAAAAATGAAAATTACCTATATCTTACTTTAAATCAACCTCATTATTAATATAGTCAACGCCAAAGGGGTTTATTTTGAACCCTTTAACATTTTTTCTTAATCCACGATAAACCATAGCATGAGCTATTGTTGCCCAAGGAGCTTGATCCTTAAATATTTTTTGAGCCTTCTTATAGTAAGAAGTTCTCTTTTTTAAGGCCGTTGTCTCCTTAGCCTTCTTAATTAAGTTATCAAATGGCTTATAACACCAACGGGCACGATTGCTTCCCGCTTTAACAGCTTCACATCCTAATAAAACATTTAAAAAGTTATCGGGATCACCATTATCACCGGTCCACCCTAGCTGTAACATTTGATGCTCACCCTTTTGCGATTTTGATAAATATGTTGGCCAATCATAAGTTACAATCTTTGCCTGAATGCCAATTTTCACAAGATCAGCTTGCATCATTTCACCTAGCTTTTTTCCATTGGGGTTATAGGGACGAGAGATATCCATAACCCAAAGATCCGTTTTAAACCCTTTAGGGTAACCCGCTTGCTTTAACAACTTTTTAGCCTTCTTAATGTCATAAGGATAATCTTTTACAGACTTATTGTAAGACCAAATGGCTGGAGGTATGGGATTTTTAGCAACCTGAGCGTGCCCTAAATAAATAGCATCAATATAAGACTTTTTATTAAGAGCATAATTAATAGCCTTACGAACTTTTACATTATCAAAGGGTTTCTTTTCTGTATTGAAAGCTAAATACCCAACATTGAGCCCTGGTCTATTCAAAACTTTAAGAGCTTTATGTTTTTTCATCAAAGCAATATCTGCCGGAGCAGGCTCGGTACTCAAGTGACACTCTCCTGCTTTTAATTTTTGAAACCGCACAGAAGGATCGGGTGTAATTAGCATTACCAGCTCATCAATTTTTGCCGCCCCTAAAAAGTAGTCTTTATGTTTCTTATAACGAACGATGGTATCTTTCTGATACCTTTGAAAGACATAGGGACCTGTACCCACAGGGAAATTATCGAGATGTTCTGGAGTCTTAGCAGCCAACATTTTCTCACCATATTCTTTTGATACGATAACTGCAAAATCCATAGCAAGGTTCGCAATGAAAGGAGCTTCTTTTCGACTTAAGATAAACTCAACAGTGTAGTCATCTTTCTTTTTAATCTCTTTAATAATCTCACCCATGTTCATAGATTGAAAATATTCATACGTTCCACCACTCACTTTGTGATAGGGATGAGACTTATCCATTGCTCTCTGGAATGACCATATCACATCATCAGCATTAAAATCTCTGGTGGGTTTAAATTTTTCTGTCGTATGCCACTTAACCCCTTTACGAAGATAAAAAGTAAACTTTAAGTGATCTTTAGAAACTTTCCATGATTTTGCTAAAGCCGGAATAACAGATGTTCCTCCATACTTAAAATCCACAAGGGTACTATAAATATGGCGGGTGTTTTTAAATGTCGGACCATCAGTTGCAAGTTGTGGATTAAACACACTGGGGCTGCCTTCAAGACACATAACAAATGTCTTTTTCTCATCAGCCTCAACTTGAATTCCCCAAAAAGTAAAACCTAATAAAATAGAAAGTAAAAACCTCATAATGTACCCTCCAAGTGAAAAATAATAGGATATAGAATCATACCTTATGCGAATGATATCAAGTATTTTGTAACCATAAGAGCAGCCCTGACAAAAATAGAGTAAAAATCTAGGGCTTCTCACTAAAGAAAATATATAACTATTTAAAATTACAGTAGTTTTTTCTCTTTATTTCGTCTTATTGTATTGAAAATGGATCTTCATTCTTATGGGTCTCAACTGATCTTATTAAAAAGAGGTCACTGAGTTTAAAATTTTCTAGTCAAATAATAGACAGGAAAATTTTCTCCGACTTTGGCACATTTTTCGCTTTAGAAATACAGACAAGGAGTGCAATACACTTTACTATTGGAGGGAATAATCTAAATCATTTCATTCAGGCTTTAATAGTGACTCTTTTTAGAGCACTTAAGAAGAAAAGAAGAGAATGTTTTAGATTGGGTTTATAAAGAAAACATGCACACTTTTTAGACATTTGTTAGGTTTATGAAGAGTTTGCTATAATTTTAGAAAGGGGACGGTTTTATGATTTGCGAACGTTGTAATGTGCTTATTCCTCAGCAGAATCAAACGGAATATGTTTCATATTGTAATTGTGGGTGGGAAAAAAGAAAACCTCGTCCTAGAACATTCGCTTTAAAAGCCATTTTCTCTTTTCTTATAATAGGTTTATTAATTTATGCCATAACGTGGTTCCACTGGGGCTCCTACACCAATCCCTATTTAAGTTTACAAATCCGTAATGTCTTTTTTGACCTCACAGAAACAGATCATAAAGTTTTAGCAAAAATCTGCAAAAGGTTGGAAAAAACAGCATGCGAAAAAAAATCTTATGAGAACATACTTTCTATAAACCCAAACCATACTCTCTACAGGGTAAAACTAGCCATTTTACAGTCGCAACTAAATCAACACAGAAATGCCCTTGCAAACTTTAATAAAGTTAGAGAAATAGGCTATAATGACGAACTGATGGAGTTTCACTACTCAAAGTCACTCAAACGACTTAAGCAACAAAAATCTAACTAGTAATATATCTTTGAATCACAGGATTATTGATTTTTTATCTATTTCCATTAAATAATAAGGGTATGAAAAACCTTGTATGGATAGATTTAGAAATGTCAGGCCTAGACGCTGAAAAAGAACGCATTATTGAAGTGGCTTGTATTATAACTTCAGAAGATCTAAAAGAGCTGGAAACCTATCAAAGTGTTGTCAAGCAACCTCAAAGTTATATTGATAATATGGATGAATGGAATCGAACAACTCACACAAAAAGTGGATTACTGGAAAAAATACCCCATGCGCCTTCACCAGAAACTGTGGAAAACGAAGTCATTCACTTATTGAAAACTCACTACCCCACTTGCACGGGGCCTATTCAAGAAAGACCCATCTTAGCTGGAAACTCCGTACACCAAGACAAACTTTTTATTGACCGATATTTCAAGAAATTAAAACAACACCTTCATTATCGCATGCTAGATGTTACAGCTCTTAAAATTGTTTTTGAATCGTTCGGCATTCTTCTCCCTACTAAAAAAAATACCCATCGTGCCCTTGATGACATTCGAGAAAGTATTGAGGAATTAAAATTTTATATTCAAAAAATAAAAAACCTGAAATAGAAAATCTCACACACTCCTACAATAAAGTAGAAAACTCTTATTATAATAAAAGGGAAGACAGTTTTATAATTTTAGAGCATTGGAGGGGGAATTTTTCTCAGGAGGGTTCAAAACGAGTTTTCTGAGGCGCAGGGCGTATCTCCCGAAGGGAGAGACGAGCTGCGAACCCTCAGAACTGTCTGAGCTTTTGAACTCTGCTGAGAAAAATTCCCCATCAAACGTAAAAAGAATCTAATAATGACATGAGGGATTTTTTTCTTCAGACATTTCATCTTTTGAAGAAGATGTGGGAAGATTCTCCCCTATCACCCCTTGTTCAAGAAGTTTGTTATACCTTGAAAACACCTCAAAGGCTTCATAGTTTCGATCTAACTTTGCCTTACCCTCAGGGGTTTCTCCAAGGATATTTTCTATACTAGGATCCGCTCCCGCTTCAAATAAAAAAACTCAATAAGTTTTGGGTCATCATTTTCTACAGATAGATGGAGTGGAGTGTTTTTATATTTATTTTGGGCATCTACCTTTGCACGAGACATAAGAAGCTCACTAATCACTGCAATCCCCCTTCTATTATATCTCTGCTCTTCGATATCGATATGAGATTCTAGTACAATACCGGCTTCTTCTATCTCCTGTTCCATTTGATGCTCCATGAAGTTAGCCAGAGCAGCCATATGCAAAGCCGTATTTCCCTCATGATTTGTGGCATGGACATCCACACGAGCTATAAGCAATTCCTTTACATTTTCTACATGTCTAGAATGAGCCGCCAGGAGAAGAGGCGTATTTCCATCAAGCTCTCTCGCAGCATCCTTATCTGCTCCAGCATCAATAAGCAAACGGATCATTTCCGGATTATCCAAAGTTGCAGCAAAATGTAGAGCCGTATTACCGTTAACATCCCTGGCGTTAATATCAAACTGACCCGTCTCTAAAATGTAAGTTACAAGATCCATTCTGTTGCTCATAACAGCTATATGTAAGCGACTTAACTTTAACTCTTCAGATTCCATTTCCCATGCCCGATCTTCTAAAAAAGACTGCATGTTGTATGCACTCCCCATCCAATACAGAACCTGACCACCATTTGTCCCTACTCTCATTTTGATTTTTCTCGCCCTTATCTTCTCAACTCTCTCATCTTTCAAAGAAATCACTTCACCGGAATATAGTGGAAAAGAAAAAAGAAATAGTATGAAAAAACATTTTATCCGCATATCCAACAATAACACCTTTAAAATTTTCTCATTACACTACAAATTTTGGAGTAGAATAAAAAGTTCCCTCTCCCCAATACTTCTAAAAAACTATATACAAAATCTATTTGCTTTTTATTCTTTTGCTTTAATACCTATAATGCTTAGGTTTTAAAGGGCCTTCTTTTGGAAGGTTGAGATATTTAGCCTGCTTCTCCGTAAGAAGAGTTAAGTCTACACCTAGTTTCCTTAAATGCAACCGAGCCACTTTTTCATCTAGCTCTTTAGGTAAAAAGTAAACTCCTACATCTTTATATTTTTTACGATTTTGAAAAAGTTCAATCTGAGCCATAACTTGATTTGTAAATGAATGACTCATGACAAACGAAGGGTGCCCTGTAGCACACCCTAGATTCACCAAACGCCCCTTTGCAAGAACAATGATCTTTCTTCCATCTTTAAAGGTATGATGATCAACTTGAGGTTTTATCTCATTTGTTACGGAATGATTACTGAGCCAATCCATATCAATCTCAATATCAAAGTGACCAATATTGCAGACGATAGCTCCATCTTTCATCTCATTAAAAACTTTCTCTGTAATAACATCACAACAACCTGTTGCTGTAACAAAGATATCACCCTCTTTTACAGCCTTTTCCATAGTTGTTACTTCATACCCTTCCATTGCCGCCTGAAGAGCACAAATAGGATCTATTTCAGTCACAATCACTCTTGCTCCATAGGATCGCATAGAATGAGCACATCCCTTTCCCACATCACCATAACCTGCAACCACCACAACTTTTCCGGCAATCATAACATCTGTTGCCCTCTTAATCCCATCAGCCAGAGATTCACGACACCCATAGAGATTATCAAACTTAGATTTTGTAACCGCATCGTTAACATTAATAGCTGGAACTTTTAATTCCCCACTTTGATAACGTTTTTCTAAATTATGAACCCCGGTTGTTGTCTCTTCTGAAAGTCCAATGACCTGAGATAAAGCTTCTGAAAAACGCTGCTCATGCATCATATTTGTTAAATCACCGCCATCGTCTAAGATTAAATTACAACCTTTTGAACCCCAGCCTGTTATTGTTTGCTCAATACACCAATTGAATTCTTCCTCTGTTTCACCTTTCCACGCAAAAACAGGAACACCAGCCGCCGCCATAGCGACAGCAGCATGATCTTGTGTGGAAAAAATATTACAGGAAGACCATCTCACTTCAGCACCGAGCTTTATAAGAGTTTCGATTAAGACCGCCGTCTGAATAGTCATATGCAAACAGCCTGCTATACGCGCACCTTTAAGAGGTTCTCCATATTCTTCACGCAAAGCCATCAAACCCGGCATTTCCGTTTCAGCAATAGCAATCTCTCTACGTCCCCAATCCGCTAACTCTTTAAATCGCTCAGAACTCTCCATAGCCTCTTTACAAACTCTAAAATCTAAATCCGGCTTAAGACTTACAGCTGACTCTGGTGTCATTTTATTCTCTCTCCTCATAGGCTTTTAGCCTTTTAAATAGGCTATTAGACAATAACCCTAAAAATCCTAATGGAATGCCTTTTAAACGTCAATTAAGGAAGGGTCAGTATCTTATAGCCTGAATCTGTAATCAATACTGTGTGCTCAAACTGTGCTGATGGAGTCCCATCAGACGTCTTGTAGTACATAATTTCTGAATTTGGGATGGGAATTTCTTTGATAGCTAATTCATTCACATTAACCATAGGCTCTACAGTAATACAGCCAAAGGGAATTAACCGATCACCTCGACCCTTCTTACCAAAAGAAGGAACAAAGGGCTCCTCATGAAAAGATTTCCCTATACCGTGCCCCCCTATCTCTCTAACCACATAATAACCCTGCTTTGTGACATATTTATTAATTGCAAACCCTATATCCCCCGTTGTTCCATTCGGCTTAATAACCGCTATACCCTTTTCCATGGCATTCAAAGCCACTTCCGTAACCTTTTCCTTTTCCCTACTCACAGAGCCTACAAAAAAGGTTCTAGAGGTATCTCCATGGAAACCATTAAGTTTTACCGTCACATCCACATTAATAAGATCACCTTCTTTTAAAACAGTTTGATCAGGGACACCATGACAAATCACATCATTTAGTGAAGTACAAATAGACTTTGGAAAACCCTTATAATTTAGAGGTGCAGGCACAGCACTATGTTTTAAAATATAATCATGTACAGCTTTATCGATCTCTTCAGTTGTTACTCCAACTTGAACCAATGAACCTGCATACTCGAGAGTCTGAGCCGCTAACCGGCCTGCCTTCTCCATTCCCCTAACATCACTTGCTGTTTTTGGAATCACAAAAGTAACCTCTCTATTCCTTATAGTTTTGATATTCAATCTTCAATACAGTGAAAGTCTCATCCCCATTTGGCTTTTTAACAACAACATCATCTTGAACAGTTTTTCCTAATAGAGCTTTCGCCAAAGGTGAACGCCAACTGATAAGCTCTTTCTCTGGTTGCGTTTCATTTTCTCCCACAATATGAACTCTGACAGAATTCCCATCTCTATTTTTTAATGTCACCCTTGCTCCAAAAACAATATTTTTACTCTGGATTTTTTCTACATCTATAATTTCAGCGTTTTGAATCTGTCTATTAAGATACTCCAACCGACGATCGACCTCTCTTAATCGACGCTTTCCATAGATATAATCTGCATTCTCTGAACGATCCCCATTACTCGCCGCCCAAGCTATAGTTTGAACTAAACTCGGCCTTTCCTTATGAAAAAGCTCGCTGTACTCAGCTCGTAACTTTTCTAGTCCAATACGAGTAATATAATTTTTCTCTGCCATATATGTGTACTCAAAAGACACTTCATTGTCTTTAATGAAATCAAAAACTTTCTTATTATGTAACACTAATCATAGTTCCATGATAACACAACCAAAGGAAATCAGCTGATCACCCAATCTTTTTTCCAAAAGAATAACTACTTTTTAGCCATCTTCATCATAACCCTTAATAGGATTGAAAAATAACAGGTGCGAAAAACAAGGAAATTTATAATATAAGGGTGTAAAGAAAAAATTCACTGAAATTAAAATAGCCCCACCTCCTGTAGAGATGGGGCTATTATGTTTAGCTCAAGTGTTTAGAAAGAATCTTTGGAATCTCAAACATCGTTACAACAGGCTTTTTGAAAATAGCTTTTAGCTTTTCATCTGCACCTGTGCGGACATTTCTACGATTCTTAGGATCTTGAAGCTTATGCCGCTTAATGTAAGCCCATAGTTTCTTGGTTACCTCAGTTCTTGGAAGAGCTGAACTTCCAACAACTGCAGCCAGAGCTTTACTTGGAGTTAGCTTCTTCATAAAAGCAGCATTTGGCTTTCTCTTTTTACGAGACTTTTTCTTAGCCTTTTTCTTCTTCTTTGCGGCTTTTCTTTTAGCTGGCCTTCTGGCCTTCTTGCGCGTGGCCTTCTTTTTCTTCCTTCTTGTTGCCTTCTTCTTTCTTCTTACTTTACCCTTCCTGGCTTTTTTCCTTGTCGACTTACGGGTGGTCTTACGACGCCGAGTTGCCGCTCTTTTCTTCTTTGCTTTTCTTCTTTTCTTTGCCATCTGGATTGCCCTCCCTTTTCTCTTTAGACAATTTCACCGTAATGATATCTATAAGAGATTTTCTTTGTCCAAAGAATTTTTTTATTTCTTTCATTTTTTTTCATTTTCCACTATTGAAGACAATCGATCACCTAATACCTATACCTCATATTGGCTTCATCCAACCCTTCCCTATAGACCATAAAAAACTCTTCATCCTTTCCCTGTGTAAATGTCCTGAAATCTACTGTTTTCAAGGTGTTCAGGCATCTAAGCCACTCAAGTTTTACCCCCCTCTTCATCTCAAAAATCCCCCTCTCAAGAAGCCTTTTTCCCCTGTGAACGAAAGGTCAATTCCATAAAGTTCACCTCCTTTATATTTTATGACGCTATCCAGATGAAAGTGAAGATTTTGGAAAAATAAAGCTAATTACCGACGAACCCCTCCTTAGAAAGGCCCCATTTTTTATTCCAATAAGGCCTATTTATGCCACCCCAAAAAAGTGTTGTTCATGGGTTCGGAAAATCCGGACTTCGCTTTCAAAATAACCCACACTATATAGGAGGGACTCCTTTCTATACAATGCACCAAAACCACCTTTTTTATAGAAGATTTCATTTCTCAAACTATTTAATATATATATATATATATATAAAGAAAAATAATGAACCGAAAAGGAGATCTCTATTCGTCGCAAAGATAAAATAACTCAGATATTGAATACCGCTTTAAAACCCCTTTATCTTGAAGTCATTGATGAAAGCACAAAACACTCTGTCCCAAAGGGGTCCGAATCACATTTTAAAGTTGTGATCACATCCCATTGTTTTGAAGGATTATCACATATTGAAAGACATCGAATAGTACAGGACCATCTTAAAAAAATCTTTGAAGAAGGGCTTCATGCTTTAACTCTTACAGCCAAAACACCCGAAGAATGGAACTCCAATCCCACTTTTGAACAAAGTCCAAAATGTGCTAAGAAAAAATAATCTCAGATTCCTTTAAAACTATACGCGCCAAGTTCTCAACCCATATCTCGGAATCATTCAAACAAGGAATATACTGAAAAGCCCTTCCCCCTTTTGACAAATAATATTCCCTCGTTCGAATATTCAGCTCTTCAAGAGTTTCTAGACAATCTGTGATAAAACTGGGAGAGACAATACTTATTTCCGTAATATGAGATTGAATAAGCTCCTCTACAACATCATTAATATCTGGCTCTGTCCATTTCGCAGAACCTAACCGAGATTGAAAAGCTATCCGCACATTATATTCATTTCCTAATTCTTTCCTTAAAGCCTCAACAGTATAAAGACAATGAGCGCGATAACACTTTGAATTACTCTGACTTATCTTTTCACAACATGTAGATGAAGAGAAACATACAGAGTGCATCTTCTGTAACTGCCTTATCGGAAGACCATGAAAGGAACATACGATATTTCGATATGGCTTTTCCTGACGAATTTTATGGGCCAATGATTGAATATAATAGGGATTGGAAAAGTAATGGGGCACAAAAGACAACTCTTTTCCAAAAAGACGCTTAAGTCTTTTAAACGCTGTTCCTGTCGTAGCATTTGCAAATTGAGGATAAAGAGGAAAGATTATAATCTGATCGCACCCTCTATCTTTTAATTTTTTCACTCCAGTTTCTAAAGAAGGTTCCCCATAACACATCCCAAACTCCACACAAACCTCTCTCCCCTCTTTCATTGTTTGGGCTATTTTATCTTGAAGCCTCTGAGCTAAGGCTTGAGTGTTTACAAATAGGGGTGAACCCTTTTTTGTCCAAATTTTTTCATAATTAACAAATGTCTTGGGAGTTCTTTGAGGCACTATAAGTAGGTTCACAAGCGGCCATCGAAAAATCCACGGTATATCTATAACATAAGGGTCCATTAAAAAAGTTCTTAAATACCGAGACACAGCTTTTTCGCTTAACGATTCAGGAGTCCCTAAATTGACCAACAACACACCCACATGACCCATAATATTCCTCTAAGACTTCACGAAACATAAGTCATTACATTTTTCAAAGGCTATGATAGAGTACCTTTCTTGTGGTTGATACCATTTCTGCATTTGAGTTTATTCAAAAAATCTCTACTGCCAATAATGGTTGCTTTGTCGATGTCCGCTCTCCTTCAGAATTTCAAGCCGGTCACCTGCCTAACTTTAAAAACCTGTATTTATTAAATGACGACCAACGTCATCAAATTGGACTCTGTTACAAAAATTCAGGAAAGGAATCAGCTATTCAACTTGGTTTACAGTTGGTACCCGAAGAATCCAAAGTTGATGAATGGGAAAAAAATCTTCCTCACTCCCCAGAGCATCTTTATATCTCTTGCCTTCGGGGAGGCCTAAGATCTGAGATCAGCGCAGAGTGGCTCATTAAAAAAGGATATCGGGTTACAAAGGTCAAAGGGGGCTACAAATCACTACGAAATGAACTTTTAAAAACTCTCACATCTCCTCCAGACCTTGTTGTTTTAACAGGGTTTACTGGTAGTGGAAAAACTCTATTGATACAGGACATAAAAGGAGTTGATTTAGAAAAATTAGCTCATCATAGGGGTAGTGCTTTTGGAAACTTAGGGGCTCAGCCCCCTCAATCCACTTTTGAAAACTACTTATCCATGGCTTTATTAAATGCAAAACATTTCCCTGTTCTCATTGAAGATGAAGGTCACAATATTGGTGAAATTGTTCTGCCCTATCAACTTCGACTTAAAATAAAAGAATCTCCCATCATTCAAGTGGATTCCCCATTGGAAGAAAGGATTGAACGTATACTTCAAGATTATGTGATAAATAAAAGTGACCTCTCACCAGAGACTTTAAAATCCAAATATCTTTTATCCCTCAAGCATCTTTATAAAAAATTAGGGGGATTAAAATTTAAGGAAATTTCAAATTTAATTCAAGATGCGTTTCAATCCTCAAATGATCTAGAAAAACACCGACATTGGATCAGAGAACTTCTTGTGCATCACTACGATAAACTCTACACCCATTCTGTTGAAAACAGTTCTCGGAAAGTGTTGTTTAAGGGAAGCTTTTCAGCCTGCAAACATTTTCTAGTAAACTATTTCAACAAAAAATTGTCTTAGAAGCTAATCTTAGGAAGACTGTCGAAAAGGTGTCAGATATGAGGCGTACAAACTGAACGGTTTTTCTTACATCGGAGTGAAGGTTTGAATGATTATAATAAAGTCCATCAAATCTTCTTGATTCGTATGAGGAGGACTGTTGAAAAAGTGCCATATACGAGGCGTTCAAGTTCAAATCGAATGGAGACGTTTTGTCCTACGTCGGAATGAGATTTGAATGATTGCAACGAAGTAGATGACACCTTTTCGACAGTCCGTAGTCTGCTTTATTTTGAAAGTTCGTTGTAGATAACTTCAAACTTCTCCATGATTTTCTCAGATCTGCATATTTCTTCAAGGTGAGATCTTGCATTTTTTCGCAATTGATTCTGTAAATCTCTATTATTCAGAACATTAATCGTATGTGTTAGGAGTTCTTTATCTGAATAACCTAATAAGACATGTTGGCCGGAAACAACCTGAAGTCCTTCAATTCCATTTATATTTGTGATAACGGGCACACCATAGGCCATGGCTTCTAAAATTTTTACTTTCATGCCTGTTCCCCCGTTGGGGGCATAGAGAAGAGCTGAGGAATTTTGGAAAAATGGTGCTGTATCGGGGACATTTTCATAAACGGAAATATCAGATTGACCATGGAACTTATCAAAATGTTTTTTAGCTCCCCAGCCTACAATTTGCAGTTTTGCAGCAGGAACATGTTCTTTTATGATAGGCCAGAAAGTGTTTAGTAATTTATACGCCGCAGAGTAAGATGTGAACCAATTCATATTTCCTATCATGGATAAAACACTGTCTGTTGATCGATCTTCATCTTTGATAAAAGGGTAAAGGGATGTATCTATAGCTAGAGGTAAACTTTGGATTTTGGCTTTCTTATTTATATGTTGAATATAGGGAATCAGTTCTGAAGATGTGGCACGTATAGATGGGTATGTTTTGATGAGACGTCTTTCTGAAAGAAAAACCCTATGTCTAAATACCCATTCAGAAAGGTTAGATATGGGTGCAGAGTTGATATCTTCGGCAAGGAGATGATGTATATTTAGTAAGCATTTATTTTTATATTTTAACCCTAACCAGCCAGTCCAAAGCTGTTCAAGGTGTAAGACATCAAATTTCTTGCTGAGCTCAGCTTCGAGTTCTAGTCGGTAGCTTTCACTAAATATATAAGAGTAGGGCTTGGGGAATTTTGTAAATTTTTGAAAGAGATTTTCTGAAGAGGGACGAAAAAACATTTTTAAATCATATTTATCAGGGGGGAAATGTTTTTGAGTCTCTTTTATATCTTCCTTTTTAGTATAGGTGGAAAAAAATGTAACAGAATGTCCTCGTTCCACAAGTTTTCTAAAGAGAAAATAAAGCCATCTACCGGAAGAGTGTCCAAATGGATGAGGGGGCTCAATCGTTGCTATAATAATTCGCTTTGTTGCCATACTCTCCTTAATCAAATAGAAATAAAAGTGCTGCTTTGAAAAGTTTTACATAAACTACTGATTTTTCAATATTTTTATTATGGTGTGCAGCGAAGTCATTCTTTGAGTTCAATCGAGTTAAGAATGACTTAGAACCATGAGCGACGGTTTTTGATAAGTGTCTTTGCCTTTTCACTTTCCTTCAAAGGGTAAATATGACTCTGCTTGTCTTCTCTTTCTTCAAGGTAAGCATAAAGAATTACATTGCTAATTTATCGAGATCATAATATTTTCCCCCAAACGTGTGCGGAAATAAAAAGATTTTACTATGAGGAGATGGAAATGCGGTTAATTTCCATGGTTTTTAAGCCCTGTTGTGCTAAGAGACATAACAAAGTTGAGAAAAGCAAGAGGTAGGAAAGATGACCAAAAAGAAAAAGGCAGCAGCTAAGAAGAAAGTGGCGGCTAAAAAAGCAGTAAAGAAAAAAGTCGCAACTAAGAAAAAACCAGCTCAGAAAGCGACAAAGAAAGCAAAAGTAGCTTCAGGAAAAGCGACAAAAGCAAAAAAAGTAGCAAGTAAGAAAGCACCTGTAAAAAAAGTCGCTGAGAAGAAGAAAAAAGCGGTAAAGAAAATATCAAAGACTGATGAAAAAAAGACGGGAACAAAGAAAAAGCGGACGCGAAAGAAAAAGGCTGAAGAAACAGCAGCCTTAGAATGGGAAAACTTAGGAGATAAAAGATCATCACTACCTGTGAAACCTTATAAGTTAAATCAAAATTTTACGGATAAGGAAAACATTGATCATCCTCAATTTGGTTTAGGATATATCTTACAGGTTACGCCAAGTCGTCTTAAGGTTGTATTTAAAGAGGGTACGAAGAGTTTAGTTCATAATTACTCTATGAAATAATTCACTTCGTTTAGGACTGTCGAAAAGGTATCATCTACTTCGTTGCAATCATTCAAATCTCATTCCGACGTAGGAAAAACTACGCCTCCATTCGATTTGAACTTGAACGCCTCGTAGCTAATACCTTTTCGACAGTCCGATTATTTTGTGGTCAATTGCCCTTCATTCTCTGAAATAAACTCCAAGATCTCAGGCTTCTTGTCCAATAATCTTTCCCACTGCTCTTTATATAAAGTCACCGGAAATCGTCCCAACCCATAAGCTGAAACAGCTCCTTTTTGACTCACCTTAAAGTAAATCCCTGTAGCAGATGATTTTTTCTTTGATTTTAGTTTTTCGTTTTCTGCCTTTAATTTTTCAATCTCTTTTTCAAGATCCTCGCTCATCAATACACTCCTTATGTTATTAACATCTGTATATCAGATTTCTAGGAATTTCAAATACTCTTCTCTCATTGATGAAAAAGCTCTAGATGTTCATGCTTTTCAGCAATTTGCAGTGGCGTTTCTCCAGAGTTGTTGAGTATTTTTGGACTTGCCCCCTTTTCTAATAACGCCTTTATAACTTTAGGGTTTCCTATTCTTGCAGCTATATGTAATGCTGTATTATTCCACTGATCTCTAAGATTAGGATCCGCTCCCTTCATTAAAAGAAAATTTACAGCCTCTCCTTGAGTACTTACCGCCGCCATTAAAGGCGTTCTATCAAAGTTATCTTTGGCATTCACATCTGCTTTTCTTTCAATTAAAAACTGCATAACATCTGTTGTTGAATGGTAGACCAACCAATGCAGAGCCGTTTCTCCACTTTCATTTCTAGAATTAATATCTTCTCCATTATCAAGTAACTCTTGAATCTTTTCTAGATCCCCATACCATGCGGCATCTATCAAAGCATGAGCCTCGATATCTTTTGCATGAAGATGCAAAGAGAAAAATAGTAAAAGAAAAAAATTTTTTATAAACAACTTACTTCTCCATCAATTTATTATTTTAAATGTTTAATCTATATAATTCAGTTCGTCTTATTATTCCACTTATATAAACAACCCATGTATATTTTTTACAGAATCCATTTAATAAATGAGTTTTATTGAAGTCATCTAAGTTATATTCAATTTATTGTATTGGCACTATCTTTCCAGAAATAGATTTAGTCTTATTTAAACTCATCTCTAAATTGTAATGCTAAGAAAAAAGAGGAAAGCGTGTCTTTATAAAACCTATCCCAATGAGTAAACCTACTTATCTCTTTCCCAAATTTCTAGATCATCCAATGCGACAGAAATAACCTGAGATTCAAATTCCATATTCGTTTCTTTCATTATATCGTAAAGAGATTTGAGGGTTTCTTTATTAGGGGAAAAAATATTCAAATGTATAATTTCTCTGAGTCCTAAACTATAGCTCAATGACCTAAAGGCTTCTTCTGAATACTCTTCAGAGGATTCCATAATTTCTGCGATTTTTCTATTGTTTTCATCCCATATAGGAAGCCATTTTAAAAGCCTTTCATAGTCTTCAACTGGAGGCAAGAGAGGTTCTTCACTTGTACTTGCATGTGCCTGCCCCATCAATAAGTTTCTTACATCAAAATTAAAATTGGCTTTCACCGCTTCATTTCCTACATAAACCATAGGAACAACCATTAAAGTTTGCTTTTGCTTTATAACCCGTAATGTTCTACTGCCTGATTTAGATGCCGTCTTAGAAATCCCTTTAGCAACAGCACCTTTAGAAACACTCTTAGAGGCCTTTACCGGCAATTTTTTTCTTCTTATCAATCTGCCCAATCTCTTCCCCAGCTTCAATGATTTAACAACCTTAGCCACTTTGAAGATAGCCGCACCAGTAACCATAGTTAAAGCGATTCCAGGAATAGCACTATAACCTATATCATCTCTTATATATTGATTGATGATTTTTTTAACTTCTGTCTCCATTCTCTCTGGATCGTCAGCTAACTTTTCAAAACATGTGGCCATAGCTCTAGCAAACTCAGGCGATTGAACCAACTCTTGTGCAAAATGAGATCCCACATGAGACCGCCAATGTACCAAAGAAATATTTTCTTGATCTAACCAATGGTTCTTTGAACGAGTAAATGGACCAACAAGACTTTGATGAAGAGCTCGAGCATTTTCTTTTAAAAACGTATCTGGATAAATACGTTCTCCTTCAAAAGTAAATGGATCAAAGGTAAACTGATGTCCAGTGTATCGAAAACACATAGCGGCTCCGATCCTATACCCATGTTGCTTTATATCCTTTTGCATTCTCTCATAGGCTTCTATAGAAGCCGGAGCTCGAGACATTCTCATTTTAGCTGGCAGATGCAAATGCATTTGATTAAGAATAGGACTTTTAGACCAGCTTGTATTAGATAAAATAAGAATTCCAATAATGATAAAGACACGCATACTTAATCTTATCGTCTATAAAGCGAAAGAACTTGATCTCACCTCTGTCCTAAAGTCTAAGAGTCTATCCTAAAGCCACCAACAAACAGCTGCGATTGTACTCTGCTTTGTCTTCAAACAAAAAATACCCTCAATGGGACCCAAGTACGCCTTCAGGCCTTTTTTACTTTCATCCTCTCTGAATACAAGTCACAAAGTTGGTTTTGGGATAAATCACTAGGCTTAGGTATAGATTTGATTTGATTTGATTTGAGCCTATTTCTTTATTCACAATTGGTGTCAACACTTAAAGGGTTTTACAAAAAAGGAATTAAACAGGAGAAAAAGATTTTTACGGGCTTAAAGTGTCATGAACCAATGTATTATCTGTCATTAAGTACATTTCTATAGAAAGGGAATTTTTATGAATTCTGTTCCAATAAAAACTTATCTTGTATTTGTACTGAGTGTATTCATTATTAGCTGCACGAGTACTCCGGAAAGACATGTTGCTTCTCAATCAAACGAAACTCAAGAATCAAGAGATTCATTTGATCGTCTTAAAGAACAGGTAGAACAAGCTGAAATTGTTGAATCCGTAACAAGTATACATGGGGGGATTCAATTTGCCGATACAGAAGAAAACTTTTTTGATAATCGAATGAAAAAAGTTATAAAATACAATATATTAGCACATAGTGTAGATGCGATAGAAGGTGCCATTGCCATATTTGATAAAGAACAAGAAGTCGCCCTGGATAGTCAAATCGCAATGGTTTCTATTCCCTCTGCGTTTATTGTAGCTTTAACAGCGAACCGTCTTTTACCTAAAGCTTCCTTTAGTGGTTGGCAAAAACTAACACCATCATCTGCTTCTGCCGCTAAGCCAACTTGGGTCGAAGTGATAAAAACAGCGCATTCAAAAAAACTTCAAGAAGGTCTAAAAAGTCCTAGAAAAAGAAGAAGGTTAAGACAAGCATTACTCGATGCTCGAAATATGTTAGACCAACCTCTAAGGAGGAGAAGAGGATATATTGAGGTAAAAAAACTTCCGAGTAAACTTAGAATACTAACCCGAAATGGGCTCCTCATAGCTGGCTTTGTAGCCTCAGAAGCAGCTTTGAATGCCCTAATGTCAGAATATATTTCTTTCAGTAGAGAAGAAGCCCAGTCTCTACTAGATGAGGCAAAAAAAGAAGAACAAAATCTAAGAATAGAACTAGATGGAACTGAAGAAGATCTAAAGGAAGAATTCAGATAAAAAACATTGATTGATCTAATTTTTTTATAAAAACGAGAATGAAGAGTGCTCTCATAAAGTCTTGTTTGCTATTTTCTAGGACATGTCCTCATTTTGACTATTGACCTTAAGTTTAGCCACATAAATCGTAAGAGTCTATTCCTGACCTGGCTAAAAATTGATAGATAATTCTTAAGAAGACTGAAATGAGAACATGCCCTAATCTCATTTTTAGTCACTCTTCTCATTTCACATTCTAGACTAGACTTTACTTTCATTTGGTTTTTATAAAAACCAAATGATCTGTTATTCTATCCCAAAGAAGTTTATCTACTTTTCTTAAGAATTTAAGGGAATACTTATGAGATGTATTTTAATAAAAACCTGTCTTGCATTTGTCATTGGTCTATTCATTATGAGCTGTACAAGCACTCCAGAACGAAATGTGGCTTCCGAAGAAGAATCTTACAACCAATTGAAGCAAAGGGCACAAGGTATTAAAGCTGCACCAAAATCTGCTTTCTCCAGTGAGCGAATGGACAAAGCTGTAGCATACCATGTATTAACAGAGGCTATAAATTTTCTAGAAGATACCTTAGATGCTGCAGATGGAGTAAGTGCTGCGCTTGATAAAAATCAAGAGATTTCTAGAGACGAAAAAGCAGCTGTGATTGCTATTCCCTCTGCAATTGTTACAGTTTTACTTGCTAATAAATTTGTAATCAGTAAAACACCCATTGGCAACTACCAAAAGATAGACAAAGTACCGGCGACTAACATGGATCATGCGCATAGAAAACGAATCGATGAAAAGGGCTTTATCGATGTCAACGAAACATCAAGAAAAGGAACTGTAATACAAAGAAATTCAAGGGAAGGAAAATACAAAGTATTTGAGGCCGATTTAACAGCAGCAAACGATGAAGCTGCAAAGGCGGCAAAAAAAGCGGCTACAGCTACGCCGCCATCTCCGCCACCGGAATTTCCTGCGGAACCGATAGCCAAAACAGATACTCCAGTGAAAAGTGCGAAAAAAACATACGTACAACCTAGATATGGTGCTAAAAGAAGTGCAAAAGCAGCCGAGGAAGCTGCCAACAGATTTAAAAGTACAAAAAAGGCCACACCAAATTTGATCTTAGGAGAACCTGTAGCACAAGAACCCGTAGAGAGATTCTTTGAAGTGAAAACTGAAACTATCAGAAAGCAATCCAGTCGTCTAAGATGGAGAGGTTTCACACGCAACGGACTTATTCTAGCCGGTTTTGTAGTTTCAGAGCGCGCTATAAACCATCTATTGACAGAACATGTTCTCATGTCTAGAGATGAAGCCGAAGGTTTCTTAAATGCTGCAAAAGAACAAGAACAAATGATGAGTCAAGATCTAGATAAATAACCAACGGTAGATGATGGCACCAACAGATGAGGCAAAGTCTAGATATAGAAGCAGAGGTAAATTAATAGTCGATATATGAAAAAAACGGGAATCCTTCTTACAGTTATTCTCTTCTCTACTCAGGGTTTCAGCAAAGAATTAACTCTGAACGAAATTATAAAAGAATATATGTCGTACAGCCCTGCCCTCAAGTCCGCAAAGGCTCAATCCTTATCAGCTCACCATGAATTCAAAGAAGCAGTTACAAAATTCTTTCCAAGTTTAAGCCTCAACGGCTCTTATCAAACACTGCAACACCCTGCCGGTTCTATTGAAGGATCTTCCAAATTATATCAAGCCCGCGTTGATCTTAAACAAAATCTTTTCCACGGGGGGGCTCTTTGGAGAGGTTATAGTGTTAAAAGGCTCAACAAAAAACTTAAAGAATTGGAATATTTAAAAACAAAACAAGATCTTCTTGAAGAATTTATTACCAGAGTGTTTTTAATAGATAATCTGGAAAGTCAGCATAAAATTTTATTAAACTCTCAATCCTATCAGCGTCGTTTTTTTCAACTTACGAAGACGAGAAGACGTTCAGGTGCAGCTCGAGATTTTGAGTACCACCAATCTCAAGCAAACCTCCTCTCCTATGCTTCCCGTATAGATGAAAATCGAAGACATTATCAAGAATCTTACAAATCCCTTATGACCTCATTAGGGCGAAGTCGTAATTCTAATGAAAAGGACAGCGATAAAAATAGCATAATCAAACTCCCTTCCCATGCTTACCTGTCATTCGAAAAGCACAATGAAAAAGAAAGTGTAGAGAAAGCTAAAACGAGCCAACCTGAACTTCGTATTGCTACAGTTCTCAAAGAAATGGCTCATGAAGAAAAGTGGCTCAACTTATCTCAAGATCTTCCCAAGATAGATGTTGTTGGCTCTCTGGGCTATCAAGCTCCATCCATAAAAGATGCACAAAAATACACTTCAATGACTCTTCAATTATCCATTCCACTTTCTTTTGGACTGCTCCAAAAATACAAAAAGGAAACTCAAAATATTTATGCCGCCAAATACTCTTTTCAAAGCCAAAGAGATCGTCTTATAAATAACGTTGCTTTGGCCTTGAAAAATATTAAGGGATTTCGCAAATCTTATAAGCATAATCAGGCTTGGGCCAAGTCGGCTAAGAAATCCAGAAATCTTTCTTTAAGAAGTTATAGACGAGGAACAATTTCCATTTCTGAAGTGATTCAAATTCAAAAAGGTTGGGAACAGGCAGAACTCTCTCTTTTACAATCTAAGTTGAGTCTTCAGCTCTCAATATTAAAATTCAGAAAGTCTCTGGGAGAAAATTTAGAAGATATTTATACAAAAAAATAATCCTGCTTGAGCATTCGAAGTTCCCAATGAAACGTAAAAAAGAAAGTCGCATAAAGAACTAAGAGGACTGTTGAAAAAGTGCCAGATACGAGGCGTTCAAGTTCAAATCGAATGAAGGCGTAGTTTTTCCTACGTCGGAATGAGATTTGAATGATTGCAACGAAGTAGATGGTACTTTTTCAACAGTCCTAAACGATTAGCGATCAATAAGAATAGAAACAAGGCCGGTAATATCCTGAAGTTGGTCAAACTTTTCTAAGTTTTCTAAAGATTCATTTGCTTTGAGTTCAATTGTTAAAACGGGAATTTTTCTATCTTTCCACATATAACGTCCAAGGCTTCCCGGAAAGTTTCCTAACCGTATCCATGGTAGGTGTTTATATTTTGGAAATTTTAAACGTGGACCATCAAAATCCAGCACGCCGTAGGGTGTGTGAAGAGCGACAATCAGATCGGGTTTAAAATCCTTAATATGTTCAACAACACATTGTGTTTCCCGTTCACTTCCTGGTGAAGGGCCCGGATATCTTCTAGGGTGTGATCGACCTTTTGTTTTCCAATAGTTGTGTGCTTTATCCTGCCAATCTTTTGTGGGAAAATTTCTATTAATATCCACTCCCTGCGCATTAGTTCTTGTTTGTTCCTGTAGTCCATCAGGATTAACAATGGGAAGAATTCTCCATGTATTACGAGGTTCTATACGAGAAAGTCTTTCCATCCAAAGCCTCATAACTGCTCCTCCTTCGGGCTCATCTCCGTGAATGACACCTAGGCCTAAAATACGAGTTTTCTTTGGGCTTACCCCTTTCTTGTCGTAGTGAAAAATAAGAGCATTATTTTCACTCAAGCACACTGAGTTGACGTGTTCACAGAGTTTACTTTTACTCTCATAATCTCCGGGAAGAGACGTCAATTGACGGAAGCACTGTCTTTGCAGCTCTTCTGGAGTGGGGGGCAGAAGGGTAGCTTCCTGATACTCTTCTATAGAGGACTGTTCTTCTATGGGATCTGGCTCTTTTTGCAATGATCGGCATTGGCAAAGGAGTAAGCCTAAAAGAATGAGAGCAATAAAATTCCGTAACACAACTATCTTGTGCCTCTTTAAACCGAGGTTGTCTAGTTTAAAAATGATTTATATTCATATGAAAATTTATTCAAAATTAAAACCAGCCTTAAAATGATATTTACACATTTTGTTTTACAAGAGAGCGCCTTTCTCTCTCGAATTTGGAGAATAGTTGGGTTCAGGACCTATCAAGCTTCTCTTCGAAAGTGGCTCCACATAGACCGCACTTGCCATCTTTACTTTTCTCTCCGGTCTGAACATTTATTCCCCCACAACTTCCTTTTATACATTTTCCAGAGAAAATCACTCCCACAGACATTAGAAGAATAACGAGAGCAAAAGTTAAAAAGACTATAAAGTAAATCATCATATTTCTATTATCTCATTTTTCCACTTATAGGAAAGAAGTTTCTTCTGGCACTCTTGCTTTAAAAGCCTTTGTTTTATAGGAGGTCAATTTTCCATTTGGTTTAGCCTGTACAATCAATGCTGCCACACTGTGTGCATCCGCCCATTTCTGAGCTTTTTTTAGAGACATGGACATAAGAGCTGTCGCTAGTGCATCCGCCTTCCAGCATTCATTGTCTATAACAGTTACAGAAACAGGCCCTTCTTTTACAGGATGACCTGTTTTTGTATCTATTGTATGAGAGTAAACATTTCCCTCTTTGATGTAGTAATTTCTATAAGACCCACTTGTCGCTATAGCTCCATTATATAGGGGGATTAATTCAAAGATGTTGCGTTGGGTACTTTGAGTAGGAACTTCTACCCCCACTCGCCAATGTGACTTATCCAAAGAAGATTTTTTTGCTCTGATTTCACCACCCATTTCAATAAGGTAACTTTTTACGCCTGCTTTTTCCAAGTTTTCTCCGAGGACGTCAATCATATAGCCTTTTCCTATGGCGGAAATATTTATTTGAAGATTTGATACTTTCTTTTCAATTTCTTTAGTTTCTTTATGCAACACAAGCTTTCTATACCCTACGGCTTTTAAAAAGCTCTCTATATCTTTTGAAGGTGGTAATGTTTTTGGAAAACCTTTAGTGCCAAACCCCCAGAGTTCAACGAGTGCTCCTACTGTGATATCGAACTGTCCATTTGTCATTTTTGATATTTCTTCGGATCGCTCTAAGACTTTCATTAAATCTTCAGAGACTTTAAGTCTTACACCGGATTGTAATTTATTAATCTTTGAAACTTCTGAATTTGGAATAAAATGGGAGAGTATTTGTCCTAATCTATGAAAAGTTTCCTCGATCAGATTTTGAAAAACAATTTCTTTATTATTCTTATGAGCATAGAGTATTACGTTATACTGCATACCCATAGATGTTCCGGAAAGGGTATGTTTTTTATATTGGCTACAACCTTCTAGAAGAAGTGATAAGAGTAAGATAGAAAATATTTTTTTCATTTTCAAATAAGACAAAGCAACACCATGTGAAAATAAATTTATATTAAAAGTTTATTATTTATATAGGGATGTATTGCAAGAAAAAATTTTGGGTTTAAATAATAAAAGCCTATCCCAAAGCCACCTTTGCAATGAAAACGAGAGAGACTGTATTCGGCGAGGATGAAAATAAAAAATGGCTGCTTGAGCTCCATTGAAGGCATTTTTAATTGAAGACAAAGCTTAGTACAATCACAGCCGTTTGTCGGTAGTTCTGAAATAGGCTCTAAATACCAATTGATATTTTAGCCTTCATTTTTTTGAAAATAATAACACAGATGATAATCTGTATTGGTTTTGAAATTCTATATATACTACAGATAAGACAAGCCTTTAGACCTAAAAATTTTAGACGAATTGATTGATTGATTGATTGATTGTACCCTTAAAAAAAGATTCATCTCTAGCTTTATTTTAGCAAAAAAACAAGGAGTCAACCATGAAATTGATAAGTGTCTTAATAGTCTGTACAATTCTTTTAGGTTGCACGAGTACTTCTAAGAGAGATGTGGCATCTCAGGAGAAAAACCCTGAAAACTCTGCACTTCTAGAAGAAGCAAAAGAAAACTATGAAAGACTAAAAGAAAAATCAAAGAGCGTTGTCTCTGTTGAAAAGGCATTGAAAGCTCAAGAAGGCATCCAAAAAACAAAAGAAATTGGCAACTCTGTTTGGAACAGCCGGATGAGACGGCTCATGTCCTACACAATTACAAAGCATAGTGTGGATGCCTTAGAGGGTGCTGTTGCCTCAGTTACCGGAAACAATCTTTCTAAGGAAAATAAGGCAGCGATGATCTCTCTTCCTTTGGCAGTTCTTATACCTTTAAAACTTAGACCACATCTATTAGATACGTTTCCGTTCCTTAGCAACCGGAAAGTTTTAAGAACAACTTCAGGATCACTTGCAGTAGTAAACAGAAACTTCTTTAGTAGAGTGCCTAGAGCCATTTTGCGAACAGGAATTTTAGCCGCAGGCTATGTCGCTTCAGAAGCCGCTATTAATGCATTAGTTAAACAATTTATTCCTTTAACTGTAGAAGAGGCTGAAGCTCTAACAAATCATCTAAAGCAAGATCTTGAAAAAGACAGAGAAGAATTAGGAATAGAAGAAACGCCTTCACCACATTTGCCATCTCATGCTCCGACAACTAGTCTGTCCTCTGCCCCAGCGACCAATCCTTCCTACACTTGCACTACTGATACATCAATTTACTCTAAAAGTATTAATAACGAGTTTTCATTTGAAAGTAATATTCGACACTCCTTTCACTTTTCGAACCAAAAGATTAACCAAGTTTTTATTGATGGGCGTGATTCTGAGTTTGAAGAATGCTTTGATAATGTAGCGACAATTCAAGACACTAGTTTACACCACGATATGCTTAGACATTTAGAAAGAAGTCAAAACACTTTCAAAACACGTTTTGTTGGTTTAAAGTCGGTAATATGTTATAGTGCTGATGAGGGAATAATGTTCTTACTACCTAATGAGAATGAAGCAATAAGCTATATTGGATATATGGGTCCCTATGAATACCTACTTTCTCTAGTGGCATGTAAACCACCATCCTCACAGTAAAAATTAGGAATAAAGAATCTAAGTCTAAAAAGATGGGAGTACATCCCATCTTTTTTATATATGCAGTTCATCCCCTCTTCGAGGGTACGCCCTACACCTCATGTCTTGAAAGCCCTCAAGAAAAGCTCCCAATTAAATGTAAAAAATTACACACGTTTGATTAACTTTTATTATATGAATCCAATGTCATCTGCTTGGATTCTTGAGACGTCTCTTGATAAAGGGTTTCAACAGATTTTTCAAAATCGCTAACTTCATTTTCATGACGGTTCAGAAACCAATTTTTATGATTTTTTATATATTCTTTTCTAATAGATTCATTATTTAAATCAAAAGGAATACACAAAACACCAAATAAAAATAAGTTTATAATAGAGAAAATATGTATAAGAATGTTTTAGATTTTTCAAAGTTTATTTTGAAGAAAGGGTTTATTTTCCTTTCCGAAGCGTAGGGCACGTATCGTGAGGAGAGGAGAATTTATTATTTTAGGATATTAGTTAGAGAACTTTTCTCAGTAGGGTTCAAAACGAGTTTTCTGAGGCGCAGGGCGTATCTCCCGAAGGGAGAGACGAATTGCGGCCCTCAGAATTGTCTGAGCTTTTGAACTCTGCTGAGAAAAGTTCTCAACATAATACAAAAAAGAAAGTTATATAAAAACTAGATACAAACCAAAGCGACATATTGTGACGAAGTAAATGACACTTTCTTGATTCGCATTAGAAGGACTGTTGAAAAAGCGTTAGATACGAGGCGTTCAAGCTCAAACCGAACGGAGGCGTAGTTTTCCCTACGTCGGAATGAGATTTTAATTGATTATAATAAAGTCAATGGAACTTTCTTGATTCGCATTAGAAGGACTGTTGAAAAAGTTCCAGATACGAGGCGTTCAAGTTCAAATCGAATGAAGGCGTAGTTTTTCCTACGTCGGAATGAGATTTGAATGATTGCAACGAAGTAGATGGTACTTTTTCAACAGTCCTAAACAAAGTAGATGATATCTTTTCAACAGTCCGCTATCCGCCGAAGTCATCAAAGAGTACATTCTCCTTCTCAACCCCAAGATCATCGAGTAGGTCAAAGACGGCGTTATTCATCATTGGCGGTCCACAGATGTAGTATTCGCAATCTTCGGGGGCGGGATGATCTTTAAGGTACATGTCGTATAGAACTTGATGGATAAAACCGGTTGGCCCTTTCCATTTATCTTCGGGCAGAGGCTCTGATAGTGCCAGTGTCCATTTAAAGTTTTCATTTTCTTTTTGTATCTTATCAAAGTGATCTATATAGAAAGCTTCTCTTAAACTTCTAGCTCCATACCAAAAGGACACTTTTCTTTTTGTACTTAATCTGGAGAATTGATCAAATATATGCGACCTCATGGGGGCCATTCCTGCGCCTCCACCGACGAAGATCATTTCCGCATCCGTATCTCGGGCATAAAACTCTCCGTAGGGTCCGGAAATAATAACATCATCTCCAGGCTTAAGATCGAAAATATAACTCGACATCTTACCTGGGGGAAATTTTGTATTTGGTGGAGGGGTGGCAACTCTTACATTCAGCATAATCATCCCTTTTTCCTCGGGATAATTGGCCATCGAGTAAGCTCTGATAACTTTTTCATTCACAACAGATTTATATTCCCAAACATTAAATTGATCCCAAACATCTCTATATTCTTCTTCAATTTTAAAGTTCTTATAATCCGCTACATGTGGTGGGGCTTCTATCTGTATGTAACCACCTGCTCTAAAATTAACATCCTCTCCTTCTGGTAGCTCTAAAATCAGTTCTTTAATAAAGGTTGCTACATTGTGATTGGATCTCACTTTACAGTGCCATTGTTTAACACCAAAAACTTCATCTTCTACGGCAATTTTCATGTCTTGCTTAACAGCAACCTGACAAGATAGACGAACACCTTCACGAACTTCCCTTGGAGTCATGAGTGATTTTTCTGTCGGAAGAATATCTCCTCCCCCTTCATAGACATGAACCTTACATTGAGCGCATGTGCCCCCTCCCCCACAGGCGGAAGAAACAAACAATTTTTGATCTGCCAAAGCCCCTAAAAGTTTCCCGCCCGCTTCTACTTCTACTGTTTTTTTGTCATTAATCACAAGCTGAACAGGCCCTGAAGTTACCAACTTAGATTTGGCAAAAAGAATAACAAGAACGAGAATAAGAACTATTCCTGTAAAAAAAATAACACCCAAAAAAATCTCAACCACTTTTCGTCCCTTTTCTATTTAAATCCATGAAAAATAATCTTTCATAATGGAAATAACAAGAAATTCCCCTCTTTATCTTACTATCTTTTACAACTGTACACCCGAAAAACTCATAAAAGCTAATGACATAAGTCCAACAATAATAAACACGGAGCCCAACCCCTTTAAACCATCGGGGATATCGCTGTACTTCAACTTCTCTCTAATTCCTGCCAAGGCCATAATAGCAAGTGCCCAACCCACTCCGCTTCCAAACCCAAACACAACACTTTCTGTAAAATCATAATCCCTCTCTACCATAAATAACGATCCACCTAAAATAGCACAGTTCACTGTAATGAGAGGTAAGAAAATTCCAAGTGCATTATAAAGAGAGGGTACAAACTTATCTAAAGCCATTTCTAAAATCTGTATTAAAGCAGCAATAACTCCTATATAGCAGATTAAACCAAGAAAAGAGAGATCCACTCCCTCTATCCCCATCCACCCTAATGCATTTTCTTTTAAAATTTTCTGATAAATGATGTTATTGACAGGCACAGTAATTGTTTGAACCACGATCACTGCAATACCAAGCCCTGTTGATGTTGAAACGTTTTTAGAAACAGCTAAAAACGTACACATACCTAAAAAGAAAGATAGAGCCATATTTTCTACAAAAACAGATTTTATAAATAAACTCAGATAGTATTCCATGCCTTATCCTTCTTTTTCCACTTGTTCTGGTTTAAACGTTCTCAATATCCAAATAAATATACCAATTAAGAAAAAGGCACTGGGAGATAATAACATCATACCATTACTGCTATACCATCCTCCATCGTTTAAAAGCGGAAGGATTTGTACACCAAACAAACTTCCACTTCCAAATAACTCTCTAAATATACCGACAAATATAAGAATAATACTATAACCGAGCCCATTTCCAAAACCATCAAGGAAGCTCATACCAACAGAGTTTTTCATAGCATAGGCTTCTGCCCTTCCCATAACAATACAATTTGTAATGATAAGTCCCACAAAAACAGACAACTGTTTTGAAATCTCAAAGGCATAGGCTTTTAACACTTGATCCACAAGGATGACTAAAGATGCAATAATAGTCATCTGAACAATAATACGAATGCTGGAAGGTATATGATTTCGTATAAGGCTTACAGATGCATTAGAAAAAGAGATTACAAATATAACAGCTAAACACATAACAATTACTGTTTCCATCTTTGTTGTGACAGCTAGAGCAGAGCAAATACCCAAGATCTGTAGAGCAATTGGATTATTATTAAAGATAGGATCAAAAAGTGCTTTTCTAACTCTCGCCATTGGTACTTCCTCCCTGCTCAACCGCAGCACTTCTTAGTTTTTTCAAATAAGGTCCAAATCCATTTTCTCCCAACCAGAACTGAATCGTATAACTAACTCCTTGCGAAGTAATGGTTGCTCCAGACAATCCATCAATTTGATACTTTTCCAAGGGATTTCCCTCTACAACTCTACCTTTAAGGACTTTGAGGGCGACTTTGCCTTCAGAAAAAAGCTCTTTCCCCACCCAACTGGATTTCCACTTTGTATTATCAACCTCTCCACCTAAACCAGGAGTTTCTCCATGTTCATAAAAAGCAATGCCCTCTACAGTGTTTAAATCAGAACTAAGGCTTATAAAACCATATAGTGTTGACCATAATCCTTTACCTTTAATAGGTAGAACTAACTTTACCAATTCTTTATTATCATTCTTTAATAAATACACGGGGGCAAACTTAGAAATTTGCTTTATCCCACCGAAACCTTCCTCTCTGGATAGAAGACGTTGAGTTGTAGGCTCTTTAGCGGCTTTTCTTTGATCGAATGTACTGGCATCCATATCTTCTCTGATTTCTCCTGTCTCCAATTCTATAACAACAGATTCAATTTTTGAAAAAGACTCTTCAATGTTATCAATGGGAAGACCTGCCGCTTCTAAAATATTTTTCTGTTTATCTTTTAATTTATTTTCCACTTGTTTTGGTCTGAGAAACACAGCCGCAGAGGATACAAAAATGGAGCACACCAAACAAAGCGATGCCGCCACAAAGAGTGTTTTTTGAAAAGCACTATTAAACACTTCTCAGCCTCCTCCTTCTTATATTCGCAGACACAACGTAGTAATCAATCAAAGGAGCAAATATATTACCAAAAAGTATGGCCAGCATAATACCCTCAGGAAAACCAGGGTTAAGAACACGAATAAAAATAGCCATCAATCCAATTAAAAAACCATAAATATATTTTCCAGTCGCTGTCATTGCGGCAGAGACAGGGTCAGTCGCCATAAAAACAATACCAAAGGACAGGCCTCCAACAAGAAAATGCCAAACAGGGGACATTTCAAACATGGGATTGGTGGCACTTCCTACAGAATAAAAAAGCAGAGCCGTCAAATAGGATCCCAAAGAACAACTCAACATAATTCTCCATGATCCAATTTTAGAAACAATAAGAACAAAGGCCCCGAACAGGCAGGCTAAAGTTGATGTCTCCCCCATAGAACCAGGAATAAATCCCAAAAAAGCATCTTGCCATGTAAAGGCTTTTTGAACAGCCTCCATTCCCGACTCTGCACCAAGAGCTAATGCTGTGGCCCCGGTATACCCATCTACGGCTGTCCACACGGCATTTCCAGAAATTTCAGAGGGGTAGGCAAAATAAAGAAACGCTCTTGCTGTCAAAGCCACATTGAGAAAGTTCTTACTTGTTCCACCAAAAATTTCCTTTCCAATGACAACACCAAAAATAATACCCACAGCCACTTGCCAAAGAGGAAGGGTGGGAGGCAAGGTTAAAGGAAAAAGCATACCCGTGACCAAAAATCCTTCGTTGATCTCATGTTTACGAACAATAGCAAATACAAGTTCACATAATCCTCCAACAATATTTGCAACCAAGAAGATAGGGATAAAATAAAGTCCTCCATGAACAAAGTTAGCTATTATATTTGCAGGGTCATATCCTAAACCCAATAAACCCAAGACTTCAGCTCTCCAGCCCGTCGTCGCTTCAAGACCAAGACCTTGTAATGCCAAGTTAGCCTGTAAACCCGTGTTATAAAATGCCATAAGGATACAGGGGGTCAGAGCCATAACAACTGTTATCATAAGACGTTTTTGATCTAAGGCATCTCGCACATGAGATGCAGAATGTGTCACCGTACTGGGGGTATAGAGAAATGTATCTATGGCCTCATAGAGAGGGTACCACCTTTCAAGTTTTCCTCCTTTAGTAAAAAGAGGTTCTGCCTTATCTAATAAATGCCTTAAAGGTTTCACATTAACCATCTCTTTCTATTTGATTCAGAAGATCACGCAACAAAGAGCCATATTCTGATTTTCCCGGACAGACGAATGTACACAGACCTAAATCCTCTTCATCTAATTCCAAAATGCCCAGATCTTGAGCCTGCTCTGTATCTTTTATCAAAAGACTTCTCAATAAAAATGTAGGTTGAATATCTAAAGGCATAACATCTTCAAACATCCCAATGGGAATCATCCCTCTAGGGCTACCATTTGTGTTTGTTGTAAAATCTATTTTTTTCTTTGGCAGAAAGTTTAAAGCAAAGACATTGCGAATTGAAAACTTATTAAATCCCGGCATATGCCAACCTAAAAATTCCCTCTCTCTACCCTCCTTAAGAACAGAAACTTGACAATGATATCGACCCAGAAAACCTAAAGGGCCTTTATTGGCTTTTCTTCCCGACAGAACACTTCCAGAAACGATTCGCGACTCCCCTTCTTTTAGGAACCGACTTGTCAGTTCTGAAAGATCAGCCCCCACATGCGTTTTAATGACATGGGGGTCTTTGACCATAGGGCCTCCCAAAGACACATACCGCTCCGTAAACAAATGTCCTGAATGAAAAAGTTCTCCAATGGCTATGATATCTTGATAACCGATATGCCACACTGTCTTATTTCTATGTACGGGGTCTAAGAAGTGAATATGTGTACCCACGAGTCCCGAAGGATGCGGACCTTTAAAATTTTGATTAGAAACCTTAGGATTTGATGTTGAGAAATTTTGTCCATCTACGCCCTGGCAAATAAAAACCTTTCCCTCTGTTAAATTTGAAATAATATCCACACCATCTTCAAATGCTCTTTTGTTTTTATTTATGATAGTTTGTGGATTTAAAGCCAGTGGATTGGAATCCATTGCTGTAATAAAAATAGAATTTGGAACTTGATCTGGTTTAGGAGTACAACTAAAGGGGCGGGTTCTAAGAGCCACCCATTCTCCAGACTCTATGAGTAAATCCTTAACCTTTTCTCTTCCTAGGTCTTTAAAATCTTTCCCTGAATATTTCGTAAAAGTTTTTTGTGGACTCCCATGTACAGAAATGACAACCGATAAAAAAAGGCGTTTATCTCCTCTATTGATCTCTTCAACTGTTCCCGATGCTGGAGCTGTATAAACAATCCCCTCATTTTTTTTATCTTCAAAAAGAGGTTGACCCTTTATAACTGTGTCACCTTCTTTCACCTTCATTGTTGGCTTCATTCCCACATGGTCTACGCCAACCACAGCCACTCTTTGAGTGTCTATAGATGTCTCCCGTGAAAGATTGGGAGAACCTGTTATAGGTAAATTTAAGCCTTTTCGAATACGCACCATAAGTCATTCACCTGTTCTGTCTTTTTAAAGGGACAGTTTAAAGAAAGGAAACATTTTCAGAAACTCATTATATATTGCGTTAGCACCTCGACCTCTCTCCTATAAAACGTTCTTTTAAAATTCTAAAATGACTCTTAAGGATTACAACTCGTCGTCGTCTTCAAATAACAACTTCTATAATACACTCGACTAGACAATGAATCCTAAATCACTAAAATAAACCCTAACAAAAGGAGATTCCATAGATGTTGTTTGCTCTTATTTTAAGCATTATCCCCTATTTCTCTCATTCTGCAGAGCCACTACCTTACGAAGTGCGCACAAAGGGTTATTCTGGGTGGTCCACATCCTTTCGCGGAAACCTCTCAACGACAAACATGCCAGGATTGAATATTGGATTGGCAAGCAGCCTTCTCTCTTCGCTAGATAATCCGGCTGGTTTGGCTATGACTCTCCCCACCTCTTCTATGCAACTCACGAGAAATAGTATTCAAGATCAAGAATTCCAAAACATATCTGAGCCTCTCAAAAGTACTCTCATTACTATT
The DNA here is from genome assembly GCA_965206675.1 of Bdellovibrionales bacterium. Lineage (GTDB taxonomy): Bacteria > Bdellovibrionota > Bdellovibrionia > Bdellovibrionales > JAKFYE01 > CBDBKL01. The sequence goes on along the minus strand of CBDBKL010000005.1, from coordinate 199,159 downwards.
GGTGGCCCTCTTCCCCCTTGGGGTTTTAGCTTAAGCTCGTTTTCTCCCCAAAAAGAAGCAGGAAATTATATTCTAAACAATGGTGAACGTGTAAATTTACAATTGCATGTTTCACAAATTCAACTCTCAACAGGTGTACATTTTTGGGATGGACGACTCGCTTTTGGAGCAGGCTACAGGTTCGGATGGGCTAAACGCCAGATTACACCTCTTTCGGAAAGACCTCCTCTTTCAAAATCAACATTTGGATCAACGATGGTTTTTGGTTCACTTCTTCAATTACCGAAACGCTGGCTTATTGGAACAAGCCTTGTACTTCCTGTTACTTATAAAAGAACTTCCAATCCTCCTGGTGCCAATTACATTCCAGGTTTCTTTAACACTGCTGTTAAAAGCCCTTTACAAATTGGTTTGGGAGTATCTCATGTACCCAATCGCTTCTTCAAAGTGTCTACAGATCTTCTCTTTATTGGGGAGACAAAAAATATTGCCCTACTCTCTGACGAAAGACTCACTGTTGGAGAGCAGTTCAGTTTTCAACCCCGAATAGGTGCCTATTACAGACTGGTAGAGTACAAAGATTTTGAAATTGATGCTAGCCTAGGATTTTATCTTGAAGATTTAAGAACATTTAAAGGTCGAAGGCGACTTCATAAAACTGTAGCCACAGAGATTCATCCATGGATTTTTGTTATTGATATAGGTATAGATTTCGCCCGAAATTATAAAAACTATTCTTTTAGTATAGGATTAGATTTTGATAAGGCTTTAAGAGTAATAGGCTGGTCTAAAGAAAAAGACAATAGAGATTATGCGGGATTATTTCCCAATATTTTACACATGAATGAAGTGGGATTACCTAAGGCACTGATTCAAGATAAGTCTCTGGGGAGTTCTTCCACAAACATTATTGAGTTTGGCAACCAAATTAAAACCAATGTGAAAAAGGCTATTGATAAAGTTGAAGACTTTACCACGAGAAAGAAAAAGGCTCCCAAAAAACCCAAGGAATTAGGACCACTTAATAGGGAATTTGAAAGGGAATTTAAAGAAGAACTTGAAGGTTTTTAAAGTCAAAGCAGAGATATGAACCAAGAATTAAAAAAAGGGAAATACCTCATTAACTTCTCATTTTGCTACAAATTTATGCTTTAAATGTAATATCAAAATGTCGTTTTACTTATTCTTGATCTCTATCGACTTTCTCTTGAACCCGTGTAAAGTGAATTGAAATTTTAAGCAATAGCATATAGAATCCATAGTTACTTAAAGTAAAAATTTTTCCCTTAAACAACTTCTCACTAAATTCTTCTGAAGACTCTATACTAAAAACACAATCAAAACGAGCAAAACAATCATTATTAAGCCCATTCGTTTTAGGTAAAAAAAAGAAAGGGGTTACTTTCTGTTCTTTAATCGCTTGAATTTGGTTTGCTACAGATTCTTCTTTATGCCCTTCTTCGACTAAAACCTTTTCCCATTTCATCAAATCAAATATTGGAGCAAAGGATAAATATGTATTATAAATACGTTCATTATCAGGCGAAGCATCACATGAGTTACTTAAAAGAAAACCTTTTGCTTGCTTAAATGTACGAGACATATAGTCTGCAATTGGAACTTCTCCAAACCCATCTCCCTGAAAAAGTACAGATTGTTTTTTAAAAACTTGAGAATAAAATCTTTTATTTATATTATCAGGAAAACTTTTTAGTTCATTAAATAGCTGTTCTGACTGTTTTTCTGACAAATATTTAGGAAGAAAAATTTTTAAATCATTAAAAATATCAAAGTTCGACATTAAGCAAGAATATCCCAAAATCTTTTTTTAAATGTCGACTCTAGTTCTACAGATAAAAATTCTTGTTCTTGTAATAGGTGAGATGCAAAGGAACTGATAGTATAATAAGCTTTAGTTTCGTCTGGTATATGTCTCATACGATTAGTACTATGCACACTTTCAACGCAAATCATATTTGAAACCTGTTTTGCGTAACCTGTATTGTACTCATTATCAAGGACACCTTCCCACTTTCCCTCGTATATCGGAGGAATCTGATCTATGGAGCGAACTTCACTTTTATTTGTCGAAGAGAAGAGAGATGGCTCACAAGAAAGCTTTAAAGCACCATTCATCATTCATACTCCGGATTAAGTGTTTGCAAAAATTCATTATTGAGCAAACTAAAAAATATCTTTTTTTGTATTTTATGTGCTTTTTGAATATGATCCTCATATTTGCTCAACAGAGTCCCATCATCTTTTTTAATTATATCAATATCAATACTAGATCCCAATCTCTTCTCTTGAGCCTGAATTGATACTTTGTTGTATATCTGAGTAATACATTTAAAACCTTCATAGTCAAACTCACTTCGCAAGATATTTTGTTCTTCATCTAGAGAGTTACTTGCAAGCTCTAATTTAACATTAATATTTTTAAATATATTTACTTGTTCAAAAAAAGCAATATATCTTAATCCTATTCGATCAGGCTTTCTAACTATATCTAACTTACTAATCTTACCAAATGCCCCTTTAATCCTTTCAAAATATTTTGACCATCCTTTATATTCTTTTGGGCAAATAACTGATACCGTTTGTGGCCCCACTTGAACTTGAAAATCATGATTTTTTAATCTTAACTCAGGAGAGAATTTAAATTTAGGATCATTAGATCGAATAAACATAGGTAATTCCACAGCTGGTAATCTTTCCACTTTGAAGTAGTCATCTTTGAATTCATTAGAGATTACTCCAACAGTGATCTCCCTAGGAAGTTTTGATTCAAATCGAAACTCAACCACAGCTTCTTGAATAGCACATGGAGAAATCTTAACAGGCAATTTTTCAATAAAAAATTCCAAAACCAACTCCCTAACTGATACAGTAATACTAGACAACTTAGTATAAAATCATTTTTTGAATACTCTAAACGCAATGCGCAAGTTTTAACACCTCTTTAACCACTCTGGACCTTTGTTAGTCCAGTTTTAAACAATCCAAAGTAAAACTGAATTATGTATCGCTCTCAATAAAATACTTCAAACCTAAACAATTTCTACAACGATCTCCTGTATTGACCGCCCACCTCATAAAGAGCTTGGGACATCTGTCCCAATGAACACACTTGCGCCGCAGACATCAATGCTGAAAAAACATTCCCTCCCTTAAGAGCAACACTCTTAAGATTTTGAATTTCTTCTTCGACACTATTTTTATTTTTCGCCTTAAACTGATTTAAATGTTGTAGCTGAAACTCTTTCTCTTCACGAGTGGCTCGCGCCATTTCAATAACTGGAGGAACATATCCATCCTTTAAAGTTTCAGGGTCCACATAAGAGTTCACTCCAACAATGGGAATTTTCCCCGTATGTTTTAGATGCTCATAATACATAGAATCTTCTTGAATGCGACTTCTTTGGTACTGTGTTTCCATAGCTCCAAGAACACCACCCCTTTCGTTCAGTTTCATAAACTCATTCAAAACCGCCTCTTCCACCAAATCTGTTAACTCTTCAATAAAATAACTGCCTTGATAAACATTTTCATTTTTTGCCAAACCAAACTCTTTATTGATGATCATTTGAATTGCCATAGCTCGACGAACAGACTCTTCCGTTGGTGTTGTTATAGCCTCATCATAGGCATTCGTGTGAAGGGAGTTACAATTATCCTTAATAGCAATAAGAGCCTGCAATGTTGTACGTATATCATTAAAGGCAATTTCTTGTGCATGTAAAGAGCGACCACTTGTTTGAATGTGATACTTTAACTTCTGTGACCTCTCATCAGCCCCATACAAATCTCTCATGGCAACAGCCCAAATCCTTCGAGCTACCCGACCAATCACACTATATTCGGGATCCAATCCATTACTAAAAAAGAAAGAAAGATGAGGAGCAAAATCATCAATCTTCATACCCCTAGCCAAATAATATTCTACATACGTAAATCCGTTACTTAACGTAAAGGCCAACTGAGAAATGGGATTCGCTCCTGCCTCGGCAATATGATAACCAGAAATACTCACTGTATAAAAGTTACGAATATCCTCTTGAATAAAATAAGATTGAACATCCCCCATGAGTTTTAAAGCAAAGTCAGTTGAAAAGATACATGTGTTCTGAGCTTGATCTTCCTTTAATATATCAGCCTGTACCGTTCCTCTTACATTTTTTAAAGCAAACTTGCGACACTCTTGAAACTCATCAGACTTCAGTGAACGTTGTAACTCTTTTTCCTTCTTCTTTACCTGTTGATCAATAGCCACATTTAAGTAAAACGCTAGAATAATAGGAGCGGGACCATTAATTGTCATGCTCACGCTGGTCTTAGGATCACAGAGATCAAACCCCTCATAGAGTTTTTTAACATCATCCAATACACAAACGCTAACACCACTTTCCCCCACCTTTCCATAAATATCAGGCCGCCTATCGGGATCTTCACCATATAAAGTCACACTATCAAAAGCTGTCGATAAACGTTTGGCTTCATCATTTTTTGACAAGTAATGAAATCTTTTATTTGTTCTCTCAGGAGTTCCCTCACCTGCAAACTGACGTCTGGGTTCTTCTTCTTTCCTCTTCAAAGGAAAAACACCGGATGTAAATGGAAATCTCCCCGGAAGATTTTCCAACCTTAAAAACCTTAAACGATCTGCCCAACCCTTTAATTTTGGAAAAGAAATTCTTGGAATCCTCAAACCACTTAAACTCTCCGTCACCAGAGATTGCTGAACCTCCCGCTGACGAACTTGATATGCTAACGTGTCACCCTTATACAATTTTTCAAACTGTTCCCAATTCTCCAAAGGTTCTAAGATTTCTTGAGGTATTGTTTCTTTTAATGATGAAATCAGTTTTTCTCCATTTGCTATTTTCAATTGCTCTACTGTCTTTTCAAGAGCTTCTAGTTGATCAACTTTTGCAGCTAACTCCTGAGTTTCTTTTTTATACTTTTTGACCACATTCACTATTTCCGAAAGATAATTTTCTCTCTCTGGAGGCACAATCCTTTGCTCCGCCGAACTTCGTAATTGTGCTCTTTGATCTTCAGTGATTTTCCAAGGATGCTTTAATTTTTCACAAATAGAAAAGAAAAGCTGATTAACTCCCTCGTCATTAAAGTGAGACGCTTGAGTCAAGAACACAGGATGCTCAGAAAGTTTATGAGAGCGACGCCATTGTTTTTTGACATCTCTTAAAGCGTCTTTAGAACCTCGACGATCAGCCTTATTGATTGCAATAAAATCGGCATAATCAATCATGTCTATTTTTTCTAATTGACTTTGGGCTCCAAATTCAGATGTCATAACATAAAGACTCAAATCTGCAATTTCTGTGATAGCTGAACCCGACTGCCCAATTCCCGAAGTCTCTGCAATAATTAAATCAAACCCCCTTAACTTCATGTCCTCTAAGATTGTAGGAAGTGTATTGGAAATTTCCTTTCCACTTTCACGTGAAGCCAAAGATCTCATAAAAAAATTAGAATGTGAAAGTACATTCATACGTATACGATCTCCTAAAAGAGCACCCCCCGTTTTACGCTTAGAAGGATCAACACAAATAACACCTATCTTTTGATTTGGAAAAACCAAGTGAAACCTATGCATCAATTCATCAATTAAACTGGACTTACCTGATCCACCTGTTCCTGTAATTCCCAAAACGGGAGTCTGTTTAGAAGATTTTTTCAAATACGCATTGGCTTTTTTAGGAATATCTTGCTTCAGATCTAATGCACTGATCACAACGCCCATTTCACGCGACCACCTCATATTCTCATCATCACTCTTAAAAGCATCTGGGTCATAGTGGTTTAAAGGATCATAGTCACACCCTTTTATAATCTCATTGATCATTCCCTCTAAACCCAAACGTCGCCCATCATCCGGATGAAAAATACGATCAATACCATAGGCTTCAAGTTCTTCTTTTTCAGAATGAACTATAACACCCCCTCCGCCTCCATAAATTTTAGCCTCTGGCCGTCCATAGGAAACAAGAAGATCCTTCATATATTTGAAATAATCCATATGACCGCCCTGATAAGAACTCACACACACACCCTGTGCATGCTCTTGGATGACAGCCCTAACAACATCCATAGCTGATCGATTGTGACCCAGATGTATAACTTCTGCACCTGCATCTTGAAGCATTCTTCTAATAATATTTATAGAAACATCATGGCCATCGAAGAGACTTGCCGCTGTAACAATACGAATGGGATACTTCACTTTTTCTCCTTATGATACTCATAAAAACCCTTCCCTGTTTTTCGCCCCAGCCATCCCGCTTCAACATACTTAACAAGTAATGGACAAGGTCGATACTTAGAATCCCCTAACCCTTCATGAAGAACATTCATAATAGCTAAGCAGGTATCTAGCCCAATAAAATCTGCAAGCTCTAATGGCCCCATTGGTTGATGAGTTCCCAATGTCATAGCCCTGTCTATAGACTCCGCTTCAGCAACGCCTTCATGTAAAGCATAGATAGCTTCATTCAACATTGGCATTAAAATACGATTTACGATAAACCCTGGCATATCACGGCCTTCCACAAAAGTTTTTCCCATCTTTTCTGCCAAAGACTTTACACTCTGAAAAGTTTCATTAGATGTTTGAAGCCCTCGCACACCCTCTACAAGCTTCATTAAAGGAACCGGGTTCATAAAATGCATCCCTGCTACTTTATCCGGCCTATCTGTTACTGCAGCAATTTTAGTAATGGAAATAGAAGATGTGTTTGTACACAACACTGTATCCTTAGATGTGATTTCAGAAAGCTTTTTAAAAATTTTTAATTTTAAATCGACATCTTCAGTCGCTGCCTCAATAAGAAACGAAACCTGAGATAAATCTTCTATAGAAGATGTTGTTGATATGCGACTTAAAAGTTCTGTTTTCTCATCATCCTTCATTTTTCCTTTTTTGATAAATCTCTCACAACTGTTAGAGATGTTTTCCAAAGAACGCTCTAAAGCTTTTTTGTTAATATCATAGAGAATAACCTTAAAACCACTATGGGCTGCTACCTGTGCAATCCCACCACCCATCTGACCTGATCCAACAATACCAACCATATTAACCTCACTATTTTGACAAAACCCAAGCGAGACGGATTTCATCATCTAATGTCCCCCAATTTTTAATAAATCGTAAATAAAGTTTTGACATTTTATTTTCTGAAGCCAAATAAATTCCTAAAATACCCTGCGACTCCCTCCGCATAGATATATGTTTATAGGGATCCCAAACATCATACCTGGCTTGTATTCCCCACTGTGCTCCTACAGGGTGCTGAAGATCAATATGCCAAAGACGTACAGGAGATGAAAAACCATCCGGTAATATTATTTTACCATAAAAACCCTCTACAAGCGCATATATTCCATAGAGATCAAAACGAAAAAACAATCCCCCTAGTCGAATAAGTTGCTCGCCCTGCTCTGTAAAAACTGTTCCCGTTGAACCAGAAAGTCCTATGTTAAAATAATCCACGCTATTCCAAACCAATGACATAGTATAAAGAAACCGATCATCTGCATTTTCAGATAACCCTTCGCCATGGTGTAGAGAAAAGGAATTTGAAAAAGGACGAGAAGCTAAATGATAACGAAGGCCATAGTCTCTCTGAGTAAAAAGCCTTTTGCCATAAATAAATGATTTAGGAAAAATATGTGAAGATTCTGATTTCATCATTTCAGAACCTAAATGGATGGGAATTTTACCAAACTGAAGTGTCCCAAAGACACTTTTAAATTGACCATAGGCTTCTATAAAATCCAATCTTGATGTCGAGCCAAACACTGTTCTCTCTGGAGCATTTGATTCTAGCGGGAAAGGTTGAGCCCAAACCGGAACTCCTATTAAATTTTCAGTTCCAATTTTTGTTTCAACACTGAAATGCTTTGTAGCGACAGCTCCTAAACCCAAATAGGCTTCATCTAAATCAAATTTCAAAGATGACGACCACTTTAAAGAGGGATGAATATAAAGACCTGAAAGGTTTACCTTTCCAGAAACTTCCTCTTCACTCTCGAAAGCGAAAACCTCGTGCTGTATAAAAACACTTAAAAAAATAAAAAATATCTTCATACGCTTCTCACTTTGATTAGGAGTTATTTACATTTCAGCTTTATCTAATACTTTTAAATCTTTTAAAAAGAAAGGTTTTTTCAGAGTGTTTAAAAACTCAAACAGCTTTGAGGGCCAAAGCCCGCCTCCTCTTGCAAGGTGTACCTTGCGTTTCAAAGAACTGTGCTTTGAGAGATTGAGAGAGGCTGACCTTTGGGTTGAGCTGGCTCTTATAATTAGGAAACATTGAAATATAAACAGCCCCTGATTAGTTCTAGCTTGAGAATTTTGAAATTAGGCGTCAATATAAAGGAGAAGGACAACAAACGGAGATAGTGGATGAAAAACCCATTATACGGAATATCTATACTGATTTCTGGGCTCCTTATTTCAAAAACCCACGCCAGTATACCTTTTTATAGAAATACAAATAGCCTTCTCATCTCTGGTTATGCCTCAGAGTCAGATCTAAAAAACAACCGCATGGAATCAAAAAAAGAAAAATGGATTGCTATAAAGTGGACATCTAAAGCCAATGGCACAGGATGGGTACAAAGCGAAAACATCTGGGATGTACACAGTCTCAATTCCAAAGATTGGGGAACTCTTATCACACGACAGCCCACCCCTTTACGTCAACTCCCCACTTCAAAAAGCCCACTCTACGGATTTATTCAAGACAAAGAAAGAATAAAACTTCTAGATCGACTTCCCAATGGATGGCTTTACGTCAATCATAAAAAGAAGAAAGGTTATCTTCGCATCAGTGAAGTCATCTCCCACTTTGATTTTTCTAAAAAAATTAAATACAAAAACTCTTGGCACGCATGGATGTATTTACTTCCCAATGGTGTAGAAGTCCAAAATCAAAAATTTGTTCCACTACATAAAATTGATGGTTTTAAAAATTTTGAAATTATAGTTATAAAAAACAATAATGCTCCTGTGTTTCAAAGACCGCATTCCAATAGCAAAATTATCACACGTTTGAAATACCTTACTCGCGCACGACAAATTAAAATTCACGAAAACCAATGGCACAAAAGTCAAATCCCCCACCATGGTTCCGTATGGTGGAAAACCAGTCATTTAGAAAAATCAAAAAAACCCTTAATATTAAAAAACACAGATCTTCTTTCACGAAAAGTTTTTGATATGGCAACATCTCCCGTAAATCCAACAAGAATGTTTATCTCAGCTGATGGCATATTTAGTAGTCAAGATGGAATATCTTGGAAAAAAATTGAACTCTTTGGAAATAAGAACTATCCCATTGAGTTTTCTAAAGAAGGTGTTCTCTACATTGGACATTATCGCAGTATTAATCATGGAAAAACTTTTGATAGTTACATTCGATGGGATCATGTGATTAAGGAAATTTCTAATCACAAAAATCTAAAATATTTAAAACTTAAAGATATAAAAATATTAGATGAAAAGGGCTCACATCTAAAAATTCTAGTCGATACGGGAAATAGTAAGTTTTTCTCTTTAGAGACTAAGAATTCAGGGATGACTTGGAAATCATCCGCTTCTGAAACACAACGTTCATTTGAGATCTAATTTTTTCTTTTAACACGGACTCTTCACCTTGGGTATATTCGGTTGTTTTCGTAGGCGTTAAAATATCAACAGTCACTTCTGTCCTCTTCTTTAAATTAAAAATAATTCTTCCTTTAGGGAGAATACGCTCTGTACCTGTTATGACTACAGGTACAATGGTGGCTTTTGACTGTAAAGCCAAATAGAAAGGGCCACTTTTAAAAGGTCCCAAATCATCAAATGTCTCCTGTCTTGTTCCCTCTACCGCAAGTACAAAACTATCCCCTTTTTTAATTCTTGAGTTGGCATTGGCGTAAATCTTCATTACTGACTTTAATTGAGTGCGAGATATAGGAAGCACCCCGTGCTTTTTCATTGCCCAGCCAAAAAAAGGAATACGAAAAAGTTCTATCTTAGCTCCAAAGCGTGCACTCTGGCTTACAAAGCCTTGAAAGACAGGAATATCTAAAAGACTCAGATGGTTAATGAGGAACAGATTACCCCCCTCTGATGGGATATTGCCGGTTATTTTTATATCCATTCGACAGGACCGAGCAATTTCATGGCCCCACCAATAAATGATAGTATTTATCCATTTTTTCTGCGGTAGAAAAAGTGCGTAAAAAACACTGACTGCTGTTAATAATAAAACCCAAACAGTTGCAAAGACTTGATAGATGTGCCAGAACAAAGTTTTACATAAAGGAATCATCTTATCAGTAAACATCAGGTCCGTAAACTAAGCGTCAGGGTAGAGGTTTAGTATAACGGTAGTTATTCCCACCACACCGAAAAAGCCAACAATACTGTATATCACTGAATTGACCTAACTCCACTCTATGGTTAGGAGGTAAAATGCTATGACGGCTCTGGCTCTGACCTGGAATATAGGTGACCACTACCCTGAATAGTAGAACCATACATAATATCTCCTTCTAAGATAATTGATCCAATTTGAGGATCTTGGAATTGGACACTAAAATTACTATTTGAAACATCTCCATTTACAGAGCCCCCACGCTGTGGAGAAAATCCGACTTGATACAGTCCAAGCTCAGCAGACAAATTATCTTCTACAACCACTTCAAGCCACGAATCTGGTGAGAATTGACCACCAGAGAATTGACCGTCTCCTAAAGGATAAATATCTCCAAACTAAAGCCACATTTTGAATGATGCTCTCTTGCGGCACTTCATAAGCAGAAGTCAAAAATGCTGTAATATCCTCTGGATAAGCAAATGATGTGAGAGCAAAAATCTTTCCCGCACTTGACCCTTGAACAGGATTGAAAGGAACCCCCTGATTATCTACACCCCGAACGCCTCGACCACTTCTAATAAAATTCTCAGCACGACGTTTCTCAGCACATCCCATAAGCCCTATTAAAAATACGACAGGGAGAAGGTATTTCTTTTTTAAGCCCATGATGCCCCCTCTTTGCTCTAATTCATTATCGGCAGGGAGCACAAAAAACTTTCTATAATGCTCTATAGAAATTCTAATTCAGTTTTTAGAACACCATATTTAACGGGCTTCTCATTTTGATACAAAATCAATTGGCCGGAGAATAGTGGTCTCTCTCCTAAAACACCCACTGTTTCTAAATGAAACTCATAGGTGCTCTCATCAGAGGGGATAAGAAATCGGATACGCCCTCCCTGAGGGTCATAACTCACTTCCTGAATACTCTCATATAAGGTATCTGCATCCTCTTCTACATGACCTGGGCGTTTTTCTGTTGTAAATATAAGGGGCTCTGTGAGCTGAGAAGGATTAAATCCTATAAGCATAACACTCATAGCTTGATCCTGCGTTGTTTCAGTAGTATCAGATGCAACCTTACCTTCTCCGGTTGACCCCACGTATTTTTCAAAAAGCACTTCAGTAATATCAAATATAATTTTACTCTCTCCAATCCAATCGACTTTAGAACGCAAAAGAGTTTGTAGTTCTTCAATATTTTTATCTAACTCCTTAAGAGTTTCATTATCTTTCTCTGGCTGTTTATCCGGCATCTTGGTTGCGGAACGCCTTATTTCTTCATTCACACTTAGTCGCTGCATAGATAGCTCTTGGAGTTTATAGAGAATTTGAGTAACACTGGCCACATCATCAGATGTGACTTCTTCCTTCCAGAAAAAACTTGTCAGACGATATTCTGTAGCCAAGTTATCTATTGGCACTATCAAGGTACTTTCAAAGACTTCTTTTTTTTACATTTGCTATTTTATTTTCACAACCTAGGGTCAAAAATAAAATAAACAAAATAAATTTTTTCATCACTCTCTCCAAAAACAGTTACCTTGTTACTGACAATCTCACCTTATTGATATTCTATAACCTACTATAACCATTTTTTTGTCTCTCCAACAACTATTTAAAAGAACATAATCAACTCTGCACCAACAATAGGAGCTGCAACAACATTTTTTCCTGAAAGAGGGTGACTATATGTCATTGTTACACTGAAGGGGAAAGAAAATGTTTTATTTCTATACTGGTCAATTGTGGAATATTTTAATTGAAGAGTTGCTGCATGTATTTCTTGATATGGGCTCATATCACTTAAATACCCATACCTCTCAGAAGCAAATTTATCTCCTTTGAAACGCGTTCCAAACATATATTGATATGAATAACCAGCTCCTGCACTTATATTTTTATTTTCATTACCAATATAAACAGACGCTCCAATACCCACTTGATCTCCTAAATCTCTATGAACAGATTCAAAATCCGGAGAAAATCTATCATTTTCAAAGCGTGGAATACGGCGTTCTAGTTTGTCTGAAAGTTGAAGAGTATAACCAGCATGAAGGTTCCACCTTACATTTCTCCGTAATATTCTATCCCATGAAAATAGAAGAGAAACATCTGTCTGGCCATCCCCGGAAGTTATATCCACAACACGGTCAGAGTTTGGATATTCTCCTGTCGGTAAAACAATAGACGGAGATAATAAAAGTGTATTTTTCTCATCTTTATAAAACTGCCATCGACCAACAAAGTACATATCACCTATAGCTGTTGTCTTATAACTCTTAACAGCTTCTAACTCAGAAGCCTTAGCTTGAACATTTACAGGGTCACTTAAAAGTTCTTGAACAGATTCCTGAAAACTGGGTAGCAACGTTCCCAACCAAGATCGTCCATCTTCACTCATTAAAAACCCTGTATCCATACTCACATCAATTTGATAAATAGGCACAGCCAATACCACTGTGAAATTATCTGTTAATCCCCAACTCAGCATAGGAGCTTGTACTTTCATATAAACGTTAGCTTCACCCTGAACATGCCCCACAACAGAATCATCTTTAAAATTGAGAGCTTTTATAGATCCTTCTAGCAAGATTTTTTCCATTCCCGATCGTGAACCCGTGATCTCATTCCAGCCCACAGCTACATTGAAATCTGCACCCAAAGGAAGACGCTGTCCCTCTTGATTATAACGATCTGTTATTGGGGAAAAGAGCAATTTTAATCGCGGACTCCTTACATTAGGAGGAAGAACAGAAGTGTGTTGAAGATCATAGGGGGGCATTAAGTCGGCCGCTTCTGCAGAAACAGCAATAAATAAAAGAAAAACTCCCATAATCTTTTCAATTTTTTTCAAAAATTTCATCCCTAATATTTCTAACCCCATAAATTCTGATAAACAGTCAGTAATAAACAACAGTGTATAAACGTCATGAGAGGTTTTATCTTCATTTCGTTCTCTACACACTATCAAAATGTACAAACTATATGAAGTCTAAAAATAACTTTCTCTCAAACTTCCCTAGCTATATATAGGTGCTACGTTCCATTTAAAAACAGAACACCTATTACAAAAAACAGATAGTTTTCTACAAAAGAACCCTACACGTTATTTTTCTATTCAGCGCATCGTAACCCGACTTTAGTCTATTGAGCACAGAAGCCACTTTACCTTCTCTCTGATCACAATATGATGAGGACATGAAGTCCTTTTTAATGATACTTTTAGTGTTTTTTATAGGAAGTAGCTTTGGAACAATAGGAACTTATATTCTTTTAAACCCCACAAAATATACAAAATCTGAACTCATTAAAACATATAAAAAGATTATTTTAAGCAGTTCCCCTGTCCCTAGTGAATGGGCAAAAATATTCCAATACTCCTCCCCTTCAAAGATACCCCTTGTAAAAGCTACGCTTTTTATATTGGATGAATTCCCCTTGTTTCTATATAAGAATTATCTCAAAGGCGAAAAGAAAACGTTAGATATATTAGATGCTGTTTTTGATATCAAATTAAGTCAGCTCTCTGGTCAAAGTCCCAAGAAGGTTTTTCACATACTTGATAAATCATTACGACATGTTAAGGAACAAGTACCTGTCGATAAAGACAGCCATGAGAAATATATCACACACTTTGAAGAAAAACTTTTCATTTGGGAACAGAACTATTTAAAAACAGCACTGAAAGATCCTTTGGATAAAAAAATTATTGAAAAGGCTCGAGAGGAAACTTCTTCTTTAAAAGATTTAAAAGGCGAAGTTTTTGGTGTCATAGATAATAAGGAAAAAGCTATTTCTATAGCAGAAAAAGTTATTCAAGATGTTTTTGGCGATGAAGTGAGCCAAAAGAAGCCCTTTAATGCAGAACTTGTTAAGAATGAATGGGTTGTGCGTCCGGCTCGATCTATCTCTCGTCATAAAAAGAAAAGACCCTTTGTTGTTATTGACAAAAATATTGGTCAGATTGTTGGTATCACTACAAAATAGTTTAGGACTGTCGAAAAGGTATCATCTACTTCGTTGCAATCACCCAAACACTCACTCCGACGTAGGTAAAACTACGCCTCCGTTCGGTTTGGGCTTGAACGCCTCGTATCTGACACCTTTTCGACAGTCCTCCTAATACGAATCAAGAAAGTGTCATCGACTTGATTATAATCACCCAAATCTCATTCCGAAGTAGGAAACTACGCCTCCGTTCGGTTTGGGCTTGAACGCCTCGTATCTGACACCTTTTCGACAGTCCTCCTAATACGAATCAAGAAAGTGTCATCGACTTGATTATAATCACCTCTCAGTCCATTTTTCTTTTTGGAGTTTGAGGGAGAGTTTTTCTCAAGGATTTCAAAACGCAGTTCTCTAAAGCGCAAGGCGTATCTCCCGAAGGGAGAGACGAGCTTGCGGCCTTTAGAGCTGTTTGAGGATTTGGAAGCCTTGAGAAAAACTCTCCCTCAAGACATAAAGTGAATTAAGATTTTTTGTTTATTGAAGAAAGATACTCTACAAGATCGATTTTTGTTAAAATATATTGAGGTTGCATTTTTTCGTTAACAACAATCACGCTAGGTTTATCCAGTAGCAATTCTTCAACAGAAGAGAGCGGTGTTTCTAGATTTACACTGGTTACGTTTCTATCCATAATCTGTTCAACCCTTTCCATAGGAGTCACATCTTGACCTGATAGTAAATTTTCTAAAAGATTTTGTTCTCGCAACATACCCACCAACTGCCCGTTTTGTGTAACAGGAATTTGTGAAAAGCCTCTTTCTTTCATAATTTGAATAGCAGAAGCACAAGAGTCTTCAGAATTAAGGCAAAATAATTCACCTTGAGATCGACCCAAAGCTGAAACTTTACCCTCTAGACTT
The DNA here is from genome assembly GCA_965206675.1 of Bdellovibrionales bacterium. GTDB lineage: Bacteria > Bdellovibrionota > Bdellovibrionia > Bdellovibrionales > JAKFYE01 > CBDBKL01. Next base: position 183,897 of record CBDBKL010000005.1, on the reverse strand, counting down.
GATAATTTTGTGAAACGATTCTCCTCCATCCACTTATCATCAATAAATTTTGTCATATAATTTCGAATACCATCTGGTAATATGACAACACAATTTTGATCTTCACGAAGATCTTTTGCCTCTTGTAATACACCATAGAGTGCTGCTCCCGAAGATCCTCCACAGAGAATACCCTCCGTCCTTATTAATTGACGAGCTAACATGAAAGTTTGACGATCATTTGTTTTCACCCACTTATCGACACATGTTTTGTTTAAAACTTTGGGGATAAAGTCATATCCAATGCCTTCAACTTTATAGGAGCCTACAAAATTCCCCCCACCCAGTATAGACCCTACGGGGTCCACTCCAATAATACGACAATTGGGATTTACTTCTTTTATTTTTTTAGAAACACCTGTGATAGTCCCACCCGTACCAGCACCCATAACGACCATATCCACCTTATTATCCAAGGCCTCTAATATTTCCTGAGCTGTTCCCTCATAGTGGGCCTCTGGATTATTGGGATTGGCATACTGATCAAGTATATGCGCATTGGGAAGTTCTTTTTGCATTTTTTTTGCCACACTGATGTGACTTTCCGGAGCATCCCATGCTGCTTCTGTGGGAGTACGAATAATCATCGCCCCCAATGCTTCTAAGACGACTTGTTTTTCTCGACTCATTTTTTCAGGCATAGTAATAATAACCTTATAACCTTTTACAGCTCCAGCTAGGGCCATTCCCAAACCTGTATTTCCACTACTGGGTTCAATCAATGTATCTCCAGGTTTAATGCGACCTTCTTTTTCTGCTTTTTCTATCATTTTTAAGGCGATACGATCTTTAACAGAACCTGCGGGATTAAAAAATTCACACTTAGCATAGACAGTGCATTTCAACTGTCGAACGACCCGATGAAGTTTAACAAGTGGTGTTTTACCAACGGCTTCAAGAATAGAGTTACATATTTGCATAGAAGAACACCCTTTTATTCAGAAATGTCATAAGTTCTATGTGAGATCAATAAGAGGAATGAGTGTAGCATAACTACTGGATGAAAGTCCGCTGACAGTTTCAAAAGATTCAAGAGGACTGTTGAAAATATGCCATCTACTTCGTTGCAATCACCCAAACCTCACTCCAACGTAGGAAAAACTACGCCTCCGTTCGGTTTGGGCTTGAACGCCTCGTATCTGACATATTTTCAACAGTCCTCAAAGCCACACTCAAAAAATAATCCTTCCATTGCCCCCATTGCAATCACTCAAACCTTCACTCCGACGTAGGGAAAAACGCCTCCGTTCGGTTTGGGCTTGAACGCCTCGTATCTGATACCTTTTCGACAGTCCTCAGAGCCACACTCAAAAAATAATCTCTCCACTGCCCCCATCGCACTTCATAAGAAACGTTTAGTTCATCTCGACATTTTAAAAGAGCAGAGTGTTCTTGAATATCCACAATAAAATACGATTTCAAGAAACGTTTAGAATTCTCCGGATCAGCTTTATAACAAGACTCTTTAATTACCCAAAAAGTCATAAGATCTATTTTTGAAAGATAGTGTTCTTCATCTTTATTGATAAAAAATTTTTTTATTTTAGGATTTAAATTTCGTTTTTTTTCTATATCAATTCCCACCCCAAAAGAGGGCGGCAAAACACCCACCGCTATAGCTATATCATCAGTGTGTGATATGGAGTATTGGGGATGTGGCCATTTTATCTTCTCAGCGGGCAGATTCTCTCCACAGTCTGAAAGAGTCCGATATAGACACTCTCTACCTGCCGCCCAGGATAATCTTCTTCGCTCAGAAGAAAATTGACTGATTTTATAATATTTTGATGTTTTTAATTTTTTAGAAATAGGGAGAGAATGAAGGAATATATCTTTATTGTTTTGGACAATATCTTGGATCATCTTAAAGTCTTTCGTACAACACAGAATAAAAACCGCATATTATTCTTGTATATTCATTAGACACTATTTGAAATTTATTCAATATCAAAGAAAAATTTAATTTTTTATCAAAAATTTTATAAAATAGCAGTGTCAATAAACTCAAAGAAGGAAGCCTTTATGAAAAAAAATATCAAATTTCTGATAATATGTTCTTTATTCTTTTCTCCATCTTCACAAGCTAATACTTTTGATGAAAGCATGAATGCAACGCCGTTAAATTCTGGAATTTCCAGACAGGAACCGATGTACATGCCGGTTCACACAAATACCAGGCCATTCAATTTTGAAACTCCCAGTCTGGAGATAAAAAGAGATGAACTCTCTCAGGCCATCATAGATAATGATACCAACAAAGTTAAAGCTTTGCTTGAAACTGGAACAGATGTGAATGTTACAGACTCTCGTGAATACACTCCTCTTCACTGGGCGGCTTCTCGTGGACATGTTGAAATAACCCAACTTCTTTTGGAATATAAAGCTGATGTCAATGCCACTGATATTGATGATTGGACTCCTCTATTACTTGCCATATTAAATGAACACGAAGAGGTTGTATCTGTTCTTCTTCAAGCAAATGCTGATATTTATGCTCGGACTAAAACAGGAAAAAATTCTGTAGGCCTATCTTTATACAACGAAAGTATAACTATAACTAATATGTTAATTAACGAAGCCCTAGAAAGGGGCGGCTCAGAAGAAGTCAGTAGGCTTGCTATTGGTAGTACCTCTACTTTTAGACCTCACTGGTCAAAACAAATAACGAACTTCATAACTACATTACCTGCCAAAGTAGAAGAATTTCACAATAAGAAAATACAGGAAACTCTTAGTACTCTTAATACTCATGGAGCGACCTCTCTACACAAAGCCGCACGTAATGGAAATATCAATCTTATAGAAGATATCTTTAAGTCCCCTTTAAGCCATCTCCCTATTAAATGGATTCCACCTAGTGTTCATCCTGGAGGTGGGTGGATAATGGACTACCCTGGCCACTATACCTACTCCACCATTGATCTTGAAGAACCTTATGGATGGGTAATAGACTACAGTGATAAAAGATATTCGCTCCCTAATGGAGGAGATTTTGATGATCCTAATCTTGGTAACCTGGATTTTGTAAATATCCGTGACAATAATGGCTGGACTCCTCTTCACTACGCAGAATTTTATAACCAACCTGAAGCCGCACATCTATTGATTGAAAATGGAGCGGATACTGAGGCAAAAAACAACAATGGAGATACGCCTACTGATTTAAGAAATATGAGAACTCATAGATCATCGACAGAGATCAACAGGCCTTATAGTCAATGAAGTATTTTGAAAGAAGTCAGAGATCTCTGACTTCTTTCTAGATCATCTAAGTAGTGGTACCTGATCAACTGAAATAACTAGGGGAGGATATATACAAAAGGAAGAAAAGGTGAAATTTTACTTATTACTTTCTCTTTTCCCACTCCAGCTCCACGCACAAATCAGCGATAGTATCCATTCGAAATATTCTATTGGCCAACTTACTCTACCTGATTCAGAAATTATTATGGAAAGACCTCACCTTGAAGCTGATAGAACTGATCTTAAAGAAGAATGGTTCAAATATGCTGATCAAGCTCTTGAAGCCGCACGATCTGGTGATTTACAAAAGATCATATCTTTTGCACAGAATGGCCTTGATGTAACTAGGATTCAGGAGAAATATTCAAAAAATACACTTTTTCATATAGCTGCAAAACATGGGCATTTGGAAATTATTCAATTTTTAGATCGTTTTAATGCGAATATAAGAGCTGAAAATATTTCTGGAGAAATACCAATTCACTTAGCTTCACGCTTTGGACGTTTTGAAGTTGTGGAATTTCTGCTCGAAAAAGATCCTAGTATGGTTGATATGGAAACCAAATATGGGGAAATCCCTCTTCACAGTGCCGCCGCCGCTCGATCTCCAAAACCAGAGGTCATGAATCTCTTAATTCAATATGATAGCAATATCTATGCAACAGATAACCAGGGGAGAACGCCTTCTCAAAGAATTCCCAGAGAACATAGATTTATCATAATGGTTGACGGTTTTTTTATGAATCTAAGAGAACAAAATAAAAAACCCGGATGCTATACTTAAACATCAATACATGTGAGGAGCTTTCTCCTCACATGTATTATAGGATTATTTCACTAAAAAATTATTTTCTTAAAGACTCTATGTCTTTCTTCTTCGGTGTCTTCTTGCTATTGACACTATTAACTTCCCGTGACGGCTCTGTAGAACTTATTATACTATCAATAAACTCAACGACATCAAACATATTTTCTTCTTCTTTATTGTTGTCTGCTTCTGCACTTTCTTTTTCTAACTGTTGTATGACTAACAGACTCTCAACAAGATCTTTGGACCCTCTGTCTAAAGGTGTCTTTCCACCTCTATCTTTAAGAGTTAGGTCGGCATCCCATTGAATAAGTAACAGCGACATATCTTTATCATTTTTTATCATCGCATGATGAAGAGGTGTTTGCCTCAATCTATCTTTGGCATTCACATCAGCAGCTCCTTTTTCAAGAAGTAACCGAGCCACATCGAGAGATCCATTCATAGCAGCAAAGTGTAGAGGAGCTTTCCAATACTTAGATCCTTTTGGATTTGTACGTCTGTGTTTATTGTTAGCAGCTTTTAAGTTGACATCAGCTCCTTTAGCAATAAGTGCAGCGGCTATGTCTTTTGAGCCTATTATTGCAGCAAGATGCAAGGGGGCTTTCCCATTTTCATCCTGTGCATTCACTTTAGCTCCTGCATCAAGAAGTAAACGAACCTCATCTACAGAACCATGAAGGACAGCAAAGTGAAGGGGTGTTTTTTTATCCGTATCTTCTACATGCACATCCGCTCCTGCATCAATTAATTCTTTGACAAAAACACCATTAGCGATTGCTAAGTGCAAAGGAGTTCTACCCAATATATCTTTTACATTAAGATCTACTTTTGATTTAAGAAGAGCCTCGAGTTTCTTCTTGTCCCCTTCAATAACGGCTATGTGCAGGTGTGACCTTCTCTTAATTAAAGACTCTACAGTCATGGAATCAAGAGCTGTTTTTCCATGTCTATCTTTCAGAGTTAAATCAGCTCCTGCATCAAAAAAGAGATCAGCAAATTCTCTGTTTCCATGTAAAGGTGTTTTTTTATTGATGTCTCGTGCATTTACATTAGCTCCAAGTTCAATCAGTCTCTTTACCATCCTGCGATCCCCTCTATTTGCAGCTATATGTAGGGGCGTTCGTTTATAGGGACCTCTAATATTCACACTGAAGTTCTTTCCTTTAGAAGCCAGGAAATTCATATCTGCTACTGAACCCTTTTGGGCAACCCAGTGTATAGGAGTCTTTGTGTGTTCATCTTTCTTCCTTAAATTGGTTCCAGCTTCTACAAGTACTCTCAGATATCTGACCTTCAATCCTCTTATTGAAGCCATTTTGTGTAAAGGGGTTTGTTTATTATGATTTGTTATATTGACATCTGCTCCAAGTTCTACGAGGGCTGTAAGAGTGTCAATGTGTACACCGTCTGACAATATCGTTAAATGCAATGGTGTATCCTTATAAAACTTATTTTGTGCATTGACATCAGCTCCAAGCTCAACGAGTCGTCTAACAAACTGAGTGTATCCTCTTTTTGCAGCTAAGTGGAGAGGAGTCCATCCCATACGATCCTCAACATTGATGCTGTCTCTAGCTCCAGCTTCATCAAGAAGAAGGTTAAAAATCTCTTCATTTCCAGATTTCACAGCGTAGTGTAGAGGAGTCATTCCGAATATATCTCTTTGAGTGGCCTTTTCTCCTTGAGCGATTAAGGCTTTTATTTTACTTACGTTATTTGTATGTACGGCTCGATGATATTGGATTGCTAAACCAACTTGAGGATAAAAAACGAACAAACTTAAAGCCAGGGCTATTAATGTTCTCATAATAAACTCCTTTTAATTAATCTTCTCGTGTAGCCTATCGACTTATTGATATGGTATCTTTAAGGATTTTAGGTCCTACAACTGCAATTATTTGGATACAAAGGGGGTCCGTTTAGGACTGATTTCATAATCTTGAACTTAAGTCTTGTCTTATTATGAAACACTAAAGAAGAAAAATTATTAACTGGGCAAAAGTTGGTAACTGAGAGCCTTTGTGTAAACACTATTCTAATCTCCCACAGATAGTACTTTATATATACCCTCAATATGAATACTTCATTACCCGATATATGTTAGAGGTTATTTTTATGAAACTAACTTATGCATTTTTTCTCAGTACAGTGGCACTCTTAATAAGTTGTGCAACAGTGGAAAAAAACAAATCTCTAACATCTTCTGATCTCAAAAACTCTGCTCAACAAAGAAACTTAGCTTCACCACTTGATCCTCCAAAAGATCAAAGACCTCTTACCACTTTAACTGATATCAACAAATTTTGTTCTGCCATAAAGAATCTTAATAGGAAAAGTAGGAAAAGAGAAAGAAAAAGGGACAGGGACATAAATTTTGAATCCCTCACCCAAATAGAAGAAGAACTAGATGAATACAAAAAAAATCTCGAAAACCTTAATTATAGAGAAACTCTTCCCAATGCTGAAGAACTATTGCCCAGATATGAAGAGATTTTGCAAAATTATCAAGAAATTCTTGCTGACAAGAAAGATCCTTTTGAGAGAGATAAAAGATTATATCAAGAAATATCGAATGCTAGAGAACATCCTAACATAGCTGTCTACTTTAAAAAGTCTCATTCTCATCCCTGTGGCAAGGAGCTTCGATGGAGTCCTCATGCAGATGAAAGAACTTTTGCCCGAGTAGATCGAACGATCGCTAGGCACGAGCAATTCCTTACCGAATATAGAGAGCTTCTCACTCAATACCACAACGATCCTGAAAGTATAGAAAAAGTTCCCCGTTATGAAGTTCATGTTTCTATAAGCGCACCTGCAAATAGACACATTTTTGCAAACGTTTATCTTCATGGTTATGGACCAACACATCGTCTTTATCGCCTAACAGCAAGACAAAACAACTTTAGAGATACAATCACTGTGACCGATAAAAGATATAAAAATTTAAGAGTATCAGTTTATGACAGAGACATTCTTGATGTTGATAACATGGGTTGGTGTGGTATAAATGACATACACGAAATAGAAGAGGGACAGTCAGAGACACATAATAATTGTCGAAGACGACGAATCGGGGAAGATGTTTACGTTAATATATTTATCCGAAGATTACCATAATAAGTTAGTACACTGACACAAGAACAAGTTGAATCATTTAGAAATCAGTCGCCTACAAATCAATAAGTTCTTTTATTATGCCACAAAGCCACACGACTTCAGCCAATCGTATTTTTTTAATACCCCTTAGTTGACCTCAATTGTCTGTTATATCAGATGGCAACCATTTTTTGACTGTGCAGATATTGTCCTCACACTCAAACTTTGGAGGTAAGATAGCCATACAATTACTGAATGCACCACTAGGATACTTACTTTTAATTTCAGTACGCTTTTCATCAAGAATACGAATAGATCCTATGTGGGGATTATTCTTACTTGTAAGTTCCCAGTATTCAGGCCCTCCGCACGCTTTGTCGTCAAGAGGTATAGTTTCACAATCAGTTTTTTGCTGACAGCTCATATCAGCCGAAATCAAGTAATCAATAGAAGCATTTAAAGAAAGTATGTTAGAACTATCTTCTTCTGACATTTCATTAGCTGTGTTTCCAACCTGTACAGTGACAAAGCCGACAAATAGGAATAGAAATAATCTCATTTTTTACTCCCTCTTTTTACTTTTGTGAATTTAAATATTCACTTTTATTAACGTAAAACTACTCATCCCTCCCCCAAAAATCAATTTAAAAAATACAACTGACTTTACTTGCCGCAACTTAGCTTTTCTCTTGCAATGATAGGGGAAATCCATATATGAAACCTTTTATGCAGATAACACACTTCGTCTTAATGGCTTTATTCTTAGTGTCTTGTAATTCTTCTCTATATTATCCAAGTCCTCATAAATATGTGAATGAGAAAGAGCTAAAACCAAGGCCACAAGAGGTCTATGTCAACTCATCAAAAAACAATCAGTTGATGAGTTGGTTTTTTCAAGCCACAACTCCCAAACCTATTACTGTGGTGTTCGCGCACGGTAATGCTCAAAATTTAAGTTCTCATTTTAGAAACGTTCACTGGTTACTAAACAAGGGAATTAACTACTTGATTATTGGCTACCCTGGGTACGGGTCTAATAAAGGTTCTCCGTCTCCTAGGACAACTGTTGAAGCTACAACTCTAGGCATAAACTGGGTTCATAAATCTCGTCCCAAAGATGCTATTTTTCTGCTTGGGCAAAGCTTAGGAGGAAATATAATACTTAGGGCTTTAAGTGAATATCCAAAACCCGATATTTTTTGTGGAATAGCTATTGAAGGTTCATTTTCCTCATATAAAAAAATCGCCCAATTCGCTCTTGCCCAAAATGGACTTTTTTGGTTTTTTCAGTGGCTACCCTACCTTGTCATTGATGACTCATGGGCTATTGCCGGTCACTTTAATGATCTCCCTCATATTCCCTATTTAATCATTCATGGTAGTGCCGACAACATTGTACCCTTTGATATGGGAAAAAAGCTGTTCAATCAACTCCCTTCAAACAAAGTATTTTGGGGTGTGGACGGCGGTAAACATATAGATACTTTTTTTAAGTATCCATCTTACCGTGATCGCTTTGTTGAATTTATTGATCGCCACTGTTTGACTTCGGAATAATTTGTGTCTCTGGAATGAATCTCTATGAAAATGGTCGGCACGACTGGATTTGAACCAGCGACCTCATGCACCCCAAGCATGTGCGCTACCAGGCTGCGCCACGCGCCGACATCACAATACTCTATATCGCACACACCTTATAAAATGCAAGTTTGAGTGATTGCAACAAAGCAGATGATATGTTTTCAACAAAACAATTATGAATGGACTGCTGAAAAAGGATCAGATACGAGGCGTTCAAGCTCAAACCGAACGGAGGCGTAGTTTTTCCTACGTCGGAGTGAGTGTTTGGGTGATTGCAACGAAGGCTTTTTCAGCAGTCCTAGGAAAATAACTTCTGTCGAATATCCCTTATATCCGAAATCAACCCTTCCATTTGATAACAAGCATTCTTATATCGTATAGCCATGTTATCCCATTTTTTATTTTCACGACGTTGTGACTTCAAAGTTTTTAATGCTTTTCTTGCTCCATTAATAGAAAACTTATCACGATATAGTAACTTCTTAATCATCATAACCATTTCAACGTCTTTTCTTGTATACATACGCTGATTACTTTTTGACTTCTTAGGTTTTAAAGCTTCAAATTCTGATTCCCAATAACGAAGCACATACTGCTTTATATCTACTAGCTCAGCCACTTCTCCGATCTTAAATCCCATCTTATCAGGAATTTTAGAAAACTCTTTCACCAAAGCTTCATCGTATAAATTTAAGTTTTTAATAGACTCTTTAAATTGTAAATTTAAAGCTGGGTTTAGAACTCCACCTTGCTTTCCCAATGGAACCGTCTCAATACTGTTACCTGTTACAACTTCAGATATCTCATCTGTAATTTCAACACCACTTAATGGACTATAAACTATTTCTGAATCAGACATAGTCGTACTCCTTTATTGTTCATCCTTTGGATCCTGACCATTGAGCACAGCTTTTAATACCTGACTTGGTCGAAATGTAATCACTCGACGTGCACTGATCTCCATCTGCTCGCCTGTCTGTGGATTTCTTCCTGTACGCTTCTTTTTATCTCTAACAAGAAAGTTTCCAAAACCCGAAATTTTTACTTTTTCACCTTTCTTAAGTGTTTCTTTTAAAGTTGAAAAAACAGACTCAACAAGCTCAGAAGATTCCTTCTTAGAAAATCCAATTTTTTGATAAACCCTTTCAACAATATCCGCTTTCGTCACTGTTGACTTATCAAGATCTTGATTAGACATAACGCTCTCCCTTGACTCCTCTGCCTACAAGGCTAACAAGTCTATGAAAACTTTCAAGTTTTTAATGTCCTACTAAGGCCAATCTTATTTTTGGATTTCAATATTCCTGGACTTTAGGCTAAGAATATAAGAATAAAGTCAATGCAATTGCGGTTGTTGGTTTCGGAATGGGCTATATTTTATTTTGTTTTTAGCGAATATCTATACCTAATTTATCTTTTACACTATCTACAATTTTTTCATGTAACTGATTCACTTCCGTATCACTCAAAGTCTTTTTTCCATCATGATACGTCAGTCTATAACCTACAGACTTCATACCATCTCCCTTTCCTTTATAGATATCAAAAACATCAACTTTACATAACACACCGGCCGCCTTCATCATAATTCGAATAACATCAAATGAGGGAAGCTCTTGTGGCATAATAAAAGCCACATCTCTAACAACGCTAGGGAATTTAGAAATAGATTTAAATCGTGAAATGCGCGGCTGTCCTCGCATTAATTTGTTAAGGTTAAATTCACCTATCACAGCCTCTTCTTTAATTTTAAACTTCTTTCTCCACTTAGGATGTAAAGTTCCCAAAACTCCAATGTATTGACCCTCATAAAAAAGCACTGCCGCTTGCCCAGGATGAAAAATCCCAGGCGGATTCTTAATATTCTCCCAATGCCACTTTTTACCCTGAATACTCCCCAACAAAGACTCTATATCAGATTTGACTTCATAAATTAACTGTGTCCCCGTTAACCACGGACTTGTTGCCCTACCCCACTTCACCACTCCTAAACGCCACTCTTCCAGAAACTTTTCATCATTTTTTTCAAAAACATACCCTATCTCAAACTGTCCACCCCACTTATTCCTTTGACGAGAGTTATAGGACAAGTTTTGAAGTAACCCTGGAATTAAAGATGTTCTTAAAACACCATGATCTTCACTCAAAGGATTTAACACCTTTACAGGATCATGACAGACATTAATAAACTGATTTAAACTTTCTGTGCCCTTTAAAACTTCTTTTTGAAACTTTTCTTTTAAAAAAGCTAAGTTGACCACTTGCTGATATCCAATAGCTGATAAAAACTTTTCAAAAGATTGTCCCATGATAAATTCAAACTGGTGAGAGCTGGGATAACAATCCACTAAAGGAAAGTTTTCAGGAATATTATTATACCCATTGAGCCGTCCATACTCTTCAATAAAATCTTCTTTAATTTTTAAATCCACTCGATAAGAAGGCGGAAGCAGTTCACATTCAAAATCAGAAATCTTTTTCGCATAACAACCCAACTGATCCATACAGGCCATAAACTTATCAGAGGGAACTTCATAACCTAATCGCTCAGAGACATTTCGAACATCTACAAGAACCGAAGTGTTCTCTATGGGTTTAGGATAACTGTCATAGGGATCACTATAAATTTCACCCCCTGTTAATTCCTGTATCAGAGCACAAGCTCTATCCATAGCTTTTTGAGTTCCCTGTGGATCTACCCCTCGAGAAAATCTATACGCCGAATCTGTTTGAATACCATGTAGCCGAGAAGACTTTCGAACAACTGTTGGAAGAAAATAAGCCGATTCTATAAATAAATCTGTTGTATCCTCTCTCACTCCACTGTTCATACCGCCCACAACTCCCGCTAGGGCAACGGCCTTCTCACCATCTCGAATCATTAATTCTTCTCCCGTTAATTCAAACTCGGTCCCATCAAGACTGACAAATTTTTCTGCTTTTTTTGCGGCATCAACTGTAATCCTATTTTTACTCAAGTATCTCACATCAAATGCGTGAAGAGGTTGCCCCAGTTCCAACATCACAAAGTTCGTCACATCAACAACTGTATTAATAGAATTAAAACCTACACTTTCTAAAGCCAACTTTAACCAATCGGGACTTTTGCCAACTTTCACACCTTTTATATATCGACCACAATAACGTGGACATCTCTCTGTATCCTTCACTTCCAAACGAATAGCTTCTTGAGATGAATTCGAAACAGGTGAGAAATCTATAGAGGGATATTTCACTTTTTGATCTGTTAAAACAGCTATCTCTCTAGCCAAACCCAAATGACTTAAACAATCAGCCCGATTGGGAGTGACTTTTAATTCAAAAATAATATCATTTAATCTGGCATACTCTCCAAATGGTTTTCCTATAGGAGCTTCCTTTGGTAAAATCATAATTCCATCGCTTTCTTCAGAAATTCTCAACTCCGATTCAGAACACATCATTCCAGCAGATTCAATGCCACGAATTTTTGATTTTTTAATCTTAAACTCACCTGGCAAAACGGCACCAGGAAGAGCCAAAACCACTCGATCCCCTTCATTGTGATTTCGGGCCCCACACACAATTTGATGAACAATCCCCTGACCCGTTGAAACCTGACAAAATGTTAACTTGTCTGCATTAGGATGTGCTTCTTTTTTTAAAATCTGCCCAACAACAACATGATTAAACTGCTCTGCCCTATTTTCTATACCCTCAACCTCAAGTCCAACGCCTGTTAAAAGTTCAGACAAAGATTCAGGCTTTTTTAAAAAAGCAGAAATATCAACATACTGATTTAACCAATTTAATGAAATCTTCATTGTGAAAACTGCCCTAAAAATCGTACATCATTTTCAACAAAAAGTCGTATATCTTGCACTCCATATTTAACTGAAGCTAATCGCTCAATGCCCATCCCAAAAGCAAAGCCCTGCCATTCTTCCGGATCTAAACCAGCCGCTTTTAAAACATAAGGGTGCACTAAGCCACAACCGGCCATCTCCAACCATGTTTTTCCATCCTTTGAAGCGTCCACCTCAGCCGATGGTTCCGTAAAAGGAAAAAAGCTAGGGCGAAATTGTGTCTTAAAAGAAGAACCGAAAAACTCCCTATTGAAATAAGAAAGTGTTCCCTTAAGATCTGCCATGGACACTTTTTTATCTATCAACATTCCCTCCAATTGATGAAACATAGGAAGATGTGTTTGATCATAATCACATCTAAAAACAGCTCCCGGACCAAGAATCCTCAATGGCGGTTTTTCATTTTCAAGACTGCGAATTTGAATAGGACTTGTATGTGTGCGCAATTCATAATCCTTGGTGACATAAAAAGTGTCCTGCATATCTCGAGCAGGATGATTTTCTGGAATATTTAAGGCTGCAAAATTATAGTAATCACTTTCTATAAGAGGACCAATGCGAACACTGTAACCTATTTTCTCAAAAATCTTAACGGCTTCGTCTAACACAAGACTGACAGGGTGACGAGCCCCCCTGTCTTTTGCGGGCCCAGGAAGTGTGAGATCCAAACTTTCCTTTCGGAGTTGAGCATCCATCTCCTTAGCACTTAAGTTATCTTGAAATTCTAAAAAGAGTGTCTCTAAATCTTGCTTAACTTTGTTTATAACCTGACCAAATTTTGGTTTCTCCTCCGCTGAAAGAGTCTTCATCTCCTTCATAAGAAGAGAGATTTCCCCCGTCTTTCCCAGATACTTAACCTTTACGTTATAAAGGTCCTTAGACGTCTGAGCCTCTTCAAAAGCCTTTTTTGCCTCTTTATAGAGATTTTGAACTTTTTTATCTAACATGAACCTAAATAGTGAATGATTTTACATACATTATCAAATACTATATGAAGCTAACATGACGCTTCTCAAACCCCAAAAACAACGCCACCTTCTACAAAAGTTAGCTTTCTATAAAAATAAAATAAGCTTTCAAAACATCCACAGAAAATCGACCTGTTTAGAATTCCAAACAAAGAGAAGTCATTTCTATAAAGAAAAAATCACCTTTATGACCAACTCACAAGTAGAGGTATAATATTTTGAAACCCATTAGCAGCTCTCAAAATAGTTACTTTAAGTTATGGAAGAAATCCTTAAACCCTCGTTTTCAAAAAAAAACGAAGTTATTCTTACTTTCGGGTTTAAAAATTGTCTCCGAAGAGTTAAAAAACCCTCACTTTAAAGGGCAAATCATAGCCACAAACGCTAACCTAAACCATATCCAAAATGACAACTCATTTTTTCTTTTGACTGAAAATTTATTTAAACAGCTTGATGTCTTAGGAACAGGAAGCCCTCTATTGGCAATGCCCCTGCCTTCAATACCTGTTTGGAAAGAGCCATCCAATCAAATGGAAGTTCTCTTACCCATCAGTGATCCAGGGAACCTAGGAGCCTGCTTAAGAAATTGCGCGGCCTTTGGTATTCAAAACGTCGTCTTACTTAAAGAAGCTGCAAGTCCCTTTCACCCAAGGGCATTAAAAAGTGCCAGCGGAGCTCACAGTATTTTAAACTTTTTTTCCGGACCCTCTATTCAAGAAATAACAAAAGTGGATATCGTATTAGACACAAAAGGAACATCTCTTAAAAACTTTCAATGGCCAAAAACCGGTCGATTGCTTTTAGGCGAAGAAGGTTTAGGGATTCCCAGCTCCATTCAAGGTCAACGTGTCTGTATTGAAACTTCAAAGAAAATAGATTCCTTAAATGTGGCCACATCGCTCGGGATTGCTCTCCATTCTAGAAATAAAGCGGGCTGATAAAAAATTTTTTAAGAGAGAACTTTTTGGGGGATACACATATGATTGACAGCTTATACCGACAACATGGTTTACACTTTCCTAATTTATCTAACACGATACTCTTTCTATCAATAGATTTTAATAATGAACTATTTTAAAATCCAAATTACGCAGGCACACCATTTAATGAGGGGTCTATCATTAAACAGACCCCTTTAATGTCACAAGTTATCACTGTCCGGAAGGAAGTAGTCTAATCAAACTCCATCTTCCATCCTTAGGGTAACGAACAAAAACGACACCTTCATATACATAAGGTGCACCAAAAGAATAAATGTCCTCAAATTGTGGCCTAATAATCCATTCTCCTCTTATATTCATAAATCCCCATTTACCATGTTTTTCAACAGCCGCCATGCCTTGATTGAAAGATTTAGATCTATCAAAGATTGGCTCAATAACCCATTCTTCTCTTCTATTCATAAATCCCCATTTATCCTGACCTATTGTCGCTAGAACTAATCCCTCCCTAAATGGATACGGGAACTTTCTACCATCAAGTTGTGGCCTAATAATCCATTCTCCTCTTATATTGATGTACCCCCATTTATCATCTTTTTTAACAGCAGCGAATCCCTCACTGAAACTCTGAACATCATCAAATTCTGGAGGAATAATATGATAAGCTCTATGGGAGGGATCGAATTCGAAGTTCTCATTTCTGAGCAATCTGAACGCTTCTCTACCGATGAACCCCCATTTACCATGTTTTTTAACAGCAGCGAATCCCTCACTGAAAGCCCTAGCGTCCTCAAATTGTGGCTCAACAACCCATTCTCCTTCTGTATTTTTGTATCCCCATTTATCATCTTTTTTAGATTTGACCAATCCCTCTGAAAAACCGTATCGATCAGTCAACGGTGGCTCAACAAATTCTCCTTCTGTATTGATCCATTTGAAGTAACCATTTGTTTCAACTTCAGCGAATCCCTCACTGAAAGGCCTAGCGTCCTCAAATTGTGGCTCAATAACCCATTCTCCTTTTACATTGATGAACCCCCATTTACCATGTTTTGAAACTCCAGCCAGTCCTTCAGAAAAATTATCAACAGCATCAAATTCTCGTGAACGAACTAAAAAAGCACGACATTTACCACCAACACCACATCCTCTCCAATCACTCGACTGATTTGCAGGATTTCTTAAAACCGTAGAGTTTTTCTCCGCAATCGAACACGAAAAAAATAACGGCAAAAACATAAACAAACTTACAAAAAATACTATTCTCATAACCCTATCCCCCATCTTTTTAATTGGTTCATGACACTAAATTCATAAACTTTTCTCTAAGTATACCCCCCCCTGAAAAATCAATTTCAATAATTCTTTCAAAGATTACAGCTACTTATACAAGATGTTGCCTTTAAATTTAAAGTTCATGAGCACGATTAGAATTGATGTCTAACTGTTTTATTTATCCATCCGACAAAAGACATTTTATCTGAAGAAACTCTCACAGGTTTTAAATCTATAAGATATTTCAAAAAACAAATTGAAAGAGGCTTTACAAACTTTAAGAGAGAGAGAGAGAGAGAGAGAGAGAGAGAGAGAATTTTTCTCAAGGATTTCAAAACGCAGTTCTCTAAAGCGCAAGGCGTATCTTCCCGTAGGGAAGAGACGAGCTTGCGGCCTTTAGAGCTGTTTGAGGATTTGGAAGCCTTGAGAAAAATTCTCTCTCTCTTCTTATAAAACGACACACTTAAAGTAAAATATCTGAGTCAGATTCATTATGGAGACAATTTTTATCCCAAAGGCTGAGAATATAACCTCCCGCCCCTGAGCCTGTTGGTTTACAGGCCAAAGCTCCTTTTTTATAAAGTGTTTTCATTTGTGTTTCCATTGTCTCTGTTACAAGACCCCAGGAATAAAAACACTCACAAGCTTTACTTATTGCTACCTTTAAAGTTTCCAAACCATTTTCAGGATTTTTTTCTTTTAAAGATTGAATGGCTAAATCACTAGCTTGTTTCATTTTTTCATCGAGTTCCGACATTTTTTGACTTTCTTTTTCTATGATACTTGAAACCCTTTCTACAGCTTCCCTCGTTGTCATTCTCTCATGGGTATAGCTAATTCTTAAATAAGGTTTCCAATTCATTTCTAAAGAAACACTATTTTCATTTTCAAAGATAATGGGACAGGCTTCAGAGACAACGGCAATATCGGCTCCACTGCTTTGACCATGAAAATGATTTTCTAAAGATTTAGCAAAATGAAAAACTTCCGATTTTTTTAACCAATCCATAGATACAAAAAGTTTAGCAATCCCCACACACATTATGGCTGATGTGCCCAAGCCTACGCCAATACGAATATGATGTGTAAGATCTAACTTTCCAAATAGATCACTTTGTTTTTTGCCAATAGCTGCTAACGCAATTTGTATAAGACCTGGAAAAACCAGCTCTACCTCTCGGAAAAAGCGACCTGAATATTTCACCTGCCATTCTGTGTTTAGATTTTCATAGCACCAAACACTTTCGTCTTTTCTTAGAGGTAATAAAAGAGCCTTTGCTCCTCGAAGCACAGAATGCTCACCTGTCAGTATGACTTTTCCCGGTAAAGTAAATTTCACTGTCTTTTAATTCTGATTAAACTCCACTTTTCATTAGCCTCAAACGTCACAAAGGCTGTTCCATCCAAGACACCTCTAGCTTCATGAAATTGCGGGTTAATAACCCAATCTCCCTTTCTATTGATGTATCCCCATTGACTGCGTTTTTCCGTATTCGCTCGACCGAATGGGACAGATAAAACATCAGTGTATCTCCATTGATTCCGTTTTTCAACAGCCGCTAAACCCTCATGAAAGTCACTGGCTCTAAGATATT
Organism: Bdellovibrionales bacterium; assembly: GCA_965206675.1. Taxonomy (GTDB): domain Bacteria; phylum Bdellovibrionota; class Bdellovibrionia; order Bdellovibrionales; family JAKFYE01; genus CBDBKL01. The sequence goes on along the minus strand of CBDBKL010000005.1, from coordinate 166,503 downwards.
TTCGTTCAATAACCCAATCTCCCTTTGTATTAACATATCCCCATTTGCCACGTCTCTCTGCTACAAGATCAACGGGCCTCCATCCGTCTCGTCTCTGAGCAGCCGCTAAGTCCTCATGAAAATCGCTGATTTTACTAAATTTTGGTTTAATAACCCAATTCTCATTCCTGTTAATATATCCCCATTTTTCACCCTTTTTAACAGCCGCCACTCCTTTAGAAAATGATTTGGCATTTTGAAACTTGGGTTGAATAGCCCAACCCCCACCTTTATTGAGATATCCATACATTCCCTCTATATGAGCTACAGCTAAACCTTCATGAAAATCCCAGATCCCGTCATATTGTGCCCGAATAGCCCAACCTCCATCTGTATTGATGTACCCATATTTTTCGACTCTTTCATTTTTTTCTTCGTTTTTTCCAGCAATAGCTAAGCCGTTGTGAAAACTCCAGGCCTCATCAAATTGTGGTTCAATGGCCCAATTTCCACTCGTTCCATATGTACTATCGATATATCCCCATTTGCCATCTCTTTGAGCGGCAGCTAAACCTTCATGAAAATCCCAAACCATATCAAATTGTGGTTCAATAACCCAATCTTGGTTTTTATTGATAAATCCCCAGAGGCCATATATTTTAACAGCAGCTAGACCTTCATGAAATCCCTTAGCCTCATCATATTGTGGTTCAATAACCCAGTTGGCTTCTGATAGGGATAAATACCCCCATTGGCCATCTTTTTTTACCGCCACCAATTCTTCACTAAACTCTCCGATGTTATCAAACTCCTGCTGAAGAACAATTTCATAAATACATTCATACACGATTCCACATTGACTCCAGTCAGACACACTTGCAAAGTCTCGTGAAACTGTGGAACTTTTGGGTGCCATGGAGCAAGAAAAAATCACTGACAAACACACAAGTAAACATATCGAAAGCGTAGCTTTTTTCATATCTTTCATTTTATCTCCATTTTATTTCCACTAAAAAGCAAATCATCACGATAGATCAATATTCTCATACGATATTGTTTAAAACTAGATTCTTAGCAAAAAAATCAAAACTCTTAATCTTAGGTCTATATCCCTATTCTTATGTGTAACCTGTGGGCTCTAAAAAGAGGTTCTATTTTTTAGAGTGTAGAGCGTATCGTGAAAGGATGGAAATTTACTATTTTAGAACATTTGCGAAGGGAATTTTTCTCAAGCAGATTCAAAACGAGTTTTCTGAGGCGCAGGGCGTATCTCCGTTAAAGACTGTTTGTTCTAAGCTCGATTGAATCGAGCTTTATCCAGCTAATCGCTTTTAGCCTTCGGCGGAGAGACGAGCTGCGAACCCTCAGAATTGTCTGAGCTTTTGAATCTGCTTGAGAAAAGTTCCCAGCTCAATATATAAAAAAGAAAATTTAGAAATAAACAAGATACAAACCAAAATGATTTAGATGAAGTTTTTCCTACTTCGGAATGAGATTTGAGTGATTAAAACCAAAGTACTTCTTCAAAGAGTAAAAGCCCTAAAATATTACAATGTTCTCACCAGCCGGAACCCAACAGAGTAGTATTTGCCGCCCAGTAAGTCGTAGCTGCGACTCGCCGAGCGCAAGTACTCCGCATCATAAGACCAACTACCGCCACGAACAACATGGAAGACCGCAAAGCCTGTATACAACGGATCAGTTCCACCACGCAAATCCCTATTATACTTATCTTGTACCCACTCCCATACGTTCCCATGAACATCATAAAGATCATAAGGGTTGGCCCTCTTTGAACCAACAGGGTGAGTCTTGCCACCAGAGTTCTTATTATAAATACCATAACTTGATAAGAGAGCTGGATTATTTCCATACGAATACGCCGTCGTTGTACCTCCCCTTGCGGCCCATTCCCACTCCGCCTCCGTCGGAAGACGATAACAACCTGGAGCAGACTGAGGCGTTCCATCACAACCCGTCAATCCCGTTATATCATTGAGCGTTTTAACAAACAACTCAACCGCTTTTTTCCAAGTCACCCCCTCTACAGGATTATCTGGACACATCTCTATATCACCAATTCTCATATGATTGTCACAGTCTCTTTGTCTCTTAAAGCGTGATGGATTTTCTCCCGTAATTTCAAAATACTCTTTCTGTGTCACCTCTTTTGTCATTATCTCATAGTCCTTTGATATACTAACAGCAACTGAATCTTCATCATAACCATCTCGACCATCTTCCTCCTCAGAACTGCCCATCATAAAAGTCTTACCACCTTCAAAGTCATTAATACTGTCAACTGAAATACGTTTAAATGTCGCTGAAAATATCTCAGCATCACTCGCTGGCACACGACTCGTCTTATTTAAACTCATGCAACCAAACAACACTAAAAACACAACTAAAAAAGATAACCGAATCATCTTACTATCTCCCCTTTTACTAAAAAATCTTTTCCATAAACACTTTGGTTCGCTATAAACCTACATAAAACAAACTCATTGACAATAGCTTTGCAAATAAAATAACCAATCTAAACTCAATACAATCAAGTAACACCCACCAAAAACCCTTCAAAAATATTCTAACAAAAACTATACAAATCTCAAATTAAAGTTACACTCCCATCCCTTAGTTTATCTTTCCAACATAGATACAAAACCCTTATAAATGAAGGTTCATGACCAGTTAAGTTGACTTTGAGAGGAGTTAACTTAACTGGTCACGAACCTTAATATTAACTGAGAGAATCTGAATCGCTTATCACTTGCTAGACCTTCGTCTTATAAACGCTTTTCTAAACTATTCCCAAAAATCTTTTACATCTCTCTAGATTTCAATAATCTATTCTCAACTAGAACTACTTAATGTTCTGATTCTCATATTCACAAACTGATTTTTTAAAGCCGTACAATCTTTCGATTGATCTTCACGATAGAGAAGATGAATGTTTGGGCCTGCATCCATAGTGACAATGGGTCCATCTCCCGTATCTTGCCAATAATTGGAAATCACATTGAGCACTTCCATTCCCTCAGGTGAAATATATCCGAAGGGCGGACAACTGGTTTCAAACAAGTTGTGCATATCCTGAAACTCTTCCCATGTTATCTCATAACTTTTTTTCCAATCTTTTGTTTTCAATGCCTCTAGTAATTCCTTGAGCCTTTCTTCAGCACGAAGCGGGCGCACTTGAAAATTCAAACTGGTTTGTACATTTTTATGAGCCTGACTAGAACTTATTTTTTTCTTATCTGAGTTTAAGATAAGCACTTGATGTAATAATGATTTAAAGGGAAGATCGACTTCATACACTTTATCCTTTTCCCAAATAGCCCAGGGTTGAAAAAAACTCCGACAAGACGAACCACTGCCTTTTTGACTCAAAAGACTTAATTCCTCCGAGTTTAAATCTTGCCCTAATTTTGACTTAAGAACTTTTGCAAAACACAGTGTTAAAGCCGCAAAAGAAGAGGCGGAACTCGCCAGCCCACAGTCTGATGGAAATGTATTGGCTGAACGAACTGTGTAATTCCCTGAAAGTGAAAATTTTGTTCTTAAATTTGAAAAGTGAGCCATAAACCTATCAATGCCTTCACGACTTAATGTCAACTCTTCTGCAGCCATAGATGAAAGATACTCCCACGAATCTCTCTCTGCCTCTTCAATTTCAACATAGGATTGCAAATGATTAAGAGTATAACTTAAGGATGAATTAACAGGTTGGCCATTAGACTCTTTACCCATGTATTTTATGAGAGCTATATTTGAGGGTGCAGAGGCAGACCACTTCATAAAACATCCTTTACGGCTCTAACATAAAATCGATAACAAATAAAAAAATAGTCCATAAGACTTCTACTATTAGCCTGAGGTTTGATGGAAATACTCTTTGAAAATATAAACTTTATCTCATCCATTTTAATTCTCTTGATGAATACCTCGTCCTATATCCCTATCTGTAGCCACAATAGTTCTATCCAGTGTACTTTCGATATAATTTCGCAGAGAATCTCTATCTTTAGTATGAAAAAGCACAAGCACCATATCCCCTCCCATAGCACCACAACCCTTTGCCACCAAAACAGAAGGTACTTTTTCTAACTCTAAACAAAGTTCTCGAGAGGTTTTAGAAAGCAATCCTTTTTCCCACAGTGTGGTATTATAATCTCGAAGTGTTTGAATGAACCCTTGCTCATCCAATGGTTTATAAAAGGCACGCACATAATCATTGATTCCTATATTGATAGTTTGCCCCTTTGTATCAAGCTGTTCATAAGCACGAATAGATAAATGAGATATTTCAATAAGCTCAGTAAAGGACTCTTCCTTCAAGGACTCTAGATGAGAATGAGTAATGATTTTCTCTCCCGTTGGTACAATAAAAAAACCGATATCTTTTAATAACCAATTTTTTGAAACCCCTTGGTTTTTTGATAGATCTATCACAGCCACTCCCCCAATGGACTGTGCTATGACATCAACACCACTGGGTAGTAAACGATTTGATTCATCCAGATCTCTAAACACCTCTCTGGCCTTCATAGCTTTAAAAGGTATTCCATAGGCTAAAGCATAAAGACTCAAAAACTCAGCAGATGACCTTCCCATACCTCCAGAACCTTTGTAAGGATCTATAAACCGCAAAGAAAGCCCTTTATATTTTTCTGATGTTTTTTTATAGAACTTACCTGCAATGCTCTCGGGATGAATCCCCTCAGGCAAACCTTGATTCTGACCTTTATACACTTCCAGTTTAAAATAGGGTTCACAAGTTAAAACAATAGCACTTCCATTTTTCAAAACGCCGTATTCACCAATAGCAAATGTTTTACTGGGGATTTTTATCACCATAGAAACTCACAACGATAATACACATCTAGGTATTTAATGTTTCTCTAACTGAGTCGAGCACATTCATAGCTTGTTTTAATGAAACATTTTTCTTTGCTAGAATATATTCTTCTAACCTTTCTTTAACAGCTTTCACTTCCATAGAATTAGCCCCGGCAGCTAAGGCTAAATTGGTAGCATGCAACTTCATATGTCCAGCCACAATACCCACTGTCGATAGAGCATGCAAGGCTCCTAGATTTTGAACCAGACCTACAGACACAAGTATACGAGATAGTGTTTCAGCATTTTTCACACCTAAAATTTTCAAACATATTTTTGCAGTTGGGTGTAATCCAATCACTCCCCCCACAGTACCAACAGCTATAGGGGCTGTTATTTCTCCCCTTAGCGTGCCTTTGTCATAACGCCATTTAGAAAGAGAGGAGTATTGTCCTGAGCGTGAAGCATAGGCGTGAATCCCTGCCTCTACAGCCCTCCAATCATTTCCTGTGGCAATCAACACGGGATCAATACCATTTAAAATGCCCTTATTATTTGTGGCCGCTCGATACGGATCCTTTTCAGCAAAACGAGAAGCCTCTTCAATTTTGCTCCCAAGTGCAGCATCAATCTTTCTTAAAATGACTTCAGATTTTACTAACTTGGTATCCACTAAGTTTGACAATATACACATATTGACAGTCACTCCTGTGATACTTTCTATTAGTGGTTTTAAAGATTCACAAACCTGATTTATAATATTAGCTCCCATGGCATCACATGGATCTATTAAAAGATGAATAACAACCATTTTTTCTGTGTCTTCACGATTTAAAATACGAACTTTTAAATCTTTAACACCACCACCGCGCTTTACCAAACCGACTGCTATTTGATTTGCTTTTTCTAAAATTTGAGATTTGTTATCTATAATTTTCTTTTTGACATCATCAGGATGTTTTACGGAACTCATTTGTATTTGCCCAATTACATTTTGCCCCAAGACAACAGTGTTGATCTCTCCACACTCACGTACCCATTTTGCTGTCTTACTAGCGGCTGCAATAATAGAGGTCTCTTCCACAGCCATGGGGATCACTCGGTCAATGCCATCAATACGAAAATTTACAGCTACACCGAGGGGTATTTGAAAAGAGCCAATAACATTTTCAATAAAATTCTCCATAAGACTGTTTTCAACAACACCGCCACTTTGTAAAAAGCTCACTTCTTCCTGTGTTAACAGACCATTTTTTACCAAGCGTTCATATCGCTCTTTTAAAGACAGTTTTGAAAAACCCGTTCCTATCATTTATACTTTCCTCGAATATCTTGACATGTTTTAGAACCTGTACAGAAAAGCGCAACCTTTAATTCATATTCAATTTTAGACATCCATTCTTCCAGAGCATTTTCACCCTCTTGCGCTTTTTGCAAAGCCGGTTTTGCAAAGCCCACAGCATGAGCACCTAAGGCCAAAAGCTTTGCCGCATCTAAGCCTGTACGCACACCTCCAGAGGCCCAAATACTGTAGGTCAATTTTAATGATTGAGCTACAGAAACCGCATCAACTGTTGGAATACCCCAGTTTGCAAACGTACTTGCAGCGGAAGCTTTTTTTCCTACAGCACGATCCCCCTCTACGCGCGCCCAATGAGTTCCGCCCAAACCTGCAACATCAACAGCAGCGATACCCGTATGATTGAGTTTAAGAAATGATTCTTTAGAAAACCCACATCCCACTTCTTTTAATACAATGGGTATTTCAAGAGAGGCCGAAAGTGCCTTTAAAGCTGCAATCCCCCCTTTGAAATCGGGTGTCCCCTCTCTTTGAAGACATTCTTGAAGAGGATTTGTATGTATTATTAAAGCTTTAGCATCTAAGCTCTCGACTAAACCTTTAACTTTCTGTACAGGTGTTTTTATGAGTTGAGATAAACCCAGGTTTCCCAATAGTTCAACATCTGGAGCCTGCTCTCTCAGTCTTCTCCACTCCAATACGGCCGAGTCATCAAAAAGTTGACGACGTTGCGAACCGATCCCCATGAGCCATTTTTTTTTAGCTGCAACTTTAGCTAATTTTAAATTGATAGCCTCACCTTGGTTATGTCCAGCCGTCATAGAACTGATCAAAAAGGGGGTCAAACACTGCCAATCCAGAATTTTTGTCTTTAAAGTGACATCTTGGAAATTTAATTCTGGAAGAGCATCATGAAGTAATTGAATCTTCTCTAAGCCTGATAAACCCTTGGCTTCATTTTTATCCTTAAGAGAAAGCTCTAAATGATCCCGCTTTCGTAACTCAAAATCACTTATCTTCTCCACCTGAAAAGAGTCCACGTATTATGATCCTCTCTTTTGCAACGACGACTCTCATAATTAGAGAGATTGAACCAATTGTGTAAATCCAGAAGGGTCTCTGACGGCCATATCAGCTAGAACTTTTCTATCTAATTCAATGCCCGCCTTTTTCAAAGCATTCATAAATCGTGAGTACTTCATTCCATTTTGTCGAGCTGCTGCATTAATTCGAGCAATCCATAGGTAACGAAATTCTCTCTTCCTTTGCTTACGATCTCTATAAGCATAGGCCAGTCCACGATCATTGGTTTCAACAGCCATCTTATAAGTGCGACTACTGGCTGAGTAATACCCTTTCGCACGCTTTAGAACTTTATTATGACGTCGACGCCTTTTGAATCCTCTTTTTACTCTCATAATGTATTACCTCTTAATGACCCGCTAGCATTCTATCCATTTGATACATATTTGCAGGATCAACATATGCTGGCTTACAACTCTGTCGTTTCTGCTTGTGAGATTTTGCTATTAAAAGGTGCTTGTGATGCATCTGTCCACGTTTCACTTTTCCACTTTTTAATCGCTTAAATCGCTTTTTCGCCCCGGAATGGGTCTTCATTTTACTCGTACTCATTTTTTCTCCAATAACCTAGGGCTGTTGAAAAGATGTCATCTACTTCGTTGCAATCGCTCAAATCTCAGGGCCACCAACATAGCTAGTCCTAACCAAAACGTCTACTCTTTTTTCTCTTCCCCCTCTCCCTTAGATGATGCCTTCAAAGCCTTTTTTCTCTCTTTTAACCAAGTCGGCTCAGGAGCCAGAAGTAGAAAAGCCTGACGCCCTTCCCTTTGAGGAGGCGTAACAACAACAGCACAGTCCTTTAATTGCTCTATAACCCTCTCCAATAGCTCAAAGCCCCCCTCCTGATGGACCATTTCACGGCCGCGGAAGCGCAAATTAATTTTTATCTTCGCCCCCTCTTCCAAAAACCTTCTAACATGCTTTAGTTTCACATCCAGATCATGCTGCTCAGTCCGTGGTCTTAATTGAATTTCTTTTACCGTTACACTGACTTGCTTTTTCTTGGATTCATGAGCTTTTTTCTTTTGTTCATATTTATACCGACCGTAATCCATTATCTTACATGTCGGAGGTTCCGCATTAGGTGCGACTTCAATAAGATCTAAACCAACATCCTCTGCCCTTTTTAAAGCATCCTGTGTCTGCATAACACCCAATACATTACCATTTTCATCAATCACACGAATCTTTGGTATTCGTATATCTCTATTAACGCGTAAACCTTTATTTCTTTTTGGGACATTTCCCATACGTGTTTGTTTTATAACAACCTCCTTCTTTAATTTATAAACTCAACTCCAAACGACGAAGTTGAATTTCTTCCTTTAATAATTTTAATGTATTTTCTATTTCTAAATTGGATGTCTGCTTCCCTTCACGATTTCTAATGGAAAGTGTATTTGCATTCTTTTCTTCATCACCAATAATAACCATATAGGGCACTTTTTGTAGCTGTGCCTCTCTGATTTTATACCCTAACTTTTCATTTCTACTATCAAAGTATGCTCTTACACCAGAAGCTCTAAAAAGACTTTCTATCTTTTCACAATGCACATTTACTCTATCAGACACATTGAGTATCTTAACCTGAATTGGAGAAAGCCATGTTGGCAGCTTTCCCGAAGTGTGTTCAATATAAACTCCTATAAAACGCTCTAGAGAACCCAATATAGCTCTATGTAACATGACAGGAACATGCTCCTTATTGTCATCACCGATATATTTTAAAGAAAATCTATCAGGCATACTAAAATCAAGCTGTATAGTGCCTAACTGCCAAGACCTTTCTATCGCATCTAAAAAATGAAATTCCAATTTGGGTCCATAAAAAGCCCCTTCCTCTGGAAGAACTCCATAGTCAACATTCAAAGTTTTCAGTGCCCTTTCTAAAGAAGCTTCTGATTGGTCCCAAATAGCATCATCACCCACACGCTTTTTAGGTCGTGTTGCAAAAAAGACTTTATAATTTGTCATTCCTAATGTTGAATAAACCTCATTGAGAAGATCAAAAAAGTTTCGCACTTCTTCCTCTATTTGATCTAAAGAACAAAAAACATGTGCGTCATCTTGACACATCATTCGCACACGTGTGATTCCATGAAGGGCTCCACTCCTCTCCAAACGATGAAGCCGTCCAAAGTCAGCAATCCTTAAAGGCAGATCTCTATAGGAATATTGCTTTTGTGAATAAAGAATACAATGACTAGGACAATTCATAGGTTTTAATGAATAATCCCTATGTTCCTCTTCAATGAAATACATATTTTCTTTAAAATTTTCGTAATGTCCTGATTTATGGTAAAGGTCTACATCATAAATTTGAGGAGTTATAACCTCTTCATATTTATACTTGTGATACAATTCACGTATATAATTAACGAGTTCATTGTAAATAAAGGCACCTTTTCCAGTAAAGATAGGACATCCAGGAGAAAGCTCACTAAAATAAAATAAATTTAACTCTTTCCCAATTTTTCTATGATCTCTTTTTTTAGCTTCCTCTAATCTAAAAAGATATTTTTTTAATTCTTTCTTATCTAAAAATGCTGTTCCATAAATTCTCTGTAGTTGATTTCTTTTCTCATCGCCTCGCCAATATGCTCCTGCGACATTAAGCACCTTAATGACTCCAATTTGTCCTGTATGCTGAACATGCGGTCCTCGACAGAGGTCAAACCACTCGCCCTGTTTATATATTCCCACCGTTTCCACATTTTCATCTCTAACAAGATCACTAATAATTTCTATCTTATATTCTTCTTTGATTTCTGAAAAAATTTGTTTTGCTTCTTCGACATTATAATCTGTTCTAACAATTTCGAGTTTCTTTTTAATGATATTATTCATTTGGGATTCAATTTTTTCTAAATCCTCAGGCTTAAAGCTAAAGGGAGCATCAAAGTCATAAAAGAATCCACTATCTGTAACAGGACCTATAGTGACTTTTATATCAGGCCAAATTTCTTGAACAGCTTGAGCCATAACATGAGCCGCTGAATGTCTTATAATTTCTACAGCTTCTTCATGTTTACTCGTTACAATTTTTAACTCATCTCCATCTTTTAGCTGTGTTCGTAAATCAATGATTTTTCCATTAACTACACCACCTAGTGTGTCTTTGGCCAACCTTGGACCAATACTTTCTGCCACATTTAAGACTGTTGGACTTTCTTGGAACTCTTTTATGGAATTGTCAGGAAGACATATGCGTACTATAGACATTGAAACTAAAAGGGCCACATGGTTATTGGAATGCGTTTACCTACCATATGAAAATATTTTCTCCAAATTTACTCAAATTGTCAAGTTTAGACTATTTTAATTTATTTTCATAAATAGCAACCCATATAACGTTATAGTCGCTATCTGATTCTTCTTCTACAACAAGATAATAGCGGGACTCATGTTTACCCACCCAATATATACTCCCTTCAGCCTCTAAACTTTTTAAAAATGTTTCAAAAGTCATCGTTAGCTCTGATCTCTCTGCAGATTGAATATGTATATCTTTCAGATGAGTAACTTCATTATCAAAAAATTCAGCTTCTAAATTAACAGCACTCCCATTTTCTTCGCCACTGTGAAACTTAACGGGCCAACTTGCTGAAAGAGCAACCCTTTGACTTCGCATGCACGTTTCTGTTGCTGTAATTTCTGTATCTATATTTAGCTGTGTGGCAAATTTATTTTGAGTTTCATAGATGTACTCAACAACAACAGTTTTTAATTCAAGAGATGAAAAATCTTTAGATATATCTTCCATAGAAAGAGTTAATTCTTCCACCGAACGCAATGTATCAACGATAAGATGACAGTCTTCTTGTAACAATAAGACTTTTTCTTCCGTCAAAATAGGATGGTCTTTACAAGATAAAAGACAGCTTAAAAAGCACGTTGCAATAACTATTCTTTTCAATGAAATCCCCACGAAAGCCTAAACCTTACCTAATCCGATCGTGCTAAAACACGCTCCAATTACAGGATAGAATTATTTACATAGAATTTCTTTAGAAATATTTATAAAATAGAAAAACCCTTTACTTTAAGATAGATAATGCGCCGCATTTTTCTAGACGAAAGAAGTGTTTTCTACTGAACGTTCTATTGTCTGTAGAAAAAATAATCAATGACTACATTTTGATAAAAAGTTCATTTTAAGAAACGGTCTAGATCAAAGAAAAAGCCGCCACTTCTCTGAACAGTATAAAAGTCGCAATACGGAATAAATAATAAGAAATATCATTAAAACTGAAGGCTTAAATCCCGATAGATTCATTAAGCAATATATGTAACCAAAATCGTTACCCTACATTTTTATTGCATTGAAGAGGTACTTTTAATGAAACCGACGCTTTCTCGAAAGATATTCTTATTGATCTCTTTTGTCTCTTTGATTTTTCTTTTGATCTATAAAAGTCCAATATCTAAACACATTTTACCATCGCAAACACATACGCATACATTGGACGACAGTTTAATAAATAAGAAAGAGCCAACAAGAAAACCCTCACAAGCAGACGAACCAACAATAGACGAACAAATAGCAAAAACAGCAAAGATTATTGTACAAGGGCCAAAACGAAGCTATAACGGCAGTGGATTTTTTATTTCAAACAGCTTATTGATAACCAATTATCATGTGATTAAAGATGCTCTTGGCAACCGAACTCTAACCATTCAAACATCCAGCGGCAATGACTCTGGCTCTATTTTCATAACAGATCCAGAAAATGATTTAGCTATTATTGAAACAGATAAAAACACGTATGACTATTTTCCTTTGGGTAATTCAACAGATATACAGATAGATGATCAGATTCTTGTCATAGGTTCTCCCGAAGGAAACTACGGAACTGTTTCTCGAGGGAAAGTCACTCACGAAATTGGAGGGGAATCTTTAGCTATGACGGCTTTTAGTACACATGGTAGTAGTGGGTCTCCTGTTATTTCTAAAAATAAAGTGGTTGGAATAGTATTCGCTATTGGATCGTTTTGGAATGAAGAAGAAAGAGATCTTTGGCAAGAAGCCATAAACCAAGAAGCAAGAATTCAAACAGTTGATCCTCATACTACCTATGATGACCTCTTTCCACCACTGAACGGTAGTTCTTCTAAGATAGTAGTAGAAAGTACGACTCGTGCGATTTCAGTCGATAAACTAAGAAATGTAATAGAAAAACATCCCATTTTAGAATTGCATCTGCGTCACAGTGGGGTCAACATTGGCAGAAGAACCTTGGACAAGGAATACGATTTTTACCAAGATATAAAAACTGTACAAGATATGTTTCATATGGCAGTAGTCATAGAATTTACTAAAGAAGCTCTTTCCCCATCACCACCTCTTATAGGTAGATTTAGAGGACCGGGAATAAAAGACCGTGGTAGACAATCTTCCTTCCATTGGCTTAAGAAAGCAGCGGAAGAAGGTTATGCACCAGCCCAATTTGAAATGGGACTCAGATATTACTATCGCAACAGACTGATCGTAACACATCTATTGAATTTGCGGACCCCAAACATACGAAAGAGCTTTTCTTGGTTTAGTGAAGCTGCAAATTCAGGTCATGCGGAAGCTACATACTTTGTAGGAAAAATGTATGGGACCGGTCAAGCCGGCACTAAAGATCTAGAAAGATCTTTCTATTGGGTTCAGCAGGCGGCAGAAGTAGGCGTAACCCCAGCTAAAATATTACTTGCAATTATGTACCAATTTGGCAAAGGCGTCACACAAGACTCTGAGAGAGCTCTTCAATTGTATGAGCAAGTCGCTGAAGAACGCAGATATACACATATGGGAAGTGTTCTTGATTATATATTCCGTAATCTAAATGCTGATGAGATAAAGATTGTTGAAGATCATTTCAGAAAATATCTTTATATAGATATTTCCAAAATAAAAATTAGATTATAGGAATACTCTAAAATTTTTCAATTCATTTTTGATTTCTTTTGAAGAAAGAGTTTTTTCTTTTCCAAGCATAAGGCGTATCGTGATGGGAGATGAGTTTATAATTTTAGAGCATTAGAGAGGGGACTTTTCTTGAGGGATTTCAAAGCGCAGTTCTCTGAGGCGCAGGGCGTATCTCCCGAAGGGAGAGACGAGCTGCGAACCCTCAGAACTGTTTGAGCATTTGGAGGCCCTCAAGAAAAGTTCCCATTTAACGTAAAAAATTGTATTAAAGCCAGGTACAACCTCAGCGACTTAAATATGATGCTTTAAAGACTCATGTAGACGAGGATCTTTCAACGGAACCAGAGGGTTTTTCTCTAAAAACCGAACCACAACAAGACTAAAAATTCCAAGACACCCAATAAACATACCTATACCCCAAAGCGGAAAAACCACATGCTCTTCACTGAAATTGGGGTAAACTAACCAAAAAATATCCACATACTGCATAACAAAGATCAAACACGCTACTAAAAACAACCACCGAGGACAACGTTTCGCTCCCCTTGGTAAAAGAGCCAAAAAGGGAACTAGAAATTTAAACAATAAAAGTGACATAGAAATCCACATCCACCCACCATGAGCACGATGTAAAAAGAAACTTGTCTCCTCTGGAAGATTAGCATACCAAATTAACATAAATTGTGAAAAGGCAATGTAGGCATAAAAAATTGTAAACGCAAAAAGAAACTTTCCCAAATCATGAAAATGATTTTCATTGACCCAATCCTTAATTTGATCTCTTAACCAAACAATCAAGATAATAATAAATGCCAATGCTGACTGAAAAAGCCCTGCAAAACAATAGACACCAAAAATAGTACTAAACCAATGAGCGTGTAAACTCATGAGAAAGTCCACACTAAACAGTGAATAGGATAAAGCAAAGATCAATAAAAAGATCACTGATAGGGTTACATTTCTATGAGTGAGGCACACTTCCCCTGTATGATCTTGCTTTAAAGAGTGGCCCACTATTTTTCTTTGGAAAAGTATCCATAATACAAAAAACAATACCGTCCGAATAATAAAGAAAGGTTTATTTAAATACGGAGACTTATGTTGCAATAAATGGTCCTTAGCCACAGCTTCAGGATGCAGCCATTCATAAACACTATCTGCACCAAACACGATGAATATTAATGTTAATACAAAGCCGACAGGTAAAAAAGTAGACAAACTTTCAGAAAACCGCCGAATGGTCACACTCCATCCGGCATTTGTCACATGCTGAATAGAGGTAAAAAATAGTCCTCCCAAAGCCAAACTGACAAAGAAGAAAAGAGCTGTGAGATAACCCGCCCATGTTAGGGCCTGTCGAGGACTCTCATCCATTTGAAGGCTAAGGAAAAAACTTAAAACCCCAAGTAAGGAAGCTACATAGAGAAATAACTTACATTTCTTTGAAGCTTCTGCTTTTCTTATTTCCTGCATGTTCAACCCACTCTTCCTCAAAATATCTAATTCTTCCCTTTAATTAAAATCACCAATGAACAAACACTTTCCTTTCTAAAAACTCAGTCCTTTTCTAAGACCTCACTTCTCCTTCACAACTGTTTTTTGAAGATGCCTTACATAATTAACAACTTTCCAACGATCCTCTGAACTGACAATCTGAGAAGCATAACCTGACATTAAGCCCTGCCCCTGAGTTATGACGTGAAAAAGACTACCATCTTTCCACTCTTTCACTCTATCTGACATTAATGATGGAATCGGTGCTATCCATTTCTCAGCAACAGGTCCTTTACCATCACCTAAAGCTCCATGACAGACAAAACAGTATGTCATGTACGTCTTTTGCCCCTGTAAAAGTGAAATCTTATCAATGGTCACCGTGTTTTTTAATTTTTCACCCGCTTCCAGCATATCTTTCATAAGATAAGGTTGTTCTCCTCCTCTCGGTACAGTTCCCTCTGGAGGAGCTTGCAACGAAAATGGAAATTCACCCTGCGCCTTAATGGCTGGTTGATCCATCATGTCTTGCATAATTTCAAAATTGGGCTTTTTGGACTTATCAGAACAACCCCATAAAAACAAAACCACTAACAAATGTAAAGCCGAAAGATATCTGATCATATAGATACCCTCTTGACATCAAGGGCCCCTAATTCTTTTAAGAAATTTTGAGACTGATTTTCGTCATAGTTTTTATCATTCTCAAGAATATATAAAGCAAAACGATGAGATGAAAGATCAGAATCTATAACCGGTGCATTGATTTTAGGAAGTTTACAAAACACGAGTACGGCACCAAACGTAGCAAGACCGGCAAAAAGAACTGTGACCTCAAAAATAATAGGAACAAACGCAGGTAGGGAAAATAGAGGTTTACCTCCCACATTCAATGGCCAACTCACCGCCGACGTCCACCACTGTAATAAAACACCACACGCACACCCCACTGTGCCAAACACCATTGTCACCCATGGAACCGGGGATCTTTTTAACTTCATAGCATCATCCATTCCATGAATAGGAAAGGGAGAAATTGTATCAAACTTTTCATAGCCCTCTGCCTGCACTTTTTTTGCAGCCTCTAAAAGCTTCATTTCATCATCAAAAAAACCAACAATACCCTTACTCATGCCCACTTCCTTCTTTACCAACATCTAAGTTCGGCTTAATTTCAGACATAGCAACACTGGGTAGCATCTTCATAAATAATAAAAATAAGGTAAAAAACATCCCAAAACTTCCTGCCACAATAGCATAATCCCAAAATGTCATAACATATTGATCCCAGTTAACAGGTAAAAAATCTCTATGCAATGAAGTGACCGTGATCACATATCTCTCAAACCACATTCCAATGTTTACAAAAATAGAAACAATAAACATAACAACAATGCTTCTTCTCATCTTTTTAAACCAGAAAATTTGTGGAATGATCACATTGCACGTCACCATAGTCCAATAAGAAACTGCATGTGGTCCAATAGCTCTATTTATAAAGGCATAAGTTTCATACTCAACTCCGGAATACCAAGCTATAAAAAACTCCGAAGCATAAGCGTAGCCCACCATCATTCCTGTTGTTAGAATGATTTTATTCATCACTTCTAAGTGATTCGTTGTCACATAATGCTTTAACTGAGGAATAAATTCTCGTGCTAATACCAACAGAGTGACAACCATAGCAAAACCAGAAAAAATAGCTCCAGCAACGAAATAGGGAGGGAAAATCGTTGTATGCCAACCCGGAAGTTGAGACACAGCAAAGTCAAAAGATACAATGGTATGAACCGATAAAACCAAGGGCGTTGCTAAACCAGCAAAAATAAGATACGCCGATTCATAGTGTTGCCAGTTACGGTTCGTACCTCTCCATCCCAAAGAAAGAGCCCCGTAAACCCATCTTCTTATTTTATTTTTAGCTCTGTCTCTAACCGTTGCTAAATCGGGAATCATACCCAAATACCAAAAGACAAAAGATATTGTTAAATACGTGGAAACAGCAAAAACGTCCCATAACAAAGGCGATCTAAAGTTAACCCAAAGCGGTCCCCTCTCGTTCGGATACGGTAACAGCCAATAGGCAAACCAAGGGCGACCCACATGAATTAAAGGGAAAACCCCAGCACACATCACAGCAAAAATGGTCATAGCTTCAGCCGCTCTATTTATGCCCGTTCTCCACTTCTGTCGAAACAAGAAGAGAATAGCCGATATCAATGTCCCCGCATGACCAATACCTACCCAAAAAACAAATGTGATAATATCAACACCCCACCCTATAGGATGAGTGACACCCTGAAGACCTATTCCCACACCAATAACAACTAGAATGGCAAATACATAAAAACCTAATAAAAGAGCCGATGGTACAAAGAGAGCAAACCATCCTTTACTTGGGAGAGTTTCAATAGGTGCGCAAATGTCTTCCGTAACCTGCTTATTATCTCTATTACCTGTAACTAAAACATCTCTTTTTATCACGAATGTTTACTCCCACCATCAGTCGCCTTATCCGTATTTTTAATTCGAGTTTTGTACCGTACAGAGGGCACAGTGTTTAATTCCTCTAAAACAGAAAAACTTCTCTGGTCTTTAAAAGCTTTTGATACACGTGAAGAAGGATCATTCATGTCTCCAAAAACAATAGCTTCTGTAGGACAGGATTCCTGACAAGCCGTAACAGCTTCTCCATCCTTAACTTGTCTCTTCTCATCTTTTGCTTTCTGCTTAGCTACATGAAGTCGCTGAACACAGAAGGTGCATTTCTCCATTACACCCCGTGATCTAACGGTCACATCAGGATTTAACTGCATCCTTTCAGTGGGTGTCAAAACACGAGTGCTTGTCATTTTCTTATGGAGAAGATTTTCTTTTGTTGCTGTATAATTAAACCAATTAAATCGTCTCACTTTATAAGGGCAATTGTTAGAGCAATATCGGGTACCCACACAACGGTTATAAACCATTTCATTCAACCCTTCATCACTATGAACTGTCGCTAATACAGGACATACGGATTCACAGGGGGCATTATCACAATGTTGACATAACATAGGTTGAAAGACTGTCTCTGGATTGGAAGGTTCTCCTGAGTAATATCTATCAATACGCATCCAATGCATTTCTCTTCCCTGAAGCACATACCGCTTTCCAACAACTGGTATATTATTTTCTGACTGACATGCGATTACACAGGAACCGCAACCTGTGCATGAATTCAAATCAATAGCCATTGCCCATTTATAACCCTTATATTTAAACTTAGGCCAAATAGAGAAAACTTTATGTTTATGAATACCTGCCGATGGATTTTTTAAGTAATCTTTCAATGTCGCATGAGCTATCAGCGGACGTCCTTCCATAGAATGATGACCTTGTGTATTCGCTAAAGCCATTTTTTGACCTGTAAGACTTAATCTTTTTAAAGGAATACCACTAGCTCCCTGTGCTTTTGCCAGATGAACAACTCGTGTTCCCACATGTGCTGAAATACGCCCCGTCTTTCTTCCGTAACCAATAGCCACACCCACAACATCATCATGAGTTCCCGGTTGAATATGAACAGGCAACAAGACTTCTCCATTTTGAGTTGAAACCCTTACCACATCACCTTCTTTGGCCTTTAATTTCTGAGCTTTATTTGGAGATATATTGAGATAGTTATCCCAAACAATTTTTGTTACAGGATCTGGGAACTCCTGCAGCCAAGATATATTTGAAAACATACCGTCCCCAATACCTAACTTTTCATACAACACAAGTTCATCACCCTGTCCTCGTGTCGGAGACGGCATATGCATGATTTCTGCTACACTGGCCTCTCGCGCTCCATACTCTCTCTTTCTGTCATTGAGAGTCGTATCGACAACTCCTTTTTGTAAAAAGGTATTCCAAAAAACTTCAAAGTTCCCACTACCTCTTTCTTTCCATCTCTCTCGCAAGTAAGAATGCCAATTCTCAGAACTCAGCAATCTCTTTGGCCCTCTCTCTAATTGACCGGCCCACTTCATCAAACTGAGCTCTAAGGATCGTGTATCAAATAAAGGTCTTATAGTTGGTTGTTGAATACTATAGACCCCTTTTAAAAGCTCTAAATCCCCCCACTTCTCAAAACGGTGATCGTCTGGAATAACATAGTCGGAAACTTTTGCTGTTTCGTCCAAAACTCCAGATGTAGAGAGAACCAATTTAACATTTTTTAAAGCTGACAAGAATTCTTCGCTCTGGGGCAACTGATAAACAGGATTTAATCTATGAATGATAAGCGTCTTAATTTTCCCGCTATTCATATCTTTTAACAAAGCCTCTAATTTATACTTGCTATGGTCATAACTCACTAGTGGCACATTATAATCAATAGTCTTTCCATCATTTCCAAGTGCAGAATTTAAAAAGTTCACAGCAACCTGTAAGTTCGTCGTTCCCCCACTTGCAATGACCAAAGCTTTTCCTCTATTCAACCATAAATCCTCAGCTATCTTTTGAAAGGCTTCTTTACCTATCCCTAATAGCTGAGGAATATTTTTATATTTTTCCAAAATACGAAGTATAGTCCCATTATTTGCAAAACGTGTTTTCTTTTGATGAACAATCAACTCACTCAATAAACCCATAACAACATCTATAAAGTGCTGAGGCTTTATCATATAACGTATATCTGCATTTGATCCGGTTAAAGACATCAGTGGTTCAAACACAACAAGGCGGCTCATTTCTTTTTTGGGTTGTCTGTGCTTTGCATAGTCTTTAGAAAAGGCAGCCGGTTGCAAATAAGTTCCTAAAAAATCTGCATTAATACTAACAATGTACTTTGCACGATCGAATCTATAGTGGGGTACAATTCTCTTGTTATAAGATTTGTATTGTGCTTCCACAACATCAACAGGGGCACAAGGGTCCCAGACCACATGTCTACCCTTAAACGCTTGAAAAAAATCTTTAAATAATTGTTCAACTGAAGGAGAGCTAAGACTTGAACTTAAGATAGCCACTTCACCTTCTTGTAAATGGGCATTAACAATTTTATCAATTTGATCCCAAGACATTTTTTCAGAGCCACCCCGCCTGTCTGATTTAATAGGATGTTTTAATCTATCGGGGTCATAAAGATCTAATATCTGCGCATGGATTTTAGCCATTAACCCTTTTCCATTCAATGGATGCAATTCATTTCCTCTAAGATGTATGGGACGTCCTTCCCGCGTTTTAATAACCAAACCAGCTCCTTCACCGGCATAGGACCAAGAGCTGGCATATTCACTGGCAACACCGGGAATGACCTCTGGAGGTCGCTTGGCGTAGGGAATAATTTTTTGAACAGGTCGCCTTAAACATGATGTTGCAGATAGGGTTAAGCTCGCTCCCATTAATTTTAAAAACTCACGACGAGCAAAACCTCCTTCCTCGGATTGTAGAGGGGATGACATAAACTCTCTCTCTGCTAGTTCTGCAACACGAGGATCACCCGCCCACTCTTCTAAACTTTTCCAATAAACTTTTTTATCTTTCTGCATATTCTCGTAACCCTCTTTTTAAAAATGACATGTTGAACAGTTTATTGGAGCTTCTGGCTCTTGTTTTCTATGACAATCCAAACACCAACCCATCGAGAGATCAGAATATTGATACACTGTCGACATTCTTTCAACAGGTCCATGACATGTCTGGCAACTGATATTTTCTCTTATATGTGGTTTATGATTAAATTTGACAAAATCAGGGAGTAAGTGCACACGCATCCATTCCACAGATTTATTTTTAGAATACATTTGTTGCATTTTTTGAATGTCTGGTCGATTTGACGCAATAATTTGATGACAATTCATACAGATATCCAATGAGGGAACAGTTGCGTGCTTTGAACGTTCTGCATTGGTGTGACAATATAAACAGGGAATTTGATATTGACCTGCATGTAGCGAATGATCATAGGCAATAGGTTGCGGAGGGTAGTAACCCTCATTATACCCAATGGAGGGAAGGGGAGCTTTGAATAGCAAAGCTATTACGCCCAGAACAACAACTGCAATAATACCTTTCATACGAATAGACGGACGCACGATATACCTTTCAAAAAAGAGATTCTTTATTATTGATGATGAGATCAACTGAAATCAAGCATTAAAGTCTTTGGCTTTTTCAACAGTTTTTTTCATTTGTAATAGGTGGACCGTTGAAAAAGTATTCAGATACGAGGCGTTCAAGCTCAAATCGAGCGCAGGCGTAGTTTTTCCTACGTCGGAGCCGAGGATTTGAGTGATTGCAACGAAGTAGATGATGCTTTTTCAACGGTCCTCTGAAAGTCGTCGCATAGCAGCGGTAACAATAACGAAGAAAAAGTGAAGCAAAACAAACAGGGACACATATTCTATGCCTCCAGCACCGAACCCATATGAGTGTAGTCCGACACCGAGTACAAAGTTAACACCGTACCAGGCCATGATAACCAGAGAAAACGTTACAACTGCAGCAGCGATAAACCCGAAACTTTTTAACCAACCTGAGAGTCGGCCGTGCAAAACAGCAATATATCCCAATAGAGCGATGAGGGCCCAGGCTTCCTTTGGGTCCCAACCCCAAAACCGTCCCCACGCATAATCTGCCCAAATGCCACCTAAAATAGTTCCTGCTGATAAAAGAACAACTCCAACCTGCAAACACCTATAGATAGATGTTTGCAGTGCTTCTATTTGTTTTTTGTATTTCTTCTCTCCCTTTAGAAAGAAAACCAACCCAATATCTCCCAAGATAAAGGCAATAAAAAAAGCGGAGTAGCTCAGGGTAATGGTTAGCACATGAACGATTAACCAAAAGTGACTTCTCAAGGCAGGTGTTAAGGGTTGCAGCGAAGGGTCTAAGACAATGGGGGCCATATTGGCAGCTATCAAACTCAAAGAAGACACAATGGCGGCACTTAAAAGCATAAATTTTGTTTTCTTAAAATATTCAAAGATAAAGGAGAGAAGGACTGCACCCCATGAGACCCAGATAACGGATTCAAACATATTAGAGACAGGGGGCCGTTCTGCTATATAAACACGCAAAATAAATCCAAAGGTATGTAGGACAAAGGCGACAATGAGAGACCACAGGCCCCATCGACAGGTTTTAAAAAAGCCAACAAAGAGAAAAATGACGCTTAAAACATAGGCAACAGCACTCCATAAAAAGGGTTGAAATGTATTGTAAAAAATTTCGGCTTGGATACGTCTTTCCAAAGGATAATCACTGGGATTTCTAGTTTTTGCCAGAGCAATGAACTGATCGACAGCAGATTGCATCTCTTCTGACTCTGTCATTTTTTGACTTATGGATTCTCCCGATAGGGCTCCGCCTAAAGATTTAACAAATTCATTGATAATCTTTTGAGTGGCCGCCTGTAATTCTTGATCGGTTTGTGCAAAAGGCACCCATTGGCCTGGTATCTCGGTAGGAGCTACCAGAGGATAACGCCCCTCTGACACAGCAAGAAAGAGGGTGATTTGTGATTCTAAAGTTTGGATGGCTTGATAAAAGGGGCTTAGAGGTTCTTTTTTTTCTTTTAAGCGAGCTAAATCTTTAAACAGATTTGGTAAATTTTCACTGCTACGAATTTCATTAAAAGAGAAGAGTTTTTTTTGAGCGGGAAAGCCTAGGGCTTTTTTTACTTCGTAGTTAGAGATCTGCACAAACTGAACGTTCAGCCAATATTGAGAAACCAAGGGCCATGTCAGAATAATATGTTCAGCGGGTTTTCCTTCATAATTTTTCTTACCATGGATTAATTGAAGAGTTTCTTTAGCAAAGGTATCAAAAGGTTTATACCGACCCGCATCCAAAACGGGAATAGCTTTCAAGGGTTTTGCATGGGCAAAAGCCTGAAGACTCATCATTAATAAGATAATTACAAAATGTCTCATTTTTTCTCTTTGTTAGCTATTTGTCACTTGAAATACACTTAAAATCCATCAAGGTATAACTGTTTTCCGCCCAAAATAACCTTTCATATAAAATAAAACAAGGATACCTGATATCAATAATAGAGAGCCTAAGTATTTAATCCACCGGCCCGGGTCATAATTCACAGTGAAAATAGAGGCTACGGGATTTCCCCATTCATCCTCTTCAAAGCTAGCCTGATAAAAGGTGTATCCCTCATGTTTTAAAGGTTCATTCATAGATACCAGAGTTTCCTGACCATCTGGAGTTATGAGTACACTTTCATAAGACATAGCCTTCTGACTCCCCGGGTATCTTTTGACTTGAAAGCTCTTTAGTTCCATGGGGAACCCTAAATTGACACGTTTGTTGTTATAAGCCAAAACATAGGCTGTTTCTTCATCAAAAAGTTTCAAAATGGAATTTAATCCTAAAGTGTGCACATCATCTTTAAATTGTACATGTAGAACGGGAACTGAGGAATCGAGGGGTTTATCTCTTTGGGAGTATGTTATTTTTTCTTGGGCTGATGAAAAATAAGATAGAACTTTAAACTTTAATCCCATCCACTCTGTTTGGATTTCATTTCCCTCTTGACTGACACCCTTGGTGAATATTCGCTCTGACGACTGATGTTTTGTATTATTTTTTATTGGCTCTTCTTTTTTAAACAGAAAATAGTTAAATTTTTTAGGGTCTTTATGGGGAGTGACGACAATTTCATTTCCACTGCCAGGTTTATAAGTAGAGTCTGCCAACACAATTTTCACAGGTCCCAAGTCAATGGATGCTGGGGAGGTTTCTCTTATTAACCATTGAGAGACATTAACTGTGTCATTGAAAAGTTGAAATTGCAGAGCGGGTCCATCTTTTTGAGATGAAGAGGGAATAATGGTACTTTTTCTGTCTGCATAGGGCCAGTAGTCAACAATAGATATATGTGGATTTTCTTGAATAATGTAAGGGTGATTTGTAGACGGTTTTGATCTGGTAAAGTTTATAGGGCTCTGCCCTCTTCTGCGATAATTAGTGCCATCTTCTGTTTCATAAAAAGCCAGAACTCTTTCATAGGGAAGCCCTACAAAACGGCTTTTTTCTCCAATGGAAAGAGCTAGACTCGCATCGAGTCCCGCTTTTTGAGTCACATAGGATCCTAGGATAATAATAATAATGCCTGCATGAGCTAATAAAAAACCTGTGTGTCTTCGCTTCCATGGGAATCTTTCAACAGCGGAAAAGACAAGGTTTACAATGAGAAGTCCCATAACTGTGTACATCCACACAGATTCATAGATGAGTTTCTTAGCGACGTAGGTGCTGTAATACGATTCATAAAATGTCCCTACGGCTGTAATTGCAGCAAGAGATAGTATGACAAAGACGGCTAGCTTTAGTGATCCTAAGATTTTAAATATTTTTGAGAGGTATTTTTCTATTTTCTTCTTCATGGATTGGATATCTAATGGGAAATCAATCTATCTGTAAAGAAAAGAAATCACTGACTTGTCAGAAAACCTCTGATATTTTTTGAGTGATGAAAATTTATACGAAAACAGGTGATTTAGGGCAAACGGGTCTTATAGGGAACGTGCGTGTTAGCAAATCGGATCCTCGTGTGCAGGCCTATGGAGTCATTGATGAATTAAATGCCCTGATTGGGATTTTGAAAAACAAGTTAAAAGCACACAAAGACATATTCAGTCTGTTAACTGAGATTCAAAGCGCACTCTTTTCTATAGGTAGTCAATTAGCGTCTGAAAAAGAAGATCCTTCACTTCCCGGTTTAAATCCAGATTGGGTTAATCGATTGGAGGTAACTATAGATGAAATGGAAAAATCTTTACCGTCACTTAAAAATTTTATTTTACCTGGAGGAGTAGATGGAGCGGCGTTTTCACATTGGACACGAACTGTTTGTCGGCAAGCGGAGCGTGAAGTTGTAGGTCTTAATGATGAAAGACATGCTGAGGTTATTGTATTTTTAAATCGTTTGAGTGATTATTTTTTTGTCTTAGCCCGATATCTGAATATCTCTGAGGGATATGAAGAGGAAAAGTGGCAAAGCTAACTCTTAGACCAACATATATAGTGCTCCTTGTTTAAATTTCATTTGAGCTCCTCTTGGAAGAACACTGGAAAATTAAAAAAGCGTCACTATACAAGAATTCACAACAAAAAACCTATTACAGATTTTTACCTTTTATCTACAACTGTGTTTAGAATCCAAGAAAAATCTACCTCTGTTTGTTGAAGGTTGTTAGAAAAAATGACTTCTTCTATGCTTAAAAGTTTTCGTAAGGCCTGACTCAAAAATATAGATGGCCTTACATTTAGTGAACCAAAATACACATATGACATTTCATTACGTATCATCCACTTCATCCTTTCGTATGAACGAGCAGCTATTAAATTTTCCGCATAATAATACCGGTATTCTGGCGTATCCGTCTCTATAACTCTGCTCCTTCCGAATCTCCGGCTTGTTACAGCACCATAAGCAGAACGGGCACTACGTATCGTATGATGTGCTTCGTCAGTTTGCCGACTGATTTGCTCACGAATCTCAAGTCTTCTCTTATCCTGTTCATCCTTTGCTATTTGAGGATCTAGATCAGGTAGAACGAATTCTTCCATTCTGGGAGCCCGATTCGATCTTGGGGTTTGATTATAAGTCTCTACTATTCTCTTTAACCCTTCGTTGAAGCGATAGGCAAAACCTCTGTCTTTAAATTCTTCATTTGGAAGAACAAGAGTACCTGCTGCTAATGCAGTGAGAAACGGAGACGAAACGACTGCTTGTGTTGTATCAATAAGATTTTCTTTAAGAAGCATCCGGCGTAATTCATTATAAGTAACGACATCATGAACTAATGGCCTACATTCCTTTGATTGTGTATAACACCTAAAGACTTTAATTCCATTTGGATCGTTACTTTTATCTTTGAGTGGGGACGGGAGAGGAACCACTCTGACCTCTAAAAAGTATGTTGCGTCTTCTTCTTTACTGCTAACTTTAGTAATATGACCTGGATCAGATAAATGCTGGTGGTATCCTGAGGCTATATTTCTCTGAACAGGGGTCGTCGAACAACCCAGAAGCAAACTAGCTATCACCAAAGAATAATAAGACTTGATCATTTTTTTCACCATAAACTGGCCCCCCTTAGAAAAACACATCTGCATATAAAACAATTCATTCTGTTATGTAGACCTCAATTGATAATCTTATCACTCATGCGTTGGCTCCCTCAACTGTTTTTCAAGATCTTCAATCTCTGACTCAATACTGGACTTTAACTCTTCGACATCTTCTCTCTCGACTTCAACAAATAGACCACCAAGTTTATTCAGCAGAGTTTCTGTTATGGGGAAAGCCACTAACCACATCAAACCCTGTCGTGCTATAAATCTTGGAATTCGACTCGGTAAAGCTCTTTTGCCTAGAGCCTTAACCCCTCTTTTCCATTTGCTGAGAATCGGAATCCTGTGGTTAATAACTCTGGAATACCATGTCATCGTTATCAGTGCCGAAACAGGTATAGTAACCATAGCTACGCCTTGTTCTCCGGAAACTTTTTCTCCCTCTACCATTGCCAGAGCACCATCTAGCGCATCTAAAACATGCGTTAATGTAGAGATTTTAAGAGCATTGGACATACGAGAGTGCCAAACCTGGCTTCCCATATCTTGTGCCTTCTCTAGTGTATCTAATGTATCTTCCTGTACTTGAGATACATTAATATCTTCCGCTCTTTGTTTTAAATTGTTAAATAACTTTTCAGCTTCTTCATCGACATGATCTCTGCTTTCTCCCTGACTCCCCTCTTGTTGAGATGCTACAAATCTCTTCGGAGCACTCGTACAACTTACAAGAATAGCTGTCAAAAAAATTGAAATATAAAAGTTCATATCAAATCCTTTCTTTGTTGAATTTACAAAACAATCAATAAATTTTCCTCTATCTCTTAAGATAAAACTATTTCCTGATAAAACAAAAGTCATTTTATAAGAAAACGATTTAAAAACACCTCATTCTTCTTTTCTTTCTTTTGCTTAAAATCTTAGTAACCTCTTTGTCCCCCGTACCTCTTATATTAACTTCATCCAAAGGGGTTTTTCCAAAATCATTTTTAATAGAAGGATCTCCTCCAACCGCATATAAGGCTCTAACAATATCTATATCTTTTACTAATCTGCCGCCTTTCCCTTGACCATAGAATATAGCTGCATAGTGAAGAGCTGTATTTCCAAAGGGGTCTTTCGCATTGGGGTCAGCTCCTTGAGCTAAAAGATTTGCAGCATTTTTGTAAAGGCCATGTTTCATTGCCATCAAAAGAGGCGATGATCCAAAACCATTATCAATATCAATCATCCTTCTAAAGGATCTCCTACGAAGTAGATTTCGTAAATGAGAGGGCTTGGGATCAATTGCAAAGGTATGTAAAAGTCTTCTGTTTTCTTTTTGCCTATCTGTTAAATCAGAGTTAACTACATTCTCATTAACAACATCTAATGCCTCGTTTGACAGTCTTGTTCCACTCCGGAGGCTATCCGTGCGGATCCTTTGTGGAGGAACTCCAGCTTCTCGAAGTAAAATTTGTTGAGACTCTTTGTTAGTAACAATATATTTGTAATCCGGTTTTCTACCTCTAATAAATGCTGGTTTGTGTGGATTAGCTCCAGCCGCAAGAACCATTCTAAGTAACTCAGGCTTACCATCAACATGTTGTAAAAGACTTACGTGCCAGGTTTTACCGGATAGTGAGTCCCAATCTCCAGGTCCTCGAATATCTGGATCAAGCCCAGCCTCTAAAAACAATTTTAGATCTTCAGGACCAGTATAAGTTTTGCTAAAAACAACAGGTCTTCCAGTTGCTTCTTTTGCATTTGGGTCACTTATTCCAAACTTTTCATGAAGCTCTTTCTTTGCAGCCTCCCTTGTTCTCCTTTCACCGTTAGCTTCCCCAGAGGTCCTACTGTTTTCCCCCCTCCGGCTTTTTTCATTTCTAAATCTAGGTAATTGTTCTTTCTTATTTGGAATATCAACATTATACCCTTTACTACGAAGAAACTCTAAAACTTTTACTTTTTCGTGCCGTTTAGCATAATCTTCTGGGGTCTCCCCCAGGTTATTTGGGGCATTAAGATCATGTCCTATTCTATGAAGAAACTCTAAAACATTTACTCTTTCGTGCCGTGCGGCCGTAAATGCTAGAGTCTCTCCCCCCCACTGATTCTTAATTTTAAGATCATATCCTTCGTTATAAAAACGATTTAAGACATCAACTTTACCGCTTACTGCAGCATTAAATGCTTCATTCACTTGCCTATCGTTCAACGAAATCCTGTCTTGAGCTATCTCTCTTGACCCTGCGGTATAAACAAGTTGATCAGGTTTTCTGTGAGTCAAAGAGGATTTTGAAGATAGTGTTGAACAAGACATCAACATCGGCAAAAAACCTGATCCAAGAAAAACAAAAAGGGCTCTTTTCAAAAACATAAAAACTACCTGCCCTTCCTTTCCAGCTTGAGTAAACTCCATCCCCCTAGACCACCTCCAACAGCCCATTTCACCGTGTTTAAAGAACCATGCTTAGGTAGAACAAAAGCAACTCCCCCATGGAAATCACCAACACCCTCATATCTTGGCCTAACCACCCAATCACCCTCTTTATTAATAAATCCCCACTTCCTAGATTTAACTTTGTTTACATCAAATCCTTTTAATATTTTACTATAAGTCACTTTTTCAGCACCAGCCAGCCCCCCAGAGAAATCCTCAACATCACCATATTTTGGTTCAATCACCCACTCACCTTTTGCGTTAATAAACCCATACTTGCCAGCTTTTCTCATACGAGCCAGTCCCTCAGAGAAAGCACCAACACCACCAAACTCTGGTTCATCAAATTGCGGTTCAATCACCATCTCATTTTTTGTATTAATAAACCCATACTTGCCATCCTTATTGACAGCAGCTAGCCCTTCAGAGAAATCCTTAGCAACACGATATTGTAATTCGATTACCAACTCATCCTTTGCGTTAATAAATCCCCACTTTCCATCCTTATTGACAGCAGCTAATCCTTCAGAGAAATAACCCACAAAATCATATTTTAATTCAACCACTATCTCACCACTTGTATCCATAAATCCATGCTTGCCATCTTTTTTAACAATAGCCAGTCCCTCAGAGAAATGCTCAACATGATTATCTTGTGGCTCAATCACCCATTCATTGTTTGAGTTAATAAATCCATACTTGTCATCTTTTTTAATACGAGCCAGCCCATTAGAAAAATGACTCTCCTGCATACCATACTGCGGTTCAATCACCCATTCATTATCCGTGTTAATAAATCCTAACTGGCCCTCTTTTCTAACACCAGCTATTCCCTCAGAAAAATTACTAATAACACGATCATATTGCGGCCTAATCACCCACTCACCTTTTGTGTTAATAAACCCCCACTTCTTATCTCCATTTCTTCTGACAGCTTTCTTAACTGCAGCCAGTCCTTCAGAAAAATTATGAACATGATAAAACTCCTGAGCACGTAACACTTTAGAAGTACATCTATACTCAATGTCACAACCACTCAAATCAGATTGACTTGATGGATCTCTTAAAACCGTAGAACTTTTCTCTGCTATAGAACACGAAAAAATCAACACAGATAGACACATTAAAAGACTTAACTTTTTCATCAAACTCCCCCTCTATTCTAGAGCCATACTTTTCCTCTTTTAAAACCTAGAGATATTTAATTGCAATAAAGAACAACCTTTTCTCTTCTGTCCTCACTATTACAGTTTGTGAAATTGAAATCACCAGCTTCAATCACTTCAGCTTCCCCTTCAACAGTCATCTTCCCTTTAGGAGAAAACTTCTGAAAATTGGTAATACCCTCAAGGTTGTATTCAAATTTAATAGAAGCATTGATCCCTCTTCCCGTACACGTATAGTCCAAATTCAGTTCAGAATGAGAATCTGCTGTTGCATTGCCCCTGCAACTTAAACCTGCATAGTGGACTTCATGAGTCGCTCTCCCATTTGCTTTTATCTCAAGCGTCTCTGGCATACCTTCGTCATTTAGTATCACAAACTTTCCCACCATCGGGTGACCTTGAAGAGATTTTTTCCCCGCAAGTCCTCTATCTGCAACAGAAGTCTTGGAAAACATCGAACACGAAATCAATAACGGCATTATAAATAGGAAATTCAATATAAAATATCTCATCTCATTTGCTCCTTTAATTTTGTTTATTACCACCCATGCCAGTTGAATCTTCGTATGAATTTCTCAGACAGAGGCCCCAAATAGTATAACACTCTTTTCGGAACCAAAGTCTTTATTATAAAGATTTTGTTTTGTTTTGTTTTGTTTTGTTTTGTTTTGTTTTGTTTTGTTTTGTTTTGTTTTGTTTTGTTTTGTTTTGTTTTGTTTTGTTTTGTTTTGTTTTGTTTTGTTTTGTTTTGTTTTGTTTTGTTTTGTTTTGTTTTGTTTTGTTTAACAAAATTAAACACTTAATCCTTATAAGTTAAAAGTCTAACTTTAACTTATGGTTCATCTCGACTAAGGTATGCCCTTACTTCAGTCTTCTCAGAATTACCTACCAATTTCTAGCCAGATCAGGAATAGAATCTTACGATTTATGTGATTCAAAACAAATTTAAGGCCAATAGTCAAAATGAGGACATGCTCTAGTTTATTAATTCACTCTTTGCCCAAGCTATCAAATCACGCATAAGAACTCTTGTATCTGCTTCAAGCCCCTGAGCAACTAATTCCGCTCTATATATTTCAAGAGCACGATTTACTGTAGGAATAATCTGCAAAGCCTTACAATACCTTGTTGAACATCTTTTCGTATCTTTAGCCCATTGCTCCTCAAAAATACCCGTTAACATTTCAAAAGCTATTCGCTCTCTGAAAAAAGCATAATCTTCATTACTTGATAAATCCACACAAAGCTCATTCGCCCATACGGGTACGAACTCTATAATATAATCCTCACTTTCTCCTATTCTATCTATTACCTCTCGACCCCTTCTTCGACATTCACCCAAAAGATCTTCAACATCTCCTCCGTCCAAATCCCAATAATCATTATTTTTAAAATCCTCCAATACGGCAGTCATAATAGTATTCTTTTTTCCTTTTATTTCATCTTTCTACATCTCTTTGATAAATCGTATTAAAAACACAGGGAGCCGTCCGACAACCTGAAACATCAATTTGGCTTGTTAATATAGAACTACTGTCAAAAAAGTACCTGACATGCCCTTTACTTATCCCATCAAGAGGAATACCCCTCCATGACCTATCTCTATTGCCACGACTTTGATAAGGCTCATCTAATTTATTTTCCGTAAGATGTGTATTTATATCCTCCTGAATCTGCGAAAGTGTATACCGATCTTCGGCACACTCTACTCTGTTTCTACTTCTTCTTCTGTTTCTGCCTCTGTTTTGAGAGGCCATTACCCTTTTGCCACTCACAGAAAAATGAGTTTCTAACCGACTTAAATTATTTGACTCCCAGGGTTTCTTAAAAATGCTTTCTTTAACTAAATACAGACCTATTAAAATGACTAAAAAAATGAGTAAAAAGAATCCTCTGAAAAATAAAGATTCTTTATTTCTGCTCTTCATTTTTCTCTTCTTCCTCTAAAGCCAATTCAAACATAACCCTTATCACTTCACCTGATGAGGAATTATAAAGAAACCTTTCATTATTGTCGTAATTGATGTAATGTAGAATCTCGGGTCCATGAGCCTCTTTACTTCGTTCCATTCTTTCAAAATGATAAATATCTTCCTTCCAACGATCCATCCAATACTGCAATGTCTTTTCTTTATTTTCCGGATTACGATAATAGTAGTTAACTTGCTTGCCCTTAACTTGAAATGACTCTACTCCATACTCATGAACTTTTTGCTGCGCCGGCGTCTCATAACTTGACTTGGGAACTCCTTTTTTACCCTTTACTTCTTCCCAAGAAATCGGGCCCTTTTCAACCTTCTCTTTAAAAGAAGCTGTGCAGCCAACTGAAAATAAAACTATGAACATACATAGATTTACCCATTGAATCCAACCCACTTAAAACACCCCCGCTGAGAAACTTTTTTATAAGTTAGGTTTCTATCCAACACCTTTGTATTCATAATATTTTACATTGTCTCCTATAGAAATCAACTCATTACTCGCAGTCGTTTCAACAGAGTTTTTTTGAAAAACCCATCATCCTTCTTATCCATACGAAAGTCTTTATGTTAAGAAAGATGATAAATGGGGATATATCAATAAAAATGGAGGTTCGAGTTATTCGTTCTGAGTTTAGAGATCGGAGGAGTTTTTCTGGAAATGTCGCTTTGGTCATTCTGCCGACCCAAGAAAAACGAAGCGTCATTAAAATCAGAAAAGAATCAAAAGATGAAAATTTAGAGTTGCGCTTAAATACTCAAATTTAAAAAATTTAGTGCCAGGGAATATCCTTGTTGTAAAGATTATCGACGTTCTCCCTTTTTCTGTTGCTTTCGCTTTCTTCTTGCTTCCTGTATTTCTCTTCTATCCGCAATAGCTTCAAGTATCTTGGTCATCTTTTTTTCTGCTTTATCTAGCCTGCCAACCAAAAGAATATCCTTTTTACTTAAAAGTTTTCTAAGAGTCGATCCATAATGCAAATCTAATGATAAGGCCACCGCTCCGCCTACAGTCATACCCAGAATAACTATACCACCTTTAGAAAATATCTTTTTTGTAACTATTGGAGCAACTACGCTCCCAGATAATTTCATTAAAGCACCACCACCTAACGTCGCAACAAGCTTTCCTCCTGTTAAACCCGCTCTAATTGCTCCCATAACCAATGGATATGTCGTTACAGCACCTAAAATCGCTAACCCTAAGGTAATATTATTAGCAATAAGTAAAGGCATAATATCCTCACGTATAAGTATGACATCAACTAAAGGTTCGCAATCTCCTGTTTCATTCCAACACTTAAAGACCATAACCCCTTCTGACTCCTTACTCTTATCTCGTAAGCTATCTGGAAGTGGAACTCTTCTTATATCTAAATAAAAATCAAAATCACGACCGCCCTTTTTATCTCGAATCTCTGTATGACCAAGAAAACTTTCCCCTTGTTGACTTTCTGGAGAAAGTTCTTTGCCAATATCTATATAACGAAGAATATCTTCTATCTCTGAATCTTCCGGTAAAGATTCCCTACTGATATCTGTATGAAGCAAGCTATCTATATCAATAAATTCTGTGAAATCAGTACGATCAATATTGTACCCTTGTTCGATATTGTAGGAGTAACCTATTCTTGAAAATAAGAAAACTAAAACAATAAGAATTAAGAGCTTAAAACTTTTCATAATAGCCTCTTTCTTGCCAAACTAAAATTGATTGTCAAACAATCATAAATCTAGCAAGAAAGATGCCAGTTTAAATTCTTAAAAATATTGTCTTATTGGAATTAAGGGGTATGTAAACTAACAAATATCTTCATTATACAAAAAAAGTCACTCTTTTTACTTTTTTCGTCCTTTTATGGTTTTTTACCTCCGTAAAAGGTCAAACAAGGACGACCACGAGTTTATTCCAATGAAATGAAAGACCAAATTCCATAACCTCACAAATAGATGAAGCAAACCCCTCCAAAAGGAATGAAAAAAGCAAAGATTCTAAATTCAAAGAATACATTTTAATGTGTATTCAATAACATTTTACTTTTGCTTTTTTAAAATCTCTTATGTCTTCTGCCATTAAAGGATGTGTTTCCGATGCTATCCTTAAAACATCTCTTCCTTTTTTATCTCTTGCCTCTATATTGGCTCCCTCCTCCAAAAGAAAAGATACAGATTTACGCTTATTTGAGTGGGCAGCATAAAGCAATGGTGTCATCTCTGCATAATCTCTTGCCTCTAACTCAGCTCCCTTTCTTAAAAGAGCACGCATAATATCATTAGCCATGTCACCCAGCTGATTTGCAGCAGCGGAAAACAAAGGTGTCCGTTCAAGTATATCTCTTGCATTTGGATCAGCGTCAGCCTCTAAGAGAATATTTACAAGCGTAAGGCGGCTTTCATGCCACAACGAACTAGATCATTGTCCACGTCACCTTTACAAATTCATTAGAAATTTCATTTCAAATCAGGTTAAGAATCTGTGATGGTCAAATAAGGCAAAATTTATTGATTTGAGAACATGAAAATCTGTTAGCTAACACAGAGACAATATGTGTAAAGAACTTGTTAAGTTTTTTGAATTTCTTTTGAAGAAAGGATTTATTTCCTTTCCGAGCGCAGGGCATATTGCAGATACAACCGTAGCGACATAGATTTTAAGTCAAGCACATACTTTATGAATAATCTTGGAGAGATTTTCCAATGTTGGATTGCCATCCTCAGAAAGCATACGATAAAGGGTTCTTTTTGATAACCCTGTGTCTTTTGTCAATTTCTCTTTATTTGTAAGCTCAAGGTGCACTCTTAATATTTCTTTAAATCCGTCAGTATCATTTGCAATGAGACATTCCCACAAAGCCTTTGATATAATTTTTTTATTCATCATTTTTTTAGCTTTGTTAGTGCTCCTTACCTTAACGCCCTTTTTGGTTCTCAGTATTGGCATATTTGCTAAGGAGAATCCTGGCTTTTTTAATATCTTTTTTTTGGACATTTTTCATTCCTCCGTTTAAAAGCAAAAGAATAGCGTCACCTATTCTTGAAAAATATATCCTTCTACCGTTTTTCCATCTTAACTCAGCAATTTTTCTCAGGGTTTTGAAAGCCTTGAGAAATCTCCTCTCATTAATTAGGAAACATTGAAACAGCAACAGCCCTCGCAGCATAAAATTAAAATGGATTTTTTCACTCAAAAATGTTATAATTCAACTCAACAAAAAGGACACCAATATGACAATCACAAAAAAAGCGACTCTAGATGACGCTTGGGCAGCCATCAGAGAACTAGCTAACACCCAAAAAGAACTGGCTAAAGCTCAAAAAGAAACAGATATTCAACTCAAGGAGACCGACCGTCAACTCAAAGAAACCGACCGTCGTTTTAATTCTCAGTGGGGCAAACTTGTTGAAAGCCTCGTTCAAGGTGATATTGTCAATAAATTCTCTGAACGAGGAATTAAAGTTCAGGGCACAACCCAACGGGCAAAAACACTCTTTAATGGAAAAGAATATGAATTTGATATTATTGTCCACAATGGGGATGAAATCATTGCCGTTGAAGTGAAAACGACTCTTGATGTCACTAAAGTCGATCATTTCATCGAAAAGCTAAAATCTTTTAAAAAAATCTTCCCTGAATATGCCCACAAAAAAATTTACGGAGCTGTGGCTTATATTGTCGCTGATGCTGGCTCAGATAAATATTCTCAGAATCAAAAGTTATTTGCAATCAGAGCCACAGGGAACAGTTCCTCTATCATCAATCCTCAAGACTTTAAACCTAGAACATTTTAGATACACTCTGTACTTTAGAAAACTTTCTATTCAAAAAGAATATCAAGCCTCCTTGCAGCTCTCCAACAATAAGACCCTTTGGAAAATCGCCAATTTGCTATTGATGCAGTTGAAAGATAGGCCGTTCGAATGTGCTTAAAGGCTTTGTCGTATTTATCATTAGGACCGTCGTCCATTTCAGCATTAAGTAAATCAATCGGTGTTTGAATGACATCCACAACTAAAGATAAAGGGCCTCCCAAAAACAGCGTTGTTACTGTTTCAGGCGCATATGTCATTGCTCCCTGGAATGTAGAAGCAACTGGAACAGAATCAAAAATAGCAGCCATTACAACGCTTATGCCACTTACGGTACAAGTCGTATTTAGAGCAATAATATTAAGTACAGCATATCCCCATTTTGCATGAGTCGGCATATATTCTACTTTTCTTCTAAATCTCCGCATTTCTCTATCCGCTCTTCCTTCTCTAGCCGCTCTCTTTCTT
Source organism: Bdellovibrionales bacterium (assembly GCA_965206675.1). Classification (GTDB taxonomy): domain Bacteria; phylum Bdellovibrionota; class Bdellovibrionia; order Bdellovibrionales; family JAKFYE01; genus CBDBKL01. The sequence continues at coordinate 130,991 of CBDBKL010000005.1, read as the reverse complement.
ATAGCTTCTCGTCTCTTTCGTCTCTTGCTCGGTGATGTTGAGGCAAGTGTACGATCAGAAGTTTGATTTATAAGTGCAGTTTCTTTTTTTGATGTTGTACAGGCAGATGTAAAAAAGAGGTTAAGAAAAACTGTCATAACAAGTGTTACTTTTAACATGGCTGAACTCCTTATTGTTAAGAAAATGGTCACTACTATTTTACCCCCCCCTGATTTTTTGAAGAGATAGTGAACAAACTAGATCATTGTCCACGTCACCTTTACAAATTCATTAGAAATTTCATTTCAAATCAGGTTAAGAATCTGTGATGGTCAAATAAGGCAAAATTTATTGATTTGAGAACATGAAAATCTGTTAGCTAACACAGAGACAATATGTGTAAAGAACTTGTTAAGTTTTTTGAATTTCTTTTGAAGAAAAGGTTTTATTCCCTTTCCAAGTGCAGGGCGTATCGTGATGGGGGACGAGTTTATATTTTTAAGACATTAGAAGGAAACTTTTCTCAAACAGGTTCAAAACGAGTTTTCTGAGGCGCAGCTCGTATCTCCCGAAGGGAGAGACGAGCTGCGAACCCTCAGAACTGTCTGAGCTTTTGAAGCTGCTTGAGAAAAGTTCCCAACTCAACATAAAAAAGAAAATTTAGAAACAAACAAGATACAAACTGAAACGATTTAGGCGTAGTTTTTCCTACGTCGGAGTGAAAGTTTGAGTGATTGCAACGAAGTAGCTAATATTTTTTAAGCAGCCCGAAGCATTTGATAGTCAAACCAACCTAGGAACGGATCCGTCTCTATAACATCTTGAACAATTAATTTTTCACCTGCAGAGGCATGGTAAAAAGATTTGCGAATATCTTCTGGTACAGTCACGGTAACTAATCGACGAACGTACAGTTGATCTATTAAATCCATAAGAAGTTCTTCTGCGCTACTGATTTGTAGCTCTATATTTTCAAAGCAGGATTTTCCTTCTTCATTGATAAGTTGGATCACTTCATACGTGTTTAGTTGATCGCTCTCTTTTATTCCCTGAACGCTTGGTTCATAGAGGAAACGCTCCATCTCTACGTGTTGCCCAAAAATAAATTTCTGAAGCGGTAGAGAATCTGATGAGCTAATAGCAAAAGTTGGAGGGCCCAGTCTTTTTACAGCACGTTGGACAAGGCCTTTTTGTACACTTGCAGATATGAGCCTTTCCATGGCAATGGACAAGTGAGAGTAACCCTCTTCAGAAAGAAAATCTGTAAGAACATCTCTAACCGTCTCTTGACCAATATCATATACCTGTTGAATTTTCTTCAGCTCGATCAAAACTTCTGGAATACGGATAAGGGATTGTCTTAACTCTAAACTTGTATACGGTTTAAAACCTCTTAAATAGATTCCGTATTTCACCAACAGACCTCTTTCTTTATCATCAAAAAGTAATACAGCTTCATCTCTCGTTGTGATTGGTATATACACAGAGCCAAAAAATTGCCAAGTTATAGAGCATATTTCTTATAGATTCATGGTTATGCGCCGCATAACCATGAATCTTTTTCTTTTTCTTTAGAAAGAAATCCAATCTAGCTGCATCATCCTTTTTATTTCTGGACTATTTATGAATGTTGTTACGACCAACTAAAAAGTATTTTTTAAAAAAGATATTCCAAATCAAAAGATTCGAATATTTGGATAATCATTCTTAGATAGGCTCTAAGTCTAGTTCGCTCTTAAAATCATGCTTTATTCTGCCCGTAAGTTCTTTGATTTGTTAATCTTTTCGAGAAGAAGTTGTTTATACAGCAATCTGACTAAAGTGTTATGGGGTTTACTTTGGTAAAAGCATTTTTCAAACGCATATTTTCAAGAAAACAACAGGAAAAACCTGTTGTAAAAAAAACATCCACACTTGCTGAAGCATCTTCAAATACAGTCGATCATGTTTCTCCATTGAAAAAACCTGAAGTCACTCGCCCTCTTTTTGAAAAGATGTATCCCTATGTGTTCTGTGTGTTTTTAGCCTACTGCTTAGCCGATCTCTCTATACTTCTGATCCGAGATAAAATGCTACCGCAGTCAGGGCAGCCCTTAGCAAAAAGAAAATTGGACCCTATGCAACGGCTTTCAAGACAAAACTATGATTCTATTCTACGTAGAAATATTTTTAATTCTGACGGTATTATCCCTGACCCTTTAAACATGAGAGGTTCAGAACAGACACAGCAAAACTTAGTCAATGCCATACCTGTTCCCACAACGTTACCCTTTATTCTTATTGGCACTATTGTACACATCAATCCTAACAAAGCTGTCGCGACTATTAAAATTGGAGGCGATAAAGTCTTTCCCTATATGGTAAACGATAGCATTGAAGGTATGGCAACTGTTCTTGATATCAAAAGAAAAAAAGCTATTTTTCGCAATGAAAGAAATGGAGCCCTTGAGTTTGTAGAAATTAAAGACAATGTCGTTGTATCACTGGCTCCTAAAAGTCCCCCACCTCAAAAGAAAGAGAGTATTTCTCGAAGAGGAAATGATTTTGCTCTTCAAAAAGCAGATATTGATAAACATTTGGATAACTTGCCTGAACTTCTTCAACAGGCACGAGCTGTTCCTAACATTGTCCCTGGAACAGGGGGACAGATTGATGGGTTTAGAATTTTAGATATGCAACCTGGAAGTATTTATGAAAGCCTAGGTTTACAGGTTGGTGATGTTCTTAAAGGTGTTAACGGAGATGATCTGACCAGCCCCGCAAGGGCTATGGAGTTATTTCATCAACTGAAAAGTGAAAGTCAAATTTCTTTAGATATTGAACGTGGGGGAAGAACTGAAACTTTTAACTACAGCATTGAATAATTTGCATTGAAAAAAAAAGAAAGGGATTTTTATGAAAAACGTATTTACACCTCTTCTTATCAGTTTATTTTTAATTCATCCGTCTGCAATAGCACAACTTCCTCCTCCTGTGGCCAATGATTTATTAGAAGAAGAAAACAATCAAGAGACTCGTTCTATAAAACCCCCTTCCCGTTCGTCTTCTCCAAAACGCCGATCATCAAAGCGCAATCAAAAACCTATTATTCTAGCCCAATCAAAGAGCAAAATTTCAATGGTTGACGCTCATCCAGAAGATATAACGAATGAAAACTTTCCCGATTTAGTAGAAAGTTTTGATTACAACAATGCAGAGATCACACAAGTTGTTGAGGCCATCAGTAAACTCACTGGAAAAAACTTTATTCTTGAACCCAATGTCAGAGGGACAGTGACGATAATGGCTCCTTCACAGATTACAGTCGCTGAAGCTTATCGAGCTTTTCTTTCCGCCTTGGCTATCAATGGGTTTACTGTTGTTCCCTATGGAAAATTTCTTAAAATCAGACAAAGCAAGACAGCGTCTAAAGATAATTTAGAAATTTATAGTGGATCTTATTTTCCCAATACAGACCAATTGATCACTCGTATTTTTCAATTGAAACATATTTCCGCTGAAGACATTAAAAAACACTTTAGAAATCTACAATCAAAAGACGGCGAACTTGAGGCCTATCCTCCCACAAACTCACTGATTGTGACAGACTACGGGACAAGCGTCGAACGTATCGCCAGTATTATTTCACGGTTAGATGTTGCAGGGTTTGAAAAACAAATTAAAGTTATTCCGATAAAGTATGCAAAAGCCAGAGATCTAGCGCAACTTATTGAGCAAATTCATGAGTCAGGACAAGGTAATAGAAACAGAAGTTTTAGACCTGGCATTCCTAGGTTTAACAACAAAAAAGCCGCATCCTCTTCATCAAGTGCCTTTTCAACAGTTCTTCCGGATGAACGAACAAACTCTATTATTCTTGTGGGAAATGAAAAAGGAATTGATAAGATGCATAAACTTATTAAGAAACTCGATTTTGAAATCAGACCTGAGGATGCTGGGGGCGTGTATGTTTATTACGTAAAGTATGCACAGGCCAAAAAAATAGCCGACACTCTGAGTGGTATTGCCAAAGATGTTGAGAGGGCAGCCAACCGACGTTCTCGATCTTCCTTTAGAGGAGGTACTGGAGCAAGAGGAGGAGCTCGACGACCAGGACCTGGAGGGCCATTGGGAAATACAGCTTCGGCAACCAATGTGTTTGGAGGCGATGTGATTGTTACAGCCGAAGAAGATTCAAACTCTCTGATTATTACAGCCAGTCGACAGGATTATCAGGTTGTTCTAAACCTTTTAAGTAAAATTGATATTCCAAGGGATCAGGTTTATGTCGAGGCCGTTATTATGGAATTAGAAGCTACCCGAAGCAGTAATTGGGGTATCAGCTACTATAAATTCCTTGAAGATGGATCGCCATTAAGAGCCGGCTTTGGAGGAGGTAACTTAGGTACTCTTCAGGATGTCTTAGCTCCCGGAGCTATTTTAGGTTTTGGAAGTGGTGACACCTTTGACATTAATCTCGGTCCTGCTGCACAAAATGCTACTGTACCCATAAAAGAATTAATGGGTTTTGTAGATTTCTTAAAAGTATATAACAACGGCAACGTGCTATCCACTCCACAGATCCTCGTCCTTGATAATGGTGAAGCAACAATTGAGGTGGGAAACCAAGTTCCTGTAGCAAAATCTTCAACCACTGCTACGGGAACAAATGCTAATTTTGATTATATCGATGCTACTATTAAACTCACTATCAAACCCTTTATTAACCCCACAAGCGATGCGATCCGCATGGAAGTTAATCAAATAGTCAAACAGGCCTCTGACGATGTCATTGAAGGCAGTGGAGGTATAAAAGCACCCATTATCGTCAATCGTAACCTTAAGTCAAATGTCGTTGTCTCAGATGGTAATACAGCTGTTCTCGGGGGATTAATGAGGGAAGAAGATTCAGATGGTGCAAGCAAGGTTCCCATTTTAGGTGATATTCCGCTACTGGGTTGGTTTTTTAAAACCAAAACTACTAAAAAAAGCAAACTCAATCTACTCATCTTTATTACTCCTAAAATCATTCGCAATCGTAATGATCATAACAATCTACTTGGAAACAAATTAAATGAAAGACTGGATTTTATAAAATCCGGCTATCGTGGAAAAGATCCCTATGGGAAAAAGATTGAACAGCTTACAAGTAGTAACAATATAGCCAGAGAGCCCGTACCAGAACAAGAAGACGAGGGTTCAGCCTTTGAGGAAGACAGCCCTCTTGAGGATGATGCTCTCTTTGAAGAAGACACTTCCACTGAGGAGGACACTCCTTTTGAAGAGGACTCACCCTTTGAAGAAGATACGTCCTTTGAGGATTCGTTGGTAGAGTAAGAGGTTATATGTCGACAGAAAACATTCAAAATCTTTTAATGAAACACACTGGTCTTAAACCTTCTGAGTTGGAGACCATCATGGCTTCTGAAACAGACAGTGGAAAGAGTATTAAAGACTACTTCTTACAAACTGATTTTGAAGAACCAGAAGAGGCTGTTTCCGCACTCTCTAAAATTATGGGTTTTGATTTTATGAAGGAAATTCCCTTTAATGATATTGCTGTCGACTTGGTCCACGGCATCCCCATAAACTATGCAAAACAAAACAATATTCTTCCCTACAAAGATGAGGGGTATGCCATCAAGGTTTTAATATCCAACCCTTTAAACTTTAAAGCTCTTAATGACCTGCAAGTGATACTGAAAAAACCCACCCGCCCTGTGATGGCTACAAAATCACACATTGAAGATGCTATTAACAAAGTTTACGAAAAAAGCACTGCTGCTCTGGAGGGTTTAGATGAGATAGAAGATGAAGACTATGATTTGGACGAGCCCATTATTGATTTATTAGAATCAGGAGATGATGAAGCTCCTGTCATTCGCCTCGTCAACACACTTCTTTTCAGAGCTGTTAAAGAAAAGGCCTCAGATATTCACATTGAACCCTATGAAAAAGATATGGTGATTCGCTTTAGAATTGATGGCGTTCTCTATGATATTTTTAAGCCCCCTAAAAAACTCCAAAATGCCATTACTTCTCGTATAAAAGTTATGGGAAATTTAAACATCGCTGAAAAACGCCTCCCTCAAGATGGTCGTATTCCATTAAAGCTCGCTGGTAAGGACATTGATATCCGATTAAATACAGTACCCACAGCTCATGGTGAACGTCTTGTTATGCGTTTACAAGATAGATCCAATGTCATTCTCTCTTTGGAACAATTAGGTTTTCCTGAAGACATGTTAGAAGTCGCCTATGACTTATTGAAAAAAACCCATGGGATTGTTTTAGTCACGGGTCCTACTGGTTCAGGAAAATCAACCACTCTGTATGCTGGCCTTATGAAAATCAACAGTATTGAACGTAATATTATCACTGTGGAAGATCCTGTAGAACAAAGAGTTCATGGAATAGGGCAAATTCAAGTTAACGCTAAAATAGGTTTAACCTTTGCCAGTGGTTTAAGAGCTATATTACGTCAAGACCCTGATGTTATAATGATTGGTGAGATTCGTGACTTGGAAACGGCAGAAATTGCCATTAACGCCTCTTTAACAGGTCACTTGGTTCTTTCTACTATTCACACCAATGATTCTGCTGGAGCTTTTCCACGATTGATGGATATGGGGTGTGAACCTTTTCTTATTGCCAGCTCCATACTTGGTGTCTTTGCACAACGTCTTGTTCGCCTTCTCTGCCCTGAATGCAAACAACCATACACTGCAACGGATGAGGAGTTAGCAACAATTGAAGTGACTCCAGAACAGGCAAAAGGAGCTACAATTTTTAAAGCTGTTGGATGTAACGAATGCAATCAAAAAGGTTATATAGGAAGAAGTGTTATTTCAGAATTACTTATTATTAATGAAGATGTCCGCAATCTTATCATGCAACGTAAAGATGCCGGAGCGATTAAAAAAGCCGCTCTGCAATCTGGTATGAAAACACTACGACAAAATGGAGCTGATAAAGTGTTAAAAGGACTTACGACAGTGGAAGAGCTTATTTCTAACTCACAAACGGATGAATAATCTATGCCGGTTTTTGAATATAAGGGACTAACGAAATCTGGAAAAAATGTCCGCGGCGTCATTGATGCGGAAAATTTGCGTATTGCTAAATTAAAACTGAAGAAAAAAGAAATCTACGCCTCATACCTTCGCAATAAACAATCGACCAAAAAACAAAAGACATCTGCCCCTTCTATTTTAGAAAAAAGTGTAGGAGTAGAAGACTTGGGATTAATGACAAGACAACTTGCCACTTTGATCAAATCCAATATTCCCCTTGTGGAATCTCTGAATGCTGTTGCCGATCAGGTGGATCACCCTTCACTGAAGGAAGCTCTGAGTGATATAAAAAACATGGTCAACAGTGGTAGTCCTTTTCATAAGGCTTTGGCAAAATATCCCAAAATTTTTGATAAGATTTTTGTCTCGATGTGTGAAGCGGGAGAAATGTCAGGGACATTAGATACAATTCTTGTCCGATTGGCTGAATTTAAAGAGGCTCAAAATGAACTCAACTCCAAAATCAAATCAGCTATGCTCTACCCTATTATCATGACCGTTGTTATGGTTATTGTTTTAGCGGGTCTGTTTGTCTTTGTGATTCCTAAAATTAAAACAATTTTTGATGACATGGATGCTACGCTCCCTTGGTATTCTCAGATCGTTATTGATATCAGTGAAGCAATGATGACCTATTGGCATGTGATTGTGATCGGAGTTATCAGTTTATTTTTTGTTTTCAAGAACTGGAAAAGTAGCCCCAAGGGTTCTGCTCAATGGGACGGTGTCAAACTAAAACTCCCCGTTGCGGGACCCATAACCCGTATGGTGGCTGTCAGCCGTTTTACAAGAACACTGTCCACATTGTTAACAGGTGGTGTTCCCATGCTGGCAGCAATGAGCACTGTTCAAAATGTGGTTGATAATGCTGTTTTGGGAAAAGCTATTGGGGAGGCCAGAGAGAATATTTCTGAGGGGGAATCAATTGCCAAACCCTTGAAAGAGTCTAATGAATTTCCCCCGATCGTGATACATATGATCAGCATTGGTGAAAAGACAGGGGAATTGGAAAACATGCTCACTCAGGTGAGTGAATCTTATGATTTTCAAGTGAAGAATAAGATAGAGGGGCTAACTAGCATTTTAGAGCCTGTTATGATTGTGGTTATGGGGGCTGTTATCTTTATTGTTGTGTTAGCCATTATGGTTCCCATTATGGAAATGAGTTCTCTGGTTTCACAATAACTTTAGTAACTTTACTAGTTGCTATCCTCTAACTGTCTTTCTAACCCAGTAGCCTCTTCCTGCAAGGCAGATCTAAAATCCCTTGCTTCTTCATATATCCATTTCAATAAAATAAGAAGAACTCCATTGATGAATCAATTTATCTGAAACAACAAACCCAGCAGTAAGAAATACTCCTCGAACAAGAGCTCGTGGCATTCGGCTCAACATCCTTCTTTTTCCCAAAACCTTAACACCTTTTTTCCATTTACTAATTATAGGAAATCTTCTATTTAACTGAGGGGCAACAAGCCCTGCCATTACAATTATTGAACCTGAAACAGAAACCATAGCTGCTTTATTCTCATCAGAAATTTCTTTCCCATCAACCTTTTCAATAGCACCGTCTAACGCATTCATAATGTGTAATAACGTAGAATGCCTAACAACAGTGGAAATTCTATTACTCCAATCTTTTTCTAGAATATCTTCTACTTGTTCTGATTCAGATAAAGTTTCTAAATGATCAAATCCAGGAATATTCTTAGCCCTACCTCTGAGACTTTCAAAACTCTGTTGAATGCCCTCTGAAACAGAATCTTTTTCTTGAGAGGCAATATCTCTCTTTGATGTGCTCAGACAGCTTAAAAGAACAGCTGCTGCAAAAATGAAAATGGAACATCTAAATAAATGACTCATATACAACTCCCATTGTTACAGTAAATTCTAGTAACAGTTAAATAAGCGTTTTACTAATCCTCTTTTTCCTAAAAGTTTATGCAACTCTGGAGATTCAGTATACTCTGCCGCCGTTTTCCCATTGTTATCTTTGATTGTCGGATCAGCTCCCTGCCTAAGAAGTGCTTCTCCAACCCTCACATTATCCATCTCAGCTGCTTTGTGAAGAGGGCCGTAACCCCATCCTGTAGTGTTTAAGTCATTGGGATGAGCCCCACCTTCTTGAATTAACATGTTAATCATTCTCGGACCATTTTTAAATTCGACAGCTTTATATAAAAGAGTTTCTCCATTTGCAAAATAAATTCTAGCACTCACGCCTTCTTGAACCAATTGCTAAGCTCTTTGATAGTTTCGTTTTTTCACAGCATCTAATAGTTCTAAATCCTCTGATAAATCTACTGTACGAGACTCTAAGATAGAAATAACATCCTTTGCAAATATATTCCGATACTCATTATTCGTATAATGCCTTAATGACCAAGTTTTCTGTGAACCAAAGATGATTCCATTGTCGAACAGGAGAACAACATTGGTAAAAAGCCTAACCCAAGAAAAACAAACCCTTTTGCAGACATAAAAATTACCTCTTTTTACGAAGTCTGATTAAGCTCCACTTCGGACCTCCGCCTGAAAGCTCTGTGACAAATCCCCTAATACTTTGATCCAAAACAAAAACAGCTCCGTCATAAAAACCACCAACTGCATAATATTTTGGCCTAATCACCCAATCACCTCTTCTATTAATAAGTCCTTCCTTCGTAGAAGTAACCTTCCTCCGTCCACCCAATAGTCTCACTGCTTTACTATACTTCGCCTTTTCAGCACTAGCTATCCCTCCGGAGAAATCATCAACACGATGATATTTTGGTTCAATCTCCAACTCACCATTTGTATTAATAAACCCCCACTCACCATCTATTTTAACACGAGCCAGCCCCTCTGAAAAATCCTCAGCATCATCATATTGTCGTTTAATCACCATTTCATTGTCTTTGTTAATAAACCCCCACCTACTACCATAACCAGAACGTCTTCCAACACGAGCTAACCCCTCAGAAAAACCACCAACTTCAGTATATTGTGGTTCAATCACCATCTCATTGTCTTTATTAATAAATCCCCACTTACCATCTTTTTCAATACCAGCTAGTCCTTCAGAAAAACCACCTATACCAACCCAATCATACTGTGGCCTAATCACCCAATCACCTTTTGTATTAATAAACCCCCACTTACCATCTTTTTCAATACCAGCTAGTCCTTCAGAAAAATCCTGAGAATAAGTCCATCGATCTTGTCTAAAATGTTCCGGTCTCATCTCCAACTGAAACACCATCTTATTGTCTTTGTTAATAAATCCATGCTTTCCATCTTTTCGAATACCAGCTAGTCCCTCAGAAAAATACACAACATAATCATATTGTGGTTCAATCTCCAACTCACCATTTGTATCAACAAACCCCCACTTCCCATCTATTTTAACACGAGCTAATCCCTCAGAAAAACGACCTTCACCAACCCGATCATATTGTGGTTCAGTCACCATCTTATTGTGTTTATCAATAAATCCCCACCATCCGTCTTTTTCAATAGCAGCTAGTCCTTCAGAAAAACCATACTCACCAACATCATCATACTGTGGTCTAATCACCCAATCACCATTTGTGTTAATAAACCCCCACTTCCCATCTTTTTTAACACGAGCCAGTCCTTCAGAGAAATAACCAATATCCTCAAACGCATCTGAACGTACTCGTTCAGGGATACATCTATATTCAATACCGCAACCGCTCCAATCAGATACACTAGATGGATCTCTTAAAACCGTAGAACTTTTCTCTGCTATAGAACACGAAAAAATCAACACAGATAGACACATTAAAAGACTTAACTTTTTCATCAAACTCCCCCTCTATTCTAGAGCCATACTTTTCCTCTTTTAAAACCTAGAGATATTTAATTGCAATAAAGAACAACCTTTTCTCTTCTGTCCTCACTATTACAGTTTGTGAAATTGAAATCACCAGCTTCAATCACTTCAGCTTCCCCTTCAACAGTCATCTTCCCTTTAGGAGAAAACTTCTGAAAATTGGTAATACCCTCAAGGTTGTATTCAAATTTAATAGAAGCATTGATCCCTCTTCCCGTACACGTATAGTCCAAATTCAGTTCAGAATGAGAATCTGCTGTTGCATTGCCCCTGCAACTTAAACCTGCATAGTGGACTTCATGAGTCGCTCTCCCATTTGCTTTTATCTCAAGCGTCTCTGGCATACCTTCGTCATTTAGTATCACAAACTTTCCCACCATCGGGTGACCTTGAAGAGATTTTTTCCCCGCAAGTCCTCTATCTGCAACAGAAGTCTTGGAAAACATCGAACACGAAATCAATAACGGCATTATAAATAGGAAATTCAATATAAAATATCTCATCTCATTTGCTCCTTTAATTTTGTTTATTACCACCCATGCCAGTTGAATCTTCGTATGAATTTCTCAGACAGAGGCCCCAAATAGTATAACACTCTTTTCGGAACCAAAGTCTTTATTATAAAGATTTTGTTTTGTTTTGTTTTGTTTTGTTTTGTTTTGTTTTGTTTTGTTTTGTTTTGTTTTGTTTTGTTTTGTTTTGTTTTGTTTTGTTTTGTTTTGTTTTGTTTTGTTTTGTTTTGTTTTGTTTTGTTTTGTTTTGTTTTGTTTTGTTTTGTTTTGTTTAACAAAATTAAACACTTAATCCTTATAAGTTAAAAGTCTAACTTTAACTTATGGTTCATCTCGACTAAGGTATGCCCTTACTTCAGTCTTCTCAGAATTACCTACCAATTTCTAGCCAGATCAGGAATAGAATCTTACGATTTATGTGATTCAAAACAAATTTAAGGCCAATAGTCAAAATGAGGACATGCTCTAGTTATTCGTTCAAGATTTTGGGAGATTTACAATTCATTTTTAAATTTTTTTCTTCTCAAGCGAAGAGCGTATCGTGAAAGGAGACGAATTTATAATTTCAGGGCATTTCAGAGGGAGCTTTTCTCAGGGTTTTGAAAGCGCAGTTCTCTAAAGCGGCAATGCATATCTCCCAAAGGGAGAGACAGGCTTGCAGCCTTCAAAACTGTTTGAGTATTTAAAAACTCTCCCTCTCATAATTAAGAAACACTGAAGCGTCAATAGCCCTAAAGCAGCATAAAATTAAAATGGATTTCTTCACTTAAAAATGTTACAATTCAACTCAATAAAAAGGACAGAAAACATGGCAATCACAAAAAAAGCGACTCTAGAGGACGCTTGGGCAGCCATCAGAGAATTGGCTAACGCTCAAAAGGAAACCGACCGTCAACTTAAGGAAACCGACCGTCGTTTTAATTCTCAATGGGGAAAGCTTGTTGAAAGCCTCGTTGAAGGTGATATTTCCGATAAATTTTCCGAACGAGGAATTAAAGTTCAAGGTACAACCCAACGGGCAAAAAAATTCTTTAATGGAAAGGAGTATGAGTTTGATATTATCGTTCACAATGGTGATGAAATTATTGCCGTTGAAGTGAAAACGACTCTTGATGTTACTAAAGTCGATCATTTCATCGAAAAGCTAAAATCTTTTAAAAAAATCTTCCCTGAATATGCCCACAAAAAAATTTACGGAGCTGTGGCTTATATCGTCGCTGATGCTGGTTCGGATAAATATTCTCAGAATCAAAAGTTATTTGCAATCAGAGCCACAGGGAACAGTTCCTCTATCATCAATCCTCAAGACTTTAAACCTAGAACATTTTAGATACACTCAGAATTGTCTGAGCTTTTGAATTCTCCCGAGAAAAATTCCCAATTAAACATAAAAAAAGAAAATTATCGAAAAAAGCATAAAAGTTAAAAAAGTCATCTCGACTAGTTTATTAATTCACTCTTTGCCCAAGCTATCAAATCACGCATAAGAACTCTTGTATCTGCTTCAAGCCCCTGAGCAACTAATTCCGCTCTATATATTTCAAGAGCACGATTTACTGTAGGAATAATCTGCAAAGCCTTACAATACCTTGTTGAACATCTTTTCGTATCTTTAGCCCATTGCTCCTCAAAAATACCCGTTAACATTTCAAAAGCTATTCGCTCTCTGAAAAAAGCATAATCTTCATTACTTGATAAATCCACACAAAGCTCATTCGCCCATACGGGTACGAACTCTATAATATAATCCTCACTTTCTCCTATTCTATCTATTACCTCTCGACCCCTTCTTCGACATTCACCCAAAAGATCTTCAACATCTCCTCCGTCCAAATCCCAATAATCATTATTTTTAAAATCCTCCAATACGGCAGTCATAATAGTATTCTTTTTTCCTTTTATTTCATCTTCCTGTTGCTTTGCTTGTAAATTTACAATCTCATCAATTGCACTTAAAAAATCAGTCTTATAAATACGACTTACAAATAAAATAAATACAGGCTCTAAATCTAAACCAAAGCCATCTATTGACTGTTCAATAATATTTTGTGCTTTATCTTTGTATTGAGCATTAATACAATCTAGAAACCAAGACTTGAATAAGTAATTTGTATTTTGATAATCTACAGAATCTTCATCACTGACTGAAAAATCCCTTTCCTTAGAACAGTCAGAGATAAGACCTTCTGCGCTAACCTTCATCTCATCTGGAGAAATCTGAGTAATATTTCTGACTCGCTCTACTGTCTCCTGATAACTTTTTTCATATGTGTTTTCAGCCAAAAATCGCTCTAACTCAGATTTTACCATCTCTTCATCAAGCACAGTCTCATCTTCTACAATACTTTCTGCATAATCACGAACGGCTTTATCAAAACACTCAGAAGGATTATTTTCTTTAGAACACTGAATAACTAACTCTCCTAAATCCAATTTCTCAGATAACTGATTCTGAAAATTTTGAATCGCAATAACTTTCTCTCTTTCCCCACGAGTATCCACCAATTTTTGTACCCAGGGGCGATAGACAGACTCATCGTTTACAGCCTGATCCCACCATTGCAGTGTACCAAGCTCTTCGCTATCAAAAAAATCACAAGCTTGATATTCATTATATTTCAATTCTGCCACTCGCCCTGCTATCCCTTCAGAAATCTTTGATTCAAAACAAGAAAGCTCCGTAGGTTGAATTCCTGCAGTTAAAAAATGTTCCCTGACTGAAGCATCAAATGAAAAAGAAATTCTCTCTTTACTGCGGTCTACTATAGATGTATCCCTCTCACAGCTAACAAACCACGACTCCCAATGATCTTGTGTATAACTTAAAAGTTCTGATTTAAAAAAATCTCTTTTACCCCTAGCCGTATAACTTCTCCCTTCAAAAACATGTTCTTTAATATAATTAAATTTCCTAGGACAACATTCTTGTAACTCCCTAGGTCTATGAAAATACTCGTCAACACTTTCTGCAAAATCTTCACTAGGATTCGTTCTTGCGTAAGATGTTACAAAGCCATCATAGCCATGCTCATTTTCTCGTGTTTGCCACTGACGAACAAGTCTATCATTTTCATTGTAATACTCATTAATATACCACCCGGAAAGATCTCTAAAATCACGAACAATGTTATGTTTAAAATCATAAATATGAGCAAACTCATGAGTAATTGCACTAAATAAACTACCTCGCTTCCCTCTAAATGTTTTATCAAAAAATAAAACTTGCATCTTGTTTCCACGATGATATGCTAGCCCAACCCATCCCCCATGGTTGTGCCCATGCGGAAAACGATATACTTCTAACCTATGAATATTTAAAAGCTGAGAGGGGGCCAACATCTGCCAGTGCCAAAAATTATTGATCTCTTCCGATTTAAAATAAAAAGAGGATAAAGGTATTTGAGAAAAATCATAATTTGCAGGAGTATCTCTAATACCCGAAAGAGAATATCCTGTTTTTAAGTAAAAAAGAAAGGCCGCATAACCTATAATATCATCTACATCTCTTTGATAAATCGTATTAAAAACACAGGGAGCCGTCCGACAACCTGAAACATCAATTTGGCTTGTTAATATAGAACTACTGTCAAAAAAGTACCTGACATGCCCTTTACTTATCCCATCAAGAGAAATACCCCTCCATGATCTATCTCTATCGCCACGACTTTGATAAGGCTCATCTAATTTGTTCTCCACAAAATGAGTGTTTATATCTTCTTGAATTGTTGAAAGTGTATACCGATCTTTGGCACATTCTACTCTGTTTCTGCCTCTTTCTTTAGAGGCCATTACCCTTTTGCCACTCACAGAAAAATGAGTTTCTAACCGACTTAAATTATTCGACTCCCAGGGCTTCTTAAAAACTCTGCCCTCAACAACTAGATATAAGCCACCCACTAAAATAGTAAAAAAAACCGATAAAATAAACCATCTCATAAATAAAAACTTCCTACTTCTGCTCTTCATCTTTCTCATCTTTTTCCAAATCCAATTTATACATAACCCTTATCACTTCATGAGAAGAAGAATTATAAAGAAACCTTTCGTTGTTGTCATAATTGACATAATAAAGAATCTCTGGACTATGAGCCTTTTTATCCCTTTCCATCCTCATAAAATGATAAATATCGTTTTTCCAACGATCCATCCAATACTGCAATGTCTGTTCTTTATTTTCCGGATTACGATAATAGTAGTTAACTTGCTTGCCCTTAACTTGAAATGACTCTACTCCATACTCATGAACTTTTTGCTGCGCCGGCGTCTCATAACTTGACTTGGGAACTCCTTTTTTACCCTTTACTTCTTCCCAAGAAATCGGGCCCTTTTCAACCTTCTCTTTAAAAGAAGCTGTGCAGCCAACTGAAAATAAAACTATGAACATACATAGATTTACCCATTGAATCCAACCCACTTAAAACACCCCCGCTGAGAAACTTTTTTATAAGTTAGGTTTCTATCCAACACCTTTGTATTCATAATATTTTACATTGTCTCCTATAGAAATCAACTCATTACTCGCAGTCGTTTCAACAGAGTTTTTTTGAAAAACCCATCATCCTTCTTATCCATACGAAAGTCTTTATGTTAAGAAAGATGATAAATGGGGATATATCAATAAAAATGGAGGTTCGAGTTATTCGTTCTGAAATCAAAACAATAAGACTTTGGGAGAGTTTTTTCTTTCTTGAGGAATAATAAACCTTTTTTATTTTACTAATTATTTTACTTTCCGTATTTTTAAAAAATGAGAACTATTACAAAAGAGGGACAAAGTTATGAATAACAAGGGAATGACACTTATCGAAATTATGATTGTGCTGGTAATTGTAGGAAGTATCACAGCTTTATTGGCAAATCAGTTTGGTGGCCAATTAGACAAGTCAAAGTATCAACAGGCTAAAATCCAGATTACAGAATTATCAAAACAATTAGATCTCTTTTATGCTGATTGTGGCTTTTATCCCGACGACCTTATGGGATTAATGGAGGCCCCTGCTGAGTGTAATGAGTGGGGACCCACTCCTTACGTTAAAAAAGTACCTCGAGATCCTTGGGGCTCAGAATATATCTATGACAGTGATGGGGGAACATTCGTCATTCGCTCTCTAGCCAAAGATAAAAGAGAGGGCGGAGACGCTCTATCAAAAGATATCTCTAGTGAGGATATTTAATCCTTTGTGTGGTCTTCCTTAAAACAATAACTCCTTCCAGAGCTGCTTTAAAGCTCTGGAAAAATTTAAGAAAACTTTATTTATAAATTCGCCCTTTATATAAAATGAAGAGAATACTGTTGCCCATTGGGCAATGCTCAAAGTGATAAAACAAATAATCTCTCTCTATAGGCTTCTAGGTAGACCAGGACCCTTTGAACTGCTAACCTTAAAATATGAGAATATATAAAAGATCAACCTGTGATAACCTACACAGTTCTTCTATCCCAAACCCACTCTCCAATAAGGGCTTAACCTTTATTGAAATTCTTATTGTTATCGCCATTATTGCTGGAGTGGCGGCTTTATCCATGGGACGATTTGACAACACCAACAATCAAGTCAAAACAACCGTGCGCCAACTGGCTCTCTTATCAAAAGAGCTGCATGCCAAATCACGCATTAAAAATCTCAATTATAGAATGGTCATACAAATGGACGATGAAAGAGGACATGGCTTTTGGGTAGAAAGCTCTAGCGGCCCCGTTCTCCTCAGTGATGACGCCAATGCTGAAGAATTATCCAAAGAAGAAGAGGAAGATGAAAACAAAGAACCCCTCCCTCCCACTGGATTCTCCGTAGATACGGATATACTCAAAAGTTCTATAACTCTCCCAAAGGGTTTAAAATTTGAAAGTGTGGAAATTGCAGGTTTGAATCAAAAAATTTCCGGAGGTTTGGCGTTTATATATTATGTCCCTCAGGGACTCACCCAAGAGGCGGCGATACATGTCGAATCGGATACGGACAAAAAGTGGACAGTCGCTATTCATCCTCTCACAGGAGACGCTAAAATCTTACAACAGTATAAAGCCCTAAAGGATATCAGGCAAAATGAATAAAAAATCTGGGCTAACCCTTATTGAAGTTGTTGTAGCCATGTTTATTATGACAACAGCTATTGTGATTCTCAACGGGTCATGGTCTGGAAGTTTTCATGCCTATAGAAAATCTAGGAATCTGACTCTTATAGCTTCACTTATGAAACGCAAAATCACTGAACTGGAATTAAAATTTAAAGAAGTGGGCTTAGATCTTATACCGGAAGCGGAAACTGGAGATTTTGGAGAGGATTTTCCAAACTACAGTTGGCACTACAGAACGCAAGAAGTAGAATTCCCAGATCTCTCCGGTATTTTTACCGCACAAGAGGGTGGAGCCAGTGAAACCACCTTACTGGTTGTAAAACAACTCACAGGCCATTTCTCCAAATCCATTAAGGAACTGGAACTCACTATCGTTTGGAAGCATGGTGAAAGGGCTGTTGAATATCCTGTTGTAACTTACATTACACGTTTTGAAGGTATCTCCCCATTAAATTTACTAGGCGGTGGATAATGCCATTTGTACTGTCACTGCTTAATAGCGATTCACAAGCTCTTCAGACAACAGTAATGAATCTCCATATTTATTATAAAACATTTTTAACGATAAGAAGAAATCAAAGAAGGACTAAGCCTCAGAAAAGTACTCAAAAAGGTATGACTCTTATTGAAATTGTCATCTCTATAGCCATACTGAGCACATTAGCACTTCTTACAACTCAAAGTATCCGAACAGCTGTAGACAATAAAAGAAAAATGCAGTCAGGAATGGATCAATCCTATACATTAAAAAATGCCATGTCTGTTATTGAAAGAGATATTAACTTAGCGTTTAACTATCATGATCCCCATGCTGTAGTTAAAAAACAACTTTCACAAAGCTCTAATCCTCAAAATCCCAATGATCCCCCCCCTGTTAACAACCTCCGCCCCGAGGAAAAGTTAACACACTTTTTAGGTGCAGGTGATACGATCAACTTTACATCCACTTCCAATATTGGAATGAAAGTTGACATGCAGGAGAGCGATCAAATGGAGGTGGGATATTTCTTAAATACTTGTAAAAGTTTTTTTAAAGAAGCCTCGTCAAATTGCCTCTGGAGAAGAACATCTCCCATTATAGATGAAGATATAGAAAATGGTGGAAATGCCTCCGTTCTTATTGAAAATGTTGCAGAATTCAAATTACGTTATATCGGCTTAGACTATGAAGATTGGGTTGAAGAATGGCGTAGTGATGGAAAAGGATTCACTCAAAAAACAGTTGGAAAATTTCCCGATGCTGTTGAAGTCACTTTAGTAACCGAAAAAAATAAAAAACAGATGAACTATGTCAGTGTTTTTGCCATCCGACACCCAAACAATGAGGGTTTCGAAAGCGAAGAAAGTGTTACCCCCCCATCATCAAACAATGAGGACTCTGGAGACGAAAAAAATGTTCCTCCACCCGCCACCAAACAATAAGGAACCTGAAAGTGAAGAAAGTGTTACCCCCCCCATCACCACATAATAAATCACATCAAAAGGGGATGGCTCTTATTTTGGCACTCTTTACTGTCCTAATCGTGGCCTTTTTAGCCACAGAAATCACCAAAGAAACTTTACTGGAGTATCAAATCTCCAATTCGGAAATTAAAAGAATTAGAGCCTACTATGCAGCAAAGGCCGGTGTTGATATTAGCCTATTGAGAATACAACTCTATCAAACTGTTCTCTCAAATTTTGGAAAGCAATTAGGTGATAACTCTCACATTGCTGACCTCATCTGGAGTTTTCCGTTCTCTTGGCCATTGGTTCTTCCAGAAGACATCAATGAGGTTGATAAAGATCAAATCAATACCTTTACATCAGAATCATTTCTTGGAACAGACACGGGGTACTTAACCACTATTGAAAGTGAGGCCGGCAAAATAGATATCAATGACTTAGCTTCTACTTCTGAGCCCTTAGCAAACGCTACACGATTGAGTTTAAAACAGCTTATAGAAAACCAACTTGATGACAACCAAGAGTTTGCAGACAAACACCGAAATTTAGATATCGATGAGTTATTAGATAATACAAAGGATTGGATAGATGAGGACGATCAATCCGCTCGAGGGGGACCTGAATCCGATCTTTATAATAGCGAAAGCGGAGATTTAAAATTTAACCGCCCCTTTAAAACCCTTCAGGAATTAAAAATGGTCCCTGGTATGACACCAGAATTGTTTGCATTTCTCTCCCCTCAAGTGACTATTTATGGATTGAAAGGCATTAATGTTAATAAGGCGACAAAAGAAGTTTTAAAATCTATAGATCTCCAGTTCACTGATGAGATTGTAGATGAAATTTTAGAACGCAGAGGAGACCCAGACATTGGTCCATTTAAAAGTGAAAAAGAGTTTTTTGATTACCTCGAAAACGTAGGGATAAATATGGAAAACTTTAATCCCTCTAAAATCCCTCTCTATTACCAGAGAGATTATAATTTTAAGATTAAAAGTATCGGTTTCCATGGAAAATCTAATAAATACACACGTGAAATCGTTGCGATTGTATATGACTTTGATACAGTAAAAGAGAGGCTAGAGAAACTGGTTGCTACGACGACGACAACAACAACGACGTTAAAACCTGGAGCTGCAAAAAAAGAGGAGGCACCCACAGTAACAACGACAACAACTCTTGAGCCTCAGAAAAAAGCATATGGTAAACCACATATTATTTATTGGTACGAAAACTAGGGGGATTTTTGAAAAGTGTCGGTATAGATATTGGCAGTTCATCTATCAAGATTGCTGAGGTAGAGTTACGTTCAGGAGAACTCACTTTAATTGACTTTTTAAAAATAGATCTCCCCATGGATCAAGATGCAAATCTGGCAAAATTAGAAGGCTTGCGTTGTCTTGCTAATCACTATGATCCCCGTTCCACACGATTTATTATTGGAATCCCAACAAACAAGGTTTGTTCAAGACAAGTGGCCTTACCATTTAAGGAAAGACATAAACTTCTAAAGAGTTTGCCCTTTGAGCTGGAAGACGACATACCTTTTGATTCTGGCAACTCAGTAATGGATGCTAAAATTATTAATTACAGAGGAAACCTTTCTCAACTTCTGGCTTTTGCATGTCCCAACTCCACTATTGAAAATACCATTAATTTAGCCCATGAAGCTGGAATTGATCCTGATATTCTAAGTGTATCTGGAGCGACTTTAACAAATACATTTGAGGTCTGGCAGTTGCCCCCTCAAGAATTTATTCCCCCTGAGGTTTCGTCAGTACATGAAAATTTAGATACGGTTATTTTTCAAATTAACACTGAACGATCAGCACAAGTTATCTTAGACATAGGACATCAGCATACTAGCCTTGCTGTTTTCCATAGCGGATCCCTCTTAGCAACACGTGCAATTTCATTTGGAGGAAACGATATTATTCACTCCATAATGGATCAATATAAACTCTCTTATGATGAAGCTGCCAAAGCTTTAAAAGAAAAGGGATCTCTACTGTTACATGATGAAAATGCAACACAAGATCAAGTTACATTTTCTAAATTGATATCAGAAAATATTGATGAACTTGTTCAGCAGGTTAAGGTTACTTTGTTAGAGTTACGAAGTCACTTTCGTGTCCAATTTGAAGATATTCATATCACTGGTGGCGTTTCCTCACTCATAAATATTTGTGACTACCTTACAAAAGAATTAGAACTTCCTGTAAGCCCTCTTGAGTTTTTCACAAAAATCCCTAAAATTTTTCCAGGAGTTACAGAAGATTTACAAAGGCATGGTTGTGCTGCAGTAGGTTTAGCTATTGAGGGATTAAGGCGTCCTCGTAATCCCGCTATTAACTTTAGACGTGGAGAATTTGGAAAAGAATCTCAAACTTTGAAGTTTCTTTGGGAAAAGTGGCACAAGGCTATTCAGCTAGGTGCTGCGTCGATTTTTATATTTTATATTTATGCCTTTGTTGGAAGCTCTCTTTCCGTCAAGTTGAGCAATTTAGCAACAGATAACTTAAAACAACAGGCAAAAAAAGAACCTTTTCAACTTACAGGATCACGAGCCACAACTTCAGGTGTTCGCAAGTATGTTCAAAGGCAAAAGAAACTTATAAAGGATAAAAAAAGATTAGCAGAGCTTGAAAATTTAAGTTCTGCCCTAGATGTCATTAACAGCATTACCACTGTCTTTCCTACTAAAGAACGTATAACCACAGATGTAAAAAGACTTCTTGTTGCCAATGAAAATGTCACAATAGAGGGGGAAGTGGCAAAACTTTCAGATCGTGCGCTTATTGAAAGTGCCTTAAAAAAAATTGCGGTTCGTCAAAAAATTACTCCACTTAGAGAAAGCATTCAAGTTAGTCCTGGGCGCATAGCTTTTGCCTATAATTTTAAAGTCAATAGGAGAAAAGGGCATTGAACTTTCAAGATCTTAAAGAACAAATTTTAGAGAATTTAAAAACCAATTGGCAAAATTTCCAAGAAACTTCTCTTTATGTAACATTAAAAGAAAAGTTTGATGACCTATCACCTAGAAATCAAAAAATTATAATGACTGTGAGTTTATTTCTTTTCATATACATTTTATTATCTCTTCCGATAGCTTGGATACAAAGTAAGGGCTCTGAAGTTACCTATTTTGAAGAAAAAAGAAATCTTACAAGAGATCTATTACATCTTAATCAAGAGATGGCAACTGCACCTGATGCACGCCCAGAGGTACATCCTCCGGCAATAGCAAATCAACTTCAATCTATTTTACAAGGAGCTAATGTCCCTCCGGATCAAATTATAAATATTGAACAACTGCAAGATGCTACGATCGGTGACAGTAGAATGATTCCAAAGGGTATTAAGCAAGAGGGAGTTTTAGCTACACTGTCGCAACTCACTTTAAGACAAATTGTTGATATTGGTTTTCGTATTGAAAACGGCATTGAAGGCACAAAATTAACCTCTATTGATATAAAGGCTTCAAACGAAGATTCTCACTATTATGATGTTATGTATAGAATTGTCAGCTTCCTCTCATCTATACCCCCAGAACCACCAGCAAGAAAGGGAAGAAAAGGAAGGAAGAGAAAATGAATAATATTGCTCAGAAGCTTCTCTACCCTTTTCGGCATTTAAAACGTTTTATCTTTTTTACATTTCTTATGTTAGCCTTCTTTTTTATTTTTTCATTTCCTTTAAGTGACGTTGAAGATCTTATGACAGCTCAAATAGCTAAAGCTACAAACGGACGTTTCTATTTTCAATCAAAAGATTTAAAAATTGGGCTTTACCCCTCTATAGGAATCAAAGCTAACGATATAACCATGAATGTTCCTGTGTTGGATCAAATCAAGTTGGACTCTATGACATTATCCCCTCACATTCCTGCTCTTTTGCAATTTAAACCTGGAGCTTCTATTTATGTTGAAGGTCTCTATAATGGTTCTGCATCAATCTCTGCATACCACAAAAAGACAACAGAGCAGGGAGGGATGGTTTTTGAAACAAGTCTTAACTTAGAAGGTAGTAACATTAAAGATTTGCCTTTTTCTTCTTTACCTTTGAGTGGAAAAGTTAAAAATTTAAATATCTCAGGTGAGGTTGATCCGCAATTAACTGAACAACCTCGTATGAAAATAGATATGGCATTAGATCGGGTTTCTCTTCAGGGGCATTCTGTACAAACCCCATTGGGTCCTTTTTCTTTACCCCCTGTTGAATTAAAATCTGTTCAATTTCAAGGGACATTAGATAATAACTCTTTAAAACTCAGTCGTCTTCAATTAGGAGGTGATGAGGTCAATGCAACTTTAAAAGGAAAAATGGATTTAGAGTTAAAACAAATGGGACCCGCTTTAGGAGCTTACGATTTTAATCTCAACTTAAAAACCACACCACAATTTGAAAGTAAATTTAAACTCTTTTTGGGCTTTCTTCAGGATTACAAAAAGGGTGCCGCTACTGGCGGAGGGCAATATAATCTACGTATTTCTGCCGCACGAATGGGAGTTCCTCCGCAGTTGTCCGCCGCAGACTTTTAAAAACATTAGGACTGTCGAAAAGGTATCATCTACTTCGTCACAATATGTCGCTTCGGTTTGTATCTGGCCCTACGCTCCGGAAAGAAAAATAAACCCTAGATTTTTCGATTTTTAGGGTCCAAAAACCGGACACCGGAAGCTGAAATACCAATAAGTTTGAGTTCACTATGGCATCATCGCTTGCAGGGTAATGACCTCATGCTATATACCTTCAGGAGGGGTTCTTGGAGGGTGATAAAAACCTTAAGGATAGGAGTGAAATATGTCAGGTGTAAATAAAGTTATTGTTGTTGGACGTTTAGGAGCAGACCCTGAACTCAAATATACACAGAGCAATCAGACTGTTTGCCGATTGAGTATTGCGACCAGCCAAGTTTGGAAAGATAAGGAAGGTCAGAAACAGGAACGTACAGAATGGCACCGTGTTGTGGTTTGGGGTCAAATGGGAGAAACGTCCTCCAAATACCTTACAAAAGGACGTGAGGTATATGTTGAGGGAAGGTTGCAAACGCGTTCTTGGGAAGACCCACAGGGCAATAAGAAATACACAACTGAAATTGTAGCCAACACAGTTCAATTTCTTGGATCAGCCAATACGACCCAACAAACAACACCGCAAGCGGAAGCAACTGTTGAGCCTACGTTTGACAGCTCAGAAGATATTCCTTTTTAAGTTTGTTAAAAAAGTGTGTCTTAAGAAATAGAGAGATTTACCCCAATTGAGTGAATGCCGTTTTAAAGAAGTAACCTCAATTGGAGCTCTTTATTTACCAGTCTATTTCTAGGACTTAAGTAGGGAATTCAGTAGGTATTTTCTGGAGAATCAGGGTTAGTTTATCTATTCTAAGAGGGACAAAAAATATATTCCTTTCGCAGGAGCGGCTGTGTTCTCTAGACACTTTACTTTTATAGCTCTAATTCTTCTTATATCTCAATTCACAGAAGCAGCAACTATTCGTGCTGTCAAAGGACGTAAGGTTTTATTTTTTATGGAGCAGGGAGAGTTTTCTCCCGGACAGAGAGTTTTAGCTGTCACACGTGAAGGGTCACAGGGAAGAATTTCTATTAAAGGTATTCTTCTTGTTCGATTTGTTAGGGGGGGGAAGGCTATTGGAATTCTTCAAAAAGGGAGGGTTGACGTAGGAATGACTTTAACAAGAATCCCATCTCGTAACAAACGTGCCCGAGCCAAACCAAGAACTCCTTTGAATCAGAAAAAATGGGCGGCAGGAGTACTCTTAGGAGGTACCTTTAATAATTTAAAGGCTAAATATTACCTTCCACCCGCTCCACCAATAGAAGTTAAAATGACAGGCACAGGACTCATTGCCAAAGCTCATTTGGACGTGGATGTCACAGATGCTTTTAGCCTACGTGTATTAGCAGGCCTCGATGGTTTTAAGGCAAAAAAGCAAACTCAAATACCCGTCTGTGGAGTGATAAATCCACTAAATCAGCCTCATACAACAGCTAACTGTTTTACAAATATTAACTATCTTACATTTGATGGATGGCTACGCTATGCCTTTATCAGTTCATCATCAAATAAATTATGGATTGGTATTGGGGGAGGAATACGCACACCCAGTAAGAAATCTACAAAAATAGAGAACACAGCACTGAAACCAGAAAGCATAGGTACTATTGGTGTTGGTCATTTTGGTTTAGGGTTAGATTTAGGCATTAGCCATCAAATGTTTATTCCTATTCAAGCTCACTATACTCTCTTTCCAAAGAGTAAAGACAAATCAACAACTTTGAGTAATATGTCTGCAACAGCTGGAATATCTTTTAAGTTCTAAAAATAAAATCATATAATGAACTAGGCGGACTTTTAATTTTGTGGATTAACCGCAAAACCAACATCTGCTGTCGTATACTTTAAACGTAACTTAGTGCCTTCGGGCTCTTCCTCAAGCTCTAAGTCCTTAGATAGGATAATTACATTCTGATAAGGATCATACTGAATATGTTTTTTATCAACAGTCTGAGATCCATAAAACAACTCAATAGTATCAGGGAGGGCTAGTCCATTTTCGATAAAAATAGTCCGGGCAACTTTATCGTAAATCTCTCTACCTGCTACACCCAATTGTCTTCCAAAGCTAGAATCACATAGAGAAAGAATTTGACCATCGAAATCTTTTGTAAACTCTTCGATAGAAACGGGTTTTTTCTGGCCATCATCTCTTTTACAAACACTATGGTCTTCATAAGACGGTATGATAGCTGATAAAATATGAATCAGTCTAGAGTTGCCTTTTTTCATTCCTATTAATGTGTCTCGTAAAAGCTTTCTACTTACTGTCGGGCTTTGGTCATGAGCATCAGTTAAGAAAATAAGTACAAGGTGAGCCTCTGGTCTATAAAAACCCTTATTTACACCAGCGGGAGCGGTTAAAACAGCATGTGCATTTTCAAAAACACTTTCTCTCGAACCACTATCTGTTCCAATTTTTAAATACTTTGGCAATTTTTCAGCTAGATTCTGAGTGTTTCCTGTCAAAAAGGGAGGAGAACCTAAAAGAGTTCCACAACGTGCTGTAATACCGCTAGGATTATTATATTGATTGGAATAATTATAAGGATTATAGGGGTTATTATGCCCATACCCCCCTCCTCTTGTTCTCACCTGAGTGCAAGTTACACCAATATGAAAATCTACAACATCATTTTTTAAAAACTCCTCCACAAAAAAGTCTATGTTGGAAGATAAATTTCTCTGATGTTTGTCCATACTTGTGGACTCATCAATAACAAAAAGCATATCTACTTTTGGACTATAATTTAATTCTACGTCTGTATCTTGAAGCTCTGCTAACTTTTCAAAATCAGGAAGGGGAACAAGTTTTGATGTCTCACCACTACAGCCACTTAATATTCCCCATAATATTAGGAAAGTAACAGTGTGCTTTTTCATTCAACAGACCTTTCTGATGAAACACATCCCTTTTTTAAACTCACCTTATAGTTAGATAATTCATCAAACCAAATTTCCTTTTCCAACTTAAACTTTAACTTATTCTTATCATCTTTTTTATCTTCCGCTTTTAAAGTGTTTTTTCGACCTTTTGTTGCTGCCACAACATCTGAAGCCATAGCCACTTGCTGAATAACCTCAGCTTCCACAATATGCATTCTCTGTAAAACTTGCCGAATTTCTGCTAATTCATTCTTTGCCAAGAGTTTAATACGAGCGTAGGAAGCACTTTGCGCTGCTTGATACCTTGAGTCCACAGCGGATTTTAAATTCTTCATAGCCGCTTGAAATCCAACCTTAGCCGTGCCACCCACTAAGGACCTCGCATAGAGTGCATCTGCCAACTGAGCTTCTTTCTTTAAAGCCTTTTGGGTTCCAACAAGATCAAATAAAATCTCATCCCGACTGCTCAACCGAGGTAGGAATGTCGCTGATTTTCCGAGATCTACGGTTTTAATCCGCTTTTCCTTCATTTTTTTAATCAAAATATCAGAATGTTCTGTTTGGCCTGTACTTGCCAGCTTTTGTAACTCTTTAATCTTAGGCCTAAAGCGACCTCGAAATGTTTTCAAAGTCTGCATAACACCAGGATAATCACAAACTTTTAATAAAGCTAGCCCATGTAGGAAAACAGGCTCTGGCCCCAATTCATTTGCAAACACAGAATTCATCAGCGTTTGTGTAAAGCTCAGTGTATTTTGAGGCTCACCTCTACGCAAATAAGACCAGCCTATTTCTTCCTGAGCTTCTAGCCAAAAGTCTGAACCCTTAGTGATTTTTTTGTAATAACTAATAGCCGGACTCAAAAAGCCCTTTTGAAACAGTAGGCGGGCAGCTGTTATATTCATATGGTTTAGGTCTACTTTATTATTTTTCACACCCATTAAGTGTTTAAGAATTTTAGCAGACTTTGCGATATCATCGTTTAGTGCTAACCCTAAAACCAATTGCCATTCTAACCATGCCCTTTCAGAAGTGTTTAAGGCTGTTTTTTTTAAAAGAGCAATGATGGGATCAAGATTTTTCAAATTATAAATATTTCTTCCTAACACTCTAACTTCTGTTGCTATTGAAAAAACTTTTGTCCAACCTGATTTCCACTGGATATTCACAAAACCCCAAGCGGGATGTTCAACAGGTGCCACTTCCCTCCATAGGCTTCCAAGCTCTGGAATAATATTTTTAGGTCGACCCACTCCAAATAAAGTCTCTATACCAATAATATGTAATTTATTTTGAAATAAAACATACCCATACAAAGCTTTCCCTGTGGCAGACTTTGAAAAAGATGTTTTCTTAAAAGCAGATTCCCATTGATAGAGAGCCTTTTCCATTTCACCCTTTTTAAGAAATTCCAAAAATATACTTTGCTCTGGTGTTACTCTTCCTATCTTTGCTCTTATTTTTTGAATAAAAGTGTCATCCCTATTCACAGAAGGAGTTTCTGAACCTCCTTCTAATATACTCAAAAGATCATCTTCAGCTAATGCATGATTCTGAAATGAAAAAGCCACAAGTAGGGTTAATAAAAATCTCATAACAAGTACCCCACTGAGAGCCCAACTGTTGTTAAGGTCATTCTTTTGGGTTCAGAAACAGGGTTTGCCTGATATGTTTCATATCTTAACTCTAGACGTGAAGACAGATGCTGAGAAATCCAAAACCCAAAACCCATACCACCAGTTATACCTAGCGTATTACCATTCTTTAAACTGACCTGTCCCCCACCTAAAAGAAGATAGATATCATAATGAATAATTCCCAAATCATGAAGATTCATTTTTCCATAGATAGGGTACCAATTCATTACTGCATAACCAGCCAGTTTTGGATAATCTATGTCTGGAATAAGCTCCAAGGACTGATTTGTCTCATCCACAACTCTCTTTGCATAATCAACCGCTGCTTTTCCCTCTGGTCTTAATTTATTAAATGCATATTGTCCTTTTAAACCCAAAGACCATCTTGGGTTAATATGAAATGTGTAACTCAAACCCAAGTTTTTTGTAGAAACATAGGCGTCACCACCAGCAACACCAGAGAACTCAAAGCTCACTTCACTACGAGTTACTCTATCCACAATACGATTTTGAATAATCTGAACACTTTTTTCAGGGTTTAACTTTTGTGCCCTTTCCAAAAGAACATCATTCCCCCCTAAAGAATCAATATCTTCTAAAAGATCAGCAAAAACAAATGACGGACTTAGCAATAAAACAAAAACAATTTTTTTCAACTTAGTCCCCTTTCCTTAAGGTTATAAAAAGGCATAATACGAACGGCAGACAAAGGAGGTGTTGTTAAGTCCTCATTTTGACTTGCACCCTCTTCAGGTGAAGTTTCGTCAGCAGATTGATCGTCATCACTCTTTGTTTCAGATGGTGGCGTCACAACTTCCGGAACAATTTTGTTTTCTTCGACATCTTTAGAAGTTTCATCCGTAAGTTGATCGTCATCACCCGTTCCAGACGGTGGTGTTACAACCTCCGGAGTGCTTTTATCTTCTTCTTCTACCTCTTCAGAAGTCTCATCAGTTGCTTGATCGTCATCACTTTTTGTTTCAGATGGTGGCGTCACATCTTCCGGAGCAGTTTTGTTTTCTTCTACTTTTTCAGCTACTTCATCACCATCTTCTTGAAGTGTTTCCTCGGAAATTATTTCTTCTTCAACAGGTACTGGTAGCTTTTCAACATGAACATTTACAAAATATCTTTTTTTCTTTCTATCAATACGCATTCCCTCACGACCCCTATTCTCAACTTCAATCTCCACTCTATAAGAGTCCTTAAGGTTCTCTACACCCTCTGGTAAAAACCAATTAATAGAAATCTCTAACCCACCACCAGGCATAGGCAAATAAGAAAGAAAAACTTCACCTGGCAAACTAACAACTGGAGTTATAAGCCTTGCTTTTAACTCCTCCCCACTTAACGTAGGGTCAAAAGCCGAGAGAAATATATTCGTTCTCCCCCCCTCCACAATCGTCACATCTCTAGGGCCGGCAATTGTAGGATCTTGAACGGCATTGTTTACAGTCACTTCTGCTTTAGTGAAGTCAGATCTTATGCCAAAGGCAGAAATAGCCCTAACTCTAAGACTATGCTTTTTATGAGTAACGCTTATATCTACCCCTTTTGGTAAATCAATAAAGTATTTAAATTCCCACTTCCCATTTTCTAACCATTTTTTTTCAACAAAATTTATATAACTCCTAAGATCAGAATGTGTTTTTATAGCTGGAGACTCAAATTGTAAAGTAGGAGCATGCATCTCACTACTGTCAGGTGCTTCTACAAAAATAGTCATCTCACCCGACTCACCCTCTTTTAAAATTACAGGCAATTTCACTCTTGTAATTTTAGGAACTTCAAAACGACGAGCTATAAAAACAGGGATTGTTTTATTTCTTACTAATGCCACATCACCATCAGTTATCAAAGTAAAGGTCAAATAGTAAACTTTGCGAATATCGTCATCTAAAATAGATTGGCTCGGAGTCCATTGAAAAAGATATTCTTTTTGCTTTAATACACTCTTATCATCTTCCTCTTCTTCTCCCTCTTCATCTTCAACGGATTCATAACCATAATTATGTTCTTCAATGACTTCTTCAAACGAATAATCTTCCCCCTCTGGTGGTGGGCTCGTAAGCTCTACTCTGAAATCCTGATACATCTCATCTTCTAAAAATAAGTAAGCATCCACGCCCACTGAAAACGATTGCCCTACAACCATAGCCCAAGGATCATTTGTTATAATCCTGGCAAATTCAGAAGAAATAGGCTCTCGAGGTGGTTTCTTAGGAATATTATCAGGCAAAGTCGCATTTTGAATATAATCAGGATATTCATGAAGAGGATTTTGATGCAATCCACCCTCACAGCCCACTACCAATAGAAAGAGAAAAAATAATAACTGCCTTGTGTTCATACGAGCTCTCCCTTAACCACTGCTAACCCTGTTTAACATAAATGGGTAATTCACCTTTACATTCACTCCGCCCCTAGGCAATGGAAACTTCCACGAGCGTAATCTTAACAAAATACAGTTCTCTACTGTCTGTGAATTTAAGGACGAGCTTTTCACCTTTGTCCCTGTAACGGACCCCGTACCTTGAATAACCCATGAGGCCACAACTCGGCCCTTTAATTTAGGATCTAACTGCAAGCCCTGCTCATAACAAAATCGAATTTGTCCTATATTTTTCTGAACAACAGCATCAATAGCATCTCTATCAAGCCCTCCCTCTATAAGAGCTTCTGTCCCTAAAGGTAAAGTACTTGTTCCAGCAGAACCCACTAAGCTTAAGGAACCATACCCAGCTTTACCGCCACCCTTTCCTTTAGTGCCATATCCACCGCCGCCCTTGATGTTTGCTCCTGGGCCCACAGGGGCTGCAATAATACCTTTGGCATAAAGACTTTTTTGAAGGCCACCACTTCCTCCCGTACCTCCAAGGCCGGGTCCCTCTGTCGCTTTAGCTGCCCCTAAATTTAATCCTCCCTTTTGACGACTTTTTTTCATTGAGCCTAAGACCGCAAGAGCTCCCAAACGTTGTACATTTTTCTTGCGAGGCTTAACGGCTTTTGATTTCTGCTCATCCATGGAAAGTCGTGACATTTGAGAGGCAACAGCTACAGGCTTTGGTTGCTGTTTTGCTTTTTCTATAATACGCACAACATGGGTTTTTAATTCTTCTTCTAACTCTTCCATCTCTCTGGGAGCTTGTAGAACAGCTATTAACCCCCCTAACATAAACACTATACAAAGAGAAAATATTCTCCACCATAATCTGGATTCTCTTTCTGGTTCTTTAACATCACAAGGCACATTTTCAACAGAAGTCAGCTCTTTAATACTTCCCAAATTCTCTAATGAAAAACCTGATTTTAAAGACTCTTCTGTTATAACACCTAAAACTTCAAAGGGAGTTTCTTGTTTGGATTCATACAGTGGTGACCACACTTCCACACGCCGAGTATCCAGAAGTCTTACAACTTTGGCATCTTCTCCATTCCATCGAAATGTCCTGACGACATCTCCATGTCTGTTCTCTAAAGCGAGTTGTTTAAGTCCCATTGTTCCTATCTCTCTTCATTTCCTTTAAAAATTAATGCCTCTCAGCTGATCTCTTAATTCTATCTTTAAAATCCTTACGCACTCCTAATAAGGAATCTAAAACCTTATCTTGTTCTACAGTAACAACAGCTTCATTAGAAAATTGATATTTACCCTTTACCAAGAGATCATCAAAACTAAGATCCTTTTGAAGTTTTTTACCTGTAGCCATTGTAACTTGAGGAATCATAAGAAAAGTAATCCCTATTATGATAACTTTTAATCTAAAGGTTTTCATTTACACTCCCTTTATCTTTTTCCTAACTTCGAAATACGAGCTGTTAAGTAGCTCACCATCGTATTATTTCCCATTTTTTCTTCAAAATCTTTTAGCTGTGTCAGATACGTTAAGTTTAAAGGATCCTTACGTACACTTGTACGAAGCCCCTCTGCCAAATCCAATGAAGGCTTCCGATCAGAAGTCACTAAAGATGGTTTTTCAAGAACTTGCACTAAAGTCATTTTTTGCATTTCAGGAAGAAACGGTACTAAGATTTTTAATTGAGATTCAGAAAGCATGCGCTCTGTCTTTGATAACTTAGAAAAATTCTCTGCCAAACGGTGAACAATTAAAGAATCCGAAAGAAGTTCCTTAACCTTGGTTTCTATATCAGATGCCTTAATCTGGTAAGGCCCCGCTTGCTGACCCAACAGGCGTAGATACTGATTTTGCTCTTCCTCATTTAAACCTTCAGGCATAGGCAGAGCTAAAATATCATTATAAAGCCTTTGCGCTTCTTTTTGTGTTATAGACAAAGCCACAATTTGGCTCATCCAGTCCGAAGACTCTAAAGCCTCTTGGGTTTTCTTTTCTAATTTTTCAAAGAGCCCAATTCTTTTTCTCAAATCACTAGCTAATATTTTTTGCGTGGTCGAACGGATTTGATGTTCAGCGACTTTTTTCTTCGTAACCATAAGGTCCGTAAAATAAATCTCTCGCTGTAGTATTTTTCCCGCAGCCGTTTTTGCCATTTTTGGACTCTTGAGAAGTTCACGAATTGATTTTAAGTTTTTATGTTCATTGAACACTTCAAGCTGAAGACCCATATAAAGTTCAGGATCTTCTATGATATTCTTTTTATAACTTAAAAGAGCCTTTTGTTTATCCTCTGCCTCTCTCACCAAACGTGCAGCAACAATCACAGATTGTTCTGAATCCTTAGAGGTCTTTAAAAAATCTCTATAGTGTTTTTTATAGTCTTTCCCCGCCAATTCGGCAAACATAGCCAAACGCAAAATTCTCTCTTCCGGAGACATATCCTCTAACTTTAATTGTTTCGTTGTTTCGTAAGCCTCAGAAAAATCAAGAACCAATTCAGCCAACCATGATCTACGGGATAGAGCAAACTCTCTATCTTTAGATGTTAGCCCTTCTATATTTAATAACGCCTGCACGGCATTTCTTTCCTCACCAAACTTTTTTAACTTTTCAGCTAATAGGATTTTATTCTTATAATAAGTAATTTTCTCCTCATCTGTAGCACCACTTAAATCCGTTCGAAGCAGAACATTCCATGCTTCTAAAGTATTGCCATCTGCTAATGAAGCCGTTTGATTCAGTACAGAACGTCTGCTGATCTGAATATATTCAGAAGATTTAGAAGGAAAGGCCTTTGCAAATTGCATAGCCCATGATTCCAAACTCTTATCATCTTTTAAAAGTACCAATGCATCTAAAGCTAAATCAGCAGCCTGCATTTTAATATTTCTTGCGCCCTTAACGTTTGTAGACATCAAAGCAACATTTTTTAAATCCTTAGCTGCCTGTTCATAACTCTCGGAATCATATAACAACTTTGCTTTCTGATAGTGAACTTCCAAGGACTTACTCTTTTTCGCGCTCTGGGCAAGATAACGATCATAGGCCACTTGCAACATCGCCTTATCTTTTGAAAGTTCTGCAACTTCTATCTGACTCAAAAGAGCCTCTTCCAAAAGATCTTTTTCTTTAGGCGTATCACCTTTTTGAGCCATAGAAACTTCTTGAAACAACTTCATAGAGCGTTCCCAAAGCTTTAACTCTTTTGCCAAACCCGCAGCCCAATACCGCATCTCTGTATCTTCACTAAATCGAGTTAAATATGTAGCGTAAGCATCCAGTATCGGCACTGAAGGAGTTTTCTTATTGGCACGATGCCAATCTAAAACCAATTTTCTAAGACGACTTTTTAATTCCGAACATGATGCCTCTGTACAATCTGTAGAACCCCAAAGCTCAACAGCCTTTCCCATTTCTTTCATTGCCGCATCAATATCCTGCGCATTTACAAAAAGTTGCGATAAACGAACATGCCCCTCTAAACGCGCTCTTGGGTTTGATTGTAGGGATTGAACCTTTGACCAAACACTAATGGATCTCTCACCCCTTCCTAATCTTTCCAATTCATTAGCAAGATAGCTTAAATTTGATAACTTTGTAGATTCAGGAGAGTATTGATACAGAGTCTCTATATTGGAATCCGATGGCCCCTGCTTTGCCAAAAATGTAGCTAAATCCCTAGACACTTCCTCTTGAAATTGGAGATCAACAGACACAACCCCAGCAGACCCTGTTCGTGTCAATAATTTCGGATCTTTTAACATCTTAATAAGCCGTTCAGCTCCTGCTGTTACAAGCCCCGTATTATAATCACACCATGCCATTCTATAGTTCACTCGGCCCATTTGTTCTACTCCCATTTGAAGAGCTTTTTCAAAATGAGGCTTTGCAGATGTATACATCCTATCTTTGTAGTAGAGCTCTCCGAGTGCCACATGAGTTTCTGCCACAAGTTCTTTAGATGAAGATGTTGCTATGAGATTTTTATACCCCTTAATAGCCGCTGCCTTATTACCTAAAACTTCACGCAAGTGACCTATTTGAAAAAAGATTTTTCCCTGTTGCTCCTGAGACACTTTTCCAACAACATCTTCATAAAGCTTTAGTGCCTTCTTACGATCCTCTAAGCCAGCACGACATGTTGTACACCCCTCTGAAAGTTCTTTCATAGCAGCTTGCCGAGCTCTCTCAGCTAATAAATCTGCTAAACGTAAGGAGATAGACGCTCGTCCCTTTGCACTGGGAGCTAGATGAGAAAGAACTTTTTCAAATTTAACGATAAGAAGATCTCGGGCCTTAGCATCTATATTAGCTTCTAATGCAGAAAGGGGCAAAGAACATACAAAGAGAACGCCTAAAAAATGCAGTATTAATTTTTTTATTTTCATTAATACTCCTTTCTATCATTTTGCAAGGACAGCAAACTTAATGTCGCTGTAACCTGTATGTGCTCCTGCTAAAACAATGCTATTTAAATTTTTATACTCCTGACGACGATCCGCCTGAACAATGAGAGTCCCAGGAAATGTTTCATTTGGACGTTCGCTTTCAAAAGTTTTTCTGAGTTCCAACAATTTTGCAACCAACTGACCCTTAGCCACTTCCTCTTCTTCTATAAAATATTTACCATCTTCCACTACTTTAACAACCGTATGTCGCTCAAGTTCCACGCTATTCTGCGCCTGTGGTAATTCAAGATCTTTACTAAAATAAAGAATTTCTCCAGATGTTGAAAAATTCATTAACAAGTAAACAACTAAAATAGAAAAGGCATCCACCAAGGATGTTAACATAAGCGGTTGAGTGATAGATTGCTTATGCGCTTTTGGACTTTCTTGACCAACAACCGTTGCTCTAGTGAGAGGGCTCTCTTTTGCTGTTTCTTTAATAATACTATCCGTAATCAAAACTTATCTCCCTCTCATAGTATATCCCCCCTTAAACTATAGAGGAGACACACCTAAACTCGTCATTCCGCCTTCTTTCAAAGAATCCATTAAATGAATAATATCTTCGTACTTTGCCTGTGCATAAGGCATAATCAAACTCTCTTCTAAGTCAGGAATTCTTTCTTTTAAATTCTTCACATGTCCCAACACCTTTTCAAAGTCAGGCTTTTCATCTTCCAAACCCTTAATGACAACACGACGTAAACGCCTCGATGTTTTTCGAGGCGCGTTGTGGAGACGAAATTCCAGGGCCCCCTTACTCATCATTTTTACCCAAACTTTAGGTGAAACCTTTGACTGTGTCGCTGGCTGACCACCAATAGCTTGCTTTACATCCATGGAACCAATGTGCACCCAAATCGCTGTCAAAAGTAAAAAGCAAACGCAAACAGCCAGCAGACCTATAAAAGCCAAAAGGTTTACTTCAAAATCTAATCCCTTTTTCTTACTACTTCTCATTCAATAATTATCTCCATCCTTAAACTGTCATTTCTGCTCTTTCAGCTTTCCGCACTGGTCTCTGGGGGATAGATTCGTATGTATAGCTTAACCAATTAAAGATTTTTAAAGCCCCCTGATTCAAATCCTCAGATAAAACATTTGTTCGGTTTTGAAGAACTGCAAACATGATTAAAGCAGGAATAGCCATAATTAATCCATAGGCTGTTGTATTCATCGCTTCTGAAATACCTTGAGAAAGAAGTGTCGCTTTTTCCATAGGATTAGCCATACCAACAGCAGCAAATGATTTAATCATTCCCACAATCGTACCCAATAGCCCCGCTAGTGTTCCCACGTTACCTAGCATGGCTAAAAAGCCTGTGCGTTTTTCTAAATTAGAATTTTCCTCTAAAAGAACCTCGTCCATTTTTCCTTGAATTTCATTTTGACCGCCAAAACTTTGAGCTGTCATCGTACCCGCAACAACTGCACGACCAATAGGATCCTCGGGACCAAGAGCTTTTGCTTTAGAAAGCACTCGCTCTAAGTTACCTTTGCGAATATCTTCTTCAAACTGCAGGGCCAAGGCTTTTTGAGTCGGTTTTCTCGCTTTGTATAAAGCCAATACTCGCTCAATAATAATAGCGAATGAAATAATTTGGAGGACAAAGATAAACCACATCCAAAATCCCCCTTGCTCAAATGCCAATGCAACTTTAGTGAAAACTTCCATCACCCTACTCCTTCTTAATAATTTTCATGTCTAATACCTTAAATTGAAAATAACAGGCGTTATTCTCAAACTTCTTTAATTTTTACAAAGTCTTTTAAGGCACCCCCTTTATCTTCAGTCTACTCAAAGAGGTAGAAAGATGTAACATCTATTGCTAAGAAAGGGAATTTGAAAAATTAGTTATTAAAATCACTTATTCTTATTATAAAAACACTCAATAGATTTTTTATGAAGCGATGAACCCTTAGTTTCACAAACAAAAATCATCAAGAAGATATAAGTATTGCAAAAACATATTTCTTAAGATTAAAGGAATTAATTCAAAGCAATTTCTTGGTTAAATTGACTCAGGGAATCATTAACTATAAGTACAAATAATTACGAATAAAACTGCCCTTTACTCTCAGCTAAATCCATCAGAGGACGAGAAGGCTGAAAGCGTTGGCCTACGCTATTAGACCACTCCTGCAAACACCTTACAATTTCCTTAGCCGTGACCTTATCGGCATATTTTAAAAGTCCACCACGAAAAGGAGGAAATCCTGTGCCCATAATCATGGCTAAATCCACCTGATCTGTAGTGTCAATTATGCGATCTTCAAAAAGGGCAATAGCTGCTTCATTAATCATCGCAAAAACGCCTCGATGAACTATGGCTTCATCACTGAGTTTATTTGAAAACCGATTATAAGCCGATAAATCCACAGAACCCTTAGTCCCATTCTCATCATATTTATAAAAGCCCTTTTTATTTTTCTTACCCAATCGCCCCGACTGAACAATCTCTTGCATTAAAGGGGAAGGTTTAGCTCTTTCTCCAAAAGCTGTTTCAAAAACTTTTGCCACTTTAGCGGCTACATCAATACCTATCTCATCAATCAAGTGCAGAGGGCCCATCGGCATTCCAAAATTAAGATAAGCATTATCGACCCTCTCTATGCTCACACCTTCCTCTAAAAGATATGCAGCTTCATTCAAATAGGGCAAAAGCAATCTATTCACTAAAAACCCCGGTCCATCTTTAACAACAACTGGAAATTTTCCTGATTTCTTAGCCAAATGAAAAACTGTAGCACACACTTCATCACTGGTTTTTTCACCACGAATGACTTCAACTAAAGGCATCTTATGAACAGGATTAAAAAAGTGCATGCCTGCAAAATTCTCTGGCCGCACACATCCCTTGGCCATCTCTGTAACACTTAATGATGATGTGTTTGTCACTATGACACAATTCTCATGACACTGTTTTTCTGTTTCACCAATAACTTTCTTTTTAATCTCCATATCTTCAACAATAGCTTCAACAACTAAATCCAAGCTTTGAAAGCCATCAAAATCCGTACCTCCACTGATGCGGCTAAATTTCTGTTGCATTTCATACTGAGTAATACGTCGCCGTTTTAAAAGTTTTTCCCAAATCTTCCGAGCTGTATTGAGTCCAAGAGCTATGGCTTTGTTGTTGATATCCTTCATACGCACATCAAAGCCCTTATCAGCAAAGAGTTGTGCAATACCTCCGCCCATAGTTCCTGCGCCCAACACACCTACTTTTTTTAAATCACGAGGTTGTATTTCTTTATTAGAAACTCCTGTTTTTTTCTTTATGCCCTCTGTAAGGTAAAACAAATTAATTAAATTCTTACTCACATCTGTAACACAAACATCACTAAACCCTTGAGCTTCAATCTCTAAACATTTACCACGGTCAGAAACACCATAAGTTCTTTGGATAACCTCTAGAGCTTTTAAAGGGGCTGGATAATGTCCCCCTGTCTTTGTCACTACAGCTTTACGCGCTTTTGAAAATACAATCAGACGCCCTACCGTACTCTCCAAAATATGTTGCGTGATATTTTTAGAAGAAAATCTTTTACGCCGTTTCTTAGAGCCCTTAGCAATAATCTCTTGAGCCATCTTAAAAGCTTGTTTTTCCAAAATCACTGGGGGAACACAACGATCCACTAACCCCATCCGGAGTGCCTTTTCACCACTTACAGATTTACCGGCCAGAATAATATCTAAAGACGATTGTAGACCCACAACTCGAGGTAACCGTACACACCCACCAAAACCTGGAATGACTCCCAGTTTTATCTCTGGCAAACCAATACGCGTCTTTTTATCACTTGAACAAATGCGATAATCACAGGCTAATGCCACTTCACAACCGCCACCTAAGGTTGCACCATGAATCGCTGCAATCACAGGTATAGGTAGATCCTCCAACATGTTAATGATTTTTTGCCCCGCTAGGACAACTTTTATAGCTTCCTCTTTTTTACAAAGATCTTTTATTTCGGCTATGTCGGCACCTGCAATAAATATGTTCGGTGTTCTAGATATCAAGATAATCGCTTTAAAATTAGAATCTCGAATCTGCTCTAAAATTTCTTCCAACTCTTTCATCACTGAACTGGAGAGTTTATTAACCTTTTCACCAACAAATTCTAAAAGGCCAATATCACCCTGAGAAACAAGCTTTAAGCTCACATCACCTGCATTTTTCAACTTACGCCTCTCTTTCCAAAATCATAGCTCCACCCTGACCTCCACCAATACATAATGTAGCCAGCCCGTATTGAACACCTTTTCTTTCCATTTCTTTCATTAAAGTCAAAACCAATCGTGTCCCGGTCGCTCCCACTGGGTGACCCAAGGCTATCGCTCCACCATTGACATTTAATATTTCAGGGGAAATTTTTCCAAGAGCTTCCGCTCGTCCCAATTTCTGCTTTGCAAATTCCTCTGATTCAAAAGCCTTCAAACAGGATAAAACTTGTGCAGCAAAGGCTTCATTGAGTTCAACAAGACCTATATCCTTTAATGTAAGTCCCGCTCGATCCAGAGCCAAGGCCGTCGCATACACAGGTCCCAACCCCATACGCTCAGGCTCTAACCCCACAAAGGCATATGATTTTATTTTCACCAAAGATTTTTTTCCTAAAGCCTCAGCTTTCTCACGGTTCATCATAAGAACCATTGCCGCACCATCTGTAATAGGACAAGAGTTTCCAACAGTCACCGTCCCATATTTACGATCAAAATAGGGTCTTAATTTTTGCAACTGCTCTAAACTTTGATTTTCTCGAGGACCAACATCATCTTCAATCGCTTCTCTATGAGGAATAAAGAAAGATACAATTTCTTCTCGTAAACGATCTTTATGTTGTATGGCCCTTCGATGACTGTTTAAAGCATACTCATCTTGCTCTTCTCTAGAAATTTGAAATTCTTTAGCTAACACCTCTGCTGTCTGTCCCATATTTAATCCCGAAAAAGGATCTGTTAAACCTTCCATAATAGCCACTCGGGGTTTTAAATCTCTCAGTTTTAATTTCCCTAAATGCATTAGCTTTTGTCCTATTGTCTTCGCAGCCATAACTTGACGAAAGACATTCACAAAGGATTTGGTAAATAGCAGTGGCATATTTGACATGCTCTCTGTACCTCCAGCTATAACCGTATCTGCTTGGCCTGCTCGAATCTTGTCAAAACCTGTAGCCAGGCTCTCAAGTGCTGAGGCACAATTTCTATGAACTGTATGCGCTGAAATGTTTTGAGGCAGACCTGCGTTTAAGGCCACCACACGTGAAATATTAGCGGCATTTGAGGGATTACCCGTATTGCCAATAATCACCTCATCAATGACGTCAGTGCTAATCTCTGTTTTTACCAATAGTTCCTTAAGAGCGACCTGTCCAAGTTCCACAGCAGAAATAGCGTCAAACTTTGTCCCCGATTTTACAAAGGGAGTTCGTACTCCCTCAATAATAACAACATCTCTTGGATCAGACACTTTTATCTCCTCCTTTTAAAACTACACAATTCTTTAATATTACCATTTTATCAGATCTAAGTGAATCCCCAATCTATCTCATCAAATCACTAGAAATGTTATCCGGATCAAATGTCCGAATAACGACCACTTATTTCCTGAGAGTTTATTATTTTGGTTCTAAAGCAGGTATGCCCTTTGCTTTTATCCGATTCATTCACTTCTCAAAGAAATTGCTAATTGTAGCAGTTCTTCAGTGAATAAAACCCTTTTTAAGGAGAACAAGTAAAATGAGAAACAAACAACGCAACAAACCATACATTAAGCTGAGTCAAGATCTAATGTTTAAGGCCTACTTTACAAGAGACAAAAACCTTCTTCGCTCTTTACTGAAAACCTTTCTTCCTCTTCCCTCAGATAAAGAAATCAAAGGCATTCAGATCCTAAACCCTGAGATCCCCCCTGAAGTCGAAAAGAAAAAACAAATCATCTTAGATCTGAAACTGGAACTAAACACAGGCGAGAAAATCAACGTTGAAATGCAATCTGCCTACAAGAAAGGCTTTCTCTCAAGAATACTCTTCTACTGGGCTAAACTCTACACCGATGGCTTTAAACAAGGTGCTGAGTATGAAACCCTTCATCCCACCTACTCTTTGATCTTTACTGAATTTTCAGTCTTTAAACAAACTCAAGACGTTGTCACTAGCTTTTCTCTTCTTTCAGATAAATCACCTCACTTTTGCCTCAACAGAGATTTAAGAATAGTGTTTGTAGAACTTTCTAAGTTTAAAACACGTCTAGAGGGTTTAATTGATTTAAGAGACCATTGGTGCTATATTATTAGACATTCAAGTCAAATAAAAGAGAGTGAATTAGAGCAATTGGCTCAGAAAAACCAAGAGATGAGGCAAGCTATGGGACTTTTAAAGGATATGTCGTTAGAGGATAAGTTGAGGTGGCAGGAGGAGGATCGTCTTAAAGCTATTAGTGATGATAAGGCTGAGAAAGCTTGGGCCTATGATCAGGGATTAGAGAAAGGTAAACAAGAAAATCTTCAGCAAATCGTTTATAGAATGTTAGAGAATAAAATTGATCTTTCTATAATTGAAAAAGCTACTGGCTTATCTCAAACGGAAATTCAAAATATTCAAAAAGAAGAATTCTCAGTGAAAAATAAATAAAATATCCTATGCCGTTTAAAATCTAGTTATAAACGTCAATATCTCATAATGAAACATCATAACTCTCTATAAAAATCCAAATTTGTCCGAATAGAATATTGACTCATTGCAATGGTTTCGTAATAGTTGACTCTAAAATCATTTCCCTTTGGAGGATATGTGAAAAAAAACAAAGAGGCCCTTGAATATCATTCTCGAAAACGCGAAGGGAAACTGGAAGTCATTGCCACAAAACCCTGTAATACAGAACGCGATTTGAGTTTAGCTTATTCCCCTGGAGTTGCAGAGCCCTGTTTGGAAATAGCCAAAGATATCCAAAAAGTTTATGACTACACTGTTAAGGGAAATTTGGTGGCTGTTATTTCAAATGGAACGGCTGTCTTAGGTTTAGGAGATATAGGACCTGAAGCCTCAAAACCCGTTATGGAAGGCAAAGGGGTACTTTTTAAAAAGTTTGCGGATATTGATGTCTTTGATATTGAGGTTAAAGCCAAAGACCCTCAAGAATTTATAAACACCGTCAAAGCTTTAGAGCCTACATTTGGTGGGATTAACCTAGAAGACGTTAAATCTCCCGAATGTTTCACCATAGAGCAAGAGTTACAAAAGGAAATGAATATTCCCGTGTTCCATGACGATCAACATGGAACAGCTATTATTTCTGGAGCAGCTTTATTAAACGCCCTTCAATTAACAAAGAAAAAAATTGAAAATATCAAGCTTGTTATAAATGGAGCTGGGGCCTCAGCTATTGCTTGCGGCCGTCTCTTTAAAAACTTAGGTGCGAAAAATATACTCATGTGCGATTCCGAAGGTGTGATCTATAAAGGCCGCACTGAAAGTATGAACATTTATAAATCAGAATT
Source organism: Bdellovibrionales bacterium (assembly GCA_965206675.1). GTDB lineage: Bacteria > Bdellovibrionota > Bdellovibrionia > Bdellovibrionales > JAKFYE01 > CBDBKL01. Next base: position 88,679 of record CBDBKL010000005.1, on the reverse strand, counting down.
TGCCACTGAGACAAAGGACCGGACATTAACTGACGCCATGAAAGGAGCTGATGTATTTGTTGGTCTGAGTGTCGCAGATGTTGTGACACAAAAAATGGTTCAATTTATGAATGAAAAACCAATTGTTTTTGCAATGGCCAATCCGATACCAGAAATCATGCCTGAAGCCGCCAAAGAGGTCAGACCCGAAGTGATTATGGCCACAGGAAGGTCGGACTATCCCAATCAAGTGAACAATGTTTTGGGTTTTCCTTTTATTTTCCGAGGAGCACTGGATGTGAGAGCTACATCTATCAATGAAGAGATGAAACTGGCTGCTGTCCATGCACTTGCAGAACTAGCTCAAGAAGAAGTTCCCGAGAGTGTTTCAAGGGCCTACGGAGGACGGCTTTTCCAATTTGGGCCGGATTATATTATTCCCAAACCTTTTGATCCGAGGGTTTTACTTCGTGTTGCCCCTGCTGTTGCAAAAGCCGCTATGGACTCTGGAGTGGCTCAACGGGATATAAAGGATTTTGAAGCCTATAAAGATAAATTAGAATCTCAGTTAGGAGCTTCCAAGGAGTTTATTCGAGCTGCCATTAATCGTGTTAAAAAGCGTGTGCAATCAAAAAAATCTCAATTACCTCGAATTGTTATTCCTGAAGCCAGCAATGAAAAAGTGTTACAAGCCATGCAAATCATTGTGGATGAGGGTATTGCAGAACCTATTTTATTAGGTTACGAAGATGTTATTCGTCCTCGTATTCAAGATTTACAACTTGAAAATCTTATGGATCTTCCCATACTCCACCCCTCTCGCACTGAAAACTTTCAAGAATATGCTAACATTCTTTGGAAGAAACGAATGCGCAAAGGGGTCTCACTGAGAGAGGCGGAAAGATTAGTTCGAGATCCTTATTACTATGCTGCAATGATGGTAAAAACTGGAGATGCTGATGGATTAATTAGCGGAGCCTCACAAAACTATGCAGACTCTGTACAGCCCATATTACAAATTATTGGAACTTCTAAGGGAGATGTAGCTGCGGGTTTGATTATCATGATTGTAAAGAATCGGGTTATATTTTTCGCTGATGTGACTATGAATATCGATCCCACAAAGGAAGAGATTGCAAAAATTGCTGCCAGTGCAGCCAAAGTCGCAAAATATTTTAATATTCAACCGCGTATTGCTATGCTGAGTTTTTCTAATTTTACAGGACGTTTTGATTCACCCAAAAAAATGCGAGCAGCGGCTGATATTTTAAAAAAGCAATATCCGGACTTAATTGTGGATGGGGAGATGCAAGCTGACACGGCAACAAATTCAGATATTGTTAAAGAAATCTTTCCGTTTAGCAATATTAAAAAACGTGCAAATATTTTGTTATTTCCTAATTTAGACGCAGGGAACATTGCCTATAAACTTGTTCAACAGCTAGGGGATGGAGAAGTTTTAGGTCCTTTCTTGATGGGTATTTCAAAACCAGCAAATGTCTTACAACGCTCTTGCAGTGTTACAGACATTGTCAACACTGTCTCCCTCACCGCTCTTGAGATTGAAGCTCTTAAGGAAATGAAAAAGAAACCTAAGTGAGGAACAAGAGCAAGTCTTTAAAACTACAGAGAAAATAATAAAATGATAAACAAACATTTTTTTCCAAAATTTACTATTACCCAACCCATGCTAAACGATCTTATGGATATTGAAAGAGCCAGGGGATTTTTAGATGCGGCACATCTTTCAAATGCATGGATAAAGAAAATGAGTCGTAATGCTTTTCTCATAGAGACTCACCACACAACCCATATAGAGGGAACTCAACTGACTCTAGATCAATCAAAGAAAATTTTATCTGGAAAATCTGTTTCTGGTGTGAATAAAGAAGATATAAAAGAATTAAAGAACTATAAGAATGCCTTTAAACTTGTATCAGACTATCTAAAAACAAATGAAAAAATTGAAGAATCATTTGTTAAATCTATTCATAAAGAGCTAGTAAAAGGAGTTCGAGGAGGTAGTGCCAAACCAGGAATTTATCGAAATGTTCAATAATTATGTTGTTAATTCTATAACTAAAAAAATTATTTACACCCCTCCAAAACCAGAAAAAGTACCTAAACTTATGAAAGAGTTTATAGGATGGATCAATGAAGAATCAGAAATACACCCGGTTTTAAAAAGTGGAATTATTCAATTCCAGCTTGTTCACATCCATCCCTTTATTGATGGGAATGGTCGCACTTCTCGACTGCTTTGCGCCTTATATCTCTATAAATCAGATTATGATTTCAAACGTCTTTTTTCTATTAGTGAATATTATGATAAAAATCGAGCTTCTTTTTATAATGCTATTCAATCAGTACGGCAAAATAATATGGACATGACAAATTGGCTTGAATATTTTATAAAAGGTTTTTTATCTCAAATGAATGAGGTTATTTCCGTTGGAAAAAAAGTTATTCAAAAAGACACTCTTGCAGAAAAATATGACCTGACAAAACGACAAAGTCTAATTATTGAACACATCTTAGAAAATGAAAAATTGGCTCCAAAAGATTTTGAAAAGCTTTGTGTAAGAATAGCCAAAGAAGATAGAAAGAAGAAGAAACAAAGTAAAATAACGAAAAGAACTTTACAGAGAGATCTAAAAGATATGCTTGAGAAGAAAATCATTAGAGCCACGGGAGCAACAAATCAACAGTCATATCGTTTAAGAAGCGACATTTAAACTTGCGACAAACTTGCGACAAATTCGTCTGAAAAAAATCAATAAATATTTGAAATAATTAAGTAAATATTAAATACAGAAGTCTGCATCTAGCCAAAAAATCCTTATTTCCTTTTATACCAATGAAACTTTTTTGTCTTTTAAACAAATTTCCTTTGGCAAAGTGTGAGCATTGTATTGACTGGCCATCGAATATCCATAAGCACCCGCATCTAAAATAGCTAAAAGATCTCCCTCTTTTACCCCTTTAAACTCTCTATCCTTTCCTAAAAAATCAGAGCTTTCACAAATAGGCCCTACAACATCATAAGTTTTTGCCGATCCCCTCCTGCGTATAACAGGTAAAATACTATGATAAGCATCATAAAGCGACGGCCGCAAAAGATGGTGCATTCCCGTATCCACAATTAGAAAATTCTTACTCGGTGCCGACTTCATATATTGAACCTCTGTCAATAATACCCCCGAGCCCCCCACCAATATACGACCCGGTTCACAGAGAATTTTTGCCCCTAAAACTTTTAATTCCCTCTGTACCATAGATCCATAACTCTTTAACGAAGGCATAACCTCTGACTGATAAGGAATACCTAACCCCCCACCCACATTGAAAAACTCCAAAGGAAAACCCTCAGCCCGAAACGCCTTGTAATAAGGTAGCGTCTTTCGAATAGCGTCCCGAAAAGGTTTCAAATCCGTCAACTGTGATCCAATGTGAATCGTCATGCCCTTAAGCCTTATAAAACGAGATTTTTTTAAAATACGCTTGATCTCAGGTATAAAACTCTTATCCATACCAAATTTATTCTCCCGAAACCCCGTTGTAATATAAGGATGTGTCTTTGCATCCACATCAGGATTAAAACGAATAGCAACATTAACAAACTTCTTCTTTTCCTGAGCCAACTTGGCAATTCTTTTTAACTCTCCCACACTCTCGACATTGATAGATTTAATGTTTTTTGAAATAGCAAACTGAAGTTCCGAAACTGTTTTGGCCACTCCGGAAAGAATAATATCCTTTGCAGAAATACCCACATTCAAAGCGGCTTTTATTTCGCCCTTTGATACAGCATCTATCCCCACCCCCTTTTGCTTCATCAGCTTTAAAATCCCAGGGTGAGCGTTGGCCTTTGAAGCATAGTGAACCTCACACGTCGGGCCCAACGCCTTTTTAAAGTCATCTATAACATTGGCTATTCCATATAAATCATAAATGTAAATCGGTGTTCCATATTTCTTAGCCAAAGTTTTTAGATTTTTTCCCGCAAAATGCAGAACATTTGATTTATAGCTCATTGCTCTTTTCACTCTTTGTACCCTCTTAAATTAAGAAGCATCTAATCCAAATTCTGTATGAAGAGCCTGTGCCGCTGTCGACAATTGCTCGTGATTTATAATCGCACTCACCTTAATCTCAGAAGTTGTTACAATTTCCACATCTATCTTTTTATCTGAAAGTGTGCGAAAAAACTTTGCCGCAACACCAGGATGATTTTTCATCCCCACTCCCACAATGCTCACCTTAGAAACACCATCTAAAACCTTGATAGTCGTACTCGGAAAAATTTTCTGAATAATTTCTGTGGCCATATACACATCATCTTTTGAAAGAGAAAAGGCCAAACGCTGCCCCTCTTCATTATAACTTTGTGTAATCACATCCACTACAATTCCCTTTTCAGAAAGTTGTTCAAAAAGATAAGCTAAACTTTCCGATCCTCTTTCCATAGGAAACAACTTAATAACAGCAATATCCGCTTCATGAGTTACGGCCGAAACCACTGGTTTTTCCATATCCTCTCCTTCCGGTATAATCCACGTGCCCTTTCTTTTTTCAAAAGAAGAGCGCACATGTATTTTTACCCCATATTTAGCCCCTAACTCTACACTTCTAATATGTAAAACCTTAGATCCTACAGAGGCCATTTCCATCATTTCTTGATAAGATAAGGTTTCAATTTCTTTGGCCTGACCAACCAAATTGGGATCGGCTGAAAAAACAGATGCCACATCTGTATAGATTTCACATTCATCTAATTTCATAGCCACAGCTATGGCCACAGCAGAGGTATCTGTTCCTCCACGCCCTAAAGTTGTTATATTGCGATTCTTATCCACCCCTTGAAACCCAGCAATAACCGGAATCACTCCCTCATCAAGACATGACTTTAAAGGTTCAATATTAATACTCTGAATACGCGCCTGTGAGACAACAGAGTCTGTATAAATTCCCAATTGATGAGCTAAAAAAGCTTTGGCTTTTTGTCCCCTCTTTGCAAAAGCCATGACTAAAAGAGCCACTGATACCTGTTCCCCTGAGGCCAAAAGCATATCATAAGCTGGCCCATGATACTTTCCGTTCATCTTACGCGCTAAATCCACTAACCGATTTGTTTCCCCTGCCATAGCTGATGCGACAATTATGGGTTTTTGTCCATGGGCTATATCTTCTAGAATACGAGAAGCAACGTTTTCAATTTTTTCAACAGAACCGACAGAAGTTCCCCCGAATTTCTTGACCACAATCTTCGTTTGAGTTTTCATGCCTTGACGATCCATAATGAAGGTCATCATACACAAGGGAGCATCACGTGAAAAGCACTGTATTTGGAGAATCCGCAAATGGGCTTCCCATAACAGCATTTCAATTTGGAAAAAGTGGACCCGAAGTTCTCATTTTAGGGGGAGTTCACGGTGATGAACCCGAAGGTGTGGTTTTAGCTCAAGGGCTTCTTAAAAAGTTCTCAACAGATTTTCCCTATAAATTAAAGCTGACAATCGTTCCCCTGTTTAATATTGACGGCATTTTAAATCAATCACGAGTCAATGCCAGGGGGGTGGATCTGAACCGCAATCTTCCCACAAAAGATTGGACATCCAAAGCTCATAAAGAAAGATATGCGCCGGGCTCTGAACCTTGCAGCGAGCCTGAAAATAAGGCTCTGGTTGAATTCCTAACTAAAAACCCTCCTGATATGCTTTTTAGCTTACACTCATGGAAACCCATGCTCAATATCAACGGTGACTGTCTTTCGGAGGCAAAAGCCATTCAAAAATTGACCAAATATGAAATTAACGATTTTATTGGCTATCCCACACCGGGCTCTTTAGGAACGTATTGTGGCTTAGAAAGAAATATCCCTACTTTAACATACGAAATCGAACGAGGCCTTGATCCCAAAAGTGTTTTGAAAACTCATACCCCTGCTATATATGAAGCTCTGAAGATAACAGAAAAGGAAAGATAAAATAGCAAAGAAGTAAACACAAAAAGGAACAAAAGATCATAGAAAAAAGACTTAACTTCTATGAAATATATTTTTAATAAAACAGAAGAGGAAAAGGTCTTAGGGAAGAAACTTTCAATAGGGACAGAGAGGTAAACAATGCAAGAAATTATTCACAAAGCCTATACTGGTGATATAGACGCAGCAGAGGCTGAAAAAAGTGTTGAAGAAGTTATAGAGGGTTTAGATTCTTGTCAGCTTCGAGTGTGTTCAAAAGATGAGCAAGGCAAATGGCAAACACATCATTGGGTAAAGGAAGCTATTTTACTTTATTTTCAATTGAAGAAAATGGTCCCTACAGATTCTGGAGCTTTGAGCTTTGTAGATAAAATTCCTGTGAAAAAATGGACTGGGCAAGAAGGGGTTCGAGTGGTTCCTCATGCTGTCGCTCGTAAAGGCTCAGGTATAGAAAAAGGAGCTGTCTTAATGCCTTGTTACGTAAACATTGGAGCTTATGTAGGCTCAGGCACTTTAGTTGACACTTGGGCCACCGTTGGGTCCTGTGCACAGGTGGGAAAAAACGTACACCTTTCAGGAGGTGTGGGTTTGGGAGGAGTACTAGAGCCTGTACAGGCCAACCCTGTTATTATAGAAGATAATGTTTTTGTAGGTAGCCGATGTATTATCGTAGAGGGTGCACTGATTGAAGAGGGTGCTGTGTTAGGAGCTGGAGTGACAATCACAGCCAGCACTAAAATTATTGATGTCAGTGAACCTAAAGAAAAAACATACCGTGGACGAGTGCCTAAGAACAGTGTCGTTATTCCTGGAACAAGAGCTAAAAACTTTCCTGCCGGGGATTATGGTGTGCCCTGCGCTCTTATCATAGGGCAACGTTCAGAGAGTACAGACACAAAAACATCACTGAGACAGGTGCTAAGAGATTATAACGTTACAGTTTAATAGACACTAACCACTTACAATCTGAGCGCATCAGAAGAGTATGAAAAACCTCACTCTACCTACTTTTTGATCTTTACTGATCTTTCTGTATCTAAAGAAATTGTTTATCCATACGATCTAAAATATTTATATTTTCTTTATTAAAAGAAGACTGATTAATCACTCTGTAGATAACCTTTTTCAAAAAAGGGATTGGCTTCTTCAATGTTTTCTTCAGCATATTTTTTTAAAGACTGGAGCATAGGCGAATTTCCTTCTGCATGATAAATTTTACGAACCAAACCATGCCAGGCTCCCAAACGAGAATTCTTCTCAGCCTTTGGCGTTGCCATCACACCTTCGTCCATACTTCGAGAAAAAGGTGGAGGTTTCAAAATATGTTCAAGGTAAAAAAGCCCTGGATTATGAAAACCTCTCCCCTGACCTACTGTATGAACAACTCCTGAACTCCGAAAAGATAAAGGTCCATCCCATATCATTACAGGCGTGGGATCCATACTCATCAACACCTCAAAACGTTTTTCAGTAAAAGCAGCATAGGAAGCATCAGAAGCATTGAGCGTATTAATACCAACATGTGTTTTTGGACTCAGTTCTAAATAACCGGCATCGATCAAAAGCAAACTTCCTTGTTCCGTGACAATAAGATCCATTTCATTAATAGCTTCAGGATTTCTCATATAAGAGTTAAAAAGCCGATCCAGAATCATTTCTAAATCTCTCACAGAATCTATACTTAAATTCTTAATGACATCTTCAAACGTATTAACAACAACTCGACCACTCACTAAGGGAACGGCAAGATATGTTTTTCCATTTACAATAGTACGACCAGTACCTATAGGCATAAGACCCATTCCCACTAATAGAGTCGCATTCCTTAACTCCTTTAAATGTGCCTCTCGATCAAAATTTCTTTTTAAAAGATAGACCTGACCATCCTTTCCCTTTGCATAAACTAACAATGATTGAGCCCCCGAAGAGAGCGGATCTGTGGGGATCACTGTAGACACATGTTCCATCTCTACGGTCTTTAAATCGAATTCATATAGAGGTACATAAACCCCTCCCTGAAGATGCTGATCAACACTTTCGTTTTTAAAATAACGCGGAGGAAACGAGGCTGTAATTTCCCCTCTCTCTACAAAATCTTTTAAAACCAAAGTGTTCACATGCCCTTCAAGATCACCAAGATTTTTAGGTAACGGAGTGGCCGCCTCAAGAATTTCTTCATAAGTGCTGGCAAAAGGCTTTTTCTCTTCACTGTAAGGCCGGCAGGGGTTAGCCACACTGTAAATACAGTGAAAAAAAACGCTCATTATGAATAAAAAGCCTCGAATATGCATCTTGCCCCCAAATGAAGCACTTTCCGTGCCACACGCACAAGATAAATTCCTCCTCCATTGTACCCCATACTTCTTTAAATATGTCTATTATTTAAGCACTGATATATGAAATATTTCTATTTTTCTTAAAATCTAGGTTTTGGCTTTAGATCTGTAGCCCTTACTTAGATAGAGAGCGTAGAGCTTCAATAGGCGTGAGTTGTGAATTGAATTGAGCAGGAATCCATGAGGCAATATACGAAACAACCATAGTTACAAAAAGAAGTACAGACACACTGATATAATCTATTTGAACAGGTAAAGATGTATCTTGATAAATATCAGGAAGTTTAAAAATTTTAAAAGTTTCCAGCCACCAGCAGACAGCAAGTCCTCCGAACAGTCCCAAAAATATTCCAAACCCTGTCAATAACAATCCCAATTGCGTAAACAAACGTTTAACATGTGATCGCTTTAATCCCAATGCCATAAGTAGTCCCAGGTCTCTACGTTTTTGAGCACCCAAAAGAGCTAACACTGTCACAATGGAAAAACATCCTATTAATAAGGTGGACATTAAAAACAATGTCATCAATATTTTTTCCATTTTTAGGGAATAGAGTAAAGACGAGTTTCTCTCTTTCCATGTTTCAACAGAGTAGCCCTCTTGTTTTAAAGTTCCAGCAATTGATTCTGGAAATTCCGGGTTTCCCATGCGCACTTCTATTTTTTTTTGCAAGCTCATAGCATCTTTAAAGTGTGTTAGTGTTTTACCAAAGGCATAATACAATCTGTATTTATCCACACTAGGAACATTTGTACGAATCACATTTTTCACTCGCACTTTTTCATACAAAGGAACTTCCCCCGGAGGTAAAAGTAAAGTTTCAGGAGGTATAATGGTCATTTCATCTCCAGGAACAACCATCAAGTTGTAGGCCAAATCAGATCCCATAACCACATCCTTTGAGTTTAAATTTAAAAACTCGGAGTCTGATTTTATAACTTTTCCAAATAACATACTGAGAGATTCAGAAGAGGCATCATGTTGTTGAACTTCTAATGAAGATATACTACCCATCATTTCTTGAAAGGCTTCTTTTTTCATACCCATAGCAACGGCCCCTTTATAGAGACCATCAAGAGTTCTGACGATAACATCTTGAACTTCATATTCGAAGACACTGACATTTTTATCTAACTCTTTAATTCTTTGTTCTAAACCCTCTGTTCCCCTTTCATCAGGAGATATAACAATATGGGGTTCTACAGAGATAATACGATGACGAATAGCTTCGGCAAATCCTGTCATGATACTCAATACAACAACCATAGCCATCACGCTGATAAACACGCCTAAAAAACTTGTCCATGCTATAGTACGGATAAGAGAGCCCGCTTGGCGTGAGAGCACATAATGCTTAAAGAATAAAAAGGTCATAAAAGACAAGGTACCTTAAAATAGCTATTTACCCCAAACAGAAAAAGCAGGTTGGCAACATAGCTTCCCTTAAGGTTTTTACCCTACCGTACTTATTACCTTCTTGGATTTAAGCCAAGAACACTCATGTACCAGGGTGGAGGGCTCCATCTCTCTAATACATCTAGGGTTGCAATGTGGCCTAATCTATGTGCTATGCTTAAGGCTGTTCTTTTTTTATCATCTTTTAGAGTGATATCAGCTCCAGCTTCCAAAAGCATTATTATAGCTTCAGATCTTGCCGCTAATGTAGCCCAATGTAAAGCTGCCATTGCATCATCATCTCTTGCATTTACAATAACATCTCCCCCTGCCTCCAAAAAGGTTCTCGTAATGTCAGGGTCTGCTCTACGCACAGCCATATGCAAAACCGTTTGTCCACCATCGGCTCTTGCTCTTATATCAGCTCCAGCATCCAAAAGTATTCTTAATAGTTTCAGGACGTTCTGTTAATGCAGCCGCAATTAAAGGTGTCCATCCATAAGTATCTCTCGTCTCCACCTTAACTCCAGCTTCCAAAAGTAATCCTACAATTTCAGGGCCCCTCCTTGCACTTATAGCCAAAGCTAATGCCGTTCTTTCTTCGTTGTCTCTTGCCTCTAAATCTACTCCATCTTCTATAAGTTCTTCTAATTTCTGAGCATCACTACTTATGACTGCGTCAAACCAAGCATTTTCTCTCTCACTAAAAGCATAAAGCGATCCAGAAAAACTAAACAACATGACAAGTAACACTGGAAATATATTCTTTATAAACGTCATAGAAATACCCTCCTGACAAGGTTTTGCCCTAAACCTAAATACCCACCCCATCGTATAAGAAAAGATCATTCAAAAGCAAAGAAGTATGGGCCATTAACCTCAAAAATAATTATCTCTTTTTTATTAAGGTTCATGACACTTTAAGCGGTTTATTTCGTACTAATTTTAACATCAACCTATACAAGTTATCTTTTCTATAATTAAATCTAAACTCACACTCTTTTAAATGCAAATAAAAAGTACTCTTACTCATGCCGCGGAATTTAGATAGCCTTACCTTAGCTAATCCCCAAAAGTTCTCTATCCCGTTAATATGGTTTCTCACATTTCCTTGCTTCTTTGAAAACTCATTGTTTCCATGATGAACTCTGTAATGTTTCTTATAACCCATGTCTACAAGCCCATCATACGTTTTAAAACCATCTGTAAACAAAACCGAGTCTTTAGCTATCTTTGTGCTTATAAGAGGTAATATCTCACTTCTAGAGCAATTTCTAATCACTTGGGTATAAACCTTACCGTCTCTTTTCTTAAGACCAAAGACTATCGTTTTACCACTGGCTCCTCTACCTCTTCTGCCACGAACTCTTCTTGCTCCAAAATAACTCTCATCTAGTTCTATTTCCCCAGAATCAAAAAAACTTTCACCTTCACAAAACTCAGCTATCCTAATTCTTACTTGTTTTAAAACTCTATTTACACAATTTCTGCTTACACCTGAAAACAAAGCTATCTGCTCAGCTGTTAAATCTCCGGCAAATAGCTTAATAATCTCCCTAAATTTAGCCTCTGAAATCCTTGAACGTACATAATACCTGTTTTTCACAATAATCACAGTAAGTTAACTCCTCTTAAAGTCAACTTAAAGTGTCATGAACCTTTATTAATGTAAAGTAACACGCCATTGTTTATTCAAATAGAAAGCAATTTAGATTCAACTACAAAAAATACCATCTCTAAATTTATTATTTTCTACGGTGCAACAAAAGCCCCTTAACTAGTCTTGAATCCTTTATTTTCTACTTTTACTTAAGTCGTTTTAAGCTATAATTGGGAATAGGTAAGTTAAAAGGGGAATAGCAGTGACAAGAATTAGATTTGTTATATATTTTTTCGTATATTTGCCGTTTTTTTTGTCGTGCTCGATGACACAGAAAAATTCTATAAACTCACGATCACCTGCAAGTCGTTTGAATGACCCACAAATTAATCGTATAATTAAAGCAAATCTTGGTGAATTGCGATATTGTTACGAGCGTTACATTCTGTATGATGATAGTAATTCAGGATATCCAGAACAACTTCTCGTTATAATGGAATGGGATACCCTTGAAGAAGGAAAAGCAAAAGGAATAAAATTTGTTGAAACACGATTCTCAATAGAAGATGATGAGTTCCATGAATGTCTGAAACGGAGAGTGTCCCACTGGAGATTTCCTCATGAGACAGAAAAGAAATTTATGATTTTAAATTTTGGAAGATCAATAAGCCCAGAGGGCATAGAATAAAAACTTATTGAAAGGTCATTTTTTACTAATATGATAGTTGAGGATTTCAACTGTAGCGTAATTTATGCGACTTTACTTTGTTTCCAGTCAGGAAAAACCAATACCGCAGGGTGAACTTTAAGAATTCTGGCTAAAACTTTTGATCGCTCAACCCCAAGAGTTATCCTTCCGTTTTCTAACCCAGAAATAGTCGGCTGTGTTAAACCTGTAGCCTTTGCCAACTGATTTTGAGACAAATCATTCTTTTCTCTTAATATCTTTATCATTTTTCCCGGAGTTAAACTTGCTGTAGACTTAACATCAAAAAAATCCTCATTAAGTCGATTTTTAAGTTTTTTTCCTATAGTCATGAGCACTAACCTCCAAAATAAAAATAATTACTTCTTTTTTATCAATGTAATAAATAACACGCAATCTATCAATAAGCCCAGAGGGCATAGAATAAAGACTTATAGGACTCTAAAAGAATAGAACTAACTTTTACAGGCCCATGACCGTGTTTTATCGATAAACTCTTTAGTGGAAAACCTTTTGGGGAAACTTTTTTAAAAATCTTCACCGCTCGATACATATGCAAATACGATGTCACAATAATCACATCCTTACATTTTAGACGCTGTACTAAAGCTAGAGATTGTTTGACGTTCCCATAAGTTGTTGAGGAATGGCGTTCCAAGTAAATTTTTTCAGAAGGTAAATCTCCATAAAAAGGTAGCTCAGGAATAATCTCTCGTAAAGTGGAAGTGGGATGAACCCCAGATAAAATTAATCTCCTTGCATGACCCCTTGTTAAAAGATCAACTCCTGCCCTGACTCTTCCCGGACTCCCGGTTAAAACAACAGCACAGTCGCCCTCGACATCCTCTGTCCATTCTGTAATATCATTACTTAAAACATTTTGTACTTCTAAATAAAAAAAGAGGACAAATAAGAAAGTTGCAATTCCTATAGAGATAAGTACTTTTATTTTTCTTTCAATCTCCACAGTAAGCTATAACCTCAATTTCAACATCAACTCCCTTGGGTAGCTCTTGCACACCAACACAAGAACGAGCTGGAATATGTTCAGCAAGATAAGAACTATAAACTTCATTCATCTCTTCAAACACATCCATACTTGAAAGAAAGACAGTTGTTTTTACAATATCCTTGTATTTCAAACCAGCAGCCTCAAGAACAGCACCAACGTTTTTCATCACCAAATGCGTTTGTTCTGCAATGCTTCCCTTCTTTACTTCATTTGTTTTAGGATCAATAGGAACTTGTCCTGAACATTGAAGAAAAGGACCGAACCTAATAGCTTGTGAATAAGGACCTATGGGCTTGGGGGCATTAGATGTAAATATTCGCTTCATAAATCTCCTCTCCAATCATGGACTTTTATAGAATCTCATAATATATAAATTTTCTATGGATACAAATCAAGTCAGTTGTGAAGAAACACCTAATCCACACACTTTAAAATTTACCTTTCGTGACCCTATCTGCGATTTTGAGGGAGAATATGCCAGTGCTATGGAAACAGAAAACGCCCCTTTAGCAATGCAATTATTTGCCTTTCCTTGGATTTCAAAAATCTATATCACACCTCATTCTGTTTCCATCACTAAACACGACTGGGTAGATTGGGATATCCTAAAGGAACCTCTTTTAGAACTCCTAACGGATTTTGCAAAAGGCGAACGACCGGCTATAGAAGCTCCGCCTTCTAAAGACACAAAGCCTTTACTTGATAGTCCAGAAGCGAAAAAAATCTTTACAATCATTGAAGAAGAGATCCGCCCTGCTGTTGCACAAGATGGAGGGGATATTTTATTTCAAAAATTTGAAAAACAAATTGTATATGTCAAACTTCGAGGGGCCTGTTCGGGATGTCCATCTTCAACAGCAACACTAAAAGAAGGAGTTATGAAACGCCTTCAAAACGAATTTCCCCAAATTCAAGATATCAAAGCGAGCTGATGGGCTCTAAATAAGAAATCCTGCAATCGCTGCTGTCATAAAACACGCTAGGGTTCCAGCAATAAGTGATTTGACCCCCAGTTTAACAAGATCTTTGCGGCGATCTGGGGCAATAGTTCCGATTCCTCCAATTTGAATAGCAATTGAAGAAAAGTTTGCAAATCCACAAAGCGCATAAGTTGAGATGATCACACTTCTAGGGGATAGAGTTTCTAATTGATTTTGCAAATCCAAATAGGCCACAAACTCATTAATAACTAGTTTTTTACCCAATAAAGAACCCACTTGTACACATTCTTCCCAAGGAACACCAAGCAAAAATGAGATAGGAACAAATGCATAACCCATAAGAAGTTCAAAGCTCAATTCAGGATAACCCAAAAACCCACCCAAAAAAGAAAGTAATCCGTTAAACATAGCGATTAAAGCAATAAAGGCTAAGAGCATAGCTCCCACATTGAGTGCTAACTTTAAACCGTCACTCGCTCCTGATGTGACTGCATCAATAACATTAGTCGTTTTTGTTTCAAATTTTGCAGTCACCACTCCTGCTGTTTCTGATTTTTGAGTCTCTGGAACCATGAGTTTTGCACATATCAAAGCTGCGGGAGCACTCATAACAGAAGCTGCAATTAAGTGTCCTGCATTGATTCCCAGCCCCGCATAAACGGCTAAAACACCTCCTGCTACTGTAGCCATTCCCCCTGTCATCAGGGCCATCAACTCAGAATAAGTCATCTTACTGAGATAGGGCTTGATAACAAGGGGTGCTTCCGTTTGTCCCACAAAAATATTAGCTGCAGCAGCGAAAGATTCAGAACCAGAAGTTCCCATAAACTTCATTATAAATTTAGCAATTCCATTTATAATAGCTTGCATAATACCAAGATGATAAAGAACATTCATAAGTGAAGAGAAAAAGACAATGGTAGGTAAAACCATTGTTGCAAAAACAAATCCTACTTTTTTTTGATCAGAGAGAGAACCAAAGAGAAATTGAGAGCCTTCATCTGTAAACTTTAAAATCGCAGTGAAGAGGTTATTTGCCCCCTCAAAGATCAAAAGGCCAAAATCTGTTCTTAAAATAATTAAACCAAAGGTTAACTGCATGAGAATGCCAATTCCCACCGTTTTCCATACAATATTTTTTCTTGAACTACTGAGGGCGTAGGCAATAGCAATCATAGCAAAGAGGCCAACTAGCGAAATCACTCTTTCCATAAACCCCCCTATACAGTAGGCATTATGACGAACCACTTCTCTTTTAATAGAGACGCAAACCTAACCTAAGCACTTTTCATATGCAAATAAGATTTTTTGGTATTTCTGGAGGAGCTTTTCTGAGGGGGTTCAAAACGAGTTTTCTGAGGCGCAGGGCGTATCTCCCGAAGGGAGAGACGAGCTGCGAACCCTCAGAACTGTTTGAGCTTTTGTAAACTTCTAAGAAAAATTCCCTATCAAACTTAAAAAAGAAAATCGTGTAATAAACTATGAGGACTGTTGAAAAGGTATCAGATACGAGGCGTACAAACCGAACGGAGGCGTAGTTTTTCCTACGTTGAAGTGAGGTTTGAGTGATTGCAACGAAGTAGATGATACCTTTTCAACAATCCGGGTTTATAAAGTCATCTCTTGAGCACTATCCAAAGACACAGAGACCATTTTTGAAATACCACGCTCCTGCATGGTCACTCCATAAAGTTTTTCGTTAATCTCCATGGTGTACTTATTATGTGTGACAACAATAACTTGTGAACGCTTAGCCATCTCTTTAACAAGATTATTAAATCTCATGACATTCACATCATCTAATGGAGCGTCAACCTCATCCAATAAACAAAATGGTGAAGGCTTAACCAGAAAAATAGCAAATATTAATGCCACAGAGGACAAAGCCTTCTCTCCACCCGAAAGTAAAGTCACCGATTGTAATTTCTTTCCTGGAGGTTTAGCAATAATATCAATCCCATCCTCTTTCCCCTCAGTCTCTATAAGAATTAAACGAGCATCTCCCCCTCCAAACAGTACGGGGAAAACTTTTTGAAATCGTTCATTCACTTGAGTAAATGTGTCTTTAAATCGCCGTGAACAAATTCTATTAATGCGATCAATAACTTTTCTCAACTGATCCTTCGCTGTAATCAAATCATCACGCTGCTTCGATAAGAAATCATGACGCTCTACCAATTCATCGTATTCTTCAATCGCCGTTAAATTCACCGAACCAATACTTTGTAATTTTGATTTAAGAGCCTCTAATTCTTTTGTTAATTTTTCAACATCCCCTTCTCGATCAGCATATGTTTCTGCAATATGGGGAAGATCTTTCATATACCGCTCACGGGCTTGATCTACAAGGTACGTCTCTTCCATTTTCAGTTTTTCCACTTTCAACTGTGCTTCACTCTTTTCACTGACAAGATCGTTTTGAACCTTTCGCACTTTAGACAATCGTTCTTCTTTATCACGAATATCTTGAAACATGATTTCAAATTCGTTTTTCATATCCATATACACTTTTTCTATATCTTCAGCTCTTTTCATAAGGTTTTCTAATTCCAACTGCCCACTCTCTAATGACACCTGATTCTCCGATAGAGATTTATCCGTTTTTATTCTCTCCTCTGATACTTTTTCCAACTCCTCTATAATTTCATTTAAAGAAAGACGAATCATCTCTTCCTGATTACTCATCCCCTTGATTTCCTCTTCCTTTGTCGCCAACTTGACCTTCAAAGTTGTTTGACGTTCCCTACACCCTTCAAGATTTAAACCCTGACCCTCTAAGTGTTCCGTAAGTTCATTGATACGTTTTTCACATTCTTCTTTTCTTGTTTTTAATTCCTCAATGTCATTTTGATTTTTTAAAGCCTTTTCTTTAAACTCCTCTTTCTTTTCTTGAGCTAACTTTAAGTCCTCTGATATTTTATTAAAAACATCCTGCGCACTGTTCAACTCAACATCTGCACGCTCCAAATCTTTCTTCAGTGCAATAACCGCAATTTCTTTTTCTGATTGCTTTTTCTGTGAAGACTCCAGATCCTTTTGAACACCCTTTTCTTTATCCTCTAGTTTTTTATATTCCCCCTCTAAAACAGATAATTTGGTCTTCCATTCCTTTTGCTCTTCAGACAGCTCCTTTATTTCTCGACGACGCTTAAAAACACCCTGCTCTACACTATCGACAGCACCACCCGTTAAGACACCCTCTGAACTCAAAGTCTCTCCCTCACGTGTTACAAAAGTCCACTCTTTGTACTGCGGCCTTAAGCGCAAAGCCGTCTCTATAGAATCCACAACTCCAACGTGACGGACTAACTGTAAAACAAGAGATTTATACTTATCTGAAACCGTCAAGACATCTGAAAGTACAACATCCACGCCCTTAGGGCACGAAATGGAAGAGCCGTCAAAAGACTCAAAGACAAATCCCGATCGCCCCGCTTTATTCTTTTTTAAATACTCAATGGCCTCTACAATCTGACTTTTAGAATTGGTCAATAAAAGCTGTTGTAGTTTCACTCCTAAGACAGCCTCAGTGGCAATTTCAAATTCTTTAGGTACGTCAATAATCTCTGCCATAGGTATAAGAGCAGAGGTGGACTTTTCACGCTGCCAAAGCATGATATTCTTTACTCCCTCTTCAAACCCCTCAAAATTGTCACGCAAATTTTTCAGACCATAAAGATGCGAAGACACCCGGTTGAGTTCATCTTTAGCCTTTTCCAGATTTGTCTTTTTCTCTTGTAGCTGCCCCTTAAGTGTTTCAATATTACTTTCAAAAACACTGACATCTTCCATTAAACTTAAATGTAATTGTTTTTCTCTCTCTAAATCTTTGCAAATTTTATTTCTATTAACAGTACATTTTTCTTTTTGAGACTTTACCGAATCTTGAGAATTACACATCTGAGATATATCTATTTCACACTCTTCGATACGTGTCGCATAAGACGCTGCCTCTTGCAGGTGCTCTGTCTTATTTTGATCAAAAGTGGCAACCTCCCGATGTAACTGGGCTAAACTCTCTTTATCTGAAGTTAACTTTGTCTGAACGTCTTGAGACTCTCGCTCTACCCCATCACACTCCCGTTTCATTTCTTCCAGAATATTTTGAGCTTCTTTTAATTTTTGAGAAATTAAATCTTGATCGTTTTCAAGAAGTTCCTTCTTGATCTTCATCTTCTGAACACTGCTTCCATGCATCTCTTCCTGATTTTTAGCCTGTTTGATTTCAAACTTTAAATTCTGAACTTCAGTTTCTTTTTTCATCACCTCTGTGCGAACAGATTCATAGACTCTTTGTTTCTCCGCTATGAGAGCTTCCTTTTCTGTTTTCTGTAAGTGACTCGCTTCAACCAAAGCCTCTAACTTTTTTAACTCTGCACTCCCTGATGTCTCATTCTCTTCAATTCCCGACATGACCTGCGCTGCTTGATCTAACTCATTTTTCCATTCCAAATACTTTTGACTCATTAACCACAGATCTAAATCTTCGACTTGATTTTTGAGTTCACGGTACCTTTCAGCCCGCTTAGCCTGTCTTTTTAAGCTCTCTAACTGCGATTTTAATTCCCCAATAATATCATTTAACCGCAATAAGTTTTCATCCGTTGAAACTAACTTCCTCTGTGATTCTCTTTTACGTGCCTTAAATTTTGTAATCCCTGCCGCTTCTTCGATGAGAACACGACGCTCTTCAGGTTTAGCCGTAATGATTTTCCCAATAGCTCCTTGCTCTATAATACTAAAACCCTTCGAGCCAGCCCCCGTATCCATAAATATCTCTTGAATATCCCTTAAACGAGATGGTTCTTTATTTATCAGATATTCGGACTCTCCATCCCTATGCAATCGACGAGTTACCATGAGTTCAGAAAAACGCATATATTTTGCAGGAAAAGGTCCCCCATCGTTTTCTAAAACGAGTGAAACCTCAGCCATTCCGGATGGAGCATAGCCCTCCGTTCCGCTAAAAATAACATCCTCCATGGAAGATCCACGCAGATGCTTTACCGATTGCTCTCCCATAACCCACTGAAGAGCATCCACAATATTAGATTTACCACAGCCGTTAGGGCCCACTATGCCCGTTATCCCTGCATCAAACTGTATAACAGTTCGATCCTTGAATGATTTAAAACCAATAAGCTCTATTTTCTTGATTCTCAATCTACTACTCCAACTTCTGATAAACCACTTGGTCTTTTAAACCTCAACGTGCTTCCCGTTTTTCACAAAGAGAAGCCTGAGCTGCTGCTAATCGCGCAATAGGAACACGATAAGGAGAACAACTTACATAGTTTAGACCAATTTTATGGAAAAACTCAACACTTACCGGATCACCACCGTGCTCTCCGCAAATCCCTAGCTTCAGAGCTTGTTTTTTTTGCCTCCCACGCTCAGAACCCATCTGAACAAGTTGACCCACTCCAGATTGATCTAAACCCACAAAAGGGTCTCTTTCATAAATACCCTCAGTCATATATGTCCTCAAAAACTTCCCGGCATCATCACGAGAAATGCCCAAAACTGTCTGTGTTAAATCATTTGTTCCAAAACTAAAAAAATCTGACACTTCCGCTATTTCATCTGCCATTATAGCAGCTCTAGGTAACTCAATCATAGTTCCAATAAGGTATTCAAAAACCTGCCCTCTTTCCCTCTGAACACTTCGAATATCTTCTACAATTTGTCCTCGTAATAACTCCAATTCTTTTTTATAACCCACAAGAGGAACCATAATCTCTGGAATTATTTTCTTTCCATTTTTTACAATTTCACAAGCGGCTTCGGCAATAGCTCGAGCCTGCATTGTATAAATCTCAGGGTATGTGATTGCCAAGCGACACCCTCGGTGACCCAGCATAGGATTAAATTCAAACAACTGACTCACTGTTGATTTCATTTTTTCTAGGGGTATCCCTAAACGATTCGATAACTCTTTTAACTCCCCTTCCTCTCGTGGAATGAATTCATGAAGTGGAGGATCAAAAAGACGAATCGTAACAGGTTCTATGACTTTAAAGATTTCAAGGAAATCCTTTTTTTGCATTGGAAGCAATTCATTAAGTGCTTTAATCCTCTCAATCTTTGATTCTGCAAGAATCATTTTTCGCATAACATCTACACGTTCAGGATCAAAAAACATGTGTTCAGTACGGCACAATCCAATCCCCTCAGCTCCAAAACTCTTTGCCACTAACGCATCTTGAGCATTATCCGCATTGGCCCGTACACCCAATTTTTTAAATCTATCGGACAACTTCATAAGTCGATCAAAATAACCATCCAATTTGGGTTTTATGGTCTTTACTTCCCCATATACAACTTCACCTGTTGAACCATCTAGGGTAATAACATCGCCCTCCTTAACAACATGTCCTTTAACTGTGAATTCCCTTTTCTCATAATCCACTTGAATACCATCACAACCCACAACACAGCACTTTCCCATACCTCGAGCGACAACGGCAGCATGAGACGTCATTCCCCCACGGGTGGTAAGAATGCCAGAGGCCGCTACCATTCCACTGATATCTTCTGGAGAAGTTTCTAACCGAACAAGAATAACTTTTTTATTTTTCTCTTTATAAATTTCTGCTTGCTCATTACTGAATACAACTTGCCCCACAGCCGCTCCCGGACTCGCTGGTAATCCTTTTGCTAGAACTTTCTTTGCAACATCTGGATCTAAACAAGGATGTAACAATTGGTCCAAGGAAGCAGGATCTACTCGCAAAACAGCTTCTTCTTCAGTAATTAACTTTTCGTCTAACATATCACAGGCTATTTTTATCGCAGCTTGAGCTGTCCGCTTACCACTTCGGGTTTGAAGCATCCACAGACGCTCCTTCTCAATAGTGAATTCAATGTCCTGCATATCTCTATAATGGCCTTCCAATTTCTCATAAATATCTACAAGTTCAGCATAGGCTTTAGGGAATTTCCTCTCTAACGAAAGGCCGCTACCATTGGACATAATAGAATGTGGTGTTCGTATTCCAGAGACAACATCTTCCCCCTGAGCATTTATAAGAAACTCACCAAAGAACATTCTCTCACCCGTAGAAGGGTTGCGTGTAAAAGCCACACCTGTTGCACAATCCTTTCCCATATTTCCAAAAACCATAGATTGGACATTCACAGCTGTACCCCATTCATTAGGAATGCTATGAACCTGCCGATACATTTTAGCCCGAGGAGTGTTCCAGCTTCTAAAAACAGCAGAGATAGCTCCCCAAAGTTGTTCCATAGGATCTTCTGGAAATTTTATTCCTATAGAACCTAATATTTGTTTTTTAAATTTCATCACAATGGTTTTTAACTGATCTGCTGTTAAATCAGTTCCTACATTTTCTGCATCTTTAAAATCTTCTAATGTCACATCAAGAAGAGATGCATTCATTCCTAACACCACATTTGAATACATTTGGATAAATCGACGATATGTATCCCAAGCAAAAACTTCATTGTTAGTACTCTTTGCCAACCCCTCAATAATGTCTTCATTGAGTCCTAAGTTTAAAACCGTATCCATCATCCCTGGCATACTAGCTCTGGCCCCAGAGCGCACACTCAGCAATAAGGGATTGGACGGATCTGCAAATTTTTTCCCTAATACTTTTTCCATTTTTTTTAAGGCATTTAAAACATCGACTTTCACTCTCTCAGGTAACTGACCACCCTCTTTGTAATAAAGAGAACAAACATCCGTTATAATAGTAAAACCCGGAGGAACAGGTATGCCCAGTACCGACATCTCTGCCAGAGAGGCCCCTTTATTACCTAACTTGTTTCTCATCTGCCCATTCCCTTCAGCCTCTTTAGGCCCAAAAAAATAGACACATTTTTCCAGTTTATCTTGATTCATTCCTATGCTTTATACATTTCGAAGGTTTTTAAATGATTTTGGATATAATTTTTCAACTCACTAACAGCGATACGATCTTGTGCCATCGTATCCCTATGCCTGACTGTAACACTTTGATCTTCTAAAGAATCAAAATCCACCGTTACACAAAAGGGTGTTCCAATTTCATCTTGCCTTCTATATCGCTTACCAATACTTCCTGTTTCGTCATACTGAACAACAAATGTTTGAGTCAAATCATCATGAATACTCATGGACAACGTCATTAATTCTGGTTTTTTTGATAGCGGCAACACGGCAACTTTTATAGGAGAAAGATCGGGATGAAGCCCTAAAACAACTCGCCGATCCTCTTTCCCTTTTTCATTTAAAATTTCTACACGATAGGCATCACATAGTGCTGCTAAAACAGTTCTATCACATCCCGCCGCTGTTTCGATAACATAGGGAATAAATCTCTCCTGAGTTGCACTTTCAAAGTATTCTAGTTTTTTCCCAGAAAACTTTTGATGCTGTTTTAGATCAAAATCTGTTCTGTTATGAATCCCTTCAAGTTCCAGCCATCCAATGGGAAATCGATAGTGAATGTCAAAAGCTGATTTTGCATAGTGAGCTATTTCATCTGGTCCGTGTTCATAAAACTTTAAGTTCTCAGAGCGAAAACCTAATTTGGAATAATATGATTTACGAATTTCCTTCCATTTCTCCATATAGGTTTCATCTTCACCTGGTTTAACAAAGTATTGCATTTCCATTTGTTCAAATTCACGTGTTCTAAAAATAAAATTTCCAGGAGTGATTTCATTTCTAAAGCTCTTACCCACTTGTGCAATTCCAAATGGAAGTTTTTTTCGCATAGAAGTTTGTACATTTTCATAATTAACAAAAATACCTTGAGCTGTTTCTGGTCGTAAATAAACTGTACTTGCAGAATCTTCAACCGAACCCATAAATGTCTTAAACATTAAATTAAATTGCCTGGGTTCAGAAAACTCCAAAGCACCACAACCCTCACAGGGAGCTTTTGTATCAATCTCATCTTCTCTAAATCGCAAGTGGCATTTTAAACACTCTACCAGAGGATCTGAAAAACTTTCCAAGTGACCTGAAGCCTTCCAAACTGCAGGGTCCATTAGTATTGCGGCATCTAAACCTACAATATCATGTCGACATGTCATCGCCTTCCACCAGCATGTCTTTACATTGAGTTTTAAATCCACACCTAGGGGGCCATAGTCCCAACACGCATTAAGTCCTCCATAGATTTCACTGCTTTGAAAAACAAACCCTCTTTGCTTACAAAGGGACATCAATGTTTGTAAATCCTTAAGCCTTTCAATTTTCATTCGTCTTTTTCCTCTGATTTTTAATCGCCTGATAAGCCGCTTGATAAAAAGCTTGAGAGTCTTTTTCTGTATGTATCATTCTATCAAAAGCCGCTTGAACATCTTCAAAAGAAGCCCCAGCTGGTACTCCCAAAACTTCATAAGCGTCCCAGTGGTACTCATTGTAACAAAATACAAGGTTAACGTCGCGAACGTTTCCCTCTTCAGAGACTTTTTCATCACTTAGGACAACATCATTATAAAAACGTTGCTTCTTTAAAGAGGGCCGTGAAAAATGAAGACGTGTTGGCCTTTCTCTCCTCCTGAGTGTCAGAAAGTAAATGAGAAGCAACGTGACAATTCCTAAATTAAGAAGTATGAACTGTTTTGCTGTCACGGGTGCATTATCCATAGAAAGTTTCTGGATTTCAAGAAAAGGGTATTAAAATTTCAAGGAGCCTGCTTATTTATTGAGAAAAGAAAAGTATTTCATTGAAGAGACACCCTAAAGAAAGACCACTGAAAAACAGGTGCAATATGAGCCATCCTACAGATAAATCTTACCCTATTGATGGAGTGAAGGACATTATTGCTGTCAGCTCTGGAAAAGGCGGGGTCGGCAAGAGCACAATCACTACGCAATTAGCCACAGCCCTTCAGCAGAGAGGATTAAGCATTGGCGTTTTAGACTGCGATATTTATGGCCCCAGCATTCCACGTCTATTTGGAATTTCTAATCAAAAGCCCGAATTGAATGAGTTCCGTAAACTGGAGCCTATTAGAAAATACGGAATGGCAACAATGTCTATGGGTTATCTTATAGATGAAGACACGGCTCTTATTTGGCGCGGCCCCATGCTTTTTAAAGCCATTGAGCAATTTCTACGAGATGTTATGTGGGGTGATTTAGATATCTTGCTCATTGACCTTCCTCCCGGCACGGGTGATGTACAGCTCACCATTGCCCAAAAGGTCCCACTTTCTGGAGCTTTAGTGGTGACCACGCCACAAAACCTATCTCTTTTAGATGTACAAAAATCTATTGATATGTTTCAGCGTTTAAATATTCCGATTCTAGGTGTTGTAGAAAATATGTCTTGTTTTCAATCTGAAGATGGAACGGTACACACTTTGTTTCCAAAAGGTGATCTCGATAAATATTTGGAGCAGGAAAAAATCAAAAAATTAGTCAGCCTTCCTTTTTCTACAAAAATAGCCCTTTCTGCGGAGTGCGGTGTTCCTTTATCTATAACGGAATCAAATAGTCAGGAAGCAGAACTGTTTTCAAAAATAGCCTCACAAGTTATAGATAATATAAATTAATTTCTTTTTAATTATTTAGCCAACTCGTAATGAACCGGTGGGCTTCTGAAAAAGCGTTAGATAAGAGGCGTTCAAGCTCAAACCGAACGGAAACGTAGTTTTCCCTACATTGGAGTGAGGTTTGAGTGATTGCAACAAAGTAGATAATGCTTTTTCAGAAGCCCACAATTTAATCGGGGATAACTAATCTTTGACCAATCAAAATCCGACTACGATGACGAATGTTGTTCGCCTTTGCCAATCTAGAAATTGTCGTCTTATATCTCTTAGCTATATAAATTAAAGTATCTCCACGCCGAACAACATGAGTTCTAGAGGCTGATGCAATGGACCTCTGAGGTCTCCTCTTGGCAGCCTGCTGAAAAGTTTTTCCTGGAATCTTTAACCTCTGACCATAGCGAATAAGGCTTCGCCGCCCCATGCTGTTGGCCCGTCTTAAAGCATTAATAGACGTTCCAAACTTTCTCGCTATACCATAAAGCGTATCCCCACGTCGTACCCTATACGTTGATGAACTCCTGCTAGCCACAAAACGTCTTTTTTTAGCATAACTTTTATTCAAAGCCACACTCGCAATAGATCCCTTACCCTTCGGTACACGAATCACAACCTGCCCGTTTTTATAATTGGGAGCATACGTGCCTTTAAATATGGGATTAAGAGCTTTGAAATCCGAATACGAAACTCCTAAGTTCCTTGCAAAAACCTTCATGTTTACAGGTTTTTTAGAGACAACTTCATCAAACTCAAATGGCTTTTGAAACTCAACATAACCAAACCCGTACTTATCAGGGTTCTTAGCTATCATAGAGGCTGCTATAAATTTAGGGACATAGTTTGCCGTCTCTTTAGGAAGCCGCCTTGATTTTGCCAGTGTCCAAAAGTCCCTTGTATGATATTTCATAACAAGATTTTTAATTCTATTTTCTCCCACATTATAAGAAGCAATAGCGAGGTACCAAGAGCCAAAGAGATTATACAATCCACTCAAATATCTAGCGGCAGCAATCGTTGAATAAACAGGGTCACGCCGCTCATCCACGTAACCATCAATTTTTAAATCATAACGTCTTCCTGTCCCACGAATAAACTGCCAATACCCTACAGCTCTTGCACGACTTGTTGCTCTGGCATTAAACCCTGATTCAATAAGGGCTATATAGAGCAAACCCTCTGGTAATTTATGATCTCTTAAAACTTTTTTCATTAGGCTTTCATATCTAGGCATACGTGAGAGGTAACGATCCATATGTCTGCGACCGCGACCCTGGAAATAATCTAACCATTCCTCAACTTTCTCATTATAAGCCAAAGGAATTTTTCCATAAACCGTATCTACACCGTCACGATCCTTAGATGGTTTAGACGGCTTAGATGGTTTTGGTAGACTTTTTGAAACCACCTGACTCTGTGACGGCGTATTTTCATTTGTTATGATATTTTTTGTACCACTGTGAGAAGCAATCCCCCCTCCTAAGTGGCTACACCCCATAAATAAAGGCAATAAAATGAGCAATACTTTCATCAAACCAAACCCCACTTCTTTAATCACTACCCTACGAGGCTATCACCTCTTCACTTTTTGATCGGCTCGTATTGTTATATCTTAACACACTCTAAGTATAAACTGGTCCCTTTATTTTATAATTGTTCCCATAAAGGAGAACTTTTTTTAACCTGCCCAACGTCCAGGAGTTTATATATAAAGTAATTTCTTAAAATAGCCTTTATATAAAACTGAGTCTCTCCCCATGGCAATTCATCAATCCATACTTCGTTTATTGGAACAGAATTTTTCTCAGGATTCAATTTTCTTGCATTTAACCACCTTTTTAAACGACGAGGTCCAGCATTGTAAGCTGCCAAAGCCAAAGGCACATGACCCTTAAACTGCCTCAAGACCTTAGACAAGTAGTATGTACAAAACTTAATGTTGACTTGGGGATTAAAAAGGTCATCGGGCAAAGAGAGATTTTTAAAGCCTAGATCTTGAGCGACCTCTTTGGCTGTCAGAGGTATCATCTGCATCAACCCCAATGCTCCACTGCGACTCACAGCTCTCATTTGAAAAGCACTTTCTTGCTTCATGGTGCTTATAACGAGATGAGGGTCCAATTTATATTTTCTAGATTCTTTTTTAATCATTTCAAAAAATTCAACGGGAAAGCCCAACGGATAAAAATTCTTTCTCATTAAATAACGTTTCTCATCCCAGGCCTGATTCGCAAGGCGAATAGCTTTTAAATACCCTAGGGCTGCGGCCCACACTCTCGCCATCAAAATCTTTGCTTCTGGATCTAGCGGAATTGGTAATGCTTTTAACTCCAACTGTGCCTCTTCAAACCAACCGGATGCTAACAAAATAAGTAACCGCTCCCAGCTCTGTTTCTGACTGGTTGTCAGCCAAAATTTTTGTGGATTGACCTGAATATCTGACTCCGGAAGACTCATAGAACCTTCGAGTTCTAACTTAGCCCTTAATCCATAATACGTTAGGGGATATCTTTCATACAACGCCTTGCCTACACTCTGAGCCCGCTCTTTATTTCCTGATTTTTCAAGAGCCCGCCAAAGCCAATATCGCCCTTTTAAATCATATTTTTCAGATGAATGTGTTAACAACTTTTCTAAAAACGTAATGGATTTATTATAACGACCCTCACGATACTCAATAAGACCCAAACGCAAAAGGGCAGCGAGTTGCTCTTGACTACCCCCGTGTTCTTTAGCAACCACTTGAAGCCATTTTTTTCCCTTAGAAATTTTCCCTGAAAAAATATAAGACCGCGCCAAATTATAAACTAATTCTGTTTTTTGCCCTACACCTTTTAGTTTATTCACAGCCGCTTCCCCTAAATCACTGGCATCATCATAATAGGATTTTCGAAAAAGTTGCCACATCCAATCCTTTTGCCAATCACCGGGGGCTTTTTTCATCTGCCGAATGGTTCTTTTCATGGAACTTTCTTTTTCTTTCAAACTCATATAAGTTTCTAGAACTGTTTTAGCGGCCCAATCAGCAACCTGACTTCCAGAAAAATCATTTAAAATTTCCACAGAGAGTTTAACAGCCGTTAAGTATTTTTTCTTCCGCAAAGCCATTCTCGCTTTATTTCTTAATTCTTCTTCAGGAGCTCTCACACGTTCATTTTTTGTACCCTCTTCTTTTGTATTCTTCTGCCCCTTACTCTTTGCCCTCAACACCGTATTTAGAAGTCGGCGAACATCTAAGCTAGACTTGTAGTTTAAACTCTTTCTTAAAAACCGCTCGGCAGGCTCTAAGTTTTTAAGGGATAACGATAAGGTTCCTGCTATCTGATAAGCTTCTGCCTTTTGAGATTTTGTTCCCCACTCTTTTGAATCCATAAATGTTTCAACCCATTTCATAGAGGATTTAGGATTTTTCTGTATATTATAGGACGATAAAGCTAAAGCTGCTTCCACATATCTTTTTCTCAATGTTTTAGAATAAGGCCCTCGTAAAAGCCATTCTTGATTTTTATTGAGTTTATTAAAAAGACGAACCAGGCTTTTCGCTCCTGCTTTTTGCAAAGTTAATCTTTTGATTGCACATTGAAGCTCTAAATCTAAGGACCAAGGAGCAACGGCGGGTGTTTTTTGAGGGATCAACTGCGCTGCCTTTTGACAGGCTAACCACTTTCCCTCCATAAAACTCTTTTTCGCTAAAATAAGCTGACCAGATGGAGGTTTTGTCTGTGTTTCAAATGGCCATCTTGTCATTTTAGGAGGAGAGTCTACAGACAATGTCAAAGGATGTAAGTCGGCATAAGCATATTGTAGTAAAAATAGAAAAATAAACTTCATCCTTGACCTCTTCCGCTCAGTTTAATCGCATCTTGCAACAATGTATCTAATTTTTTTAAATAAATTTCTGCCTGCTTTCTCTGTCTTTGCTCCTCAGCCTTTGGAGCAAATCCTAGAGCTTCAAAATAAGATACCACATCCGACAATTCGCTGCCTAATCGATGTCTTAGGCTCGGAGGCATCTGTTCTAACAATCTATCAATTTGAACGTCAGCAGAAACTTCATCAATAAGATTTCCAATTGTAAAATTTATGACATTTATAGCCTCTACTCCTAATTTTTTATAATTTTCAGACAAAAGGTGTTTTTTCAGTTCCATATATTTTACATGATACTCTCGATACAAAGTCCTTTTTCTATGCCCACCCAAAAGTCCTATAGTTTTTGCTCTCCATAAAATTCCAAGAACAAGTATAAAATAAACGATGCCCCAAAGTATTAAACGTTTACCCAAACCCACAGACTTTGCGGTTTCCCATTGCGCACTGATTGGGGGAAGTGTTCTTTCTTCCGTCTCTTTCTTTTGTGCATCGGCCAAAGGATAATTTGTAATGGGTTCATCATTTTCATTCGCTAAAACTTCTAAAACTATAGGTTTCGTAGAAAGTGACACATATTTTTTTAACTGTGGATCAAAGCTACTCACACTCAACGAGGGTATTTCTACCCTCCCCATTTTCCTTGGTATCAATAGTAGATCAAATTCTTTAAAACTTGTTCCATTTTTAAAAAACTTTGACTCATCCTTTGTACTATAAAGCTCTAAATGAGAGGGAATAGACAATTGCGGTAGTTTTACAGATTTAGCATTACCTTTACCGGAAATTCTCAGTTTTAAAGAAAACGGCTCATTCACCTTAACATCTGTTTTTCCTACCTTAGCCTCCATTCTAAACTGTCCAACAGCTCCAGAAAAATCTGAAGGCACATTGTCACTTGGTAAAGGTTTTACTTTTATCTGTATGGGACGTGATGACTTTGTATATCCCTGTCCCCTTCCCAATCCCATAAAAGAATGGGCTGGAATAACAGTACATCTCACTTTATAAGGATCAATTTCAGAAACACCAGCCTTTATAGGAAATAAAGCATAAGACGCAAGAAGAGCTTTTCTGTATTGCTGCCCATTAACGATTTCTGCTTTAAAGTTCAGTTGCGTTGCCAAGTGTATATCTTCTTTCCAAAATCCCTTTAGAGAGGGATACTTCAAAGTATCAATATTTCTAATTTGATGAGGCGTATAGAGATACCATGAAGCCGTGACCTGCTCCCCTTCATACACCTCTGTTTTATCCACTTCTAAATGCACGGAAAAGGAATTATTCTCATCAATGTTTTCACCACTTCCCTGTTGCCCCTGTGGAGATCCAAATGGTTTTTGAAAAAAGGATTGAAACATATCATCCATATCTGAAAAGAAGGGATCTTGACTAAATGGGTTTTGACCCTGAGATTTTTTTCCCTGACTTTTTTCTGTGATTTGGATAACAATGGGATCTGTTTTTACCTCTTGCCCATTAATAACAACGGTGACGGCATCAATTTTTAAGGACCCCTTAACTTGAGGTTCTAATCTATAATGAAAAGATTGGGTTCTTAAATGTTCTAATTGACCTTGTGTAAATAGGGTTCGGGTTTGCAGAGAATTCCATTTTTGCGTTAGATTAAAACCTTTTAGATCAGGCAAACGAGGCTGTGAGACATTTCCATCTTTTTTTGTTTCCACATTAACCGTTAAAGTGACAGGCTCCCCAACTCCAGCTTGAGTTTTATTTACCGTTGCTGTCACCTTAAGATCTTGTGCTTGAGATGAAGAAGCTAGAAAAAGCAACAGAAGGCAACTACCAATCTTTTTCAATAAATTGTTTCCCTGCTTTTTTCTGCTCCCCCTCCATAAACTTGCCACGAACTTTTCCCTCCTGCCGTTTTAATTCTTCCAGAATCTTTTCAACATCTTTAGTTGTCAATTCCTTGCTCTTAAATTGTTCCTTACTCTCAGTTTTTTTTCTCTGTTCACGAGACGAACCCTCTTCTTGTTTCTGTTTTCTTTCTGAAGACTCATTTTCTCCCTTCCCTTTTCCTTCACCCTCTTTTTTATCCTGATTATTTTCCTGACTCTGCTGTCTCTTTGCCATAAGAAGTTCTATATTTGTCTTCACCTCTAAAGAATCTGGTTTTAATTTTAAAGCCAACTGATAGTACTCTAAAGCCCTATCCATATCCTCTTTCCGAACAGCACTGTCCGCTGCATTAAATAAGGCTTTAAACTGAATATCCTTATCATCTGTCATTTTACCAGTACTCTCAAACTCCTTCATAGCTTCATCAAAATTTTTATTTTGATAAAAAGAATGTCCTAAATTGTAATGCAAAGAAGGAGATAGAGGACTATCCACCAAGGCATCCATTAACTTCTCATGAGCTTGATAGTTTTTCTTCTCCTTTAATAATTCAACAGCCTTATTATTTTCATAAATAGTTTTCCAAGCCTCTTTTCCTTCAGAAACCCTTATAAAGAAAAAAACAAGCAAGAAACAACTGACAAAACGCCCCTTCCAAAACTTTTGACCCCTTCGACGCTCAATTAATAAAAATTCAATCCAGCCCAATAAAAATGCAAAAAACAATGGCCATTGATACTTTTCATCGTAATCCGTTGCCATTTGCACATCAAACTCGGTCTTCTCCATCTTTTGAATATCTGTAACAATTGACTTCACAGATTCTCCGGTGAAATCAGCTTGATAATATCCCCCCTTACCCGCTCTTGCAATGGCTGCCAAAGCTTCACTCTTCGCTGTAGAAAGGACAATTTCACCATCTTTATTTTTCTTATATCCTATTAGACGATCTTCGGAATCTTTATCCGGAATAGGGCCACCCTTTAAAGTTCCAAAGCCTAAAGTAAAAACTCGTATTCCCTTTTTAGACAATTCATCAACATAAGATATAACCTTAGCCTCTGTTTCCTCCCCATCTGAAGCTAGAATAATAGCTTTGGATGTCACTTCACCATCTTCCAGTCCCCCTCCTCCTTGCTCTAAGGATGTCACAGCAACTTGTAATGCTGATTTAAAATTTGTTCCCTGTGTGCTCACAGAATGCGTTGTCAATGAATCTAAAAATATACGAATAGCAGAATAGTCACTCGTCATAGGAGAAACCAACGCTGCAGATCCAGCAAAAGCCACAAGCCCCACTTTATCACCTTTCAAATAACTTAAAAGTCTGTGCAACTCCTGCTTAGCATGTTCTAGTCGGTTTGGACTCACATCTTCAGTCAACATAGAAGAAGAAACATCAATAGCCAGAATAAGTTCTATCCCGACATTTTTAATTTCTATTTCAGAATCTCCAAATTGTGGCCTAGCCCAAGCTATAACAGCTAAAATAACAACACAGACTTCTAGAGATAATTTCCAATACCTTTTAGAAAGTGATCGAGAATGAGTTAAATACTGAGAGAGTTTTTCTCCAAAGGCCTTTTTTATATTCTTATTACTTTTCTTCATAAAGATGAACGCCAAAATAGCTATACCAATTGCTATCAAGATAACATTAAAGTATTCAGGGTTTGAAAATCTAAACAGCACTATGGCCCCCTTCTCAACAGAATACGTTCAAAACCAAAAGCCAATAAATAGAAAAAAATTGCCCATTTTAAATACTTGGGAAAAAGCTCTATATATTTTGTATATTGATGTGTTTCTATTTTTGTTTTTTCAATACGATCTATTTCAGAAAAAACATTCTCTAAAGTTTTTGTATTTGTGGCTCTATAATATTTACCTCCCGTATCCCTTGCGATCTTTGAGAGTAACTCATCATTCACTTTACTGTGCATAGGTTGATAACGCTTTTGTCTATTACCAAATATATCCGTATAAAATGTTGGCAACTGTGCCATCCCATCTACACCAACACCAATTGTATAAACACGTATTCCATAACCTTTTGCTATTTCTAGTGCTGTTAACGGATCTATCGTGCCACTATTATTTTCACCGTCAGTAAGAAATATAATAACTTGGCTCTCAGTCTCCAATTCTCTCAATCGTGCCACTGAATTTGCAAGGGCAACTCCTATAGCCGTTCCCATCTTCACATTACGAGTCACTTCAACAGATTCTAAACTCTGGAGAAAAACTTTATAATCCAAAGTAGGAGGTACTTTTGTAAATGCTTCTCCAGAAAATAAAACAAGACCTATACGATCAGAAGTGCGTCCTTTAACAAAATCGTAAGCCACTTTTTTTGCAGCCTCTAAACGATTCACTGGTTTCATATCTTCAATCAACATGCTATCTGAGATATCCAAGCTAATAACAATATCAATGCCTTCAACATTTTTCTTAACCTTTACTTCAGATGTTTGTGGGCGTGCTAAAGCGAAAATCATTAGAATAAGGCTTATAAACTTTAAAACGGCAACCAGGGGAGAGAGTTGTGATCTTAAACTGGGCGAGATATTTTTAAAAATGGCAATATGACTGAATTGTAAACTCGGACGCCTCGGTTTTCGATCTATTAATAACCAAACCGCCGAGCCGATTAAAAATAAAATAAAAACAAAAAATATAGGATCTTTCCAAGTCATTCTTTTACCTTTTTCTGGCGAAATTATAAATTTCTTCTGTCCTCAAGAGACACATTTTTCGCACCTGCTCTATATCCTTATTTGTAAGAGAGGTAGCTCTTTCTATTTCATGAAACATCCGCTTAATCTTACGGCCCTCTTTCTTAAAGAGAGATATATGATTTTTTTTAATCTCAGATAACACATCACTTGTTTTCCATTCATCAATAGGAAGAATTAACTCATGAACAATATAATTTTTCAAAATACGATTTAACTCTGTAAGATACTGATTCGATGATATTTCTTGATAAAAAATTTGGCGATCTAACTTTCTAAATTCCCTATGTAAAATTTGAAATGGAGGATGTGATTGGTTTTCCTTTTCTAGTTTTTCCTTTATTTTATTTCGTCGCCGTCGATATTTATACATTCTTATCCCCATCACCATGGGAATAAGGAAACCTACAACTAAAACGACCCATAACCAAAAAGGGTATTGAAGAGACAGAGGTTCATAGGGAGGAAACATCTTAGGCTCTTCTTTTGCATTTAAGACAGATTTGACAGTCCAGTTTATAGGACCCAATCGCAATGTATTTACGCCATCTGTTAATAAGAGAGTTTCATTATTATACTGACCTGTCTTATAGCTGGTGACAAGAAACTCGCCAAGGTTCTCCTCTGATCGAACAACTTCTAATAGTTTTATCTTATATGCTTCTTCCTTAGATAAAATAAACTTTAAATTTTTAAAATCTAAATTTACAACCTTGCCATAACAAGATAACTGAAAAACCGTTCCCACAGTGATATTTGGAGGGCCTTGAAAATCACATTTCCAATTCACAGAATTCAATTCTTCTAAACGTTTAGCCACTTCGAGCTCTCTTTTTAAAATATTCAATAAGAGGTTGAGTATAGTCTTTACCAACAGTGATATTCACAACATCTACGGCCGATTTCCGAAGCTCCTCCTCTCTGGCTAAATTCTTCTTTTTAACAGTCTCTTTATAATGCCTTTGAAATAAAAAATTGGAAGTATCAACAGTTACTATATCTCCAGTTTCTGCATCTTGAAGATCAACAAGTCCTATTTTGGGAATTTCCAATTCAGTGGGATCTCGAACCACAATGGCAGTGGTATCATGTTTCCTAGCGACCTGTTTCAATCGCACACCAAAACCATCATCAAAAAAATCACTCAACATAAAAATAGTCGCACGTTTTTTAAGAACACCCTGTAAATACTCAAGTCCTGCTGAGATATTCGTTTTACGATTGACAGGTTTAAAATACAAAAGGTCTCTGAGAATACGATGAATATGGCCTCTCCCTTTTTTAGGAGGAACATAATGTTCTACAATATCTGAGAACATAAGTAGACCCACTTGATCGTTATTTTTAATTGCACTAAATCCCAGTATAGCTGCAATGTGAGTGATAACTTCTCCTTTAAAAAACTCATTAGACCCAAAATCTCCCGACCCACTTACATCCACAGCTAAAATGAGAGTCAACTCACGCTCTTCTTCATACAGCTTAATATATGGTTTTCCAGATCGGGCCGATAGTGTCCAGGAAATATTACGAACATCATCACCATGAACATATTCTCTAAAATCCGCAAAGGTCATTCCTTGACCGCGAAAAGCCGTGTGATACTCACCAACAAAAATATTATTAACAAGTTTACGCGTGTGTAATTCTATCATTCGTACTTGTTTTAAAATCTCTGCAGGAATACCCAAACTAAGACACCTCTATTTGTTGAAGTATTTCTGAAATAACAAAATCAGACTGAACCTCTTCGGCTTCGGCTTCGTAAGTCAAAATTAAGCGGTGCCTGAGAACCTCATAGGCAACAGCCTTTACATCATTAGCTGTTACGTAACTTCGTTTTTTAATAAAAGCATGAGCCATCGCAGCTCTTGTTAAAGCAATAGTAGCCCTCGGAGACCCTCCCACCTGAATGAGATTATCAATTCGCTTTAACCCATATTCACTTGGTTTTCTTGTCGCCATAACAATATCAACAATGTAATGACTGATTTTATCATCAACGTAAATTTCATTTACAATTTTAGTGATCCTGCTCAGATCTTCTGCAGAGAGAACAGGTTGAATATCGTGCATATGTCCTCGAGACATACTTTCTAAAATTTGCATTTCTTCAGCCTTCTGAGGATAATCCACTAGAATTTTAAACATAAATCTATCCAGTTGCGCTTCCGGCAGAGGATAAGTTCCCTCCTGTTCTAGAGGATTTTGCGTAGCTAAAACCAAAAATGGGGGAGGTAAAGGATAAGATGTTTCCCCAATGGTCACCTGCTTTTCAGACATAGCCTCTAAAAGAGCACTCTGTACCTTAGCTGGAGCTCTATTGATCTCATCAGCCAATACAATATTTGTAAAAATAGGACCTTTCTTTGGAGCAAATTCACCTGTTTTCTGATTAAAAATCATTGTACCAATTAAATCTGAGGGTAAAAGGTCAGGGGTAAATTGCACTCTTTGAAAATCAAGAGAAATAGATTTTGAAATGGATGAAATAGTAAGAGTTTTTGCAAGACCCGGAACGCCCTCTAAAAGAATGTGTCCGCCCGTAAAAAGACCTATTAAGATGCCCTCTAACATCTCCTTTTGACCAATGACAACTTTGGAAACTTCACTTAAAACCCGATCAACACACTGACTTTCCTGGTTCACTTTCTCCGTCAGTACATGTGCTTCTGTTGACATAAATACCCCTCCCTCTCAAAAGACTTCATAATAACACGGCCAATCCCTGAAAACATTCATACTCATAGAATCCTGCATTAATTTATGCAAAGCAATAATTTGACTCCCCACTTTCCACGAATTAGTCTGATTCAACGTATGAGGCTTGAGGCATTAAAAGACACATTCCTTCTCTTTTTTCTTTTCCCACTCTTTTGCCTGCTCATAGGTTATGCTTTAGGGGAACGCTCAGGGCTTATTGCAGGTAGCCTCTTTGCAATGTTAGTCATGGGTTGTGTTTACTTCTTTCCAGAACTTTACATAACAAAACTTTTTCCCTCAACCCCACTTGAAGGAGCTGATCCATGGGGTTTAGGCGACAAAATCAAAAAATTATCCTCTAAAGCCAATATCAAAAAACCTTCTCTCTATATACTCGAAGTTGCAACACCGACTTCTTTTTCTATTTCTCGAAATTCAAAAATAAGTCAGATTTATATTTCCCGCGGAGCCATTGACACTTTTTCCCAAAGAGAAATTCTTGCAATCCTTTCACATGAATTTGCACGCATTTCTTTACAAAAAACATTATCCTTTAACATAGCGGGGTTTGGCTTATTTATGCTGTACAGTTTA
The DNA here is from genome assembly GCA_965206675.1 of Bdellovibrionales bacterium. Lineage (GTDB taxonomy): Bacteria > Bdellovibrionota > Bdellovibrionia > Bdellovibrionales > JAKFYE01 > CBDBKL01. Next base: position 52,455 of record CBDBKL010000005.1, on the reverse strand, counting down.
AGCTCGGGGATGGATGCCTTTCTTAATCACATCTTTTTCTTCTATAGAATTTTTCAAAAAGAACATAAAATCTCTATAATTCAAAAACTCATCACTCCTTTATCACGCACCCTGCTAAAATCATTTGTCAACCCATCAACATTTTATAAATCTGATTTACTGGCCTCAAGACTCACAAATGAACCCGAAACTTTGGCCCATGTGCTTTGGAAGTTAAAATCTTATTCTTTTAAGAAACAACTACCCATCCTTCCTCAGGCCGCTCATTACTTTATTATTCACCCCAACATGCAATCTACTTGGTCTTTTCATCAACCTACGGTAGAAAGTAGAATTCAAAATCTAATGGGTGAATTCCCTATTTAAAAGGAGTTTTTATGGAAGCCTCTCTTTCAACTTTAATCTTATCTATTGGCTCTTCTGCCGCCATTGCATTAGGAATAGAAAATAATCCACAAACGGGAAAAATGGAGCAAAACATTCCTGTCGCACAATTTAATATTGATCTCCTTATACAACTACATGAAAAAACCAAAGGTAATTTAACAGAGGATGAAAAACAGCTTTTAGAAAAAATTATTGCCGATCTTCAATTAAAATTTATTGAAGCTCAAAAAAATACACCAAAGAAAGACTGAGGATATATGAAGAAAACAGTAATTCTGATAAGCATTTCTTTTCTTTCAATTTTTTTCATAACACAAAAGCCGACTTCTGTGTTTAGTTCATCAAGTGACCCCCTTCCTCAAAATCTTTTTATCAAGATGGCAAAAACTGTTAACCCAGCCGTTGTGAGTGTTTCTATTTCTTTTCAACAGCGCACATTGGGTAGAAGTTATCCCCAAAATGATCCTTTTTTTAATTTTCTAGAAGAATTTTTTGGCCCTAATTTGAGAAAGCCTGAACAAAAACAAAAGGCTAGACCTGTAGGAAGTGGTTTTATTATCGAGTCAAATGGATTAGCTGTAACCAACAATCATGTGATTGAAATGGCCGATGAGATTGAAGTGCAACTCCAAAAGTACCCTGACAAATCTTTCCCAGCAAAGGTGATTGGACGAGACCCCAAAACCGACGTTGCTCTTATTCAAATAGAAACAGATGTGAAACTTCCTACATTAAGACTTGGCTCTAGCAAAAATGTTCAAGTTGGCGAATGGGTTGCTGCCTTTGGTAATCCCTATGGACATACATTTTCTATGTCAAAAGGTATTGTTTCAGCAAAGGGAAGACATATTGACGAACTCAACATTGTGCCTTTTCTGCAAACGGATGCGAGCATTAATCCCGGCAATTCCGGAGGACCTCTTGTCAATACACGAGGACATGTCATTGGTGTCAATACCGCCATTGATGCTCGCGCTCAAGGAATTGGATTTGCCATTCCCATTGATTATGTCAAAGAGCTGATTCCTCAGTTGAAAAAGTTTGGAAGGGTTAGGCGTGGACACATAGGAGTTTCTGTTAACAATGTGAACGCAAGAATCCAATCCGCACTGGGGTTACCTGTGGATTATGGAACTGTGATTATGGAAGTCTCCCCCAATAGTCCCGCTAAAAAATCTGGCTTAAGACCCTATGATGTTATCGTAAAGTTTAATAATAAAAAGATTGAAAACTTTCATGACCTTAGCAATACAGTTGCCGTCACTCCCGTAGGAAAAGAAACTCAAATTACCATTTATCGTGAGGGCAAAAGAAAAACGCTTAGAATTAAGGTTGGTGAAAATCAAGTAGAAAATATTGCAAGAAGATCTAAAAAATCATCTAAAAAGAAAACAGGATTACTCTCTAAAGCGGGACTAAAAATTATCAACTTCAACCGTCGAGAAGCCAATAAGTATGACCTTCCTCGATCAGCCCCTCGACGCCCTATCGTTGTGGATGTGGTGACCAACAGCCCAGCTGCCCGCTCTGGTATTAGAAAAGGAGATCTTATTTTAGATGTCAATAAAAAGACCGTAAAGTCTGTCTCTGATATCTCCAAGCAATTACAAAAAGGACTGAATATGTTGAAAGTACAAAATGCAAAAAGTGTTAATTTAATATTTATGACAATTTAAACTGACAAAAAATTTACTATGACTTAACTGATAAAAGGGGAACGCAAGTAATAAAAAATTAAAGCAATATTAGTCCCTCCTTTAATAATAAAGTGGGACGTATATTCTTTATAAAAAAGTTTAATACAAAAGAATCGTTTTCAAAGAAACGGGGCCTTGGTGCAAAAAAACAAAACTATAGGAAGGAAAAGATGAGAGCTTTTCTATTTCTCCTATTCTTTTCCTTTTCCACATTTTCCAATACACCACAACAACCCTTATCAAAAGAAGATTTACAATTTCGCATGGATGCGCGCCGATATTTTGATGCTACAAAAAGTGGTAATCTCAAATTGGTTAGGAATTTTATAGATAACTACTCAGATAGAACCCCTCCCGTCATAAACCATCTAGACCTACAAGGGTGGACGGGCCTACACAATGCTTCCTTTCACGGACACTTACACATTGTTATTTTTTTGCTCGCTAGTGGTGCTGATGTGAATGCTTGGAATAATACAGGCTTAACACCACTGCACATGGTTGCCTTTAGTCAAGACCCTCGCATTGCAAATGCTCTTATAGACAAAGACGCAGACATCAATGCTCTCAATAGAGACGGTTTGACACCACTTCACGTAGCCATACAGAGGAATAATTTACCAGTTATACGAACTCTTTTAAGTCGATGGGCAGACATACTCATACGAACAAAATCTGGTAAAACGGCTCTGCATATCGCAATGAAAGCTGACCAACATACCGTTGAAGAGATCATTAGAATCTTATTAATAGACGTCAGCAAGTCCGATGAAACAAAGAGAAAACAAGCTATGAGGGAACTCATAACGGCCAAAGATGTAAATGGAAATACAGCTCTACATGATGCCGTAGCTGCTTCTAATTTTAAAGCTGTAAAAGCACTTTTAGAGTACAAAGACTATATTGATATTAATGCTCAAAACAACTTCAATGAAACGCCTGCGCACCAAATATCTTCCCAACCCATAGACAAGGCAATATTAAGTCTATTGATTCAAACTGGCGCAAGAATGAATATACCAAACGAAAACAACCAAACCCCTCGGGATATTGCAAAACTCCGCTTTCCTGATATTGCAGAATCAATCGAAAAAGAGTTGGAAATGTCCTGTTATAGCTCATAATATCGGCGGACTTTTGTAAGAAATATATACAATCTTTCAAAACGAACAGAAAATTGAAGCACTTTCTCTTATAGAATTCATCTTATGCAATAAACTATTTTTTCCTCTGGAGTAAACCTTAGCAATATAATATATCAACCTCATTACGATATTAACCCAATTAAAAATCTTATTAAGTTCACAAGGTCATCAGGAACCATTGTGATTTAAAAAAATTTTGTAGAAAGTTTTATGGGGATAAAAATAAGGACATTAACAACAGTTTTCATATTTCTTTTTTCTATTTCCCTATTGGCGGATGACTTTTTTGAAGCTGGAAGACAGGGAGATTTAGAGTATGTTCAATTCATAGTAGAATCAGAAGGTATAGATGTTAATATACCAGGAAAACTCTTTGGACGCACACTTCTTCATGAAGTGTCATTTCAAGGGCACCTACCTATTGTGATTTATCTGGTTAATGATGCTAATGCAGACATTCATGCTTGGACGAACTCAGGATACACCCCCTTACATCTTGCAGCTATAGGTGGACACCCCTTAGTGGCTGAATTTCTTTTAAGTAAGGGAGCTGATGTGAATGCTTGGAGTTATTTGGGAACTCCCTTACATCAAGCTGCACATCATGGACAGGCTCCTGTTGTAGAGATATTACTCAAACATAAAGATATAGATATCCATCAAACAAATGGATATGGACATACGGCTCTTTACTGGGCTGCACACAATGAGCATTTAGAAGTGACAAAGGCTCTATTGATTGCAGGTGCAAAAATAGATAACCCAAAACAATGGAGGCAATCCATTTTAAATTGGATTTCGCATATTCAGAAGGAAATAGAAGAGACTGAAATAATGTGTTATAATTAAATTTATCTCGTACTCATTTTTAGTGAGAAGACAAAAAGCCAGACTATGGTAGATATTTTTAATTAGGCCAACTCAATTTTTGAGAACCTAAGAAAAACATGCAAAAACATTTTGTGAGTGACTTTGATAGTATCAAATGATACATATCAAAGTATGGGATCTCCGTATAAAATAACGAATAAATCGAACAATCTTGTCGCAGATATTTCAAATCTTCTGGGGCAGCTTTTTACACGAAAGGAATACTGCCAATTGTTTAAGACGATTTCAAGTGCAACAGCAAGTCGCGATTTAAAGCGTGGTGTTTCTGAAGGTAATCTCAAAAAGTATGGTGAAAAAAATCAAACTCAATACAAATTTTTAAAACGAAAAATATAAAATCGCTATTTCATTTCTCTGTGTTTAAAATTTTATGAACAATTTGTAAAATAATCTTTACAAATTGTATTATATCTGCTACTTTACTAAAAATACTATGAAAAACAGAAAGTTAGTTCAATTACTGCGAAGACGATTGGCTGAAAAAGAACCTCTTATTCAGGTTCTTGTAGGACCTCGGCAGATCGGCAAAACAACAATGTTAAAAGCTATTTTGGGGGCTGGAGATCAGTATTATTCTGCCGATGAATCTATTCCGATAACTTCAGACGCTCTTTCTATTTGGTGGAAACAGGCTCAAAAGAAAACTTCAGGAATTTTAGCAATAGATGAAATTCAAAAAATTCCTGATTGGAGCCATGTTGTGAAATCATTATGGGATAAAGGACCTAAACTGAAAGTGGTTCTTACAGGCTCTTCAGCACTTCTTATGGAGAAGGGTTTAAAGGAATCCTTGGCAGGCCGCTTTGAACTTATACGAGCAGAACATTGGAATTATTCTGAAGCTAAAAGTATTTTTGGTTTGAATTTGAAAAAATATATTGAATTTGGATGTTATCCAGGAGCTTATCGTTTTTTAACAGATTCAAATAGATGGGCTAATTATATTCAAGATTCCATTGTAGAACCTGTTTTGGGAAAAGATTTATTGCAATTACATCCTGTGGAAAATCCCGCTCTTTTAAGGCAAGTTTTTGGTTTAGCTATTCGGTTGCCAGCTCAGATTATTAGCTTACAAAAGCTTCAGGGACAACTTCAAAAAAGGGGTAGTATTCCAACCCTACAGCATTATCTTAATTTGTTATCTCAAAGTTTTTTGGTTTCAAGTTTAGAGAAGTATACTCCATCGGTGATTCGTAGAAAAAAAAGCAGTCCTAAACTTATTGTTCATGACAATGGGCTTATGAGAGCTTTTGAACGTCCTGTGGAAGCGAATTTAAGCTCAGAACGTTTCGGAAGGTATTTTGAAAATAGTATTGGTGCAAGATTTATCGAAGCGGGGTGGAATGTTTTTTATTGGAAGGAACGCTCTTTAGAGGTGGATTTTATAGTTATAGGTCCTAATGATGAACATTGGGCTTTAGAAGTGAAATCAAATCAATGTCATCGAAAAGATATTCGAGGGGTTGAGATTTTTTGTAAAAGGTATCCAGAGTTTGAACCTCAATTGATTTCCTTAGTCGGTCAAAAATTTAATGATATTTCATCTTTAAAACCAGATGATATCTTAAGTCTTTGTCGCTCATATTGAGATAGTCAGTTTTATTTTTCAGTTTTTCTTCTCAACAAGCTTCCTGTACTCATTTTTAATGAGAGGACAAAAGGCCAGACTATGGTAGGTGTTTTTGTGAAGGAGAAAAAAGGCTTGCATATATATATGCTTTTCTTAAATTTGATTTCATCAAACATAGGAGGAATTTTTATGAAAACTCATATTTTACTGGCTTTATTCAGTGTTTTTGCTTTATGTTCTTGTGCGATGTCTGGGGCTAAAGATACTAGCAGCCGAACTCCACAATCTGCAAATAGCGATCCATATACTGCTCTAGGTGTTGTCAACGGTGATAGCTCTAGATCAAACCGTGATGGTTATAATACATATAATATCAGTCTTACTGCAAAAACTTTTGAGGCTTTTAATCAGTTGAATGGTGTTGATCTTATTTTTAATATGACTGATGGCAGAATAACACTAGCACATTTGATCGGAGCAGCAATTGATCCTTACAATAGAAATGATTATCAACTCAACATTGGACCACGCTCCTTCCCTTTCACTCCAGGTGAGCAATATACTGCCACACATCAGATAGTAACAAGAAGACAGTTAATGAACAGTCAGGTTATTGTTGAAACAACACTCATGGGTAGCAGTATGGGTCACTCCTCTTCTGTAGTAGTGACCGAAGAGTTGAGATCAATAAGACCAGGCCGCTGGGAAAGCAAAAATTCATCTGATGATATCAGCTTTATTCTTAGCGTAGATCAACAATAAAGAAAAGATTCTAAAGACCTCCTTTTTCAGATATATTTACTACGATATCTAAGAAAGGAGGAATCTAATCGACTTTTCCCTCTCCAGCTTTTAGCCTGCAATTTGATGACCTTTCATGATACACCCGGAAAAGAAATAAAACTTTCCGCTCTCCGAGATGCTTTCTTTTGATACATCTTGATACACACACTATGAAATTAACTAAGTCGTACTGACTAATTCCTTGATATCTGATCCGAATCATAAGTCACTTAAAATTGACACATATTTCAACACTGACTAATTCTTTGATACCCAAGGTGAACACTTAACTCATTGGAAAACACTCAAGTTTTTTCCAAAATTAGCCGTTAGTATGAATAGTGGTAGAGGTGCTTAAAAACTAATGGGAGAAGATATGAGAATCACAGATATAAGAGTGTTTCCAGTTAATGAAGAACGATTGAAAGCTTATGTATCCATCACTTTAAATGGTTGCTTTGTTATTAGAGATTTAAAAATTATAAAAGGAACCCATGGACTTTTTGTCTCTATGCCCAGCAAGAAGAGAAAGGATGGGCAATTTAAAGATATTGCACATCCATTAAATACAGAGACACGAAAGATGATTGAACGTGCTGTTTTTAAAGTTTACAAAGAAGAATTAAATAAAAGCCACCATCATCATCCTGAACGAAAAGTCGCCTAACCTTTTAATGGCCAATCGAATCCCTCCTCCTTTTAGTCCTCTTAATGAGGTTTAAAATATCTAATATTGATATCTCTTTGAATCACCTACACTGACAGAGTGTGTAAAAACACCTACTGTAATTTTACGACTCTACTTTTTGAAGTTTTATATCTCCTCTATGTGGATCTATAAGTTTATCCCCTCAATAGCCTCATTATCGCCTTACACACGCTAAAAATTCGCCATACCTCTCCTAAAAACCCTTGAGTGCTGGTATTTATCTTCCCTAGAAGGCATGAAATGACTCATTGATTCGAATGATCTCTTAGTGTTAGATTTTTGCCTAGATGTATTTGGGGTGTCGACAAGTGGTAAGTCAACGGATTTTGATTCCGTCATTCGCAGGTTCGAATCCTGCCACCCCATCCAACTTTTTAAAGAAATATCTTAAATAATTTAAAACCCTAAAGCCAAACCTACTCCGGGAGCAAAAATATAAGAACCTCTCTCACCAATGACTTTCAAATAATTAGTATGTACATTGATTGCAGCATTTTCATTAACCCAGAAATTAAAACCTAAAACAGCCTGCATATAGGAAAGATTTCTACATTGAGCTCTCCTTACAATATCTCCAATGAACCTTGAAAACCCTGTCTCTTGACTAAAATTTTCAGAACAGGCCTCTTTGCCAGCCGAGGTTAAAATACGATAACTCACACCCAAATAGGGTTCCAATAAATTCGTTTTATAACTGAGAATTGGACCAAAATGCACACCGGACACATCAGATGAGAAAATTTCCGAATACCCCGCAAGAGAAAAACCCTCATCATTGTTAATAAAAGCATATTTACCACGAAGCCCAAAAATAAGATTACCTGAATATTCAAAAGTAAGGGCCCCATCAAAATTCTCACCAAATCCTCTAGCAATTAGCAACCAACCCCTTTCTTCCGTATATTTTTCGTTTTTACTGACAACCGTTCCATCAGTCGTCATGTCCACACCAGTCTCCATATCAATAAGAGCTCCCCCACCAGCTTGAAACTGCCAGTTGCCATTGCCTAAAGTTCGAGCCGTATTAGGTGATTGCGATGGAATAGCACAAGAAACCAAAATAAAAATACTCAGAAAACACAAAAATAAACTTTTAATAAACATGCCTCACTCCTAATTCAAAGCTAGTACAACTCTTAAAAAGTATAGGTATTAGGTAATATATATGCAACCCTCTTTTTCCCGTTCACAAAAGTATCCACTCTAATCAACTGAACCGTCTGCTCTTATAAACCACTTATTGTAATGCTTCACTTTTAACTGTTCTAGAAAATATTCTCTGACAAACAGAAGAATTCAAAAGAGACTCTGTCATGACTCTCCACCACCGAGGCAACATTTGCCGATAAGGCTCCCAATCTAATCCCGCCTCAACAACATAATCTTTTATATGCCTATATTTTTCCAACGGACTCTGCACTCTTCGTGATAAATTAGGATCAAGTTCAACCCCAGGGTTTTCTTCTAAAAATCGAAGTCTGGCCTTAAAAAGTTTGAGAAAGTTAATAATTTCCTCAGAACTTTTCTGAGAACGTAAAAATCTAAATTCAATCGTATCGTAATGAACAAGAATAGCTCTATCTGCACTAATAGATGGAAGAGACCTCAAGTTTATTTTTGATAAAACTTCCTCTAAAAAATAAAAAAAGCGATTTATAGAATTCTCAACCCATGGAATATCTCTCCTTCTGAACCCCGCCACCCATAGAGCATTTCCAAGTTCCTCAACACTTTGATACTCCCCTCTATCAAAATCCTCTATGACCTGTCGAATAGCTTGAAGGTCTCGCAATGGACTTAAAGCCGTTAATCTATCATGTGTCGTCAATGGCCCTGAAATAAATCCCGAGTGATTCAGTATATCCACAATGAAATCTCTTAATAACTGAGGATTTCCCCGAAAGGCAGATCTCTGATCCATATGAATATGACCACTAGCTAAAAAACTTGCTGGACGAAGCCCGAAGTTTTTCGATGGCTGAAACATAACCCTATCCATTAAAGATCTATTAGCTTCATATCCACTCACAGTTGATGGAGAAGAATTTACTTGGCTCACAAATGGATTGGATGTTGCCGGATATAACCAAAAAGATCTATTACCCGGACAAGTATAACAATTAAGATCTCTAACAAGATCTGGCTCTTCATACACTCCATCAATTTCTGGTTCCCAATCTCCGTCCTTCTTTTTTGACTTTACTTCTGCTAAACTGTGTCCATCAAAATCTGGCCTTGTCACTGTATAAAAATTTGTCTCCATAAAATCTGTAACTTGCGTTCCATTCTTTATTTCATAATCTTTTACTTCTCGTCCTCTCTTTTGAAATTTTAATCTCACTCGTGTTAATACTTCGTGATACTTTGACGGAAGAATAACAAAAATTGGAATAGAGAAAAGAGTCAGCCACTTTCCCTCATTAAGAATGTCTAGTAGTGGTACCGATGCGCCCATTGATAAAAGAGTAAAATGCAAAAGTCCTATCGAAATGGGATTTATAAAAAATCCACCTGTAGTAACAGGGTCACGTAATTCATTCTCCAAACCAAATTTGGGGTCAGGAGCTTCATTTGTCGTTTCAATGTTTAAATCAGGATTCAATTTATATTGTAATGACCTATGCAAAATGAGCATGGCTTTCTTATTAGCGGCTTCCCATTCTGGAGTGCCATGACTATGCTGTGCCATCTCAGAAAGTGCTTCACTATAAATCTTATCCCGCTCCTCAGGACTTAATTTTTGTTGTACAAACTCATTATCACCCGAAGGGATTGAAAGAACATCTGAGCTTTCTATAATGAGGATCTCTTCTTTTTCTTTTTTAGAGTCTTCAGCAAAAGCCAATATCACAGAAAAAAATAAACCAATAGCAATGCTGAGTTTGATCTTTTTTATAAAATTCATAGTTATGCCTAGAGCCTCTTGAACTCACTAAGACTTAAGGCAGAACATAACGCTTTTTCTTTTATATCACAATTATTTAAGCTAACCCTGTAAAGTTAGCCTACCCCAACTTTGTGATTTGTGTGCAACAAGGATGAAAGCAAAAAATGGGTGTAGCTTGGAACACGATTTTTTACTGGAAGGCAGATGGCCGCAGTCGCAGTTGGTGGTTGGTTTTAAGATAGACTCTTAATTTCTTCTTTAAAGCTGGAAGGAAACTCCTGCAGCAATATACTCACTGTCAAACTCTCCCCTTGAAAGAATGTTCAGGTGATTTTTGATTCCACCTTCAAGAAAAAAGCCCCAACCCTCAGAGGGAGAAAATATTTTATCAAATTTAAAACCAAGAGAGGCTTGATATTCAAAAGTAAAAGCTGATTCGTTTTGGGGAGAATTAAACATAATACCCAAGCCCATACCAATACCAAAATAGATGGGAAACTCATCAGTCCATTCAGGGTAAAAAAGCATGGGAAGAGCTGCGAGTTTTACAGGCTGTCGCCCATTCACTCGATAAGTTGTTAACTCTGTACGGATAGCGACATCACCAATCCATTCACTCGGACCTCTAAAGTGGGTAAGACCAAAGTTAAATCGCCCCATATCTTCGCCTTTTCCCTCTGAACCCCATTTATTAGAAGAGCTATTTAAAAATCCACTCATATGGATATGATTTCTTGTTACCTGACCTGTCTCTACATCCTCATAAGTCATTGTCCCATAAGATTCACCATAGGAAGTTTCAGCATAGAGTTTAGATGATAAAGATGTTGTTGTGGATTCAGATGAAGATTCATTACCTTCTGCTTGATAAACAAAAATCATAGCCAATAAAAGAAAAATAAAATGGATTTTTTTTGTCATTGTAATAACCTCCCAAAAATACTCTCTCTTCAACAACCTTCTTTAAGTCTACAAAGCTATTTCTTTGAAAGAAAAGAAGTTTTTTGACACTTCAAAAAACTGTCAAAGAACATAACTCGCCTAACTGATTGTATAACCATAATAACGCGTTATGTAAAGAAATATGTTGTATCGCATTAAGTACCCTATAATATTTATATTTTCCTTTATTTCTAGGCTTTTCAGCATGAAAATTTTACGATGTTTTTATCAGCCCCACTCGATCTTCTTCTTAGTTATTTTTTGAACCAAACACCCCTTAAAACGAGATGAGGTTATTTTTTCTTCTCCGAGCGCAGGGCGTACCGTGATAGAGGACGCATTTACTTATTTTAATCTTGCAGAGGGAACTTTTTCTCAAGGATTTCAAAACGAGTTTTCTGAGGCGCAGGGCGTATCTCCCAAAGGGAGAGACGAGCCTGCGGCCCTCAGAATTGTTTGAGCTTTTGAAATCCTTGAGAAAAAGTTCCCAGTTCAAAACAAAAAAGAAATTTGCGAAATAAGACAAATACAAATCGAAGCCTAAATGTCGCCGTACAAAACATAAAGCCTCTCAATATCAAGAGGACTCAACGCACCTTTTGTGGGTTCTATTTTCGTATGTGTTTTGGATTGCATGGTATTTACATTTGGTGACCTAGCAAATGCATTCGGCCAGTAAATCATAATGGAATTGTAATCAAACACGAAAGGTCCGCCTCTGTAGTGTTCTACCCATTCTTCTGGGACAACAGAAAACTGTGATTTAAATTCCATCTTAATATTATTCCATAAAATCTCTACCCAATTATCTCTTTCAGGGCGAGACTGCTCATGAATAAAGCCCAAAGCGTGCATCACTTCATGCAAAATTTCTTTAAACTCACACTTATCAGATAGTACAATAGGTTGATGACCTCCCCGTCTCCCTAAATACGAATAACAATTTTCCTCTCCAGAGATAAAAAATATTCCATCCTCTTCTCCCGCCCAAGGAACCAATTGCACAGGTGTGTGTAAATTAAAATACTCCACAACAGCATCTATTCTCTCTGGTCGAGGTAAATCTTTATGAACAGCAAAAGGAATAATAGAGGTCGGCCAAAGAAGCTTTCTATCTTCTTTGACCTCATACATTCCTCTGTCTCCATCCTGAGCCCCTTTGACTTCTCCTAAAAGAATATCGCCAAAGGCAATGGCCTGCCCTTTAACCACTCTATAATCAACTTGCTCCCTTTTAGTCTCTTTATAAGTTTCCTTCTTTTGAACCATAGAAGGCTTCGAATCCTTTTTTTGATGTTCAATCACCTGTTGTATAGGCTCTGGACTCTCTTCTTTTTCCTCCTCTTCATCAACCACGTCCAAAATAGATTCTGATAACGGAGGTGTATCTGTGCGATTCATCCACCAAATGATAGCCACAAAGAAAACTAAAATTGAGAGGTACTTACTCATAAAGCTCCTAAACTTTCATAAAACTGGAAACTTTCCGAAAACCCTTATTTCCCTGAAGTGTAGTAAAATCACGAAAGATGTTTATAGAGCCAAATATTTCGCTTCACAGATGAATATAGAGAACCCAAGGCAACTAATATCAAAGTTCCCAGCATTAATAAGAAACGAGGCTTTTCAACAAAGGAAGGCTCTGTATACAACGCCAGAAAAGGCGAAAAGATAGCTGCAATACTAATATAGGTTGCTCTTTCCCCACGCCTCATTACACCACGAGGCAATCCTTTAACCTGTAGAGATTCACTCTTTGCCGTTGTATAACTTGTCATAACAGCACCTAAGAGCATTGCAAAAGTCACAATTAAAGCTAATCCATCATCTCTATAGTAGTAAATAAGTCCAAAACCGACAGCCATTTCACAAATACGATCAACAGTAGAATCTAAGAGAACCCCTGATAATTTTTGTTTTCCGGTAGCACGAGCCACACGACCATCCAGAGCGTCCATCAAGCCACTCAAGATCCCCATCAAACCCGCTTCAAAAAAATAGCCCAAGCCAAAACAGACACCAGAAATTAATCCAAACATTAAACAGACTAAAGAGATCAGATTAGGAGATACCCCCATGGTGACACAAAAATATGTTAGAGGTTTTATCACCCAATACCCAAACTCCATAAAATGCTTACCAAGAAAAGCACTACCACCATCTTGCTCAATACGATCGCTGAAAGCGCGTCTTAAAACACGTTGCCTAACAGAAAATATAAGGAATAATCCAAAAGTAAAAATAAGCCCATAAATACTTAAAAATTCAACTTTATAAAACATAACATCCTATAAAATGATCGGTATATGTTGCTGTTTTTTTATTATATTTTTCCGAACAATTTTTCACTAAAAGTCGACGACACTTTGTTTTCCACACTTTCTTCATGCCACTTCTCATAGATATTCCTAAGCTCTAACTGAAGCATCTCATGCTGTTCATGTAACGCATGAACGACCTCTTTATTCGCTACCGCAGGATCTTTCCAATAAAAGGAAAGCCATTCTTGAATCCCACTTTTTCCTGCACGAGCCGCCAAATCCAAAAATTGTACTAAATCCAAAACAATCGGTGCAGCGAGAATCGAATCACGACACAAAAAATTCACTTTTATTTGCATAGGATAACCTAACCATCCCTTTATATCAATATTATCCCACCCCTCCTTAGAATCACCACGAGGACGGTAGTAATTTATACGAACAGCGTGATCTAAATCAGCATACAATTCCGGATGATGATTGGGTTCTAAAATACTATCTAATACACCCAACTTAGAAACCTCTTTGGATTTAAAACTTTTGGGATCTTGTAAAACTTCACCATCACGATTGCCCAGAATATTTGTAGAAAACCAACCATGAATAGAAATCATTCTGGATTTTAAACCAGGAGCGATCATTGTTTTCATAAGTGTCTGACCTGTTTTAAAGTCACTTCCTGCAAGGGGCACTCCCTTTTCTTTTGCAAGCTGCCTCATGCATGGCAATTCCACGCTCAAGTTAGGAGCTCCGTTAGCAAAGGGAACTTTTTCCATAAGTGCAGCATAGAGATAAATCATAGATGGTGCCACTTGGTTGCTATTCATTTTCATTGCTCTTTCAAAGGACTCAATAGACTGATGATCTGGACCTTCTTGGATAAAGGCCTCTGTTGATCCACACCACACCATAACCAAACGGTCACATTGATTTTCTGACTTAAAACGACAAATGTCTTTGCGTAAAAGCTGAGCCAGTTCAAATTTATTTTCAGCCGCCTTACGATAAGGATATTTGATGTATTTCACAAATGCAGGGTCAAAAACAGCATCCATGGCTTGAATTTTTTCCAAATCAGGCTTGAGCCCTTCAATTAACGTCTTTTCTAAAACTTCAGATCTTAAAGCCGTTTGATAGGCATTTTCTCCATGGACATCCCAGCCTCCAAAAACAAGATTTTCTAAAGGCAACAGTGGTAGGGCAGATTTCAATTTGACCTTTGATTCCTCAATCTCTAAATCCCCTAATTCAGAAAGAGATCCAATCGGAAGCCCCATCTTCTTTTTAACAGCAAGCACGCCCGATATAAATGTTGTTGCAACAGCACCTAATCCCGGTATGAGAACCCCTACTCGACTCTGATCTGAACGCATTTAAATATTCCTTATCTCTTTTTTGTTTTACCCAATAGTAAATAACATATAACAATCCCCATGCCTAAATCCTAAGCAAAGGTCACCTATTATAGCTATTTTAGCCATCTTGTCCATAGCCCACTATACATTATTGGTGGGAATCAACTTCTTTTCCAACAACTTGAGATAGAGCTGCCCAGGCCATCTCACTATCAAAAATGACTTGGTAAAAAGTTCCCAATGTTTCAATACGTGCTTGGTAGGCTGGTACCACATCTTCAGCGTCAACAATATCTGTCTTAAACCCTACCATTACCTTATCAAACCATTTTTTACCAATTCCATACCCTTTTTGAGCTGCTCTTTTTTTGTCCTCTACAGCACTGACATTCAACCAAGCCTGCTTTACAAGACTGTTTAGCTTCACATCCATTTGGGACTGTTGAGCTTGTAAAACGGCTACTTCAGCTCGCAATTTCTCAGTCTTTGCTGAACCCACATGAAAATTCCATTGAAAACCTATACCTACAGTTCCCTCGCTTTTATTAAAAGGATCATAAGCAAAAGGACTACTTTGGGCTTCTCGAATAGGGGCTTTTGTAAAATCATATTTTAACAACACGCCTATCAAAGGCCAATTTGCACGAGTTTCAGCCTTTGTCAGAGCTTTTTTTGCTAAAAGACCCGCCTCAAGTTGGCGAAATTCAGGGCGATGTTCATGAGCTAAATCAAGGTAATAAGACAAAGGCTTTAAAGTATGTTTTTTATTTAAAAGTCTATTCCCTTTGGGAACATAATCTTTTGTTCCCATTATTTCATTAAAACCTGTTTTTGCCAGCTCCATATCCTTCTCTAAAGACAACTGCCGACCTTCTATTTGTGAAAGTAAAATACCCAAACGGTAACGTTGCGCTTGTACATTATCTTTTTTCTTAAGATGGTTTAAGGCTCTTCTTACGTCTCTTACACCACGATCCACATAACGCTTTAAAGTCTTCGCCAAAAGGTAACCGTAGTAGAACTTTTTCAATCTACGTATCATATCTAGCTCTTTGACTTTTACCTCTTGTTCTTTGACAACTTTCCCCTGGCGAGCGGCTTCAATGGCCCCATCAATACGTCCCCAACTGTAAAGAGGTTGATGCAGCTCTATGTTTGCAGAATACCCCACACCATATTCAGGATGAGTTGAACCATTAATAGCATCACCTGTAGCTCCACTAATAGGCCCCACTCCCGTCATAAGTTTTAACCGAGGATATCTTTCTGCCTTTGTTCTTAAGATATCTGCCTCAGCCGCTAAAATCTTTTTACGCTCTACTTGCAAATCAAGATTTTTTTGCAGTCCCTTTTCAATGGCTTCAGACAGAGAAACACGAGACACTTCCGATAGTGCCAACTGAGATATAAAGATAATAAATAAAACACTTACATTTCGTACCATTTTGACCCTCTACAATAGGAATAAAGAGAGGTTTTTTCCAAAACAAAGATGTAATTTATAAAATTTTCTTCAGATAATCAGTCATTGCAATAGCGAATAAAATATTTTTAAACAAGCCATTTTCTTTAGAAATCACACTTTTAGTGGACTTCACAGCCCCTTCACGATAAGACGCTCTTAAAAATGAACTCACTTAAATTATTCTCAGGATCATCAAACCCCGAACTCGCTGAAAAAATTGCCAAAGAAATTGGGGCAGACCTTGGACATTGTGCTTTAAAACGCTTTGCTGATGGCGAAGTACAAATTGAAATCCAAGAAAATGTCCGTGGTGACGACGTTTTTGTCATTCAAAGCACATGCCCTCCCGTTAATGAAGCCTATATGGAGCTATTTATCATTATGGATGCATTAAAACGCGCTTCTGCCTCAAGAATCACAGCCGTCATACCCTATTACGGATATGCACGCCAAGACCGCAAAGCGGCCCCAAGGGCTCCTATTTCTGCAAAATGTGTTGCCGATTTACTCACTTCTGCTGGGGCTCGACGCCTTCTATGTGTAGATCTTCACTCCGACCCCATTCAGGGATTTTTTGACATTCCTGTGGACCATTTATTCGCTATCCCTACATTTGCGCGAGCATGGCATAGAGAGCAAGGCACGGGAAAAGACTATGTTGTTGTTAGCCCTGACGCCGGCGGTGTAGAGAGAGCTCGAGCCTTTGCAAAGCGCATTGATGCCTCTATTGCTATTATTGATAAGCGTCGTACAGGTCCCAATGAGGCCAAGGCTTTTTATCTTATTGGAACCGTTAAAGACAAATACGCTATTATTTTAGACGACATGATCGACACAGCAGGAACTCTTACACAAGCTGTTGACAGCCTTGTTAAAAATGGGGCAAAACAAGTCTTTGCCATTGCCACACATCCAGTCTTTTCAGAGTCAGCGGTGATGCGATTAAGCAATAGCCAACTCGAACAAGTTCTGGTTACGGACACCATTCCACTCCGATCTGAGGCTTTGGCTTGTAAAAAAATCCGTGTGATTTCAATAGCTCCTGTTATTGCTGATGCCATACGGAGAATACATAATAATGAATCTGTAAGTTCATTATTTCTTTAAACGAAAGGGATTGTCATGACAACAGGACAGGCCATTGAATTAGAAGTTCAACCCAGATCTACCGGTAAACACGCCTCTAGAACTTTACGCCAAAAGAAAAGAACTCCCGGCGTACTCTATGGTGCTAAAACAAAAAATCATGTATTCTCCATCGAAGAAAAGTGGATCGTTAAATATGCAAAACCAAAATATGAAAATACACTTTTTAAACTCAAATCAGACGACAAAAATATTAACGGTATGCAAGTTTTGATGAAAGATGTTTTCATCCACCCAGTCTCTAGAAACCCCATTCATATCGATCTTCTCGCTGTAGATTTAATGAAAAAGATTGTTGTCTCTGTGGCTTTAAAGTTTGACGGTAAACCTATTGGCTTACAAGATGGAGGATTGTTACAAGTGATCCGTCACAATATAGAAGTGGAATGTCTACCCACAGATATTCCAGAAAACCTTTCTGTAGATGTTTCTTCTTTAGGTATACATGACTCATTACATGTAAGTGATATTCAGCTTCCACCAAATGTTAAACCTATTACAGATTCCAGTTCAACAATTGTAACGGTTACAGTTGTTCAAGAGGAGGAAGAGAAACCCGCTGTAGCTGAAGAAGGAGAAACAGAAGAACCTGAAGTTATTGGAAAGGGTAAAAAGGAAGACGCTCCCTCTGAATCTGATGATGAGGGAGATAAAACGTCTTAACCAATATGTGGTTAATAGCAGGCCTTGGCAATCCAGGGAAAATATACCAGTTTCACCGACACAATATTGGTTTTCTTGCTGTTGATAACTTTCTGAAGAAATCCTCTGACAACGATCAGTTACCCTCTTTTAAAAATGAATTTCAATCTTTGACATTTCAATTACGTTTAAAGAGTGAATCCGTTTTAGTCGCAAAACCACAAACCTATATGAACCTTTCAGGAGAAGCGATTCAAAAAATAATGCATTTTTATAAAATTGAAAATGAGAACCTACTTGTAGTACATGATGAAATTGACTTACCTTTCCTACAAATGAAACTTCAAAAAAACAGAGGGCCAGCAGGGCATAACGGTGTCAGAAGCATTAATCAGCAATTAAATACTCAAGACTATGCACGCTTAAAACTAGGTGTTGGTAAACCAGACAACTCACATATAAGTGTAGAAGATTTCGTCCTACACAATTTTACAACAGAAGAAGAAAAGGAAATGCCTGATTTTCTAAACCTTGCCTCTAAAGCTATGGCATCTTATATATTGAATGGCCCAGAAAAAACGGCCAGCCGTTTCAATCAAAAAAGGTCCGAATAAAATGCAATGTGGTATTGTGGGTTTACCAAATGTGGGAAAAAGTACTATCTTTAATGCACTCACAGCCGCAAAGGCAGAGTCGGCCAATTATCCCTTTTGCACCATTGACCCTAATGTTGGAGTGGTGACCGTTCCCGATTCACGTCTTCAAAAACTTGCAAAAATTGTAAACACAAAAACGATTATTCCCACTTCCATTGAATTTGTTGATATAGCGGGATTGGTTTCTGGAGCCAGTCAGGGAGAAGGTTTGGGTAATCAGTTTCTTGCTAACATTCGCGAAACAGATGCTATTATTCATGTTGTCCGTTGTTTTGATGATGAAAATATCACTCATGTTAATGGAAAAATTGACCCCACTCAAGATATTGAGGTCATCAATACAGAGCTTTGTTTAGCTGATTTAGAATCTATCACTAAACGGATTGAAAAATTAAAGAAGCAAGCAAAGGGTCAAAAAGATCTTCTTGAGGAGTTAGCCTTTACAGAAAAAATAAAAGCCATTTTAGATAAAGGACAGCCTGTTCGTTCTCTTGAAATAACCAAAGAAGAAAAAGACCTTTTAAAAAACCTACAACTTCTTACAAGCAAACCTGTTCTTTATCTGTGTAATGTTGATGAGGGGAGTTTTTCTAAAGGAACAAACAAATACGTTGAGAGCGTTGAATCTTTCATTGGCGCAGATGGTAGCCGCATGGTTATGCTCTGTGGGGCCATTGAAGCAGAGATAGTACAACTTTCAGAGCAGGATCAAAAAGACTTTTTAGAATCCATGGGAGCTAAAGAACCAGGGCTTCACACATTGATACGTGAAGCTTACAGACTTTTAGATCTTATCACGTACTTTACAGCAGGTGAAAAAGAAGTGCGAGCATGGACAATTAAAAAAGGTTCAAGAGCACCGCAAGCGGCAGGGGTCATTCATTCCGATTTTGAAAAGGGATTTATTCGTGCTGAAACATATAAGGCCAATGATATTTTTGAAAAAGGCTCCGAAAGTGCTGTAAAAGAATCTGGTCTTTTACGTTCTGAAGGGAAAGAGTATGTTGTTAAAGATGGTGACGTTATGCTCTTCCGCTTTAACGTTTAAAAAGTCCTAATAACACCCAAAGGTCTCTTCTAAATTTCTTGTAATAGATCGATGAAAACGAGTGGCCTCTTGCTGAGCTTCTTTGATTTTTGAAGGAGGTAATTCCGTTTCTAAAAAATCTAAAAGGGCACTTGCTTCTTCAATAAAAGAACCCTGTGCATGAACTAAAACTGCCCACTTATAGGCTTCCATATAGTTTCGAGGCACACCTTCACCTGAA
Source organism: Bdellovibrionales bacterium (assembly GCA_965206675.1). Taxonomy (GTDB): domain Bacteria; phylum Bdellovibrionota; class Bdellovibrionia; order Bdellovibrionales; family JAKFYE01; genus CBDBKL01. The sequence goes on along the minus strand of CBDBKL010000005.1, from coordinate 32,651 downwards.
GAATAGATAAGAGCCAATCTATATAGAGCCGGCCCATAGTTCTCTTGGGCTGGCTTCTGCATAGTTTTTCGGAAGACCATTACCCGTAGCAGACAAAACACCAAGTATATGTTGAGATTCGACATGACCCTGTTGAGCTGCTTTTCGGTGCCAAAAAATAGCTCGAGCTAAATCCTGAAACTCAACGGAAAGATAGAAGTTCCCCAAAGCATGTTGTGCATTGGCATCACCGACTCTAGCGTCCTGTTCTAAATATGTTAAATCTTCAGTGCTCTGGATTTCATAAGAGTGCATATTCCCCTTAACTTGTTGCTGAAAAAACTGAGGAAACAATTCAATTTGTACATTCTGTCCTGTTGACGATTTTTTCTGTTGTATCTGTATTTTTCTCTGCTCTTCAATTTTTTCTTTTTCAACTTCCTTTCGAAAAACCTGTAGAGCCTGAGCTTGAGCTTCTACAATTTGAAAAGAAGTCATTTGATCTTCTAAATAGTCTAAGAAAATAACATCAACCTCACTTAACATTTCTTCTTGCATGTTTCTCGCATAAGTTAAAGAGGCCCATTTATAAGATTCTACTAAATCCCTACGAGAAGATATCACATCTAAATTTAATACGCTGAGAGCTCTCAATGTCTCTTGAGCTTTTTTATAGTTTTGTCGAGCGGCCTCTGTAAGCCAAACAATAGCTCTTTCTTCATTTTGATCAACACCCTTACCTGAAAAATACATTTCTCCAACCTGATCTTGAGACATGGCGTCCCCCTGCACAGCCGCTCTGTGAAGCCAACGAAAGGCTTCTTTATTATCTTGGGGAGCACCATCTCGTCCTTCCAGATATCTATAACCTAATTCTCTTTGAGCAAGAACATCACTCGCTTTAGCTTTGATAGTGAGAGACTCTAAACTTTCCGATTTTAAAGATATATTTCGTACTGCTGGTTTTTTCTGAGAGACATTTTTTAAAGATGTGGATGAATTGTCCTCACTAGCTTGTAATCCAAACGGGAATAATAAGGTAAATAAAAGGAAAGTTTTCATCTAGTGATTTTTAGTCAGCTTTCTCTTCATACGCAAATATAATTTTTAGCCTACATATATTTCATAATCAAATAGAGTGAATATATTTCTACAGATCTCTAAGGTATGTCTTTTGACATATATATTCATATGTCGCAGAGTCTCATTTAAAATATGGCGGGCTTGTTATTGGGCCTTTGGATCAAAGGCATCTCTCAAACCATCCCCAAAGAGATTAAAAGCTAACATTGTTAAAAACAAAGCTCCTCCGGGAAATAGTATCAGGTGAGGAAAAGATTTTAGAGAACGCCAGCCATCGGAACACAAAACACCCCAACTTGAAAATGGAGGTTGCAATCCTAACCCTATAAAACTCAAAAAACTTTCAAAAAGAACATTGAGAGGAATCTGAAACGTTAAAGTAATAATAATAGGTCCAAGAATATTAGGCAGAACATGTTTTATAAGTATGTTTTTATCACTCTGCCCAAGTGCTCTTGCAGCTTCTACATAAAGCATTTCCTTCGTTTGTAAAACTTGACCACGCACTAAACGAGCAATTGTTGTCCAGCCCACCAAACTCAATGCCAGTAACACTCCCGTTACCGCTTTTAGCTCTGGATTTTCAAAAATATTAACAGCATCAAAAATAACCATCACAAGAATTAATAAAACAAGAGTAGGAATGGAATAAAGAATATCAACAAATCTCATCATCAAAGCATCAACCTTTCCTCCTACCCACCCTGATATCATTCCATATATTAAACCAATAGCTAGAGAAACCACTGCTGTTAAAATAGCAACAGCCATAGATATACGAGCCCCGTAAATAATACGTGAAAAAAGATCTCTACCTAAACTATCTGTACCTAAAAAATTTATGCTATTTGGACCCAAGAGTGCGCGATCCACATCTTGAGTCTCAAAAGAATAGGGAGCAATTTGCACTGCAAAGACACTTACATAACAAATAAAGATAATATACCAAGCTGAAACAACAGCAGATTTATTTTTCTTTAAACGCTTCCAAGAGTCATTCCATAAGCTACTAGATTTATGATTTGTCTTTTTAAAAAAAGAGAGCACTCTACTATCTCCTCAACTTGAAATTTTAAACCCTCTACTCATCCTAGTTTTACCCGTGGATCAATGATGACATAGAGCAAGTCCACAATCATATTTGCCAATATAAGCATCACGGAATACATTAATGTTAATCCTAATATAAGGGGGTAATCTCTATTCGTTACACTGAGAATAAAATGTTTTCCCATCCCAGGAACTGCAAATATAAGTTCAATAACAAATGAGCCCGACAAAATACCAACGATCAATGGGCCCGATATTGTAATAACAGGAATCAAAGAATTTTTTAAGGCGTGCTTAAAAAGAACAACTTTCGTATCAAGACCCTTGGCATAAGCTGTTCGGATAAAATCACTCTTGATAATATCAAGAACACTTGAACGAGTTAGTCTGGCAATCACAGCTATCGGACGTACACCCAAAACACAGACAGGTAAAATATAATGAATGGGACTCGACCAGAGTGCTGGAGGTAAAATCTCTAACCAAATAGAAAATATAAGTATAGCTAACCCTGCTACAACAAAATTAGGAAGTGCCACTCCACTGATAGCAAAAATCATTGCACCAGCATCCCATTTTGTATTGTGTTTTAATGCAGCAATCAGACCCAGGGGAATACCAATACAAAAACTTATAAGTAATGCGTAAAAACCCAACTTAAAAGAGGCAGGAATCGCCTCAGCAATAATGGTGGAAACATCCCTGCCAATATATTTATAAGACTCACCCAGGTCACCAACGGCTAAACTTTTAAAATAGTCAAAGTACTGAATATAAATAGGATCATCTAAATTATATTTGGCTTCAATATTGGCTTTGACCTCTGCAGGCAAAGCCTTTTCGGAATCAAAAGGTCCTCCTGGTAACAAGCGCAAAAGTCCAAAAACTAAAGAGGCAATAACAAAAACTGTAAATATAGCTTCTAGAATTCGCTTCACTGCATAAGCAAAAAGATGTTTGGTTAAAATCACATAAAAAGCTCCCCCTAATAATAAGAATACATTTAACCAAACCAGCTGTGTGGGTATTTCATACCCAGTCCAATCTAATCCAATTGTAAAAAAGAAAGAAGCTAGAAAAAGTAGCCAAATTATCTTATTCACTTAATAGAAACTCTTGTGTAAATACGCTGATCCATCACATTGACAGGAAAATCTTTTAGTCTCTTGGAGATCAATTGATTTCTGACACCCGAGTAAATAGGAATAACAGCCGCACCCTCTTCAAGCATAACTTTTTGTGCTTGATTATATAATGCTAAACGTTTCTGTAAATCCATTTCACTCACAGCCGTCTCTATGAGCTTATCATAATTTTTATTAGCCCACTTACCACGGTTATTCTCTGAATAAGAGAGCATAAGAGACATAAAGTTATCAGGATCGGGATAATCCGCCATCCAGCCCAATCGGAAGATAGGATAAGCGTTTACATTTAAAGTGGATAGATAAACTTTCCACTCTTCGTTTTTTAACTCGACACTAACCCCTAAATATTTTTTCAGTTGCTCTTGAATATTTTCTGCAATTCTTTTGTGATTATCATTTGTGTTAAAGCCAATGACCACCCTTGGTAGTTTCCTTGGATCTTCATAACCCGCTTTTTTAAGGTAGTCTTTTGCCTTTTTAGGATCAAATTTTAACCCAATATTTTCACTATAACCAGGCATTCCCTTAGGAATCCAATTTGATGTGGGTGTCTCTCCCCCGCCCAACATACGTGTCACTTCATCACGATCAACAGCATGTGCAAAGGCCTTTCTCACATTTATATTATCAAAAGGCTTTTTTGTTGTGTTAAATCCATAGTAATAAAGCATTAGATTTCCTTTAGAAACAAACTCAGGCTTTTGTTTAAGAATTGAAATTTCTGTCGAAGGTAATTCTTTTTGGTAATCTAACTTTCCCGCCTCAAACAAAGAAATGCCTGTTGACTCCTCATTAATCATATAAGCTAGCACGTTTTTTATCTTCGGTTTCTCTCCCCAGTAGTTCTCATTTCTTTCTAAGACAATCGCCTTATCATGTTCCCAAATTTTTAAATTAAAAGGACCAAGAGTGACAATATTCTCAGCTTCCGTCCATTTTCCCTCTCCATATTTATTTACAATATCCTTACGAATAGGGTAGGTCGAATGGTGAGCTAAAAGATGTGGAAAGAAACTCATAGATTTCTTGAGTTCCACAAGCAGCTCATACTTATTGACAGCTCTTACACCAACTTTAGAAAAATCCTTAAGCGTACCGGAGTTATATTCTTTTGCTCCTTTAATATTAAAAATAAAATAGGCATATTCAGAGGCCGTCATAGGATTCAGAAGCCTTTCCCAACCATCAATCACATGCTGTGCTTCAAACTCTACACTGTCTGTCCACTGAACCCCTTTACGTAATGTTATTCGCCACGTCTTAGCTTGATTTGTAGCTTCCCATTTTTCAGCCAATAGAGGGCGAAGGGGTAAACTGGGGTTATAGAGATCATAGTCTGTTAACCCGTCCATTATGTTCTTTTGAATTTCATGAGATGTTGTATCTGTCGATTTACTCCAATCCAAAGTCGGAGGTTCTGTATTAATATTAATAACAATAGTTTCTTTAAGATCAAGACCATACTCTAATGAGCTTTTTTTCGTACACCCCATAAAAGAAAGAAAAACAAACCCCAAGAAAATAGATATAATCCCATGTTTATTCATATTTTTCCTCCTTTTACCAAAGTCCCCTATAACGAACTATTGTATCAACTAGTTCTGTTAACTCTTCTTGAACTACAGCAAGATTTCTCACGTATAAATTCTCTCGGTCACTGAAAAGCTTTCTTAAAAAAGAGCCATCTTTAAGTAAAAGTCCTGGTGGCATTTGACGACCATCATAACTCATTTCCGTCAGTCCCCCTCCCATTCCTGCACCTAGTACTCCAGCTACTACCAATCCTGGACCTGGCAGTGCTACAACTGCTCCAGCAGCCAATGCCGCAATTGCCCCTCCCGCTGCTCCTCCGAAAGGTCCCCCTATAGCTGATCCGAATGTTCCCCCAAATATTGTTGCCACACCCCCAACTCCTACGGCACCTGCCAATACCCACGGAGCTTTTACGAGAAGCACAACTGTACTGACAGCTACAGCAGTACCCCCTACGATATAAACAAGATTATGTGATATTAATACATCTCTTAATTCTTCATAGGTCACAAATTCTGTTATAGGATGACATTCATCTGTTTCCGAAACACATCTATAAATGACAATGCCTTTATCATGACTGCTTTTTTGTACTAAACTCTCAGAAAGATCCACCTCTCGAATATCAAGGTAAAAACCAATATCTCCTCTTGTTTGTTTGATAAATGTAGATATATTTTCCTGAGCAACAGAAATCGTTGGAATCATTAAGCTGACATTCAATATGAAAAGTGAACACATAAACATTAAAATAGATCTTTTCATCTTCTACCTCCTGAAAACACCCTATCAATTCATTGTTTTTAAAAGTCAGTTAAATCACAAAGCCTTTACTCAATAATATTGAATGAAAATATTTTCAAGTTTAATTTACTATATCTCTTTAAGGTAACCATAAATAAACACTTCAAACAATAGTAATCTCTTTCCTTATACCACTACTCTTCTGCGCTACTACAATTAATCTCTAGATCCACAACATACAAACAACATGACTATAATAAATCAGACCAGTCCTCTTTCGTTGGAACAGGTCCACTCACCTTAACTCCCGTAGGTTGTATCAACCAGGCGAGAGAATCAGCTTTTATCTTAGAATAGAGCTGGGAGTAGACAAGATAATTAGAAACAACTTTTTTTGTGTAATTACGCGTTTCCCAAAAGGGAATATGTTCTATAAACTCGTCCATTTCTAAATGTCCAAAAGATTTTACCCACCTTTTCACTCTATGTGGGCCAGCATTATAGCTAGCTGCCACCAAAGGAATTTTACTCTGCCATTTATTATAAAGTCTTTTTAAGTAACGAACTCCTAATTGAATATTTATCTGTGGGTCAAATAGGTCCGTATAATTTAAATTTAATAAGACAGCTACTTTTTCAGCTGTATAAGGCATTAACTGCATCAGTCCCGTGGCACCAACAGGTGAGCGTGCATCTATCCGATAACGGCTCTCTGCCCTCATGACCCCCCATATAAGCTCAACAGGAATAGTAAATTTTCTTGAATATTGCATAACCAAGGAACTGTAGGCTTTGGGATAAGCAAACTCCCAGTACATTCTACCCTCCAAAACGCCGTCATCCTTCCTATTCTGTGCAAACATATTTTCTCCAATAAAACTCGATCTATGATAGTCCCGATTGATTTCATACTGAACCATAAGCAAACGCAGATTGTCTTTCTTGTTTGTTCGCTTTTCAATTTCATAAAGTTCGTTTTTTGCCCATGTTTTTAAGCCCAATTTCCATAGAGTGTTAGCTCTTGAAAAATTAAGATCAAGCTTAGGATTCTTAAAACTTTTTTGAGAAAAATTTGATAACCTACTACTTATGGAATCCAAATCCTGGACTGAAGACAATTCACCAAATAGCTCTTTATTAGAAAATAATGATTCTTCACTTTCCATCTCTTCTTTAGAAACATTAGCCAAATGCCGTACGCTTTGTAAATGGGTCTCAAGTTCAAACACATTTTCTAAGCTCTGAGGAGACCATGGCTTTATTTTCAAAGCCTTTTCTTTATCATAGTTGACAAAATATTGGGTATATTCTTCCCCCATTTGCACTAAACGAGCTTGAGCGGCATGAGTATAAAATCCCCCCAGTACATTACCAGCAAGTTTTATAAATATTTTTTTAGCTCCTGCCATTTCTCCTTGTTTTAACAAACTCATGGCCATCCAATACTGCAATTTTTTATAGTAATGATGACTTTGATAGCGACGGGGGTGGCGCATCTTAGACAACTTTTGCAACTCTCTATAGGCCCCTTTATAATCCGCTTTTAAATAACGAATCCAGACTAAGTACCATCTCGCATCCCTTGATAAACCTGACCCCTTGAACCGTTGAATAAAATCTGTAAATCTTCTAAAAGCTCCATCATAGTCTTGAAACTGGTAACTTAAAAATGCCGATTGAAAGAGAGCTTCTCTGCCATCATGAGAACGCGGTCGTAATTTGTAAGCTCTATGATAGGCTCCCACAGCAGCTTGATATTTATGAGCTCTGGCCCCTACCTTTCCCAAAAGCATAAGATAATCAAAATCCTTCCTTTTAGTGCGAGAGTAGGGAAACAAAATACGAAACGCATTAAAAACATCACCTTCAGAAATAAGAAACTTAGCATAAAGTTGATCCACATGATAACGAGTTGAACGAGTGGCTCTCTTATAGAGTTCTTGAATTTCTGCCATGGCCCTGTCAGATTCTCCTGCCCACTGTAATCTTCTTATCCGTTGAACTTGATTATCGTGACTGGGAACACATTTTAAACGTTTATTCTTAAAACGAACGGCCTGCAAATTAATACCCCAATCTTTAACATGTTCATAAGTAGGGTAACGATAATAAAGTTTACGCGCCCACTTACATATACGCCATCGGCGTTTCTCAATACCTACAAGGTGCCAAAGAATTTCAGGATAACTTGAGTGGCCCCGTCGTTGACGCTCTAGGTATCTCATATGATACCTAGCTCGCCTAAGGCGACCTTCCTCTATTGCAAGGGTACCTAATTCAAATCGAGCATCATAATAAAGAGGACTTAGGGGACGCATACTTGTTACTCTTTTAAAAACAACGGCAGCTGATTTTTTCTCTCCCCTTTGACGATAGATTTTACCTAAATAGAAATGGACATAATCACTTAAGGACGTTTTTTTCTGCAAAGCTTGTTCAAAAGCCATCTCCGCTTCTTTATTCTTACCCAGTTTAAAATTATAAATCCCTAAGCCAAAATAAATAGAGGCTTTCTCACCTTTGTCTTTTTCAAGTTTTTCAAGAAGTTTTAAAACCTGCTCTTTATCGTCTGCTTTGGAAAGTTCCCTAATTTGCTCAACATGACCCTTCTCAAATCCATCCACAGATTTGACACCTATTAAAAACAAGCCACTGAAAATCAAACCCCAAGCGACCAAAACACCTCACTTTATGATTCACTTTTATGTGGAAATAATGATACCCCTATTTCATGGCAAAATTGAAGTTAAAATCTCAATATGTTTGTCAGAGCTGCGGTGCTCAAAGGCCAAAATGGGAAGGACGTTGTTCTGACTGTGGGTCATGGAATTCTCTTGTTGAGGAGAAAAGCCTCCCTGATCAAAGTCGAGGTCAAAATAGAGGTTGGACTATTGGGAAAAAAGCCTCCGGCAATCATGCCATTGAGACCTTTAATCTGAATGAAACAGTCAAAGAATCTTCTCAACCCGTTCGTCATCATACAGCTTATAAAGAATTAGACCGCGTACTGGGTGGCGGCATTGTTCCTGGAAGTTTTGTCCTACTCGGAGGAGATCCAGGGGTTGGAAAGAGCACACTCCTTCTTCAAATGGCGGCGGGAATAGCGCGATTGAATGATTTAAATGTTCTCTATCTTTCGGCAGAGGAATCTCCCGCTCAAACAACTTTACGTGCACAGCGATTAGGCCTTCGTTCCAAAAACGTAACTATTGCTAGCGAAAGCCAATTGGAAGTTATTTTAGATTTCATTAAAACGAAATCCCCCCATCTTGTTATTATTGATTCCATTCAAACAGTTTATCTTTCAGATTTGAATGCAGCTCCTGGCAGTGTTTCTCAAGTGAGAGAATGTGCGGCTGCTCTGATGGCTCTTGCAAAGAGTGAAAATATTTGCGTCTTTATTATTGGACATGTCACAAAAGATGGACAAATTGCAGGACCACGAGTTCTCGAACATATGGTGGATGCCGTTTTATCCTTTGAAGGAAATTTGGGACATCCCTTTCGCATTTTGCGCTCTTTAAAAAACAGATTTGGTGCCACTCAAGAGATGGGTGTATTTCGAATGAACAGTGAGGGTTTGAATGAAGTCAATAACCCTTCTGAATTTTTCTTAGAAGAACGCAGCCATGCCCAAGTGGGAGCCTCTGTTCTGGCTACAATGGAGGGAACACGTCCTGTTCTCTGTGAAGTTCAAGCTTTAACAACAGTCACATATATGTCCATGCCCAGGCGGACAGCTATAGGGTTTGACAATCAACGTGTTCATTTACTCTGTGCCGTTTTGGATAAAAAATTAGAGACAGACTTTCACAGGCAGGATGTCTTTATTAATGTCGTCGGGGGGTTAAGACTTCAAGAGCCTGCCGCAGATTTAGCTGTTGCCCTATCTCTTTTATCTTCAAAAAAACAAAAAGCTTTACCCCCTCACACTCTCTGTTTTGGAGAAGTTGGTCTAACGGGAGAAATTCGCCCTGTTTCTTTTCCAGAACTGCGACTGAAGGAGGGTGAAAAACTTGGATTTAAAAAATTCATTCTTCCAGAGGCAAACCGAAAGCATCTCAAAAACTTTAAATTTAATAGCAGTCAGTGCCAGTGGATAAAAACATTAAAAGACCTCAATGAATGTTTTTAAGTTTTCGCTATTTTGATTTTTTTCTAAACTAGTCCTCTTTAACAAACTAGACATTCAAACCCATTTTTTTTAAATACTGGAGTTAATTCCATATATCTTTCATCTTTTTTCTTTTTGGATTTTTTGGATTTTTTGGATTTCCGTCTTAGATAAACCAGTAAATTTTTGTACAGTATGAAGATCAGCACCTTTCTCGAACATTCTGAAAACGATTTGTCGAAGGTTTTCTTGTTTACCTTTTTCTAATCCCTCTGCCCTACCCTCTTTCTTACCCTGTTCTATTCCCTTTTCTATTCCTTCTTTTAGCCCGTGTTTGATTCCTTCTTCTCTACCTAGTTTTAAGCCTTCTTTTCTACCTGTTTTTAGTCCCGCTTTTCTACCTGCTTTTAATCCCCTTTTCATTCCCACTTCACGAGCCCAAGCCTTTTCAGCCTTATCATCACTAATAGCTTTAAGACGATCCTCTTCCTGCCACCTCAACTTATCTTCTAATGACATATCCTTTAAAAGTCCCATAGCTTTCCTCATCTCCTTATTCTTCTGAGCCAACTGCTCTAATTCACTCTCTTTTATTTGACTTGAATGTCTAATAATATAGCACCAATGGTCTCTTAAATCAATTAAACCCTCTAGACGTGTTTTAAACTTAGAAAGTTCTACAAACACTATTCTTAAATCTCTATTGAGGCAAAAGTGAGGTGATTTATCTGAGAGTAAAGAAAAGCTAGTGACAACGTCTTGAGTTTGTTTAAAGACTGAAAATTCAGTGAAGATCAAAGAGTACGTAGGATGAAGTTTTTCATACTCTTTTCCCTGCTTGAAGCCTTCTGTATAAAGTCTGGCCCAGTAGAAGAGTATTCTTGAGAGAAAGCCTTTCTTGTAGGCAGATTGCATTTCAACGTTGATTTTCTCGCCTGTGTTTAGTTCCAGTTTTAGATCTAAGATGATTTGTTTTTGCTTTTCGACTTCAGGTGGGATCTCAGGGTTTAGGATATCAATTTTTTCAATGTCTTTATCTGAGGGAAGGGGAAGAAAGGTTTTCAGTAGAGAGCGAAGAAGATTTTCGTCTCTTGTAAAGTAGGCCTTAAACATTAGATCCTGGCTTAATTTAATATAAGATTGTTTCTTGTTTTTCATTTTACCCATGCCCTCCAGTTTTACTCACCGAAGACTCTGCAAAACTCAGACGATCTCCTTGAAAGTGAGCGAATCAAACAAAGGTAAAAGCAAAGGGCATACCTGCTTTAGAACAAAAATAATGAGCTTTCAGAAAATAAGTAGTCCGATATTCGGACATTGATCCGAAATACATTAATTCAGATGTTTCACTATAACTTTTTATACGATTTTCTTTTTTACGTTTGATTGGGAACTTTTCTTAAAGGCTTTCAATGCTCTAAATGTAGTAAAACATCCTTTACTTTATAATAAAAAGCCGCTAGTAGAGATTCTATTTTTGAGAACGAATTTCCAAGCTATAAATTGCTGATTTCAAGCCTCTACTATCATCATACACAGTTGAGACGTTCTCTCATTTTTCAAAGTGATTTGATTTTTTTATAAATCAGGATCTAATTCACAGGAAATCGTCTCTTTTTAACTGTTTTGAAACTATCTTCTATCTTTTACTATCTCTGATAGTTAATGCAATCAAACTATTTTAAGGAAGGGTATTTTTTGTTTCAAACTTAAGTCGAGAAATAGGTATATGAATTACGATAGAGAGTGAATTTTCTGAAGCGTAGAGTGATTGCAACGAAGTAAATGATTTACCTTTTGATCCAAAATAGGAGGACTGTCGAAAAGGTATCAGATACGAGGCGTGCAAGCCCAAACCGAACGGAGGCGTAGTTTTTCCTACGTCGGAGTGAGTGTTTGGGTGATTGCAACGAAGTAAATGATGCCTTTTCGACAGTCCGTAGAATTTACAACTTTTTCAAAGCTGCTCTCCAGGTTTTAAACCGCAGATGGCGCGCTTTAGATGTCATACAAGGTTTAAACTCTCTTTCGCTTTTCCAAAGTGTTTTGATTTCTTTTTTGTTTTTCCATAAACCGATACCTAAACCAGCAAGAAGCCCTGCACCCAAAGCTGTCGTTTCAATACATTTGGGACGAATTAATTTTATACCCAAGTAATCTGACTGCAGTTGCATAAGAAGATTGTTGGCACAGGCTCCTCCATCAACTTTTAGAACTTTTAAATCTTTCTTAAGATCTTTTTCCATACATTTTAAAATTTCGGCATTTTGTAAGGCCATAGCCTCAAGGGTAGCTCTTGCAATATGAGCCTTTGTTGTCCCGCGAGTGATTCCACTTATCACTCCACGAGCTTGCGGATTCCAGTAGGGTGCACCCAGTCCTGAAAGTGCAGGGATAAATTCCACTCCCTCTGTGGAAGAGACTGTCTTGGCTAAGCTTTCCACCTCAGAAGACGATTTTAAAATTCCCAAACCATCTCGTAACCATTGAACAGCAGCCCCTGAAATAAAAACAGATCCTTCTAGAGCATAGGTGAGTTTTTTCTCTCCGGTTAATTGCCAGGCCACAGTGGTTAACAGTCCTGCTTTTGAAGGGGTCATATTATGACCTGTATTCATAAGAATAAAACTTCCCGTCCCATATGTACACTTTGCTTCTCCCTCTCTGTAACAAGCTCCCCCAAAAAGAGCTGCCTGTTGATCTCCAGCCACACCGGAGATAGGAACTCCGGAGTGCAGAAAAGAATGTTTAGCCGTCATTCCAAACACACCACTTGAGGGATAAATGGTTGGTAAAATAGATTTAGGAAGACCAAATATATTCAAAAGCTTTTCATCCCATTGACCTGTTTTTATATTCATTAGCTGTGTACGTGAAGCATTGGAAACATCTGTGGCATGAATCTGTCCACCCGAAAGCCTCCACATTAAAAATGTATCTATTGTCCCTGCGGCTAGCTCACCCCGTTTGGCTTTTTCACGCGCTCCTGAAACACGATCTAAAATCCAACGTATTTTTGAGGCCGAAAAATAGGGATCAATAACCAATCCTGTCTTTTTTTGAATAAGACGTTGCGTGTTTTTAGATTTTTTCAAACGATCACAGAAAGGCCCAGTGCGACGGCACTGCCAACTGATGGCATTATAAATGGGTCGACCTGTTTTACGATCCCATACAATAACTGTTTCTCTTTGGTTTGTTATGCCAATGGCTTGAATTTCGGCATCTGTTACGCCCGTTTTTCTTTTTGCTTCAGTAATAGTTGATGTGACACTTTTCCATATTTCTTCGGGGTCAGATTCCACCCAGCCTGGTTTAGGATAAATTTGACGATATTCTTGATTAGTAGGGACTGAAAATTCTCCCCTTTGATTAAGAAAGGCAACTGTTGTTCCCGTTGTGCCTTGATCTAAACAAAGAACATACATAATCTTTCCTTTTATTTTTATTCAAAATTCCATGTTCATTTCTTTATTAATAAAACATAACTGGCAACTATTTATTATGACGTAAAACACCACTTAAGCTATTCTAAACACTAAATATTTTTGACCTTATAATAAATTTAATTTAAGATAGACTAAGTTGACATATGAAATCAATCACTATAAAAAACTCATAATATGAAATGTATAGTTTGTAATGAATATTTAGATCCAAAAGAAATTACTGATTTGGCATTAGAATTCCAGTCTTTTCCAGCACATGAAGAATGTTTTGATGAGTTTGATAATGCGGATGCTTTCCTAAAATTTGCCAAATCAGCCACCGAATCTCAAAAAAATCTCCCTGAGTCTTCACCTGAAGCAGAGCTTTAGTCTAAAAAAATGAAATAGGATCCATTGACCCTGTTGGTAGTACCCTAGAAAAATCTGGTCGCCCTTTATCAACATCCCATTTACAAATAGAAATCTTCCCATCTTGGCCATATCTCAGTAAATGATCCATTTTATGAATTGTTATAAATTTATTTAAACTAGAATTTACACCTTGAGGGGACAGTAAAATTGAACGCCATGGCATAATAATTTGAGAATACCCTAACAATTGCCCTAAATGAACTAGTCCTATAGAATCCTTCTTACATTCGATAATGATAAGACGTAAGCTCTGCTTTATCTCTACCACTCCAAACACATCTATTTTAAATCCGAAGAAGTCTAGATCTTTAATTTGTGATCCAAAATCTTCTCGTGATAAAATTTTGGAAAGTGATTCATTTGCTCCTATATATGTCTTTACGAAATCTGTTTTAAGATTTTCTAAAAGAAAATTTTTAAGCCAATTCTTAACAGGTTTATATAACTCATCTTCTTTTTTTACATTCATTGTTTATCTTTCTGGCAACATCCCATAACTTTGCAAATATCCCGAAAGGAATTCGCGTGTATCCTAGCTGACTTATGTATCCTGCTGTCTGTCTCAAATGAATGATGCGGTTTTTCTTTTATTCTTCTACTTTTTTTATCTACCCAACAGTATTTAGCATTATTGAAATTCTGTTGCTTGTTCCATGTTAAAAAAGAATTTAATATGTCTTTTTTAAACTCAAACCTAAATCCAATTTTGGAAAATTCCTCAGCAAATATTCTAATACGATGTTCTTTCGCCCATGCTTTGGAATTAGGTGATTGGGGAGTTCTTAAATTTGGATGCCCCCATAAAATACCATGAACTCTAATACTTAAATCCTCTTGAAGCATCTTACAAATTTGAATAGGTAAAATCCAATTTTCAAAAGGTATGTCAATGCAAATTCTACATCTTCTATTGAAATCTCGATCACCCCATGTTGGACATGAACATGCGTCAGCCACTCCCATAAGAAAGTGTTCTTTCACAATATTTTTTGATGATTTAATTGCATTAGGTATTATAGATCTTTTAAAAGAAAAATTTTTAAAGCCTAAAATATTTACCATTAATTTTTGATGAAAAGAACCTTCCTTCATTGGCATTGATATATTATATTCAATATCCGTTGTTGAAATGTCTATATCAACTTGAAAAAATTTTTCTAAGTTTGTTTTAAGTTGCGTAGTATCCACAACATATTCACGACTTTTACGAGCAAGATTTTCTGAACCTGGGGGAAGAGAAATCCTAGACGTCTTGTATCTAAAACCAACAGAAAGTCTTTCACGTATAATTTCGCCCCGAGTAACACAAAGGCCAAGAAAATAAGCCAAATCAAGATCATCTATTATTTTATCCATTTTCCAACTTTTTAAAGATCAAAAGGAACTCATGTACCTTGTTGATTCTAAATACATACGGATAACCTAGAGGGCGAAGATTATTATACTCTGTTCGTCTGTCCCAAATAATGATATCATCTAAAATAAATCCTATTTCTTGTAAAGCAGAAGATACGTCTATATGCAATGGAAAAAACTGACTTTTTTTCCTTATATCCATCACATTTATCACACAGTAAGATTTGTTTTTCATTATTCTATATATATCAGAAAATATATCTTGAATACTAAATATATATTCCTCATAACAATCTATGTGTCCTAAATTTCCATCCGGCTTAGAGTAATCTCTTGTTTTCTTCATATCTGCTGTTCTCTTTTGAGTAAGGATATTCCAATATGGAGGACTGGTAAAAACTAAGTCTATGGATTCAGATTCCATTTGAGCAAGGACAGCTTCTGCTGTTCCATGGATGAGTTTCTGTTCAGAGATTTTATTTTTATAAGTATCAGAATTTTTAAGACGATTTTTCGCAAGTTTGATATACTCTTTATTTATATCAATCCCAACCCCAGACCTTCCAAGGTTTTGACAAGCAATTAATGTAGATCCGGCTCCAACAAATGGATCAAGAACACGATCTTGCTCATGAGAAGAGAAGGTTTCAATTAATTTTGCAGCCAAACTCCATGGAAATAAAGCTGGATGATTTAGTTTCCGTTCTTCGCTATCCTTTTTTATATCGCTCCAGATTGAAATAGAATTTTGAATCCATCGCTTCCCATCTAAACTATTTGCCCTCTTTTTTTCACTGACTGCCGAATCTTTTTTTTTCGACTTTCTTACTGGTTCCAGCATTTATTCAATTCCCTTATTTCGAAATTACCAATTACAGATAATTCTTACATATATGGACAACTCAGTTAACCAGATCCAAATCATATTGAAGCACAACTATACTAAAGTCTTTAAGGGAGAAAAACTGCAGCCTATGAAAAAAACATATAATAAATTGATGAAATATCTGACAATATAGAAAAAATAAGATTGAGAGATACTTTACCGTCTACGAAGCCTTATTAATTTCCACTTTCCGCCTGCTAGTACCAATGCCACATTCCCATAGAAACTATAAGCGTTTTCAAAGGCGGGCTCAATCACCCAGCGACCTTTATGATCGATATATCCAAACTTTCTTGTTTCAACGTCTTGAACAAGAGCCAATCCATTCTGAAAACTGCCGGCTGCTTTAAAATGTGAATCATTAACAGCGATACCATTAGTATTAATATATTTCCACAGACTATTACGTTTATCATCTTTCTCCCTCACAGCAGCGAAACCCTCAGAGAAAGGTTGAGCGTCTATATATTTAGGCGAAATTTTCCATCCCCATGGATCTCTACCGACAAACCCCAGCAAATTATAATAACGATCTCCCCCTCTCCAAATCGTAGAGTTACTACCAACAACAAGAGATAAACCATCAGAAAACTCACCCTCATAACTTGAGAATCTATCGGATGTCATATTATCAATATATGTTATTTGACTCCCTGATCTATTGACATAACCATATTTTCCTTCATGGGTTCTAATGAGAGCCCATCCCTCTGAGAAATCTGTAGCTAGAGAAAATGTTGGTTCAATGGCCCATCCTGAAGCATCAATATAGCCCCAACTTCTCCCGACTTCAACAGCCGCAAGACCTTCTTGGAAACCTCGAAAGTCTCCAACTTCTACCGATGTTTCTAAAGTCACCCAATCTCCTGATGGATTCACAAACACCGACATAACGCTTTTCTCAGACACCTGATTTGCTATTCTAGCCTCTCTAATAATTTTTTCAGCTTTCTCAATGACAGAACTATGAGGCGAACCCATGAGGCTTCCTCTCATATACTTTCTGGGCACCTTTTTCTTCTTTTCTATAATATTTCTAGCCACATCTGCTGCAGATTTAGGTTTACCATGCTCTGTGTATAAAAATTGTCCATTTAGCTCTTCACTACTAGATTCTACTGGTTCGTTTTCTACAAACTTTCCCAATGTATTGAGCTTCCACCACTTCTCATTACCCTGTTCATCAAGTCTTATAACATAAGCCCACCCATTATCTTTGAAATTACTGACAACAGTTTCAAATGACTCACTCACAACTTCCGAAACACACTCATATTCAATACCACATTGACTTAAAGGATATGCATGCGCCGGATCTCGTAAAACCGTAGAATTCTTCTCAATCATTGAACATGATAAAAACAACGGTACAAAAATGAAAAGAAAATACCTCATAATACAAACCCCTTCTTTAATCTTAACAATTATGTAAAATAACAGAATAGATAGAAGTAATTATCGTAAACTGTGGAGGATAAAGCAAATTTCAACCATTAGAAGCCAGATTTAAAACTAGTCCAATAAAAGTAAACTCATACTTTAGACCTGCAAACTTTAAACTACGGAGTATTGGGATCATCCGTAGCAATAGCTTCTAGTGTGTTTTTCCAAGCTTTAATGAGCACTCCAGAATCTTTATCTACAAGATTTTTAACCAAGAACGTCGCTATTGTGACAACCACAATGATAAGAAGAATATATTCCACCATAATTTGCCCCGATGCCTGAAACCATCGCCTTTTCACAAAACTCCACCTTGTTATTTTACAAATCCTAGCTATATCAATACTTTAATAGAAAAAACCGGCCTATAGCTTCCATTAACAAAGCACTTTAATTAAACCCCTACAGCCTTCAAAAATAACCGCCATTTTTTAAATAGCGGCAAATACACACACCATTACTTAACATTCTCTACAATTTCATCAACACATTCTATGATGGACGGAAACCAATCTTCAGCTAATGGTCCACATAATCCCATAACAAAATCATTATTTAATCTTTGTACGCCAACTTTTACATCTTCACCAAAAGATTTCCTAAAACTTGCTGATTCAGAATATAAAAGAACGAAAAGGTGATGTGAAAAATTTTCCTGACATTTTAATCGAGCTTTTAAATACTTTTGCATTCTAAAATAAAGCAAAAGTGCATCTGGCTCATTACTTTGATTAAAATAAAACCTCAATGGATCACTAAATATAGCCGTATCAAATTCACTTCTAAAATACGGACTACGATAAATATCCCTCTCAACACTCTGCAGATTCATCTCCATAAAGTCCCCCACCTCTTCTACTTTAAGCGTAGAAAGAAAATGCACTATAAATCAAAGATTTTTTTTATAAATCTTTTTTCCCTGAAACCAGGCTTGAGCAACCATTGGGGTGCCAATTTCTAAAAAAAGTTTTTGCCAACTCTTCTTTAGCACAATAAAATCAGCACTCATTTCTTCTTTAATACACCCCACTCTATCCCCCAAACCCAAAGCACAGGAGGCATTCCACGTAAATCCTGCTAAAACTTCTGGCAAAGTCAGACCCATCTTACAACGAGATAACACTCCAACAAATGAAAGATCCTGTGTCGGAGATGAGCCGGGATTGAAATCTGTAGCTAATGCCACTCGCACTCCTTTATCTAATAACTTCCTAGCTGGTGGATAAGGTGTGTTTAAATAAAAGTCAGCCGCTGGTAAAAGAACAGTTGTCGTTTGAGAGTTTGCCAATGCCTCTATATCACTTTCATTCATTTCTACACAGTGATCTACGGAGAAAGCACCCATTTCAAGAGCTAATGGAACTCCCCCCAATCGAGATAACTGATCTGTATGAACAGTCACACTCAACCCATTATTATGGCACCAACTCAAAAATTGTCGTGCCTGCTCTAGATCAAAATAACCCTTTTCAATAAATATATCTGCACGCTTTGCTATTCCCTGTTTTACAACAGCGGGGCCTTGTTCAGAAAGGATATGATTCATATAATCTTGGGCATTTTTAAATTCTTTAGGGACTGTGTGTGGCCCTAAATATGTGGGGACAACTCTCATGGGCTTGAGTTTGGAGATGGTTTTTAAGATTTTTAATTCATCAGCCGTATTTAGGCCATAACCTGATTTGATCTCCAAGGTTGTCACACCTTGAGAAAGGAAACGATCGACTCTCTGCTGACCGAGCACTAAAAGTTCTTCTTCTGAAGCACGACGAGTGGATTCCACAGTGGACCAAATCCCTCCACCGCTTGCAGCAATGTCTTGATATGTCTCTCCTAAATTGCGCCTTTCAAATTCATCCGAGCGATCCCCTGCAAAAACAGTATGTGTATGACAATCTATAAAACCCGGAAGCACATCTGCTCCATCGAGATCAATTGTTTTTAACTCTTTAAAGGCCTGTGGAATATCACTTCTTCTTCCCACCCATTCAAATTGATCATTCTTTGTTACAAATGCTCCATCTTCAATCACACTCAAGTGTGCTTCATTCACATATCTTCCATCACACTCTTTAACGCCCACAAGGGTCAAAAGTTGCCGAATACCTACAAAAAGCATATTTCTACCTATCACGCTTATATATTCTAGTACACTAGTTCCCTTTGATTTGTATCTAACTCTTTAAGACAATTTCTTTTTTTACATTGAGTCTGAGAACTTTTTCTCATGGATTTTAAAAGCTCAAACAGTTCTGAAGGCCGCAGGGCGTATCTCACCATAGGTGAGATACGCCCTGCGCCTCAGAAAACTCGTTTTAAAACCCTTGAGAAAAACTTCCCTTTACAATTTTCCTAAAATAATAAATTTATCCTTTTTCAAAATACGCCCTAAATGGTACTACTCATTAAAGGTTCAAGATAGCTTTAAGGGGTCTAAAAATGACAACATTTATAAAAAAAATATCCTTTGCAGGGTTTGCTTTTGCATTCGTTTTTACCTTTTGTCATCACATCTTAGCTGAATCCACTGAAGAAACGGACAGAGTATTAAGAGTACTACATGATGCTGTAAGTAATGATGCTATTGAGAAAATCAGAGAACTTGATAAAGCGGGTGTTGATCTTAATGCAAAAAGTAATTCTTCTGGATATAGGGCTATCCATTTGGCTGCAATACTTGGAAACCCTCAGACTTTAAGAGTTCTTGGTGAATTAGGAGTTAATGTAGAATTAAGAGATAAATTCGGATATACGGCTATTCATTGGGCTGCAATGTTTGGACACCAAAAGGCTCTCAGAATTCTTGTTAATGAATTAGGAGCCGATATAGAAGCAGAAACAGAAGACAGTTTTGACTATAGAGCTGTACACTTTACTGTCATGTTTGGATATTATACAGCTCTACGAGTCCTTGTTAGTGAATTAGGAGCTAATATAAAAGCGGAAGACAATTTCAATTTGTTGGTTACTAATAAAACAATAAATCGCTCTTTTATTATAAATTTTTTAGAGGCTCATGGCGTAAAAACACCACAAATCGCTATATGTGGTTATTAGATTTTTTTAACATGATGATATACTGTTGATTAACAAATATTCTAATGTTTAGAAAATCTTGTGTGGCTTCGAAAAACATTGTCATGAACTTAAATATTAGGAAAATCTAATGTCAGCCAAAAAACTAATAAACAATCACTACATCCCTCGGTCGCTCACTAAGCCATGGGAAGGAGAGAACAGAACACTCACTTATTATGACTTTGAGTCCCAAACTATTAAAGAGGCCCCTTCAAAAAATCTTTTTGCCAAAGAGGGTCTTTTTGAAGACAAGCATGAGGGGTTTTTAAATAAATATATTGAAAAACCTATAGATGCATTTAAACAACAATTTAAAGATAATAAACTCGATAATGGCATTAAAGATTGGAAAGTTTTCAGAGCTCTATATCTACGTCTTCTTTTCTCAGTTTCATCGCACACTACAAATTATTGAAAAAACCGAAAATCGTTTAGACAAACTGTCATCTTTGAAAGAAGGTGCTTTAAACTACATTGTTAAGGAATATGAAAACGAAGGTTATTTGATATGTACATTTGGCTCAATAGAATCTATCTTCTTTTTTTCAGAAACCGGTGCTTTCCTGTTTCCTATTCGTGTTTCATCCTTAGTAGAATGGGAATTCGTCTTTGGCGTTCCCCTCTCTCCACGACTTGTATTAGCCCTCGTTCCAAAAACACTTGATTATCAATTTTATAAAAATCAAAACAACATAGAAAACATGTCTATATACTCGATAGGGATTAATAAGAAAAACCAAAAACGTGTGTTAATTCACCCAGCTTTATTAAAAGAATATGAAAAAGACACTCTCGTTAAAAAAATTGAAAAAGCAAGAGCCGCAGCTATTGAAGAAATGAAATCCGTATATGAATTACATTCAACGATTGAGAAAATGTATAAAGTGGCAGGTATACCCTTTAAACTTTCAAGGCCATTGAGCTTAAACTAAAATGTCATTTAAAATACTTGACATTTATATTTTTAAATTTTTTCAAAAAACTTTATAAAAAAATAAAGCTTTTATTCTGGATATTTGGTGATCCATCTTATTTCCTTTGTCCCCTCATTTCTATATCCACTTCTAAAGGGAATCACAGAAATAGTTTGTGATTCATACCTTGATCTTGGATCTTCTGGATATTTCCACAACAAACAATGATAGACCTTTCCTGTTTTAAGACTGATAAGCACCTGTTCATTTTCTCATTCAATACATCTTTTTAAAAAATGATCTTTTATATTTGGAAGTATCCATCTCACC
This sequence comes from Bdellovibrionales bacterium, assembly GCA_965206675.1. Classification (GTDB taxonomy): domain Bacteria; phylum Bdellovibrionota; class Bdellovibrionia; order Bdellovibrionales; family JAKFYE01; genus CBDBKL01. The sequence goes on along the minus strand of CBDBKL010000005.1, from coordinate 11,133 downwards.
ACCAGATTAAATAGAATAATAAGCAACCAAATAAACATTAACAATAATGACACTATTAGAGTGATAATTGTTTTTAATAGATCACCACCCTGATTCGTACTAAAGTTATTAATGAGATAATCAGATACTATATACTCAGAAGAAAGCCATGTAATAGCTGCTATAGTAACAAGACAAAAAATATACGGCCAACCTGAAAGATTAATAGTTTGTAGAGGTCTTCTTCTGTTATAAAAATATATAAAGATAGTCCCCGGAATCACCCAAAGGATACTTTGCAAATCTAGCACTTTAAATCAGGCTCCGTTTTTCTTAGATTTTTTTACAGACTCATTGTGAGCATTGATAATTTTACGGACTTTGGGATCGTTCCATAGATCTTTAGCTGTAGGCCACGGCTCAGAAACCGTACCCTTTACTCGAAACAACCAAAACTTATTTTGATCGTTTTTTTCATCTTTAACTTCTTCCTTTTTTCCATTTAATAACGCTTTGAACATTAAGATCATCTTGTTTTTTATCAGCTACACTAAATAGCCTAAATCCCTAATATTACTATACATTACTTATTATATCATAACTTTCATAATGCGTCTATTTCACAAAAATTTATCACCAACTAAACCAGATTATATTTCAATGATTCCTAGTTGTAAGATGTTTAGAGAGAACTTTTCTCAAAGATTTCAAAGCGCAGTTCTCTGAAGCGCAGGGCGTATCTCTCCAAAGGGAGAGACGAGCCTGCGGCCTTCAGAGCTGTTTGAGCACTTGGAATCTTTGAGAAAAGTTCTCGACTTAACATAAAAAAGAGCCACACAGGCTTTTGAAAAAGTGTTAAATACGAGGCGTACAAACCGAACGGAGGCGTAGTTTTTCCTACGTCGGAGTGAGCGTGATTGCAACGAAGTAAATGATACCTTTTCGACAGTCCGTAGTTAATAAAGTTTTTTATAACCTAACAAGCCACGCTCTTTAGCAACAGAGTGTGCTTCTTCGTAACCGGCATCCATGTGTCTATAAAGACCTAATGCTGGATCGGCTGTTAGAACACGTTCCAATCTTTTTTCCGCATCTGGAGTTCCATCGGCAACGATAACTTGCCCTGCATGTTGACTATAACCCATTCCCACTCCACCACCATGGTGAAAACTCACCCATGTAGCACCACAGGCGACATTCGACATGGCATTTAAAAGTGGCCAATCAGAAATAGCATCTGACCCATCCTTCATACTTTCTGTCTCTCTATTTGGAGAAGCCACGCTCCCACAGTCCAAATGATCTCTGCCCAAAACAATCGGGGCACGGACTTGCCCTGTACGAACAAGTTCATTGAATTTGATTCCGGCCTTAGCTCTTTCACCATATTCCAACCAACAAATTCGGGCCGGTAGCCCCTGAAAGGAAATACGCTCTTCCGCCATGTCTAACCAATTTAATAAATGTTTTTTATGAGGAAATAATTCCCTCAAAGCATCATCTGTGACTTTTATATCATTGGGATCTCCGGAAAGTGCCACCCATCGAAAAGGACCACTTCCACGACAAAACAAGGGACGAATAAATTCAGGAACAAATCCTTTAAAATCAAAAGCATTTTTTAACCCTGCATTATAAGCCACAGCTCTAATATTATTTCCATAATCAAATGTCACAGCTCCTTGCTTTTGCATTTCCAGCATACCTTCAACATGTTTCCGTATAGATTCTGTAGAGACTTTTACATAAGCTGCTGGGTCTGTTTTTCTCAATTCAGAGGCTTGTTCCAAAGAAAACCCTTCCGGAATATAACCATTTAATGGATCGTGTGCTGAAGTTTGGTCGGTCAGAAGATCTGGTTTAAAACCCTTCATCTTATGAATCACTTCACACATGTTGCCCACAAGGGCAACAGATCGGGCTTCACCAAGTTTTTTATATTTTTCAATTCTATTGAGAGCATCATCTAAATTAGTGGCCACTTCGTCTACAAATTTTGTTTGAAGACGTTTTTCAACACGTAAAGGGTCCACTTCAACAGCTAAAACACAGGCTCCTGCAAAAACACCTGCTAAAGGTTGCGCTCCTCCCATACCTCCTAATCCTGCTGTCAAAATACTTTTACCTTTTAAACTTCCATTAAAATATTTTCTTCCTGCCTCCATAAAAGTTTCATAGGTTCCCTGAATAATTCCCTGTGTTCCAATATATATCCAGCTTCCAGCCGTCATCTGACCAAACATGATTAAACCTTTTTTATCCAATTCATGAAAGTGGTCCCAATTGGCCCATTGAGGTACAAGATTCGAATTGGCAATTAACACTCGTGGGGCATCTCTATGAGTTTTCACAAAACCCACAGGTTTACCGGATTGAATCAGCAAGGTTTCATCATCTTCTAAATCTTTCAAACAAGATAATATATTATCAAAAGCTTCCCAGTTACGTGCCGCTTTACCACTGCCTCCATAGACAACAAGGTTTTCAGGATCTTCTGCCACTTCTTGATCTAAATTGTTTTGAATCATGCGATAGGCAGCCTCTTGCAACCATCCTTTACAATTCAGATTGCTCCCTCTGGGAGCAGATATATGGCGATTCATAAAACTCATCCTCTTAAGATTACTAATATCTATTAAAAATCTTTTTTTTATCAAGACAATTCTTTATATATTCGAAGACGAGACGATCTTTACATGAAGATCCATACTCCTACCATTCTAAGTCTCCAATAGAAGATGTTACAGCTTGAAGAATCTCTGGAAGTTTCTCCCTTATGATTTCTATATCTTCTGAAAAAACACGATCCTTTTGGGCAAAACTCACATAAGAACGAACCTTTTCATGGGCGGCCTTTACACCAGCCGTGGGTTTTAGAGGTTTTAAAAAATCCAGAGCTTGAGCTGCGCAGAGTAATTCCATAGCAATAACTTTTTCTACATTATCAACAATTTTTCTAAGTTTTCTGGACGACGTTGTGCCCATACTGACATGATCCTCCTTATTTGCAGAGGTGGGAATACTATCCACTGAAGCAGGATGAGAGAGAACTTTATTTTCATTCACAAGAGAAGCTGCCGCTACATGAACCATCATCATTCCACTGTGCAGTCCACTCTTTTCAATAAGAAAAGCTGGAAGTTCGCTCATTTCGGGATTGACCAATTTCTCAATACGACGTTCTGAAATGTTGGAAAGCCCCGTTACTGTTAAACTGAGATAATCCAAAACAAAGGCCACAGGTGCGCCATGAAAATTACCACAGGATAAAATTTTATCTTCTTCACAGAAAACCAAAGGATTATCGGTACTGGAATTGGCTTCTGTTTCTAAAACATGCACAGCATGTCTTAAGGCATCTTTTACTGCACCATGCACAGCAGGCATACATCTTAAAGAATAAGCATCTTGAACCTTGTCACAATCTTCATGACTTTTAGCAATGTCTGATACAGGCCCTAAACATTTCAACAGATTTTTAGCTGTTTTTATTTCTCCCGAATGTGGACGAACTGAAGATATCAAAGGATCAAAAGCTTTTTTAGATCCACGAAGAGCTTCTAAGGACATACTCCCTGCAATATCAGAAAGCCAAATCAAATCCCTAATGCGATAGGCATTAAGTAATCCAATAGCCGTCATCACCTGACAGCCATTAATTAAACTTAATCCCTCTTTTTCTTCTAAAACCAATGGCTTTATATTTTTCTTTTTTAGCACAGTCTGTGTTTCAACGGATGTGTTTTCTGACCAAACCTTTCCTTCTCCAATCAGTGCCAATGCTAAGTGAGAAAGCGGAGCTAAATCTCCACTAGCTCCAACACTACCTTGTTGAGGAATAATTGGAAGAACATTTTTATTTAAATACTCCAGTATTTTTTCGATCACTTCCGGACGAATCCCGCTATGTCCACGCGCAAGAGCATTGGCTCGTAGTAACATAATGGCTCGTGTTTCTTTTTTTGAAAATGGTTTTCCAACACCAACGCTATGGGAGCGAATAATGTTGACTTGTAGTTCTTCAAGTTGATCGTGGGGAATACAGACAGAGCTTAAAGCTCCAAATCCGGTATTCACTCCATAAATAGGTTCTTTTATCTTTGAGAGAATATACTTCCTACTACGAGATACCTTCTCTTTCGCAGAAGAAGATAGCTCTAACGATTCTCCGCCATTCACAAAATGCCATACCGATTCTAAATTTAATTCTTTACCCTCAAGTTTCACGTGTTCCTCATTTATTTTTTACCCATCTTTATTCTTGTCTTTAATTTGTCAAATTTCTTGCTTTCCTTCTCGCAATTTTTTTATGGCTTCGGCATAATTTTGACCAAAGATATAACTTCCTGAAACAAGTGTATCGGCACCTGCTTCCCGGCATATCTTTGCTGTCCGCTCATCAATACCACCATCAACTTGAATTCTTAATGAAGGATCAGCTTCTTTTCTTAAAGCTTTTATTTTCTGAACTTGATCTTCCATAAAACTCTGACCCCCGGCACCCGGATTAACAGTCATAATGAGAATAAGATCAACTTTTTCAATAAAAGGAAAAATAGTTTCAATAGGTGTTTCTGGCCTTAATGTCACTCCACAGTGCACATTATGTTTCTTTATTTGATCCATACATTGATGAACATTTGGAGTACTTTCAACATGAATAGTTATATTATCAGCTCCAGCTTGAATAAAATCTTGAAGTAAATTTTCAGGAGACTCTATCATCAAGTGCACATCCAGGTAGGCTTTTGTAACTTTTCGTAATTTAGCTATAACGGGGGCTCCAAATGTCAAGTTAGGCACAAAGTGACCATCCATAACATCCAAGTGAATCCAATCAGCTCCAGCTTTTAAAACACGATGAATTTCTGATTCTAAATTGGCAAAATCAGAAGATAAAAGACTGGGAGCAATAATAAGTGGGTTCATAAAATACTCTCTCGCTTTTAGTTTTATAAAAATAACCCAACAGTTAAGTTAGTCAATCTAAGTTATACCGCTTACTTAGAAAATATATCGCCTTCTTGTAATGGGTAACCCTGAAGGTAGCTTTTCACATCTTGCACAGATCGACTTTCAGGTTGAACACTAAAGATTTCAAGCTCTCCCTCCCCACAACTCACAATAAAACTTCCATCTTTTACAGATATCACCGTCCCCGGAGAATTTTGATCAGAGCCTTTAAGAGGACGAGCTTTCAAAATTTTTAAACGTCGACCTTGTCGATAAGTCCATGTTCCCGGCCACATCAATAGGGCTCTTATACGATTGCAAATTTGTGTTGCCGATTCAGACCAATTAATCTCTCCCTCTTCTTTCCGAATTTTTCGAGCAATTGTTACACTTTTTTCATCTTGAGGTTTTGCCAACAGAGCCCCTTTTAAATACTCTTTAAAATCAACAGACAAAAGTTCACATGATTTTTGTTTTAAGGCTTCATAGAGAGTATATATATCCAGAGCTTCATCAATAGGAATCTCTCTCTGTCCTATGACATCCCCTGCATCTAATTTCTCTACGACCTTTTGCAGACTCACTCCTGTAACATTGTCCCCAGCCATTAGAGCCCTTTGCATAGGAGCAGCCCCTCTCCATCGGGGAAGTAAACTCGAATGAATATTCACCACCCCCTGAGGGAAAATATCCAAAAAGTCTTTTGATAAAATCTGTCCAAACGCCACAACCACAGCGGCATCTGCTCCTAACTGACGTATATATTTTTCCTCTCTATCAACAGAGTCCATGGATCGAGTATTTAAGTGAAGACGTTTAGCACACTCTTTAACAGGAGAAGGCTGTACTTTCATATGTCTATCTCGTGGACGATCAGGTTGTGTTATGACACAAACAACTTCAAAATGTGAATCTTTTGCAAGTGTCTCCAATGGAGCTACAGCAAAGTCAGGCGTTCCTAGGTAAACAATGCGTGATTTCATTCATTAGATTCTGATCTCAATTGATTAAAATACACTTGAGATCGATCTTCCCTATCTTTTATGGGGATTTCAGGATAACCCAATTTTTTGATTTTCTTTTTAAGACGATCTGATTTCATAAAACTAATACGATCTATAAATAGTTTTCCCTCAAGATGATCCATTTCATGCTGTAAGCAAATAGCTAATAATCCATCTGTTTTAATCGTAAAGGGTTCTCCATTTTTATTCAGAGCCGTCACTTCCACATACTCAGCGCGATCGACAAGCTCTACATAGCCAGGAAGACTGAGGCAACCCTCCTGAAAAGATGTCTCACCCTTTTTCACTTGAATTTCAGGATTAAATAACACGAGAGGAAATTCCACTTGGGCTTCAAGAGGTGTTAAATGCTCCTTCTGTATCTCCCCATTTTCATCTCTAAATCGTGTATCAATAACAATGAGATTGATTCTTTTATCCACTTGAGGTGCTGCCAACCCAATGCCTCCAGAAGCATACATCGTTTCTAACATATCTTCAGCAAAGGTCTTTAGCTCCTCAGTGACCTGCTCGACAGAAACAGATTTTTGTTTCAGTCGAGGGTCGGGGTATTTTAAGATATCTAACATTGACATCATCTACCTCATTTAGGGCTGTTGAAAAGATGTTATCTACTTCGTTGCAATCACCCAAACACTCACTCCCTCATCATAACATATCTTGCATATAATTACCTTATTCAAAAGATTTCGTCTCAAATCTTGTCCAAAACCCCCTACGGAGGCTCTTTTTTTCATATCCTGTAGTTTACCAAATGAATTTTTAACATTTTCCCCAATCCGAAAAGTAAAAAGCCAAATACAACAATTCCATTGGTTGACCATGCCGCCAGAAGAGGAGATATATGCCCACTCCTTCCCAAAACAAGCCCCGACCGATAAGCTAACCAATACAAAATCGCAAAGAAAAGACTAACGGCAAAACCCTTCAACATATCTTGAGAAAATCGCATAGAAAAAGGAGCCCCCAGTAAAACCATAATAAGAGGAGCAAAAGCAAAACCCAACCGTGCATGGTAATCCACCTCATACCGCGTTGTGTCTATCCCTGAGTTTTGATTTTTCTTAATAAAGGCTCCCAGCTCCCCAAGAGGCAGTGTTCCTGCCACCTTTTGACCAACAGAAAAGTCAATACTACCTTCAGGCATTTCCATGATTGTCTCTTCAAACGCTTCGAAACCCTTTCCTATGTGTTGGATTTTACCTCCCAGGAGATGCCACTTCTTACCTTGTACATTTACACGCTTAGCCGTGATGATTTGTGACAATTTCCAATGGGAACCGAATGTATACATGGTCAAACCGTGCAAGGACGAATCTTCTTTATTCATAGACTGCACACTGAACAGAGTGTTTTTTGAACGGTACCAAATTCTACCCTTTTTTGTTGTTGAATACAGTTGGGGCTTATTTTTTATTTGAACATAATAGATATATCTTCGTTTCTGTTCAAAAAAATGTCCCAGTTGATTATGGGCAAAAAAAACAAAAACTGAAAAAAGTAACACTAGGCCTACAATCCCTCTTTCAATTCTTTTAATAGAAACCCCTAATGACATAGCGGCTACAATTTCATTTTCTTTATTCAAATAAGACAACGATAGAACAGTGCCGAAAAGGCAAATAAAAGGGAACATTTGATAACCCCAAAGGGGTAGGCCATAAATTTGATATTTGAGAACGGTGAATAAATCGACTTGGTTATAGGTCATCAAAGACAAGGTATCAATGACAACGATGAGAACTAAAATCAAAGCCAAAGTGCCAAAAAAGTAGAGAGTAAAGTATTTTAAGATATAGCGATCAAGAGTACTGAGCATAAAAGAAATTATATAGGTAGAAACATTTAAAAGGCATCGTATTTTCTCTTCACTTGACTCAATTTATCAAAAGGCGTTTACTGCAAGTATGTCTTTACGCGTCTTATTAATTGATAATAGCGATACTATCAAGAGAGCAATAGAGATGTCGCTTCAAGATTATGGTGCGAGTGTAAAAACCATGAGCACAGGTATTGATGTCACTAATGTCATAGAGTCCTTTAAACCAGACATTGTTTTTTCAGATATCATGCTCCGGGAAAAATCAGGATATGAAGTGGCTGAAGAGTTAAAAAACTTTCGGAATGATCTACCTGTTGTGCTGCTATGGAGTGAATTTATGAACTTTAATGAGAAAAAGGCAACAGATAGCGGTGCTGTTGCTCATTTAAGAAAACCCTTCGATAAAGAGCAACTTCAAAAAATTGTAAAAGAACATGTTAAAACTTCCAACTCCCAACCTGCCCACCCCCCCCCCACAACAGAAGATTCTACACCGACCCAAGAGGATGAAGAAATGGGAGAGGAAGAAGATTCTTTCCGTGATTTTTTTGAACTTCCTGATGATGGTGCCCCGACACAAGTGACATCTTTATCAGATGTTGAGCCGAACCAACCCGAACAAAACGAAAAACCCTCCTCTGGTTCGAAAGATGTCACATGGTCTATAGACAATGAGCCAGAAACAGGGATGGACGAAAGTCAATTACCAGAACCTGAAGAAGAAAAAGAGGATTTTGTTCAAGCTGATATTAATGAAATTCCTCCGCTTGAAAACTTATCAATAGAAGAATCCCCCAGCCCTATACAAGGTACTGATGCGAAAAAAGAGGATTCGACACATAAAGAAGAGCACTCTGCCAATCTCAGTGGAATACCACCATTAGAAGACACATCCCAACTTTCTCCCGCTTCACACGACACCTCTCAAGAGAAAAAGGATGAATTTACCAATTTGGGTGAAATACCACCATTAGAAGATGCGCCTCAACCCCCTCCCATTTCACATCACACTTCTGAAGAAGAAGAGAGTAAGGACTATAAAGTTGATGTTCCTGAAGAAAATGTAGATTTTGATGAAATGACAGTTGGGTTTTCTGAACCCGTTGATAATAAAAAATCACCCTCTTTAGATGATACTGAGGTTTTGCCAACTCGCAAAAATAAACCAGATACAAAAGAACAATTAGACCCTTCTCCCGATGAAGGTGTTAAGTCAACTTCAAAACCACTTTCCGAAGAGGAGTTAAAAAAAATCCTTGGCGAACAAAGTCGAGAAGTTATAGAAAAAATTGTATGGCAACTTGTTCCTGACATGGCCAGTAACATTATTCGTGAAGAATTAAATAGGCTTCTTAATGACGACGATAAATAATTATTAGGATCCATATTGAGTATTCAAAAACTTATTGAAATGGCAATTGAAGAAGATTTACCGGATGGAGACATCACGACAGAGGCTTTAAGTCTTGAAAGCAAAAATGGTCGTGCGCGACTCATTGCCAAACAAGATATGATCCTCTCTGGAACCTCTCCCTTTGAACAAACGCTGAAGCATTTTAATACCGACATTGATTGCTCTTGGCGTTTTAAAGATGGAGAGCCTGTTCTCTCTGGGCAAAACATAGCCGTTATAAAGGGCTCTCTTGCTGCTATGTTAAGGGGTGAACGCATTGCCTTAAATTTCCTAGGGCATCTTTCAGGAATTGCCACTTTAACCAATAAGTATGTTCGTCAAATTCAAGGAACCAAAATACTTGATACACGAAAAACTCTTCCTGGCTGGAGAGCTTTAGAAAAACGTGCAGTGGTAGACGGAGGGGGAGTTAATCATAGACTTTCTTTGAGTGAAAAAATCATGATAAAAGATAACCATATAAAAGCTGTCGGTGGCATAACTCAGGCCCTACAGAAAATCTCTTCTCCTAAAGATATTATTATAGAAGTCAAAAGCGTCTCCGATGTTGAAGAGGCTTTAAATTTTAATGTGGGCCATTTGCTTTTGGATAACATGGATAACGAGACTCTTGAAAAATGTTTGAGTATCATTCCAGATTCTATAAAGACTGAAGTCAGTGGAAAGATAAGTTTAGACAGAGTGCAATCTATTGCAAAATTGGGAGTGGACTATATTAGTGTAGGAGCTATAACCCACTCTGCACCAATTGCTGATATAAGTATGAGTTTTGAGTGAAATGGAAAATAAAGTGAAGTTAAAAGAGTGGACAGAAAAGTGGCTTAAAACAACAAACTTTCATTTTCGCTACTTGGAAGAAACAACGAGCACAAATGACATTGCAAAAGACATTTTAAAAGAAAATGAAGAACCTTTTTTAGTTTTTACCAGTTATCAAACACGGGGAAGAGGAAGAGGAGGAGCCACATGGGTTAGTCCTCCAGAAGGAACATCTTTACAATCTTCTTGGTGTTTCCCTTTAAAAAGCCCTCCCCAACCCATAACTTCACCTCTGATGGGGTTAGGATTATATAAAACCTTAAAAGTCACTTGGCCAGATCTTGATTACGCACTGAAACCACCAAATGACATTTATCTAAAGGGGAAAAAGATTGCTGGGTTACTCATTGAAACTGTAAGCCAAGGAGACAACCACAAAATTATCATTGGTTTAGGGATGAATGTGCTGGCTCGGCCTGAGGTGGAAGGGGCTGGCTATCTTGAAGAAAGTTTTCCTGTCAGTGCGAAAAGTTGGTTTAAGTTTTTAGATACTTTATTGGCAGAACTGACTTGGGCTTTGGGAAAATGTACCGAGAGGGAGTTAGAGCCCACGGACCGCACCTCTTTGTTAGAAGCTCTCAATCAATTTGGTAAAGAAACTTATACGGCTGTAGAGAGTGATGGTTCTCTTGTTTCAAAATCTGGTGTAATAACAAAGTGGTCTTCGTTATAAATGGCTCAACGTCCTTCTAATGTTTCTAAGAACACAAGGGAGAGAACTAAAGCAATGAGAAATAAAAGAAAAATAGGACACATAGGAAGCTCCCCCTTTATATCAGTGTAACTGAAAGTTACTGGAAAGATCGAGGCTTTTAAAAGATGTGTCTTATTTTAATACAAGTGCCGCCCTATAGCTGGCCCTTCTTGTATTTCTAAATTATTGTATATTGAACAACCACTCTTGCTGTCCCCCTCCATTAGTCTTAGCACCTCTACTGATAAGTTCTTCTATAATTTCAGGGTTACCTGCTATTATGGCCCAATCCAAGACTGTATCTCCATCCATATCTGTCGCATTTATATCGACTCGGTTATTTGCAAGAAACTCTCTTATAACTGGAACGTTGTGTGTAGCTATAGCCTGTTGTACTGGTGCTTGGGAAAATTCGCCACCTGGAGCA
>CBDBKL010000004.1:0-24640 GCA_965206675.1 Bdellovibrionales bacterium | reverse complement strand
ACATGAACATCGTAAACGTTTTAAAAATGCTGGGCAGGAAATAGATGAGGATTTTATAAGGGCTATTGATTCTGGTTTGCCTCCAAGTTCAGGGATTGCATTAGGTTTGGAGCGGTTATTTATGGCGATTACAGATAGGAAGAATATTTCGGAGATCCGTTTTTAAATCGCTTCGATTGTATGTGAGAACTGTTGAAAAGGTGTCATCTATTTCGTTTAGGACTGTTAAAAAAATGCCATCTACTTCGTTGCAATCATTCAAATCTCATTCCGACGTAGGAAAAACTACGTCTCCATTCGATTTGAACTTGAACGCCTCGTATCTGACACTTTTTCAATAGTCCTCCTAATACGAGTCAAAAAAGTATCATTGATTTCGTTGCAATCACTCAAACACTCATTCCGACGTAGGGAAAACTACGCCTCCGTTCGGTTTGTGCGCCTCGTATCTAACACCTTTTCGACAGTTCTGAAGGCTAAGTGCTACTCTGATTCACTTCTTCTTTTAAATCTTTTCCAACTTTAAAGAAGGGTAGTTTTTTATTACTGACATTAATGACTTCACCAGTCCTAGGATTTCTTCCCTTATAGGCACCATAGGTACGGTTGACAAAGGAGCCAAAGCCTCGAATTTCAATACGATCATCTTTTAGAAGAGCATCCACCATATAGTCGAATATGGTATTGACAACAGTTTCAGATTTGACACGTGTAATTCCTGCGGTTTCTGAGATATGGTTTATAAGGTCAGCTTTGGTCATCTTTCACCTCTCTTAATACGCTCTAAGTTCTTGAAAGAACTAACTATATTCTTTCTCATCAAGCAGCGTTTATCCAGTGATTTTTGACCTTATAACAGGAAAAAACGGACTTTTTATGAAAAAAAGAGAAGCAAAAACCCATTTTTTCTCGACCTAATGCCAGAAATTTATTTTAAGATAGAATTTTCTTCTCGGAGCGTAGGGCGTATCGTGATGGGGGATAAATTGCTGTTTTTGACAGTTATTAGGCGGAACTTTTTCTCATGGGTTTTAAAACGAGTTTTCTGAGGCGCAGGGCGTATCTCCCAAAGGGAGAGACGAGCTGCGTACCCTCAGAACTGTTTGAGCTTTTAAAATCCATGAGAAAAAGTTCTGAAGATCGACGTAAAAAAGAAAATCGTATAAAGTTAGATACAACCGTAGCGACATATTGTGACGAAGTAGATGATACCTTTTCGACAGTCCTAACCGAAGTGATTTAAAGACTATGATCACTTGGAATAATTTCGTTACTATAGCGTTCATACATGTAGGCCATGCAGCTCAGTAAGAAAACAAATATATGGTACATCTCACTATCTCCCCATGTCCAAATGGTAAGACCTCCTACATGTATGGCAATTTGCCCACCTAAAATGCCCAGGGCAAAAACTCTGTGCCAATAGTGTGTTTTTGGAATTTTCATAAGCAATTGATGGTTTGCAAATAAAAAAGAAAGAATAAATAACATATAAAATAAAAATCCTAAAATCCCTGTCGTTGCGAGTGTTTCAATATAGTTATTATGTGAGTCATATATGAATTTCTCTTTAATCCCTAATTTTTCGTAATACTCTGCTGTTCTGAAATGATTTTGTTTATACCCTATTCCAATCCATGGGTGATCTGCAAACATAGCCATATTGGCTTTCCAAATATTTATACGTACTTTGTTACTGCTATAAGTGGTTGATAAAAATGTATCAAAGCGATCTGAGAATGTGTTACTTGTAGAATACATGAGTATAAATACTCCAAGCAGTGAAGAAAGGACTAAGAAGAAGATGCGTTTGCTTATATAGAGTGCCATAAAAAGGACAGCGGCACATGCAGCCATCCAAACTCCGCGTCCATAAGTGAAAACCAAACTAAAACCTATCAGAAGACAAGACAATGCTGTCATTGTTTTAAATAAGATTGTTTGTTTTTTTCCTAATAAGAGGGCGGCGATGGAAAAACAAATAACCAAAGTATATACATAACCATATGAGAGATAATGGGAAAAGAAACCTCTACTGGAATAGAAGTTACCATCAGAGTGACGTGCAGGTAAAGTGACTGGGACATCTCTTAGTCCCATAAGATAGTTAAGGTCTAGACCTGTAAAGTGTTGAATTATAGCATAGATAGAAATGATTGTAGCAGCTACAATTAAAAGAGTAAAAATTCTGTTTAGGCCTGGAAAGAGAAAAAGTGTATAGGGGAAGACAAATAAGTAGGCGACCCAATGAATATGAAAATATCCCCATATGTTAGCTTCTGGGGCATTAATAACTAATCCTAGATATACAATAATAATAAATCCAATAAGGCTAAAAAACCCTGGGATCATGAAAAATTTGAATTCACGCCTTTTTCCCAAAGTATCAAGTAACATATAGAATAGTGTGAGCGTCACAATGATTCCGCCAAGAATTTCTATAGCTGATATAGATGTCAGTAAAGCAATAGAGTAGAGTAGTAGTAGGGGGGGGATGGGTGTGCCGATTATTCTCTTAGCCCATAAAATCAGAATAGATTCTTCTTGTAGATTTTTTTGTGCCCGTGGCGGTTTTGGACTTATTGTATAGTGTGCTTTTTCGCTGGGGGTAGACCAATATTTCATGATGTAGAATAATACCTGATTGTTTAAATTATTTTGTTAACCATTTTTATCAAAAAACTTCATAATTTTTCTATATATGCTTTATCATCTATGTTTGAAGTTATCAAGTGTTCTATAAATCTAACTATTAGTAGATGACACCTTTTCAACAGTCCTAACCGAAGTGACTTAGAGGCTATGATCATTCGGAATAATTTCATTACTATAGCGTTCATACATGTAGGCCATGCAGGCTAATAAGAACACGAATATATGATATATTTGACTGCTTCCCCATGTGTGAATGGTAAGGCTTCCTACATGTATGGCAATTTGCCCACCTAAAATGCCCAGGGCAAAAACTCTGTGCCAATAGTGTGTTTTTGGAATTTTCATAAGCAATTGATGGTTTGCAAATAAAAAAGAAAGAATAAATAACATATAAAATAAAAATCCTAAAATCCCTGTTGTGGAAAGTACTTGAATATAATTATTGTGTGCATCAGATATAAATGTTTCCTCAATTCCTAGTTTTTCATAATATTCTGCAGTTTTTGTTTCATTTTGCATGTACCCTATTCCAAGCCATGGATGATCTGCAAACATAGCCATATTGGCTTTCCAAGTATTTATACGTACTTTGTTGCTACTATAAGTGGTTGATAAAAATGTATCAAAGCGATCTGAGAATGTGTTACTTGTAGAATACATGAGTATAAATACTCCAAGCAGTGAAGAAAGGACTAAGAAGAAGATGCGTTTATTTGTATAGAGTGCCATAAAAAGGACAGCGGCACATGCAGCCATCCAAACTCCGCGTCCGTAAGTGAAAACCAAACTAAAACCTATCAGAAGACAAGACAATGCTGTCATTGCTTTAAATAAAACTGTTTGTTTTTGTCCTAGTAAGAGGGCAGCGATAGAAAGGCAGATAACCAAAGTGTATGCATAACCATATGAGAGGTGATGATCAAAAAAACCTTTGCTTAAATAGAATTTCCCATCAGAGTGAAGTGCGACTGTAGCAGCAGTTTCATCTCTTAGTCCTATAAGATAGTTAAGGTCTAGACCTGTAAAGTGTTGAACTATAGCATAGATAGAAACAATTGAAGCGGTAACTATAAGAATAGTGAACAATTTATTTAAGCCTGGAAAAAGAGTAAAAGTATGGGGTAAGATAAATAGAAAAACAATCCAATGCATATGAATAAACTGTTTCCATATGTTAGCTTCTGGGGCATTAATAATTAATCCTAGATATACAATAATAATAAATCCAATAAGGCTAAAAGTTCCTGGAATCGGGAAAAGCCTGAATTCACGTTTTTTACCTAAAATATCAATTAATATATAAAAAAAAGTAAGCACTCCAATAACTCCCCCAAGAATTTCTATAACTGATATAGATGTCAGTAGAGCAATAGGATAGAGAAGTAACAGTAGGGGAATGGGTGTACCGATTATTTTCTTAGCCCATAAGATCAGAATAGATTCTTTTTGTAGATTTTTTTGTGCTCGTGGTGGTTTGGGGTTTGTAGTGTAGTGTGCTTTTTCACTAGGGGTAGACCAATATTTCATGATGTAGAATAATATCCTGATCGTTTTAAAATTTTAAAATAAGAAGCAATGGTTTCATTAACCATTTTTTCTGTGTCAAAAAGATCCATAACTTTCTGACACGCCTTATCACCTATTTTCGCAGTTATCAAACGTCCAGTGAACATAGCTATCAGTAGGTGAGATAGAGACTGCGTGTCTGCTGGACGTATGAGGAAACCATCAATACCATCTTCAATAATATTTGAAATAGCATTGACCTCTGATCCAATAACAACTTTCTTTTGAGCCATGGCTTCCAACATAGAGGGTTCAAACCCTGTGGTTCTAGAGCTTAAATTAACGAACACGTCAGCTAAGGAAATATATTTAGATAGATCAACATTTCGTACAGAGCCAGTGAAAATAACTTTGTCCCCCAAAGCTAAATTATATGTATGATACTCAATATCTTTTCTACGTGGTCCATTGCCCACAAGTATGAGTCTTGATTTTGGTTTTTTTATAGCGACTTTTTCAAAAGCTTGTAGGAGATTTTTAACTTCTTCAAGCTCTGTCATATCGGTAATGCTAACGATAGTGTGACCAGCTTCTGGTAGATTTAAACTTTCTTTTAATTCGTTATTATCAGTATCCTTCATTTGGGAAATGTCACCTATTTCGACTCCATAGGGGACCGTATAGATACGAGAGTCAGGATAATAATAATACCTTTCTAAAATAAGTCTTTGTTGAGGACTTGTAACAAAAACACCATCCGCTGTTTTTAAAATTTTGCGATCTTTTCTAAAAAAGGTAGTCAGATATTTATAAACTAATGCTAAATCAGATTGAAGAAGAGAACCTAACGAATCCTTTGCCATACCCAATATGGCAAAGAGTTGTGCAATCTGTGTGGCTTGAATGTCATAAGCAACAGCGAGTTGATTTCTTTTTTTCGCCTGAGCGACTTTGATAGCTGAGGCATCAATACTATGTATAATATGAAAGGGATCTTCTTTGTGGAGCTCAAGGAATTTTACGTATACAGCTCTGGAAAAATGAAAACGCCTCAATGGACCTTCAGAAGTGTAGTAACCAGAGACATTATCCTGACTAAACTCATGTTGGTTTTGAGGGCTTTCGTTAGATATAAACGTCACGCGGTGCCCCTTTTGTGAAAGTCCTCTAGCTATGGGCCATAGAAATCCATTCGCAGCAGCTCGGCTTTTAATGGGAAATTTTCGAGCCACTATGCAGATATTTAAACTTTTAGGTAAGGGAGATCGACGTGACATAAGATCTTATACTACTTGGTCTCTCATTGGGTAGCAACACGGGGGGCGAAAGACACCAAAGAAATATTCGGCTTGCTCTAGACAGAGCTTTCTTAAAATCCTATTCTACGCTTTATGAAAGTTCCGTTTTTTGATATTCAGCGTCAATATCAGCTTATTCAGAAAGATGTTTTAAGTGAGTTTGAAAACATTTTGCATGAACAATCTCTTATTGGGGGGGAGTACGTTCATGCTTTTGAGTCTGAAATTTCCCAATATTTAGGCGTAAAGAATGCCTCAGCCGTGAGTTCAGGAACGGATGCTTTGATTATAGGTCTAAAGGCTTTGGGCGTAGGAGTTGGTGATGAGGTGATTACTCCAGCCTTTAGTTTTTTTGCAACAACAAGTGCCATTTGTTGGATTGGGGCTCGCCCTGTATTTGTTGATGTTGAACCTGAGACATTGAATATCGATCCCCAAGCTATAGAGCCACTTATAACAAATAAAACAAAAGTGATAATGCCAGTTCACCTCTATGGTCAGTGTGCGGATATGGATCCCGTTTTAGATTTAGCCAAATCGCATTCACTTTATGTCTTAGAGGATTTTGCACAAAGTTTAGGAGCAAAATACAAAGAAAAACCTGCAGGGGGTATGGGTAATTTGGGGGCAACAAGTTTTTATCCGACTAAAAACCTTGGCGGTGCAGGTGAAGGTGGACTTGTTACTACTCAAAGTGAGGAGTTAGATAGTAAAATTAAACTCCTAAGAAATCATGGAATGATAGAAAGGTATAAGTTTGATTGTTTAGGAACAAACTCCAGATTAGATACACTTCAATGTGCTTATTTAAGTATAAAGTTGAAGCATTTGGATGAATGGGTTTTGCAAAGAAAAAATCATGCGCAAAGATATCTTTCTGAATTAAAAAGTTTAGAGAGTGAACACTTTGTATTGCCCAAAGTTTCTGAGCACTGTGAGGTGGTTTGGAATCAATTTGTCATAAGAGTTAAGGATCGTAATCGTGTTCGCGCTCAACTTTCTGAAAAAGGTATTTTTACCGATATCTATTATCCGAAAACAATTCCTCAGGCACCAGCTTTTAAAGATTGGAAGATTTCAAAAACTTTTCCCGTCGCAG
This sequence comes from Bdellovibrionales bacterium, assembly GCA_965206675.1. Lineage (GTDB taxonomy): Bacteria > Bdellovibrionota > Bdellovibrionia > Bdellovibrionales > JAKFYE01 > CBDBKL01. The sequence continues at coordinate 18,082 of CBDBKL010000004.1, read as the reverse complement.
AAGCTGCAGCAAAAGAAGTATTGGCTCTGCCTATTTTTCCAGAACTGAATGAGGATGAACAGTCTTATGTTATCGAAGGGCTTAAAGAAATTATTCAGGGCTGTTGAGAAGGTATTATCTACTTTGTTGCAATCACTCAAACACTCACTCCGACGTAGGAAAAACTACGCCTCCGTTCGGTTTGAGCTTGAACGCCTCGTATCTAATACCTTCTCAACAGCCTGCCTTATTACAAATGACAAAGCGTCATCTACTTTGTTGCAATCACTCAAACACATTTATTCTGTTAAAATAGATATTAAATTATCTATAACAACTTCGTTGGCCTTAGGGATCTTATAATCTTTGAGTTCATTTGGTTTTATCCATTTAAGCTCTGTATGCTGAAATGTTTGTGGCTCACCCTTCCAAGATAAAACATCATAAAATAATATCACGACTCCGCTCTCTTTATTGGCATAGGAAGTGGCTAACCTAAGAGGACCAATCTGAGCGTGAATACCTAATTCTTCAACCAACTCCCTTTGAAGTGCTGACTGAGGGGTCTCAAAGGGCTCAATTTTTCCACCAGGAAATTCCCATAACCCTGAAAGATCCTTCTTCGGAGGACGTTTCCCAATAAGAATATGTCCATTTTGGCGTATAAATGCAGCAGCAACTGGAGTCCATACAGGTTTTTTCATCATATATTAATGACGCTCATAAAATGATGGAGGAAGTCTATTGAGTAGGATTTCTATGGGAATGGAAAAAAATAAACAGTTTTCTGAAGAAATATGAGGTTTACATTCTTTTGAACGGGACATTGAAGAGTTAATCCCAATAACTTCACCTTTTGGATTAACAAGAGGCCCACCACTTGATCCCTTTAGGAAAGGGGCTGAATGGGAGATGAGCTTTGAAAAATAAAGCGTAACGGTTCGGTTTCTTTGAATAGGGTAATTTTTTTGTTCATGATCTATCAGGTTGCCATAGATTGTCCCTACGGAGTAACGTTTACGGCTACGATTAGAATTAGAGGATCTGCGAGATTTTCTTCCAGAAGATATCATAGAAGGAAATCCTATTGTATACACAGGATCGTTATAACTAATATGTTCTGTTGAAAAAGTTGCGACAGAAAAGTCTTCCCCACCTTTTAATGGAATATTTAAAACCATAAGATCACTTTCAGGGGCTATTTGTTTATATATAGAATTTGAAGAAGTCATAAATCTTTTTGTAGTGTTGGAATAAGTCACTTCTACAGTACAAATATCTTTTATATTACAATATGTGGTATGATAATTAGCAGCAATCCATAGAGAGTCTCTAGCAGTATCATGATGTATAATAAACCCTGAACCCCGTTTTGATTCATGAGGGGAGCCGTTTACAGGTTGCACCTCTAACCGTACAACAGCATTCCATAAATTATGTAATTCCTCTGGAAGATTTTCATCAAATGGATGAAATTGTGGAGAAGCAAAGGCCTGTGGAGCTAAAAAAAGTATAAAGATCCAAAAACTAAACCAATGTCTTTGTTCTTTACCCGTGTTGCCTTTTTTCATATCTAGAGAGCCCCCCCTATTCTATAAATATATCCAAATAAAGATTTTTAAAAAAGCATAGAAAAACCTAAACCAGTAGAATACAGTTTTGTTTCTTTTTTTGTAGGACTTAAGCCGTGCATCTTAACTTTAGTCCAGGAGGACTGTTGAAAAAGCATTATCTACTTCGTTGCAATCACTCAAACCTTCACTCCGGCGTAGGAAAAACTAACGCCTACGTTCGGTTTGAGCTTGCACGCCTCGTATCTAATACTTTTTCAACAGTCCTCCTAATACGAATGAAGAAAGTGTTATCGACTTGACTATGATCACCCGAATTTTACTCCGGCGTAGGAAAAACTATGCCTGCGTTCGGTTTGTACGTTTCGTATCTAATACTTTTTCAACAGTCCTTCTATGCAAATCGAAAAGGTGTCATTTAATTCGAGGGAGAGTTTGCAACTGTTTTGAAAAACCAGGGGCCATTGAAGAAAAGTGCTGTATAAACCTGCACAAGGTTGGCTCCTTTATTTAATCTATCCTCTACATCCTTTGGAGACATAATGCCTCCTACACTGACAATGAGGTAATCTTCTCTTTGTTTTCCCAAATAATTTACCGTGAGATTTAACCGGTGTTCAGAGTATTTTTTTAATGGCTGACCCGAGAGCCCTCCGTGTTTGGGAAAGGAAATGGGTCGTTGCTCTGTTGTGTTTGTTAAAACCCATCCATCAATTCCTAATTCTTTACTTATTTCTATATGAGAAAGGAATAGTTCATCAGGACCGTCGGGGCTGAGCTTTAACAGAGTGGGGCGTACATATTCTTGAGCCCTGATAGTATCTAAGATCGGGCCTAAAAAATCTTTAAAATGTAGATCTGTTGTGTTGGAACTATTGATGTTTATGACAAAAGCATCGGCATGATCTACAAGTTGTCGGATTAGGATTTTATAATCTTCACAGGCTTTTTCTAAAGGAGTTTCCCTGTTTTTCCCTAGATTGAGAAAGATAGGTGTGTGGTAGGGGCGTGCATAGCGTTTTAAATTTTTTTTCACTTTCTCGACACCTAGAGAAGGAAAATCCAAAGAGTTCCAAAGTGCATAATGGGAACTAGAGTGTAAGAGAGAGGGGTGAGAGTGGGTTTTTTGTGGTGTGACTGTTCCAATTTCTAAAAAACCAGCACCGAATTTCCACCAGTCTAAAATATTTTGAGCATTTTTATCAACACCAGCAGCTAAACCTAATGGGTTTGGAAAATCCAAACCTTTCCAGGAAAAAGATCGCCATGAATAGGCTTGAAGTGAGCTGAAATGAGAAAGAAAACGGAGGGCATAGGGGGTGAGAGAGTATTTTTTGAGTAGCCAAGGATACTTTATAAAACTCATTAAGGATAAAGACCTCTTAAGAGCATAGCACCTTCAAGGCGTCTTGTGGCGAGTCCCAGTGCGGCCATGCTTAAACTCATATTGTACTCTGATGCGAATTTCCAAACATCATCAAACGCTGTATTCATAATAATGCGTAATCTTCTGTTAACTTCTTCTTCACTCCAAAAATAAGAGGCAATGCCCTGTACCCATTCGAAGTAGGAAACCACAACACCTCCGGCGTTTGCTAAAATATCGGGTATGACAACATGCCCTTTATCATGGAGAATCTTAGCAGCGTTTGAAGTCACAGGGCCATTGGCACCTTCAATAATTAATTTTGCTTTAATATTGTTAACATTTTCTGAATGAATGACTCCATCAAGAGCCGCAGGTATCAGTACATCCGTATCCAATGCCAAGAGTTCTTCATTTGTAATAGCTGCTGTATTGGGATATCCTTTGAGCTTTTTTTCAATATGGTAGTGATCAATAAGATTAGGAATATCAAGGCCCTTCTCATTGTAAATGCCGCCATGAACATCACTGACGGCAACCACTGTAACGCCTAAATCATGGGCATATTTTGCAGCATGAGACCCCACATTACCAAACCCTTGAATAGTCACTTTTAATTTTTTGTCTGTTTCTAACTTCATTTTTTTAAGAGCCGACTTCATACAGAAAATACATCCCATCCCTGTAGCTCCCAAACGCCCCCGTGATCCACCTATATTTATGGGTTTTCCTGTGACAACTTCGGGGACAGCGTAGCCCGACTCCTGTGAAATTGTATCCATAAACCAAGCCATGGTTTGTGCATCTGTTCCCACATCAGGAGCTGGAATATCTTTATCAGGCCCAACAACACCTGAGATCTCTGAGGCATATCTTCTTGTCAGCCTTTGTTTTTCAGATTGAGAGAGTTGAGTGGGGTCTACTTGAACGCCACCTTTTGCTCCCCCAAGAGGTAAATTCATAAGTGAGTTTTTAAAAGTCATAAGCATGGCCAGAGCAGCTACTTCGCTTAAGTTGACAGATTCATGAAAACGAAACCCCCCCTTAAAGGGACCCAGTGTTTGATTGTGTTGCACACGGTATCCAGAGAACACTTTTACAGAGTGGTCATCCATACGGACAGGGATACTCACTATCAAAGCTCTTTTAGGGTAGAGAAGGCGATTATGGATATTTCCATCCAAGCCCACTCGTTCTGCAATTTGATTTAAGTTTTTTATAGTATTTCTGTACAGAGAGCCCTGTGTGAGATTGTCCATAAGTCGTCCCCCCAGATTTGTTGTTGTACACATCAACTATACATCTGGTTTTACTTTTGGGCTAGGCTGAAGAATTTTTATGCCAAATGTTAAGGATCTTTGGTAACACTGTGAAAAATACTTGTAAGAATGATGATAGCATGGCCAGAGTATTCACAGGTATGCTGTAGAGAGATAGGTGTTAACATTGACGGATAAATTACAAAAGGCTTTAAGCCAGTTTCAAAATAAAAGGATTCTTGTCCTGGGTGACATCGGACTAGATGAATACATCGATGGCGAAATCTCTCGTATTAGTCCTGAGGCACCCGTTCCTGTTTTGGATGTGCGAGAAGAAAAGTTTCATTTGGGCCTGTCGGCAAATGTTGCTCAAAATATCAAACATCTCCGAGGGCAAGTTGATTTAGTGTCTGTTGTTGGGGATGATTTTGCTGGAAAAGCACTAAAAGAACACCTGAATGGCATTGATATCAATACGACAAATCTTGTAGTTGATACGTCACGTCCAACAACACGTAAGTTGAGAGTTATGTCTGGTCAGCACCATGTTGTGCGTGTGGATTTTGAAAAGCGTCGATTTTTATCAGAAAGTATTGAAAAAAAAGTTATAGATCAGGCGGTGCCTCTTCTGAAATCAGCTGATGGGTTGGTTTTGCAAGATTATGCTAAAGGTGTTCTGAGTGAAAATCTTATCCAAACTTTAATTCAAGAGGCGAAGAAAAATGATTGTCGAGTGTTGGTTGATCCCCACCGCATGACACCCCTGAGGTTTTATAGGAATGCTGATGTGATCACTCCAAACAAAGATGAAGCCATTGTATTGGGTGGGGGAGAGACAGCAGATTTTTCTCCGACTGAGATTATGGAGATTTTACAATCAAAATTGGGCTCTGAAATTATAATGACAAGAGGAAAAGAGGGAATGAGCCTTTATAGCTCTGGAACAGCTACTCATATTCCTACTGTAGCAAGGCAGGTTTTTGATGTAACAGGAGCTGGAGATACTGTCGTAGCGGCTCTCTCTCTGGGGTTAGCAGCTGGTTTAGATATGAAAATGTCATGTGTTTTGGCTAATTTTGCAGCGGGTATTGTCGTTGAAAGGGTGGGGTGTGTTCCCTGTCATTTTGCAGAATTACAGACTTCCATTGAAAAACAAATAGATCTGTAAAGTTAGAGAAATTTTATAGAAAAGTAGATGTTGGTATGAAGATCTAGACAGTTAGAAATAGACCAGATAAGGTGTAAAACCTTATGACACCTCGTAGTTTTTTTGATTTTACTTTACCTGAATTGAGTGTGTACCTGAAGGGCTTGGGAAAAGAGTCCTATCGTGCACAACAGCTTTACCAATGGCGATACCAAAAGGGTGTCAGTCATTTTTCCCAAATGACAAATCTTTCTAAACTTTTTAGATCTCAGGTTGGGGAATGGCTGCATTTTGATCTTCCCAAAATTCTTGAAAATCGTGTGAGCCGTGACGGGACACAAAAATTCTTATTCGCTATGGGAAAGGACACTGTTGAATCCGTTCTTATCCCCTCCCCAGGGAGATTAACACTTTGTCTTTCCTCTGAAGTGGGTTGTAATATGGCCTGTAAGTTTTGTTTTACAGGAACACAGAAAATGAAACGCCGTTTAACAGCAGGAGAAATAGTTGCACAATTTGTTTTAGCTTCAGAGAATTCTGAACAGAGGATTACAAATATTGTTTTTATGGGTATGGGAGAGCCTCTGGATAATGCAGAGAATGTTTTTCGAGCCGTGCAGATTTTTAATTCTCCGTGGGGATTGAATTTTTCTAGAAAGAAAATAACAATTTCTACTTCTGGAATATTGGATCAGTTTCATCGTGTGATTGAAAGTGGCACACGACTGGCTGTGAGTTTGAATGGTACAACAGATAAGGTTAGGGATTTTCTTATGCCCATTAATAAAAAGTGGCCATTGGAACAACTTTTAAAAGCTTGCAGAGAATATGCAGAAAAAACACGGGATAAAGTGACCTTTGAGTACGTCCTTTTAAAAGGGGTAACAGATAGTTTGGAAGATGCACGACGGATTAAGAAGATAACAAAAGATATTCCCTGTAAAGTTAATATTATTCCTTTTAATGAATACCCTCAATCAGGTTTTTCTCGCCCCTCTGATGATACAGTGCGAGCTTTTCATTTAGAGCTTCAAAGATTAGGAGTACATGTATTACTTCGGCGAACTATGGGTAGAGATATTTATGCAGCTTGTGGTCAGTTGAGATCCAAATTTGAAGGTCACCCAAAGACACTTTCATTTGCTTTTAATTAAAGATAATTGGAATAAGGAAGAAGAAATGAAAATGGGGGAGGAAATAGACGATGTCACATGTGTTAGTTGTTGGTAGTTTGGCTTATGACACAATATCTACACTCAAAGGTAAAGTTCATAAAACTCTTGGGGGCTCAGCTAATTATTTTTCAGTGACAGCTTCACGCTATTGTCCTGTTAGCGTTATTGGCATCGTGGGTGAAGATTATAGTGATGAAGATCTTGCTCTTTTAAGTGATAGAAATATTAATGTTTCCGGCATTCAAAGAGCTAATGGAAAGACCTTCCATTGGGAGGGTATGTATAAAGAGGATATGAATAGGGCTATAACTTTAAATACCGAAATAGCTGTTTTTTCAAAATTTGATCCCATGCTTGATGAAAGTTCTAAAAAAGCAGATGTTGTGTTTTTAGCCAATATAGATCCCGATTTACAACTTAAGGTTTTAGAACAGGTTGAAAATCCTAAGATTATTGCATTAGACACTATGGACTTTTGGATTCAATCTAAAAGAACATCACTTCTGGAAGTTATTAAAAAAGTTGATGTCTTAATTATTAATGAAGAAGAATCGCTACAGTTAACAGGTCGATCTAATGGAGTGGAGGCTGTGAAAGAATTAATTGATATGAGTGTTTCTGCTGTCGTTATTAAACGGGGATCATATGGTTTTCTGCTTTATTCAGAAGGAAAGTTTTTTATTCTCCCTTCTTTTCCCGTAGCATCTGTTGTTGATCCAACAGGAGCAGGAGATACATTTGCCGGTGGATTAGTTGGGTGTCTTGCGAAAAGAGAGGGGAGTGTTACCTTTGATGCTCTAAAGGAAGGGTGTATTGAAGGTACTGTTTTAGCTAGTTATACAATTGAAGATTTTGGGTTAAAAAAATTATGCTCCATTGCTGATGAGGATATTGGTTTGAGGAAGTCAGAATATAGAAACATTGTTACCATATAAATACGGACTGTCGAAAAGGTGTTAGTCGCTTCGGTTGTATCTAGCTTTAAGACAATTTTTTTATGTTTGATTGGGAATTTTTCTCAGGAGAGTTCAAAAGCTCAGACAGTTCTGAGGGTTCGCAGCTCGTCTCTCCCTTCGGGAGATACGCCCTGCGCCTCAGAAAACTCGTTTTGAACCCTCCTGAGAAAAATTCCCTCTGAAATGTCTTAAAAATATAAATGTGTCCTCTATCACGATACGCCCTGCACTTAGAGAAAAAATCAAACAAACTTCAAAAATGAATTGAAAATCTCAGATATTCAGGTGGGTTGTAGATTTAGTTATATATAAGCTATTTGATGGATGAGACTTTGTTTTTTCCAGACTTTTTAGAAACATATGATGCTTCATCTGCTTTTTTAAATAGCTCATCCCAGGAATGAATGTCTTTTGATAGAGATGCAACTCCAAGACTAAGAGTGATATTTAAAGTTAGCGACTCATTGTGTTCAAATTTGTGATTCGCAATTGTTGACCGGATGCGCTCAGCAATTTCCACACTCTGATTTAAAGGGGTTCCAACAAGTATAATACAAAACTCCTCTCCACCAAATCGCGCAAAAAAATCACCCGGTCGAATTAATGTATTATGAATGACATTTGCCAACTCTTTTAAAACAAAATCACCCACAGGATGTCCATAGGTGTCGTTTACTGTTTTGAAATTATCTAAGTCAAAAACAATGCAAGTTAATTCTGTCTCTGTGAGTTTTGCACGATTGAAAACTTCCTTGCCCGCATTTAATAAAGCACCTTTGTTGTATATTAGTGTTAAAGGGTCCATTTGTGTACGGTCATACGTTTCCTTATTGGTAACAGATTCAATATTACCTTTATCAAGATACTTAAAGATAAGGTTTCCACATTTAATGTGATCGTTATTTTTAAGAACGACAGCCGTATTGGGATCAATCAGTTTGCCATTTAATTCCGTACCATTTGTCGATTTATGATCCAAGATCGCTACGCCATTCTCTGTTTTGAGTAGACTTGCATGTCTCTTACTTAAGCTGCGATCTTCTATAAAAATGTTAGATTCTATGATTCTTCCAATAATGGTACTTGATTTAGTGAGTAACCATTGTTTACCAACCATATGCGCAGGGCCCATAAGAAGGACAAGGGCAGGAGGAGTATTAACAGCTTCCGTTAGCCGCATTTTTAGTGTGTGGCTTGAAACAACGGAGGTCTTATCTTCAAAGATTTTTAGTTTTTTATTAGCATTAGTCATCTTACTTATTATAGGAACGGTTTTCTAATGGTTCAATAGTTTCTTGGTTAATTGTTTGCCTAAATCAACCCCTGGCTGATCAAAAGCATTAATATTTAAAGCCTCTGCAATACCAGCGATAGCTAATTGAAAAAACATAAAGGAATATCCTAAATGCCATTCGTCTAGATCTGAGAGAGTGATGGTTAAATTCGAGACACTGTTCTTATTAAGAGCTTGAGATGTGGCCTCTGCCTCTACACCTAAAAGCTGCCCTAGATTCTTACCAACCATTTCAGGATGTGCTCCAAAAACAGTTTCATTTATTTTTTCTCCATAATTTTCAATACTTTGTACCCGAAGGAAGACGACAAGCTTATTCTTGGGGCCTTGAATAATTTGTTGTTGGACAGAGTGTTGATCGTTCACTCCAATAAGGGGCAGGGGCGAGCTAACAAAAGGAGCTGGTTTTTCATTGCGATCTACCTTTTTTCCAAGAGATTCTGCCCAGAGCTGCTGTATCCAGTCTCCAAAAAATCTTAAACTATTAGAATAAGACCAAAATACAGTTATACTTTCTTTTCGATCAAAACTGTCTAAAGCATAGGCTATAAATTTCGAAACTTTATCCTTATCTTCTAAAGCAGCTATAGCTCCAATTTTAATATGTTCTAAATTTGTATTCAAAAAGCCTAAAGGAAGTAGTCCAACAGGTGTTAGAATACTAAATCGCCCCCCTACATCTAATGGAATGTCAAGTTGAGGCACATTGTTTTTACGAGCCCATTGAGATAGAGGATTATCTTGTCTTTCTGTAATAACAGTTGAAACCTTTGAAAGGTCAATGTCATTGTTTTGTAATTTTTTTAAAATGACTTCAGATAAACTAAGAGTTTCTATGGTTCGGCCACTTTTAGAAATGATAAGCCAATGTGTTTTATTTAAATCTTTAATAGATTTCCATTCCTGATCAAATTGAATAGGGTCTACATTTTCAAAGAAAAGAAGATGAGAGTTTCCAAACAAATGGGAAATGACCTTATTGCCTAAAGAGCTACCCCCAATGCCAACAATGCCAAGAGTTGTATTTGTAGCTTGAAGTTCTTTAGCACGCAGTAAAGAGCTTTCCCATAACTCAGTTTCTTGGGGAAGTTTAATGAATCCAACATCAGTGCGCTTTAATAAGTTGTCTAATGCCTTTTGAGCTTTTTTTAAAGTTTGAGGGTTTAATTTTAATAAATTGGTTTGAATTTCTAACATATTTTCGCTCCCTTCAGAGCTTTTTTATTCCTTCAGTAAATGTCATTCATACGAATGCAGGAATCCAATAGTTAGTTTTTTATACGAAATATTTTTTCACTGTGTTAATGTATGTCAAATTATCTCATCTTTCCTGTGTATGTCTATTTTAAAACTATGAAACATCTATATCTTCTTGAATACGATGGTAGCCACGCCATTCTTTTAACCGTGCAAAGGGAACAATATTAGACTCTTCACTATTCTCTGTTTCGGGATATTCGATCAAAACATAGGTGAGTTTGGTAATTTTACCAAGAGAGGCGGCATCTAATGATGTAACCTCTGTCCATGTGCCTGTATTAAAATACTCCTTACCATTCCATTGTCGAAACGTGTAGACATGTGAATGTCCAAAAATAACTTTTTTAATCCTCTCATCTTCGAGTAATTTTTTTGCAGCATGGGAAAGATCTGGGAAAATAGGACCTCCTAAAAAAATCTCAAGAAGTCTTTTTATAGACCATTGTCGTCGTTTTTCTTTTCCACCATCCATAGCAGCTTTTATAAAATAACCAACAAGTTTGAATAGGGATTTTACAGTAAACATAAAGTCATTTAATAAGTTCCAGCGGATAGAGTTTCTAAATGGGCGCACTTTGCCAACAAAAGGATTAAGTTTTTTTAGCTCCATTACAAATTCAACAAAGAAATGAGAGCCAAATGGGAAATTAAGTATGGGTTCTGGTACATTGCGCTTTAAAAAGAATTTTTTAGGGTCTATTCGATTCGCGATTTCGTACATATGACCATGTTCAATGTGTATACCATCAAAATAATACACGATATTTTTATATCTGACGGAGCCCTCTACAACAGTGTTCACATATTCTCGGACTTTTGGCCACAGCATGGCCTGGTCATGGTTGCCAACAATATATGTGATTTGGTGGCCCGCTCTTATAAAGTTTTTCAGAGTTTCAAAAAATAAGGGATGACCTTTAACTATTCTTTGCATTTTTTCTAAAGACATATTTTGGGTCTCAACAGTCAAAAAATGTCCTCTGTAATCCACTTGTAGGAAGTTAAATATGTCCCCATTAAGAATGAGTTCTACTTCATGATCAGCGTATTCTCCTGAAGTGTAGAAGTCGATAAACTCAGAGAATTTATCATCGTAAAAAAACTCTTCAAGTGTATTGGTTTGCCCTGTCTCTAGAGTGCGTCCTACTCCTACATGTAAATCACTAACAACCAGTTTTATCCGCTTCTTTGCCATTTATTATATTCTTTCGTGAACATTTATTTTATAAAGCTTTCTTAGCACCTCTTTTTTCATACATAGATCTTTCGATCATTTCAATGATTAGTTTTATAAAAATCCATTTTTATACGGACTGTTGAAAAGGTGTCATCTACTTCGTTGCAATCACTCAAACCTTCACTCCGACGTAGGGAAAACTACGTCTCCGTTCGGTTTGAGCTTGAACGCCTCGTATCTAACACCTTTTCAACAGTCCGTTTATAGCAGTTGAAAAGGTGTCATCTACTTCGTTGCAATCACTCAAACCTTCACTCCGACGTAGGAAAAACTACGCCTCCGTTCGGTTTGAGCTTGAACGCCTCGTATCTAACACCTTTTCAACAGTCCGTTTATAGCAGTTGAAAAGGTGTCACTTAAGTTGTTTCGGTTTGTATCTGACTCGTTCCGATAAATTTCTTTTTTTATGTTTGAGCATAGGGAGATCTTGAGAAAAGTTCTCAATAAAAATATCAAATTATACTATCCAATATTTTTGACAATGGCTGTTGGATCCTCAGTTTCATATCCACTCTCCAATAATGAAAGAACTAAGCGAAGACCCTTTACTGCCTTTTTTATTTTTATCTGCTGTTCTTCAATAGATGCATTAAATTCTTTATTTTTAATTCTATAATTATCTATTTGATGAGTGAGCTGATCTACCTTGCGTTTGAGATCCAGTATAGTTTCATCTTTATTTCTTACAACAGCAGAGCCTTCCATTTTTAAAATTTCTAATCTATTTTCTAACTCTCTTTCACGTACTCGTACATGTTTAAAATCTGTATTCAAACGTCTTTGTAGCTCTTCATTCGTATGTTTTAATTTTGAGATATCTTCATTTTTAGAGTTTAAACTCGTTTTGAGTATGATAGTTTCTTGTTTAAGAATATCTAAATTTTCCTTATAGTCCGTTTCGATAGTTTCTAGCTTTGCTTTTAACTCTTCATTATCGTTTGCAATGGTCTCGCTGGATATCAGGAGTTGTTCATTTTCCTCACGAAGGCTATCAATAGATTTTTCTAACTCGGTGATGCGTTTTTGAGCTATATGTAGGTTGTCCGATTGTTTTAATGGGTGCTCCTCAGGCAGAGGAGTGTGCTCCTTTATATCCGATTTAAAAATTGCACTGAGTGAGGAGGTGTGGGGATCTGATAAGGCATCCGGCATAACATGCTTCGAAGAATCAGGATTTCCTAAAATTTCAGTCGGGTTAGAAGGATTAATGTGATGAGTGACATCTGTATGACTGGAGGCACCTGCAAGTTCAGTCTTATCAGATGGATCGCTATCACAAGACTTAGAATCGTCCATCAATAGATCTGCAAACTTTGAAGTTGATTTTTCCTTACGTTTGGTCTTCTTCTTTTTCACAGCTCACCCTGTTGAACTTATCGGAAAGTCTAGAAAAATGATTAAATATGAAATGGGAGGGTAGATACCTTTCTTTCTCAGTTCAAAAAAGGGACTCTAAAGGACTCTGAAGTGTCAAAAATTGTCAGAAAACCTTAAAAATGACCAAATAAAGCCCTTTTATTGCCGGTATTCAATTTGCAGCTCTAAAAAGTAAAGAAATTAAAAAGAGAGGATCATCACATGCTATCACGCCTTGAAACACGTTCTCAGGAAGTTATCTTATTAGTAACCCTGGTGGGCTGCCTTTTCATCGTTTCCGGTGGAATGTTTTATCTCATATTAGATCCCAAAGTTTTTTCAAGCCTACTTGGTGAATATGGAAAACAGATGATGGATGTAGGGTTGTCTCTTTTTGGTTATGCATACTTTGGAATAGCTATTTCTTTATTTGTTTTGGGAAAAAACCTTATTGAACGCGTACAGGGCGTAGGAGATGTTGTCTCTGCAGCTAAGCCTATGTCTTCCTTGGTTGTACTCCAATTTGCGTTTCTCGTTTTCGTAGGCAGTTATTTAACTATTTTTGAAGCCACAGAATGGATCGGCTCCAGTGAAAGATTGGAATATGGTGCTGGAGGAATGCTGGGGATTATTGTTGGTGGAACATTAGATCACTTTTTTGGAATTTTTGGAGCCCTAAGTATATTGACATGTTTTATCTTAGTTGCAGGTATTTGTGGTGGCGTGATTCATCTTGTTTCCCTTATTGAAAACATAAATTCAATTATAACAGAACTTTTTCAAAGAATTCTATCTATCACAAAGAGAATTACAGATTTTGTATTAGGTAGTAATAGATTAAATGACGATATGATCTCCGGTGCTTTTTTACAATTAGAAATGGTTAATTCTGGTGCATCTGCTATTTCCCCTATAAATATCAATCCTCCTGTCACTGATGCTGACGAGATAAAAAAGGAGAAAAAGGCCAAAAGAAAAGTAAATAAAAAGGCTAACATTAAGGTACAGACAAATACTGAGCCTGAAAAAGAAAATAATGCGACTGAGGATTTATCTGCTGACTCTAAGACTAAAGAGGAGAATGAGGAGTTTCATATTGAAATCAAGCCTTATAAAAAGAGATATAAGAAGCCAGATAGTACGTTGTTAAGCAAAACCCCTAAAGCTAAAAAATTGAGTCAAAAAGAAATCAAGGAACAGTGTCGTAATTTAGAAAAATGTTTAGAGAGTTTCCAAATTAAAGGAGAAGTCATCGCTGCTTATGTTGGCCCCAGTTTGACAATGTATGAGTTCAAACCGGCACCGGGTGTAAAATTAAGTAAATTAAATAGCTTATCAAATGACTTAGCCCTAGTTTTAGGGGCCAGTTCTATACGGGTTTTGGCACCCATTCCAGGAAAGACAACATGTGGAATTGAAGTGCCAAATAAGACAAACAATCTGGTCAGTTTTCAGGAAGTATCAAAACCTATTGTGGCTGCGGGTAAGAAAAAAGAACTTCCGATTGTTATGGGAAAAGATGTTTATAATAATGTTTTAATATCTGATATTACTGAAATGCCACACCTTTTGGTTTCAGGTACAACAGGTTCTGGAAAATCTGTTTTTATAAATTCATTAATTACAAGTTTACTATTTAATAGATCACCTAAAGAGTTACGTTTTGTTATGATTGATCCTAAAATGATTGAATTAAGTCCTTATAACGGTATTCCGCACTTATTGCGTCCTGTTATTACCGATGTCACTGAAGCAAAAGAAAGCTTGGTGTGGGCTATGAAAGAAATGGATAAGCGTTATAAGATGTTTTCAGATGTTGGTGCGAGAAATATAACGTCTTTTAATGAAAAAATAAAAGCTAACAAAGTTAAGAAAAAGGGCTTAGATGTCCTACCATATATCGTTGTGGTTGTTGATGAGATGGCTGATTTAATGCTGACTCAAGGAAAAGATGTTGAGGTTCCTATTACTCGTATTGCTCAGAAAGCGAGAGCTGCAGGAGTGCATTTGATTTTAGCAACTCAGAGACCATCCTCTGAGATTGTAACTGGTTTAATTAAAACGAACTTCCCTACTCGTATTGCCTTTAAAGTGTCTTCGACTATAGATTCTAGAACGATTCTAGATACAGCAGGAGCTGAAAAATTATTGGGTAAGGGTGATATGTTGTTTATGGAAAATGGGAAAAATATTGAAAGACTTCAAGGAAGCTTCCTGTCCGAAGAAGAGGTTAAAAAAATCGTAAACCTTATTCAATCTAAGAACTAACATAGGGTCATTTTATCATCCCATTAAAAGTCACCCGACCTTCGTATGGAAAGAGTTTTTTGATTTCGTATTTACCTAAAACAAACGACCTATAATTCGTCCAATTAAAAAATGTCTTCAATGTGGCCTCAAGCACACTATTTTTTTCATCTTAGCTAAAGAGTCATTGATCTAGAGCCGATAAATTTTAGTGTTGTCATAGGGATCGGTGGATGAGATTTTTATTGCTAATTGTATCGTCTTTTTTAGTTTCTTGTGTAGCAGATGCTCCATTTAATATGGAAGATCCTGTTGAAAGCCATGGAAAATTAGATCCAGAAGCTCAAAAGCGACTTGCAGATCCTAAAAAAACTTATAAAGAACTAGAAGAGGAAATTGAACAAAATCGTTTGCGTATTGAAGAACTTGAATCACAGATTAATTTGGATCAGTTAGGAATTGATAATAAAAAAGATTTGCCTGTCGGAGAGGCAAAAACTGAAGATAAAGATTCAAAAAATAAAGGAGTCAAGGGTGAAAAGAAGGTTCCAGAATCTCAGGAGAAAGATGAAGATAAGGAAAATAAGAAGTCAAAATCTCCCAATAAAAATACAAAACCTGAAAATAAAGTTTCAAGATTTAATGCTTTTGATTTAAGAATGCCTGCCTCATCAGAAGAGCCTTCGCTTTTTTCACAATTAAAGACAAGATTGAAAGCTCTTGGCCTGACAGCGCAGACTCTTATTTCTAGTAAATCGCGATTGATGTTAGCTGCTGAAGATGGAGATGTTGATCTTGTTAGATACCTTCTTTTAGAGAGAGAAGCTGATCCAAATGAAACAAATAGATATGGGTTAACTCCTCTTATGTACTCTATGAAAGGTAATCCTAATCTAGAAGTTGTTAGGTTTTTATTAGAAGCGGGTGCTTATCCAGATAAAAAAGATAATGAAGGAAAGATGGCATTAGATTACCTGGGACAACAACATCCTCAAGAAAGAAAGATTAAAAGTATGTTGGAGACAGTTAAAACAGAGTGTAGGCGAGTATTCAATTTAATAAGTGGAGATCAAAACATTTATGGCATAAGAAATATGTTTAGCATGGTTCATCCTGATAATTGTAGTGTCAAACTTTTAAACCGTTCGAGAGGTTTGAAATATAAAGTTACTTTTTTATTATATCTTTTAAAAATCAATCCATATCCAAAACGTGTAGAGTTTTTATTAAATGCCGGTGCTGATGTAGATGTACTAGCTAATGAAGGAAGACCTGGGTTGTTATACTTCTTAGAAGAAAATTCTGACCCTGATTTAGAAGTTGTGCGACTTTTATTAAATGCTGGTGCTGATGTGAATGCAAGAGATAAAGAGGGAAAAACAGCATTATTGCATATTCTTAGTGAAAACTCTGGCTTGAATCCGGAAATTGTGAAGCTTTTATTAGATGCTGGTGCTAATCCTAATCCTAGAAGGGGATGGCCGTTAATGGATTCCTTGAGAAGAGATCATCCAGATCCTGAAGTTGTGCGACTTTTATTAGATGCTGGTGCTAATGTGAATGCACGAAGTTCGTATAGTAAAATGACAGCACTATCATATATTTTGAGTGGAAACCGTCGTCCAGATTTAGAAGTTGTGCGACTTTTATTAGATGCTGGTGCTCATGTGAGTGTAAGAGATAAAGAGGAAAAAACAGCATTAGAGTATCATGTTAGTGGAAAGTTTCTCAATTTAGAAATCATGCGGCTTTTATTGGAAAAAGAGGCTGGTTCTATGACCGAGTCTAGGTATATTTTAATATCAAATTATCTTGAACAGAATCAATTCCACCCTGATATAGAAGAGATTATGGGTTTGTTAAATAGAGTAAGGGGTGTTTCTGTAGATGATTCTGAAGGAAAGAAAACAGCACCTAGGTTTTATTCTTATAATGGAAAGCCTGTGGATGAAAGATGTGAAAAGCTATTCCGCCTAACAGAGGGTAGTGTTGATGATATTAGAAGTGTTCTTGAAACAGGGATAGATCCTAATGTTTGTCAACTGAGAGATATTGATGGCTCTCCTGGTCATACATTATTAATGTATCTTGCAATCTATAATCCTGATCTAGAGATCATGCGTATTTTATTAAATGCTAGAGCTCATCCTAATACACAGACTGGAGTTGATAAGTATACGGCATTGATGTTTTTAGCAAGTTATAATCCTAATATAGAGTTAATGAAACTTTTATTGGATTCAGGGGCGGATGTGAATGCAACGAATAGATATGGAAAGACAGCACTATGGTTTCATGTAAAATCCAATACGGATCCGCAAATTGTACAGCTTTTATTAGATGCAGGGGCTGATCCTAATGCTCAAGGTGAACAAGGTTATACAGTATTAATGTCTTATTTAAGTAGTCCTTATCATAATATTAATGCAGAAATTGTGCGATTGTTACTGGCTGCAGGAGCCGATCCAAGTATACAGGAAAAAAAGGACAATGCGACGGCATTATCTTATTTTAGAGGAAGAAATGCTTATGGTTCAGGAAATTATTATTTTGATAGAGACCATCCTCAAGAAAAAGAGATCAAAGAGTTATTAAATGTGGAGAGAAGAAAAGAACAAGTTGAAAGATGGTTAGCTCTTTCTTTTTCAGAGAGAGAAAAGCAAAGGTTAGAGGGGCAAAGAATTACAGAAGAGTTTGCAGGCCTTCAACTTATGTTTCCTGAAAAGGATATTCAAGCTGAAATACAAGCCATAGAAACTGAAGATAGTAGAACCAGAAAAAATATAGCAGAAAGAGAGCTTCTTCAGATCCATCAGTTAACATCAAAGGAAAGGATTGAACAAGATACGGTAAGAAAAAAAATAGAATCTGTTATAGCTGTTTCTCAACTGAGTGAACAGCTACAAGGTCAAATAGAGCTTATTAATAAACAAGATGAAGAATTTTTGAATCAATGGGCAAGGTCTGAGTTAACTAAAAGGCTTGCAATGAATTATGAAGAAAGATCATCTGAGGAGAAAAATTTGTCTGATTTATTTGAATTATCCCGTCTTTCGGAAGGTCTTCGAAATGAGATTCGAACTTTAGAGGAAGGGGATGCTGAGATTGCAGAAAACAGAAGGAGAGCCAGTCTATGGGCAGCTCAGAAAGCACGTGAGCAGCGTCTTCGTTCTGCCTTGGAAACTATAAGTGATCCAACTGTGGTATCGTATCGTCAAAGTCGGGTAAAACTATG
>CBDBKL010000003.1:0-216296 GCA_965206675.1 Bdellovibrionales bacterium | reverse complement strand
GTTCCGTTTATTTAACGGCACAGTTGATTATAGAGAAATTCAATTGATGGTTAATTTTGCCACAGAATTTATTCGAGCTATTCGAGAAAAAGATCCACGGCTTATGGAGTTTCTTTCAAGACATCAGGGTAAGAGCGAACTACCCTTTGAAGAATTGATGGAAACTTTGGAATTAGATTTACTAAAAAGACCTGAAGTACTTCGTAACATGCAAGAAAGATTTCAAAAAGAATCACAATTATGATCCAAAAACTCTCTGTTTTAGTTATTTTCTTATTATTTTCAGTTGCGACACAAACAACGCCACTTAATCCCTGTGCTCCCTTTTCAAGTCCTAGTCACAAAAACAGTAAGACTACTGATAGAAAAACCGTCTGGGGAGAAAGATTTCTTAATAGATATCAACCCTTTGATTTTTCAAAAAACCCAATGACAGTGGGTATTGAGGCTGAGTTTAATGCGCCCAATCCACAAAATAAAGCACCAGGCATAAGACGCATAGAACTGGCAAAGATTGTTCAACGTAAACTTCAAGAGGAATTATCTGGTGTCCATATTGTAAGAGAAAGAAATAAAGTTTTTTACGAAATCAATGGGAAACGCTATCAGTATGACTTAGTTCATGACTCAACCCTTGTGCACGCTTGGGAGCACATTGATGTTGAACTGATATCGCCGATACTTCGTAACAAAGCAGATTTTGATCTATTTTATAAAGTTCTTGAAGAATTAAAAACCAGAGGAAAAATTATAGCTGGAACATTGACTGAGAGCTTACATGTTCACGTGGGCGTTCCTGAGATACGTAGTTCTGAGTTGGCAATGATAGTTAGTCTTTTTGCAGCCATTGAGAGACAAATTTCCGAAGTATTTCCCACTCATATTAGTAGAGAACATTATGCAGAAAACACCAGTAGAGATCTTCTTCAATTTTTAGAAAATACTGAACCAAATGATCTTCACATCGATAAAATGATAGAACATTCCCCTAAGAGAACTCACAAATTGAATATACGATCCATAAGCGATAGGGGACTAGGAACGCTTGAGTTCCGGTTATTTAATGGCACAGTCGATTACAGAGAAGTTCAACAGATGGTTAACTTTTCCGCAGAATTTATTCGAGCTATTCGAGCAAAAGATCCACGGCTTATGGAGTTTCTTTCAAGGCATCATGATAAGAGCCAATTGCCTTTTAAAGAGTTAATGGAAGCTTTGGGCCTACCCTAGATCAATTTTAAAAAGTTAGATTTTGCTTCCTTATCGGGATAAAATGTGAAACCTAAGTCCCTAAGCTTTCAATGGAAAAATCACTTTTTCTTATAAAAATCAATTATTTAGCTCTTTTTAAGTTTTATTTTTCATGAAAAAATTAAAAAGAACTTTGAAATTTCATGAAAAATATTAGAAAATTTAGATACTATGTTTCAGAGAAATCTACGACTTCCCCATCCTCCTTCTAAGTCCTTTTTCTTGTGGGGACCTCGGCAAACAGGAAAGTCCACTTTGCTTAAGTATACCTATCCTGACTGTAAAATGATCAATTTACTTCAACCGGAACTTTTTAAAAGATTGAATCAACACCCTGAAATTTTAAGAGAACTTATTCGTGATGAATCATTTGTTTTAATTGATGAGATTCAAAAAATTCCTGCATTATTAGATGAGGTTCATTATCTAATTGAAGAACAAAATAAAATATTTGGCTTATGTGGATCAAGCGCAAGAAAATTAAAACGAGGACATGCTAACTTACTTGGAGGCAGAGCCAGACGTTATGAGTTATACGGGCTGACCCAATATGAACTTGGTGCTTCTTTTGACATAGTTAAAATACTAAATCGAGGCTATATTCCGAACCATTATCTTGCGGAGGATTACAAGTATGCTATTCAATCGTATGTCGTTGATTATTTAAAAGAAGAAGTTGCAGCGGAAGGATTAGTACAAAACTTACAAAATTTTTCTGAATTTCTAGATGTTGCTTCGCTATCTGATACTAGTATAGTGAATTTTCAAGCCATTGCTAGAGATTGCGGTATTTCCGCTCATATAGTTAAATCTTATTTTAACATACTTGAGGATACACTCATTGGAACATGGCTTAAAGCCTACAGAAAAAAACCAAAACGAAGAACCGTTACTTCCCCTAAATTTTATTTTTTTGATGTAGGAATAGT
Organism: Bdellovibrionales bacterium; assembly: GCA_965206675.1. GTDB lineage: Bacteria > Bdellovibrionota > Bdellovibrionia > Bdellovibrionales > JAKFYE01 > CBDBKL01. The sequence goes on along the minus strand of CBDBKL010000003.1, from coordinate 214,116 downwards.
TAACTTTCTTGCAAAACGAGGAGATCTCTCTATCGGATCTGAACTTTTCGGAAAAGCATTTGAAAATTGGATATATCATGAACTAAAGAGCCACCTTGCATATAACTCCTCTTTTAAAGATTTAAGCCATTGGAGTCTTACTACAGGTGCAGAAGTTGATTTTATCGTTGGGGATATGGAAATAGCCATTGAGGCTAAAGCAAGTTCTAGAATCAATACACATCACTTAAAGAATTTACGTGAGTTAAAAAAAGAACATCCCCATTTAAATAAAGCAATTCTCGTTTGTCTTGAAACAACAAAAAGAATAACTGAGGATGGTATATATATATTGCCATATTCAGAGTTTTTAAAAGAAGTAAATACTGAATAATTTTTTGAGGTGGCCGACGGGACTTGTTCCTCCCGCTCGTTGCCTCCAGCAACTCGCACCGGAGACGGGGCCGCTCTCTCAGTCACACTTCCTGTGTGACTGCCCCCTTCAAAATGCTCCCACTTAGTCGCATTTTGCCGTGGTCGCTCACTCCATTCAAGTCCCTCTCTGTATGTAAATCTGTTGGTAATTCTTTTTTCATTTATAAATTTGATAATACTGGGGTGGCCGACGGGACTTGAACCCGCGACAACCGGAATCACAATCCGGGGCTCTACCAAACTGAGCTACGGCCACCATAGAAAGATTTCCTTATAATCACTCTTTCTTACAATTGCAATAACCTCCTTCTTCTTGCAGAGTATAAGCCAAAGAAGAAAACACCTCACCTTAGACTTTTATTGACTCTCACCTCAGAACACATTTACTATTAGAACCATAAAGACAAGGGAGGAAAAAATGCGACATGGTATTTTTAAATTTATGACCACTCTTCTACTGCTAAGTGGATTATTTTTCTCACCTTCTGCAGAATCTTATCTTTCCACATTTAATACAGGACATATCCTTCCCCAAAACACCTATAAACTCGGATTTGAAGCTCAACTGGGAAACTCATCCAACTTTACATCACGCTTTGACCATCCTCTCAATGAGTCCTCTTCTTTAAGAGCCCTCTTGGGAACTGGAGATGTTCTACTTCATGCAGGTGTACAATGGAAATGGGTGCCTATTCCAGATTATGATGTGCAACCTGCTATTGGACTTATCACAGGCGTTATGTATGGGCAAAAAGCCCGTATCGACACATGGACTCTTCAGGCTCACCCCTTTATAAGCAAAGAGTATGAATGGCCCGAAGGATCTGTCACACCTTACTTAGCTTCCCCTATAGGCCTTGCTTTTTCAGAAGGTGTGGTTAAAACCCCTCTTCATATTGTGCTGGGTTCTGAATGGAAGTTATCTCGATTTAAAAAAGTAAAATTTCTCTCAGAGCTTGGATTCCGCCTAGATCAATCGGAAACGTATTTTAGCTTTGGTACCTCAATAGAGTGGGACTCTGGTAGCCCCCCTACTTTTCACTAAAACCTTCTCTATTGTTCAAAGAAGCATATTTCAAATAAAAAGCTAGATATCTCTGAAATCAGAATCTAATTGTTAAAACGTACTACAAGCAGAGGAGCTTATCCCCCCTCTCCTTAGGAGTGTATCTCCTTAAAGCATGTCGTAATTCATAGTTAATCCTTGTTTTCAGATTTACACAGAAGATGCTACTTTTGAACACTCAAAGGTGGACTCATTCAAAAGTGAACGGCCCTCTTCAAATCTCCCTTTTGAGCCCTCTTTAACTCTTTGGATAAACTTGTCAGAGATCATTTTCTTTCCCGATTCCTTATTTAATCTATTTGCTAAGTAATACAAAATACCATAGTCCCTTTTGCTCAATCGTATCTTTTTGCGATTCATAAAATGCAACCCATTCCTTACGCGATCCCAATTCTGTAAATATAAAGACGCATCCATAACTATAAAAAAGCGATTTTCTGGTAAAGCTTTTACTTTCTGAAAAGCAGCATAACTCAAATTCCACAAACCCTCTTTCCAAGTTAAATAACTATACATCTGCCAAAAGATTGGATCATCGAATAGAACCGCCTTAGAAAGATATAAATTCCTATCATCAGTCGTTAAATAACCTGTTATAAAATCTATCAGATAGGCATTTTTTATCGCTCCTACTTCCAAAGCCCTTTGCTTTTCTTTATTTAAACCCTCTAAGTTCAATTCTAAAATGCACTGAGAATTCGCTAAAGCTTTTGATAAATTTAAAAAACCTTTTCCAGCTCTCTTAAACACCAAACTCTTGCGTCCTAAATACTCTACTCCAAAAACACCCGTTCCTAAAACTCTCTCTACCCTCAGAGAATCTGTATGCTCTGATAGAAAAAAGTATTCAACATCATGATTTTTAACATACTCAATAATCTTATCTTTAGAATCAATGGTGGATTTATATTTTTTAAAATCGTTTAAAGAGTAAAGCACACCTGCTCGACCATCTAAGATCACCCTCGCCTTATCTCCCCAAAAGTACTGAACCATGGCTCCGTTCTCATAGTCATTTAAAACATTTCCCAATACTTTTTCTTTTTTTATCAAATATCTATATGTATCTGTCGATAAAAAGGAGTTGCCATCCGAAACCTTTTGCAAAAACACATCAAAAAATTCTGGAGTCAAATAAGGATATTCCTTTGGTACAGACACCCGACTCTTAACAACTTCTGAACCAGGAAATACTGACAACATAGATTGCACCACTTTATAAGGCTGCTTATACAAAGGTTGATATATATATATAAGTGCCCCAACCAAAGAAACAATTGCAAAACTTTTTAAGAATTTTTTATCCGACAGTTGAATGTTTTGAACCAATAAGCTCTGAAAAGCTCTAACAGTCAATGGAAAAGTGATCACAAGATAATTAACAAACATTCTTTTATAGACAAAAATATTTATTAAAAGAGCTGCGCATAACCATAGAGTAAAATACGATTTTTTTCTAAGTAGATAAACAATGGAAATCAGTGAAAAACAGATATAAAGTTGTCTAGCCGTTCCCATGTACATATAGGGACTGCGTTTCAGTTCTTGAATAATTCCAGCAAATTCATCCACCTTGAATAAATGCACAAGTGGATGGACAAAAAGAGGATTTATAAAACCTGTTGCTAAAAAAGCTAACCCCTGAAGAAGAATAACCTTTACTTCTTCCTTCTTCTGTTCGTTAAAAGAAATCCATAATCGGTCTAATAGGTAAGATCCCATGATGAGGTATCCAAACATTCCTGTAGGATGAAAATGCACCCAAATCACTTGAGAGAAGCATAAGAGAATAAACTCTTTAGGTTTTAAAATACGATCCTTAGTCCATAAAAACTCACAGAGCATTAGTATCCAAAGTTGTGAAAACAATTCCGCTCTTAAAAGAGAACGTGAAATAATACAGGCTACAAAAATGGCTAATAAAGAAATACGAATAAGGGGATGAGAGACCACTCGCAAAATAATTCTATAGGCAAAAAGTACGAGGGCCAATCTTGCTAGAAAATGCAAAACATGAACAGATGTGAATCCTCCCAAAAACTCATGAACACTTGCAATAAAAGCTTGATATAAAATTGCTATATATTGAATGGGATGGCCGTAATGACCTGTACTGTAATGATCAATCAGTGGGGAGTAGTTTTTTCTGATAAGATCAATACCGGCTCGCAACTGCCAATAAATATCGATGGTTCCTGTCGAGTGTAAAAAGTACGATCCGAGTAATAGGATTAAAAAAGCAAGGGAGGAATACTCTATAACCCTTAAGAACTTTTCGGAAAAACATTTCATATATTTTATATCTAAAGAAATCTCTAATATTGTCAAAGTCTTTAATTCACATCCTTGAACAGTTGAAAAAGCATCATCTACTTTGTTGCAATCACTCAAACACTCACTCCGACGTAGGAAAAACTACGCCTCCGTTCGGTTTGAGCTTGAACGCCTCGTAGCTAATACTTTTTCAACTGTCCATAATCATTGAACTCACTTAAAAAAGCACTATCTACTTCATTGAAGCCACTCAAACCTCTGACAACTAATTCACATCCTTGAAGTCTGCATCAATAACATCATCGTTATCATTTTTTTTATTCTTATCTTCATCTCCGCCTTCAGGTTCGCGACTTTTATCACCGCTAGCTCCCTCAGTTGCTCCCGCCTCTGTACTTTGTTTACTCTGTTGAGACTTATAAAGTTCAGAGCTTATGGTCTGACTGATAGCTGTTAAACTTTCTGTAGCTTTTTTAAGTTCATCAACCTCCTCAGAGGGAACAGCCTTTCTGGCATCAGCTATAGCTGCTTCGGCCTGTTTACGAGTTTCTTCTGCAATTCCATCTTTGTTATCCTTTAATAACTTCTCAACTTGATAGATAGTATTATCCAAACCATTTCTTGCCGAAACAAGCTCTCTCTTCTTTTTATCCAAATCAGCGTTCACTTCCGCATCTTTAATCATCTTATTAATTTCATCTTCACTTAAGTTAGACTTAGAAGTGATCTTAATAGTTTGCTCTTTCCCCGTGCCTAAATCCTTAGCTGCCACATTTAAAATACCATTGGCATCAATATCAAAGGAGACTTCAATTTGGGGAACTCCACGCGGTGCTGGAGGAACACCCACCAATTCAAAACGTCCCAACGTTTGGTTATCGGCTGCCATCTCTCTTTCACCTTGTAGAACATGCACATCTACACTCGGTTGATTATCCGCTGCTGTAGAAAACACTTGTGATTTTTTAGTCGGAATAGTTGTGTTTCTCTCAATGAGCTTGGTCATTACACCACCAAGAGTTTCAATTCCCAAAGAAAGAGGAGTAACATCTAACAACAGAACATCTTTAACCTCTCCCCCCAAGACTCCACCTTGAAGGGCAGCACCAATAGCAACAACTTCGTCAGGGTTAGTAGATTTATTTGGTTCTTTATTAAAAAACTTTTTTACAGCCTCTTGTATAGATGGAATACGCGTTGATCCCCCAACTAAAACCACTTCATTGATATCACTACTTGATAAACCTGCATCACTCAGAGCTTGTTTACACGGACCAATTGAACGCTCCACTAAATCCTCAGTGAGTTGGTTAAACTTTGATCGTGATAACTTCACTGTTAAGTGCTTCGGACCTGAAGCATCTGCTGTGATAAAGGGTAAATTGATCTCTGTTTCCATAGAGGACGAAAGTTCTATCTTTGCTTTTTCAGAAGCCTCTTTTAGTCGTTGAAGGGCCATCTTATCATTGCTTAAATCAATACCGCTATTCGCTTTAAACTCTTTAATCAGCCAATCTAAAATCGCCGTATCAAAATCATCACCACCTAATTGCGTGTCACCGTTTGTCGATTTGACCTCAACAACATTATCTCCAACTTCAAGAATAGAGATATCAAAGGTTCCTCCACCAAAATCATAAATGGCAATTTTCTGATCGTTCTTTTTATCAAAGCCATAGGCTAAGGCTGCAGCCGTTGGTTCGTTGATAATACGTTTCACATCAAGGCCAGCCACTCTACCTGCATCTTTTGTAGCTTGTCTTTCGGCATCGTTAAAGTAGGCAGGAACTGTTATGACAGCCTCTTGCACTTCTTGCCCTAGATAGTCCTCTGCTACCTTTTTTAATTTCTGAAGAACCATGGCAGAAATCTCTTCCGGCTTTATCTTCTGCCCATTGATATCAAAAGCAATACCTTCACCTTCCTGAACAACTTTATAAGGAATTCTTTTAATTTCATCTTTAATGTCTTCGTACTTTCGGCCAATAAACCGCTTAGCAGAAAAAATAGTATTTTCAGGATTGGTCACTGCCTGTCGCTTAGCCACCTGACCAACAAGTCGCTCACCATCCTTTACAAAAGCCACAACTGACGGTGTTGTACGTGCACCCTCTTGGTTGGGTAAAATCTTAGGTTCTCCATTTTGGATAATAGCAACAACTGAATTTGTTGTTCCTAAATCAATGCCGATAATCTTTCCCATAACTTGTCTCCAATTTCTATGATGTTTTTTATTCCTTTTATCTATAGTTTTAATTTGTTCTCAAAATGATACTCCATACCCTAAAGTCAACCCCTCCCCTCAGATGATTGAAAAAACACCATCTACTTCGTTCCAATCGCTCAAACCTCATTCCGACGCAGGAAAAACTACGCCTTCGTTCGGTTTGTACGCCTCGTATCTGATGCTTTTTCAACCGTCCGGCTCTCTTTAAATACGGATTTTTTGCCCTATTTCTATATATCCCTTTCCATTTATTTTTCTCAGAATGGATCTCCACCTTTTTGAAAGGCCCTTATTTTTTAAAGAACCCTCCTTTTTGACTTATCTCCTGTAGTTCTTTAAGCAGTGCGCTCTCCTTCTTATTTACACGTTTTGGAATTTTTAAATCCACTACAAAATACATATCTCCCCTTCCCTGGCCTCTCAAGATAGGAATACCCTGATCCATCACACGAATCTTGGCCCGAGGCTGTGTTCCCGGAGGAATGGCAATTGTCTTTTCACCATTTAATGTTTTTACAGAAACCTCAGCTCCCAATATAGCCTGTAAATACGTGACCTCAACTTTCCCATAGATATCATTCCCCAAACGTTCAAAATCAGGATGTTCTCTGACATAGATCTCCACGTACAGATCTCCCGCAGGTCCTCCACGATACCCACCCTCTCCTTCTCCGCCAATACGCAGCCGTGTTCCTGTATTTACACCAGAGGGTATTTTTACTTTTATTTTTTTCTTTAATGTCTTGCGTCCATGACCATGACAGGAGCGGCATTTTTTCTTAATAATCTCACCCTCACCACGACAAGCCGAACAGGTAGTGGCCATTCTAAAAAAACCCTGAGCCCTAACAACCTGTCCCGTTCCCCCACATTGAGAACACAGTGCTGGCTTATGCTGAGAATCTCCCCCACTGCCATGACATTTTTGACAATTAGATTCTGTCTCATACTCTATTTCTTTTTCTAAGCCTCGAACGACATCTTCCAGCCCAATATCCATACGGTATCTGAGATCTGAACCTCTAGCCGCTCTTTTCCTCCCTCTTTGTGAATGAACTCCACCAAACCCTTCACCAAAACCTTCACTAAAAATATCAGAAAAGATATCTCCAAAACTGGAAAAAACATCGTTGATATCTGAAAAGCCCTGAAAACCACCCTGTCCCCCAGGCCCTGAAAAGGCCTGATGACCTAGTCGATCGTATTGAGAACGTTTTTCAGGATTTCCTAAAACTTCATAAGCCGTTGCTGCTTCCTTGAATTTATCCTCTGCAGCCTTATCTCCCGGATTTTTATCAGGATGATACTTCATAGCCAACTGACGATAGGCCTTTTTTATTGTCTCCTGATCCGCATTTCGTGAGACGTTGAGGATTTCATAATAATCTTGTGGCATAGAAGACAATCCTTTAAGACCTTTAATTTGAGTCTAAAATCCCTATGGTCAACCTACAATTTTCACAAATTTGATAGATTCTATTTATTAACATGCCATAACAATTTTCGCTAATCACTACTCAAGGTTATGGCACTCAATTTATTTGTCCAACAAAAGCTGGAACAGGTCAGTGGTCTGGACAAACCTGATGCACGGAAATGAAATCCTTGAACTTCATTTATCTGGCAATACTTTGTACTCACGAGGCGGAACCCCACATTGTTGTTCCTGTTGCCCGGGTTGTCGTTGTTGCGATTTGCCGAACGCAAGTTCTTCGCATTGTTATTCCAACTACCGCCACGAATAACACGGTTGAGCCCGAATGTTGACCACTTACCTAAAAAACACTGTGTTTCTTAAATTTTTAGTATTTCGATGAGAGATATGAACAATAATACTTCTCACAGAATGCGTTAAATCCTCCTGAGTTATTTTTCCTTTTTTATAACTTTTTTCAAGTTTAATAATCTTCCTCCGAAATCTCACAAGATTGACTCTCTGTAATCGGATAAGCCCTCGAAATACTCTGTAACCCAAAAAAGGAAGACCTTCACTCACAGGAGAAACCCTTACCACCTTTTCTTTAAGTTCAAGTTTCAACCTGTCATTAAGAAATTTTCTTATTTCAATTAAGAAAACATTTAATTCTTTTTTACTATTAGAAAACAATATAAAATCATCCATATAACGAATATAACCCTTACATTTAAGTTTGTGTTTAATAAAAAGATCCAGCTCTCCGAGATAAATATTTGCTAAATGCTGACTCGTAAGATTTCCTATAGGTAACCCTTTTCCCACTTCTGTATATGGAGGTTGATGAGATATAATTTTATCAAGTAAGTTTATCAGTTTCTTATCTTTGAATATTCTTCTTAGTAAACTTTTAAGAGCTTGATGGTCAATAGATTCAAAGTATTTTCTTATGTCACATTTAAGGTAATAATTATATTTTCTTACAAGGTATTGAGACTTTTTAAGCGCAACATGAGTTCCCTTTCCTGCTCTACATGCATAGGTTTCATTAATCATTCTTTTTTCAAATATGGGATCGAGAACGTTCATAATAGCATGATGCACAACTCTATCATAAAATTCTGCACAGCAAATCCTTCTTTCTTTTGCTTTAAAAACTCAAGCCATTTCACAAAAATGGGAAGTTCTTTATTTTTATTGGGATTGCTGTGCTGAGTGCTCATCGGTTTTTTTCGTAATTTCTAGATATGAAGTCACCTTTAAAATATCATCTCCATACTTTTCTGCTTTTGCCTTTCCAATTCCTTCTATTTTCATCAAATCATATTTAGATTGAGGCCTTCTCTGACAGACCTCTGCAAGTTGCTTGTTATTTAAAATGATATAAGGGGGAACACCTTCTTTTTTCCCTTTCTCATTTCTCCATTGTCTAAGGGTGTTAAATAACGGCATAGACTCATCATCTAAAAGTTTTCTCCACTCCTCATTATTCCCTCGAGTTTTATCTCGAACCTTTTCACTGAGTGTTGATATTGTCAATGAATCCATTTGTTTGTACTTCACAACAAGAGTGAGATAGGGAATGTCATCACGCTGAAAAAGATAGTCACTCACTGAAACAAGTTCTTTATCTTTAACAAAATTATTAAACTCTTCATCATCAAAAACTCTAAGTTGAGAATTAAATGGCATTGTAAAAACTTTGACTTGTATCATAACTACTTTCAAAAAAATCACCCTTCGAGCAAGTGTGCTTCGCAACACTGCTCGAAAGAGGTGCTAACCGAGATAGTATACACAAACTGTTAAAAAGTGTTATATACGAGACGTACAAACCAAACGCAGGCGTAGTTTTTCCTACGTCGGAGTGAAGGTTTGAGTGATTGCAACGAAGTAGATAACGCTTTTTCAAAGGGTAAAAGCACTAAAGTTTTACAATGTCCTCACTAGGCGGAACCCCACAAGGTCGTTCCTGAAGCGCGGGTTGACGCTGCCGCGATTCGCCGAGCGCAAGACCCACGCAACGTTGTACCAACTACCGCCACGAATAACGCGGCGGAGCCCGAAAATCTGCAATGGATCAGTTCCACCAAGTAATTTTCCCCTATCCCTATACCTATCCTGCACCCACTCCCATACGTTTCCATGAACATCATAAAGATCGTAAGGATTGGCCCTCCTTGAACCAACAGGGTGAGTCTTGCGACCAGAATTACTCCTATAAATACCATAACTTGGTAAAAGGGCGGGATTATTGCCAAATGAATACGCAGTCGTTGTGCCTCCTCTGGCTGCCCATTCCCACTCTGCCTCCGTCGGTAGACGTAAACAACCTCTCTGTGAGCTTGGAGTACCATCACAACCTGTCAACCCCTTGGCAATATTGAGCTTTTTAACAAACAACTCATCTATTTCATTCCATGTCACTCGCTCTACAGGATTATCTGGACACATCTCTACATCACCTATTCTCATATGATTGTCACAATCATCCTCAGTCTTAAAATATGATGGATTCTTACCCGTAACTTCAAACCACTGCCTCTGCGTCACCTCTTTGGTCATTATCTCATAGTCCTTAGATATACTTACAGCAACCTGATTTTCATTACCAGGGCTTCCCATCTTAAAACTCTTACCACCATCAAGATCATTAATCTGATCAACTGAAATTCGCTTAAATGTCGTTGAAGCTAAAAATGTATCTTCTACATTAGATGGAGTACGGCTTACTTTATCAAAACTTGAACAACTCACTAAAAATACAAATAAAAACAAAAAACGTATCATCTTCACTTACCCCCATTTATAAACTTAAAACAAACTCACTTACGATAATTTTAAATATAAAACTCAACACAATTAAACAAAAACACCGCAAATCTCAAAAAAATCCACTCAAATCTATTCTAAGAAAATATACATAAAACTACAAACTAAACTAAACTAAACTTATACTCCCATACCTTCGTCTGGCTCTTCAATAATTCTAAAACTTGAGTATATAAAATCGAGCTGTGTGATATATTAAGATGGACTCAGAATTTTTTCTCCCATTTTTTAAAGGGACATTAAGGCTTTTAATTTTTCTTCAGCTCTTTTTTTGACCCGCTCTGATAAGTTTCCCTTTTCAAGAAGATCTTGCAAAATAATGATACCTAAAACTTTCCGGCCAGATTTAGAATAAAGTCTTGATGCCAAAAGAGGAAGCCACTCTGGCCCTCCATTCCTATGGGCAATGAGCAATAACTCTGCCGCCCTCTGAGGATGTTTCAACTCATAGAGATAATGATAAGCAGCTCGATAGGCCAAACCCCAGTCCTCAGAAAATACCCTTAACCCTTTATCAAATATGAGCTTTGCCCCCTCTCTATCATCCACAAGAACACTCAAAGTTGTTCCTCCTACAACATATGGCAAACGAAACCGAGGTGTTAAATCTGTAATCGCATCCAGCATATGAAAGACCCACCCCTTATGACAAAGAGAAGTGTCTTGATGAACAATATCCCCCATCTCTTTAGAAAGTTTTTTTTCTCTACCTATTGTCTCACAATAATCCAAACTCTGAACAACACGAATCCAAAACACATCAGATAAAACTTCATTAAATCCCAAAGTAAAGTGCTCAATATGAGGAGGGGGAGGAATCAGTAAACCATCTTTGATTTCTGTAGGGGTTCTATATCCTAAAATAATAAAGATGAAACCCATTAATAAAAGAAATAATTTTTTTAACATGACTCTAATATTTTCACATTTTAAGTTCTCATGAGTCAAAATATACCTCTTCCATATATTCCGGCTAAATGTCCGAATACCGGACCACTTTATTCCCTGAGAGTTTATTATTTTAGTTCTCAGGTGGGTATGCCCTTTACTTTTATCCGATTCATTCACTTCTCAAAGAAATTGCTAATTGTAGCAGTTCTTCAGTGAATAAAACTCTTTTAAGGAGAACAAGTAAAATGAGAAACAAACAACGCAACAAACCATACATCAAATTAAGCCAGGATCTAATGTTTAAGGCCTACTTTACAAGAGACGAAAATCTTCTTCGCTCTCTACTGAAAACCTTTCTTCCACTTCCCTCAGATAAAGACATTGAAAAAATTGATATCCTAAACCCTGAGATCCCACCTGAAGTCGAAAAGAAAAAACAAATCATCTTAGATCTGAAACTGGAACTAAACACAGGTGAGAAAATCAACGTTGAAATGCAATCTGCCTACAAGAAAGGCTTTCTGTCTAGAATACTCTTCTACTGGGCCAGGCTCTATACAGAAGGCTTCAAGCAGGGAAAAGAGTATGAAAAACTTCATCCCACCTACTCTTTGATCTTTACTGAATTTTCAGTCTTTAAACAAACTCAAGACGTTGTCACTAGCTTTTCTCTTCTTTCAGATAAATCACCTCACTTTTGCCTCAACAGAGATTTAAGAATAGTGTTTGTAGAACTTTCTAAGTTTAAAACACGTCTAGAGGGTTTAATTGATTTAAGAGACCATTGGTGCTATATTATTAGACATTCAAGTCAAATAAAAGAGAGTGAATTAGAGCAGTTGGCTCAGAAGAATAAGGAGATGAGGCAAGCTATGGGACTTTTAAAGGATATGTCATTAGAAGATAAGTTGAGGTGGCAGGAAGATGATCGTCTTAAAGCTATTAGTGATGATAAGGCTGAGAAAGCTTGGGCCTATGATCAGGGATTAGAGAAAGGTAAACAAGAAAATCTTCAGCAAATCGTTTATAGAATGTTAGAGAATAAAATTGATCTTTCTATAATTGAAAAAGCTACTGGCTTATCTCAAACGGAAATTCAAAATATTCAAAAAGAAGAAAAATTAAACTCTAAAAAACCTAACTTGAAACATAAAATCATAGGCCAGATTGTGTGTTCTGAAGATTTTTTCGATTATCTATTGTCCATTTATCTTGATTATCCCCACCCAAATCACCAACAGATTCCGCTACAAAACCACCCCCATCTGCTTTAGAGACACCCGCTGTAAGACTTAATGAAGTAATAAGTGAATTGTTACAATCTGAACCAAAAGAACTGCCACAGAGACTTTTCGTATCAATAAGGCTGTTAGATCCTGAAGGAGGTGTAAAACCTGATAAATGACTACTTGAACCACCAGTTACAAAACCAGAATTGTATTTTAAAGTTCCTGTCGGCGCATAACCTATCCATGCCAAACTATTTCCATAACCAAACCACTCCGCAAAGAAAACCTTTTCTGACGTAAATATCTCTCCCAATGCGACTTTAGCCTCTGTCTGTTGAGCCTCTCTTTTATATTTCTGATAAACGGGTATGGCTATCGCAGCAAGAATACCTACAATTGTTATAACAAGTAGTAATTCAATCAAACTATAGCCTGTTTTTCTTTCAAAGAAATTTCTTCTCATCCCCACCCCATCATTTTTTAATGATACTTTAATTGTACCTATTTTTTAAAAAATGTCACTATTTTGTATCTCAAAGCGGAGCCAGTGATCGCATTTTTTTCGCTTTATCTTCAGCTATTTCAATTTGTTCTATACGTTCCTTAGCTTCTAATACCTGCTCTTCAATCCCTTCTTCATGCTCTCTAAGAAGACGTTCAATTCTTCTATAAAATAGTCTGCTGGCCACTTGCCGAGCCGTTTTTCCATCCCTATTTGTTATTCCTAAATCCGGTCCCCATATTGAATAAGAACCTTTATCACTTCAAAGTGACCCCTCCTCGCAGCTAATAATAAAGCTGTCTCTTTTTGATTATTTATTTCATTAATCCCTATACCTTTATTTAACAAAACTGCAGCCACATTGGTACTATTATAATTGGCAGCCGCATGTAAGGCTGTATTTTCACTTGAATCTCTTATATGTACATCAGCACCCAACTCAAGTAGAAATTCTGCGGCTTCAACACTGTCCTTTCTCGCAGCATAATGCAAAGGTGAACCTCTGTTGCCAATAAAACTGCGCTTTACTGCGTCGATATTAACTCCCAATTTGTAAAAGTGATATATATCATCAATATTGTTATCCCTTGCAGCCCAATATATATTATCAGAACTCACAATAATTCTCTCATTGGAAATAACGTGTTTAGAAGTTTTCGTACTATCTTTCCCAACACGATTTGAATTGGTTGCAGACGCCGTAGATTCTACAGCTACAGGTACCTCAATGGTCCTAAATGCATTAGGTGCTGTAACGGATCTCGATCCCGTAGGCATCCCTGTATACAAAGATGATTCGCAACCACAAAGAAAAAATACTAAAGACATCGAAATAAAATATTTTTGTATCATTATAAAAACCCTGTCCTATTTACAAAAAATTAAAACAAAATTAACAATCATCTTCCCACTCTTTGAGTTTCAAGTAATTCTCTCTCTTTTTTATGATCTTTGATAAGGCGTCTAACACCCCCATTCATTATCAAACTTGTATATTGAATGGCTGTCTTTCCCTCCTTACTTCTCAATTCTAGACTCGCACCCGCTTCAAGAAGAACCTTTGCTGTTTCAAATGACGACCTTCTTGCGGCAAGCATCAAGGGTGTCTTTTTTAGTTTACGGCATGGAAAATCAATTTCTACATCTGAATTTATAAGAGCTTTTGCAACTTCGTGATAATTCCGATCGGCGGCTTGACACAAAGGTGTAGTGCCAACCGAGTTTGTTAAATTTACATCAGCTCCCAATGCAAGTAGAAGTTCTACTGCTTCAACACTATTGCTACTTGCCGCTTCATTTAAAGGAGTGATCCCAGTTAGAAAAAAGCCCGCTCTTGTTAAATTGATATCAACGCCTAATTGGTAAAAATAATATATATCATTAACTTTGTTGTTTCTTGCAGCTGAATGTATATTGTTAGTACTCGGGACAAATCCTTCATCAAAATTAACTAGTTTAAATTTTTTAGAAATTTCCGCAATATCTTCTTCAACAAGGTGTGTATTAGTAAATTTTGTGGATACCGCAGGTTCTACAGGTAACCCAATTGTCTTAAATGCATTAGACGCATTGGGTACCATAGATGCATTATTATAAAGTGATGATCCACAACCACAAAAAGAAAACATTAAAAACATCGAAATAAAATATTTTTGTATCATTATAAAATAATCTCCATAGATTTTAATTAATAACACTCACAAAGAATTGCAAATCAAAGGCCAAAGGATTCTTTTTTCTTTTTTAGTAATTCCTACGTCTGAACTTTAAAAAAACGACGTTTTTCTCTATTCTTTTCTTTAAAAGGGGTTTTTTAGGTGAACAAAAAATAAACACTTTGCCCTATTTCGTCACTTGATATTTTTTAAAATTAAAAAAAAGCCAAGAAATTATTTTTTTATTCCTGAGCGAAGAGCGTATCGTTATAGAGGCGAATTTATATTTTTAAGGCATTAGAGGGAAACTTTTCTTGAGGGATTTCAAAGCGCAGTTCTCTGAGGCTGCAATGCGTATCCCGAAGGGAGACGCTTTGCGCCCTTCAGAGCTGTTTGAGCATTTGGAAGCTCTAAGAAAAGTTTCCAGTTAACGTAAAAAAATTATGTTAAAGCCAGATACAAACCGAAGCGACATATTGTGACGAAGTAGATGATAACCTTTTCGACAGTCCAGTGTTACTTGCTCAAATGATTTAAAGCTGATCCCGCCTTAAACCAATTGATCTGATCGGCATTATACGTGTGATTTAAAGCGAACACATCTTCACTTCCATCTGAATGTTTTAAACACATCTCAAACTGTGAACCCCTAGCAAACTTATCAAATCCCGTAATAGACACTTCATCATCTTCACACACTTTTTCATAATCTACAGGATCAGAAAACGTAAGAGCCAATACACCTTGTTTTTTTAAGTTTGTTTCATGAATACGGGCAAAACTTTTAACCACAACGGCTGCAGCACCTAAAAACCGCGGAGACATCGCTGCATGTTCGCGGCTACTTCCCTCTCCATAATTCTCATCCCCCACAGCAATCCATTTAATTCCCTGAGCCTTATAATCTCTTGCCACAGCACTGACCGCAATTCCCTTATCTCCCGTATGCTGATTTTTCACTTTACCAATCTCATCAGTAAAAACATTTGTAGCACCTACAAACATATTGTTTGAAATATTATCTAAATGCCCACGGTACTTTAGCCACTTACCCGCTGGACTAATATGATCTGTTGTACACTTCCCTTTTACTTTAATTAAAACCTTCATTTGCTTATAATCATCTGAAGACAAAGCCACAAAAGGTGTTAAAAGTTGTAACCGCTCCGATCCTTCTTTCACCACAACATGACCTGAACCTGTAGGAGCTTGATACCCTTCTTCATCTCTTACAAATCCATCTGCTGGTAACTCAGGTGCTGATGGAGCTGTTAATTGAACCTCTTCTCCTTTGTCATTTTTCAAAGTATCCGTTAGAGGATTAAATGTAATATCTCCAGAAAGTCCTAATGCCACAACAACTTCAGGGCTACCCATAAAACCTAAAGTCATAGCATTTCCGTCATTTCTTCCTCGAAAATTTCTATTAAAACTTGTCACAATCGTATTCACTTTCCCTTCAAAGCCATCCCTGCGCCATTGACCAATACACGGACCACAGGCATTGGCTAAAACATTCGCTCCCACATCGTTAAGTGCTTTCATCTGACCATCACGCTGAATTGTCTTATGAATCATTTCTGAACCTGGAGTCACAAGAAAGGGCACTTGCATTCGTAAACCTTTTTCAAACGCCTGTCTGGCCACATGGGCCGAACGACCAATATCTTCATACGAAGAATTTGTACAAGATCCCACTAAAGCCGCTGACAGTTTTGTTGGCCATTCCCCCTCTTTCATATGCTCCTTCATTTCACTCAAAGGCTTTGCAATGTCAGGAGAATGAGGTCCCACTAAATGTGGTTCTAAAGTGTCCAAATCAATTTCAATAACTTGATCATAATAAACTTCTGGTTGCTCTAAGACTTCAGGATCAGCACAAAGTATATCTTTATTCTCTTCAGCTAACTTTGCCAACTCTCCCCGTTCTGTGGACCTCAAGTATGTGGACATACGATCATCAAAAGGAAAAATAGAACATGTTGCACCCAATTCCGCACCCATATTCGTAATTGTTCCCTTCCCCGTTGCTGATAAAGAGTGTGTTCCTTCTCCAAAATATTCAATAATGCAATTTGTACCGCCCTTTACAGTGAGTATTCCTAAAAGTTTTAAAATAACATCCTTAGAAGCCGTCCAACCTGAAAGTTTACCCTTTAAATGTACGCCAATAACTTTGGGATATTTGACCTCCCAAGGTAGTCCCGCCATAACATCACTGGCATCGGCACCTCCCACACCACTGGCCACCATACCCAATCCACCAGCATTGGGAGTGTGCGAGTCCGTACCAATCATCAACCCCCCAGGAAAAGCATAATTTTCCAAAACCACTTGATGAATAATTCCCGCACCCGGAGCCCAAAAACCCAATCCATATTTATGACTTGCAGAAGCCAAGAAATCATACACCTCTTTGTTTTCCGATTGAGCTGTTGAAAGATCTGAGTCCGCCCCTTCATAGGCTCTAATCAAATGATCGCAATGCACTGTTGTGGGAAGTGACGTTTGAGATTTTTGAGCTAACATAAATTGAAGTATGGCCATCTGTGCTGTTGCATCTTGAAGTGCTACACGATCAGGACACAACATAAGAAAACTCTTCCCTCTCTCAAGAGGCTGATTTTCCGGATCATCCAAGTGTCCAAAAAGTATTTTCTCTGTATATGCTAAGGGCTTTCCCCAACGGGGCTTTACTTTTCCTATCTTATAACGAGAAGTTTCATAAACTTTCTTTACAAGCTCCGGTGTGGTTTCTATCTGAGAAGACACCATTTTAGACATAATCCCCTCTTTTTATTTTTTCTAAAATAATTTTCTCCGGCATAACGGGATCTTTAGGGTCAACCATAAAAAGAGATTGCTGTTCACATCTCCTTTTGTTTTTTAAAAGCCATTTTAAAATCTGGGATAATCTTTTATTCTTTTTATCCTGAAAGAAAGGGTCATTTTTTAAGGCATCTTTGGCTTTCTTCAAAGCTCTTTGTTCCCCTAAGTCATTTTCCTTCACTCCATAATCATGCAAATCATATCTTGCAATATCCTCAGGAAGAACACCTAAAAAATGCACATGGGGCGCACTAAAATCTTTATTTCGAATAAGGCTCGCTGCCGAACCCGCTTTTAAAGTTCTAAAAATATTTTGTAAAGTATAGGCATCAAGGTCTCCAAAAAAATACATGGGAATTTTTAACTGATTCTGTATAAGCCGGCACCATCCACGAACAGCATTACTTGGTACACCTTGCGCACCAATCAAAATGGCATCATTTCTTTTTGTAAACCCATTGCTCACGAGAGTATTCGCTGTACCCTCTGATTCGACAATAAGAGCAAACTTAACTTTCTTTTTTGTCCTTAAACGTAGATTTTGCGGACGATTCTTTGGTTGAAAAGGAGAAGTCCCCAACTTACCAAGATCTATAGTCGCTTTTGTACCGTCTGGCATTGTCTCTTCAACAACAAGAGATTTAGAAAACGTCTGCCCTCCACGATCATTAGCAAAACAATTCATATCCTCTCTATACAGCTCAAACATCTCACAAATAAAATCTATAATGGCGTCACTCTCTGACTGTTCTTGAAAATCTAAAGGCTTTAAATTAGGGTTATGCTTCACTTCACCTTTTGAAATATAGTAAAGCTCACGCTTTGTATTTACTGCTCCTGTTTTTATATTCCGTAACAAAACCTCCAGCATAAAAATAGCCCGAGACATTTTCTGTATTGAAGACACATTCAATTCTGTTCTGACCTTCTTTCCGGAAGGAGTTAGATATCCAATTTTGGGAACGTAAAGAGAGTTATCCAAACTGCATTTTGTGGCCTCCAGCAATGGCCTTCTCGCTTTTTCTAAATCAGATAACATCTTTTCACAGACTTTCTGTGAAAGGTTAATAATTTCTGTTCCTGGTTTTTTCTTACGTATAGTGCTGACCTTTGCCAAAAAATACTCCTTTTTTACCTACTCTTTTTTCCCTTTTTCTTTCCCGATTTCGCCTTCTTCTTTTTCTTCTTTTCCGTCCTTGTTTTTGTCTTTGTCTTTTTCTTTTTCTTTTTCTTTGTCCTCTTTTTCGACTTTTCCTTAGTTTTCTTTTTCCCCTTTTTCTTTACCTTATCGCTAGAAGTTTTGCCTCTTCTTTTTTTATTATTCCTTTTTTCGCCCTCATCTTTATCAGACACACTCTCAGAAACAGTACTTTGCTCATTCTCTACTGCAATCTCTTCTTCACCACCTAACAACTTTCTCTGATGAGTTTTTAATTCTTTTAATCGTGTCTCCGCCTGAGCCAAATCTTCTTCTGCAGCATCGGCCTCATGTCTTAAAATTTTCCTTAACCCTTTTTCAGCTTTTTTCTTACGATTTGCACTCGAGCCTGTAATACGAGTTAACCCTTCCACAAGAATGGGGCCGAATTGCTCTATATGCTGAATCTTCCTCTCTAAGTCAGCTTCTCTAGCTTCTTTACGAATATGTCTAGATAACTTTTGCCCTGCCTTCATCAAAGCACGCCGAATTTCTTCTACAAGCTCATCACTGGCATCAATGGTCTCCTTAGAAGCATTTTTAAATTTTATAAAAGGAGACACCACACTGATGGCAAAGACATATGGACCTAATGGAACTGAATTTCTAGGTTGATTGAGTCCATAAGTTCTCCAGTTTACAGACTCTACAGCTTTAGTGATAGCACAGGCTGCTTTATCAAACTGCAAAGGCACTCGATTAGCAAATCGAAGAATTTGTGATGGTCCATCTTCTCCATTTCCACGATCAACAAAACGTGCAATAGCCACTTCAACAGCAACAGGTTTAAAATCACAAATTTTAGGCTTACGAGTCACCACACTAAAGAAGTCCACCTGACCAATACGCTGAATACTTTTAGCCAAAGACTCCTCTCCAACAATAAGGACAGAGCGCGTACTCGGAGACATCAAGTCTGTCTTTTGAATAACCTGATAGGCTGTTTTTAATTCCGCTTCAGAAACTTTGTTCACTGGCTGAGGAAGAATAGATTTTGGAAATTTGTTCGCCAAAAATGCTTTTACTGTAGAATCTGTAACTCTAGAAAACCCTGTTGTTAAAAATTTCTTAAAAGGGATCTTTCCAAAAAGATGAACATGAGTGATAAACTCCCCCAACTTCATTGTGTGAGGATGAGGACTAATAGCAGGAGGTATTTTAGGAACATCAGTACTCACTCGATCAATATCCACCCAGTCATTCTCTAAAAGACTGTACTTTAACTTTAGATGTGGGTTGACCAAAGTTGTCCCCTCTAGATACGTGATCAAACCCCCGTCTCCATTAAGCTGCACCCTTCCATCTAAATAAAACTCCACACGCACACCATGTGGTTTCTTCCAATCAATCATTTCTTTTTTTCTAATAAGGCCCCTATTTTTTTTAATATCCACATCTATTTGTGCACGACATGCCTTACGCATGGATTTTGTTTTACTAATAACATTAACACCCTTAGCATTTGTGAGCTGCGCCCATGTTGTTGCAGCAGAGATACCAATACCCTGCTGCCCTCGAGAACATTCCCCGCGGCCAAATTTAGAAGAAGCTAAGTATTCACCAAAAACTTTCGCCAAATCATCGGGGTGGATTCCAGGACCGTTATCTTCTATGATTAAGCGAACAAGATCTGTATTCTTCTGTGAACCCGCACCTACTTTTTGAATTTCCACGGTTAATTCAGGCAGAATCCCTGTGGATTCACAGGCGTCTAAAGAGTTATCAACAGATTCTTTTAACGTAGTCAGCACAGCCTTTGTGGCCGATGAGAACCCCACTTGTTGTAAATTTTTAGCAAAATATTCTGCTGTGCTACTTGTTGTTATCTTATTCTTTATCAAAAAACCCTTCCCTTCCTATTTCCAAACTCAAAAATAAAAGACTTTCTATATCTCTATTTATACAAAAATCAAATGGTTATATATTTCTGCCTACATTATCATCCTTTTTTCTTCTTATTTTATAATTATGTGAGATTAGACTTTTTTGTAAACTTTTTTATTATATTTCTTTGTTTACACGATTACATCCTGTTGATGTCATAACCCACTCAGCAGATGTTAAGCTCTGTTTTTTAAAGTTACAAGGCTTACAAGAAACAACTGTGTTGCTTTTTGTCGAACGCCCTCCGCGAGCTAGCGGTACCTTATGGTCCATTGTTAACTCACTGGCCGAAAATTTTTCCCCACAATAATAACACTGGCCTTGCAAAAGAAGCCGCTTCCACCAAGCACTGACCTTTAGCCTCCGAGCTTGATGACGCTCCTTTTGAATGTGTGACCGACCGGCTGATTCATAAAAAGTAGTCATTAATCACCGACCTACCATAGGTGTTGCGATGTATCAAGATTTCCTTTTTCACTTTTTTGAATCCTTTAAAATGTACTTGCAAACCTCCTTTCTCTACTTATAGGATCGCCTGCTATGACAAGAGATGAGATTCAAACACGTCTGGAAGCCGCTTATCCAATGTGTGAGATTGCAGTACATGATTTAACTGGCACTTCAGATCATTTTGAAGTCCGCATTCTTTCAGATCCCGTCACTGGTCCATTTCAAGGTAAAACTCCCGTAGAGTCTCACAAAGAAATCATGAACCATTTTCAAAATGAACTTGCTAGCGGTGAAATTCACGCTTTTTCGATTAAAATACTCAAACCATAAAAAATTTATGATAAGACTACAAAAAAGATTAACACTTATCGATTCAAATCATTAAGAGGTGCATAATATGTCTACAGAAGTTCATAACAAAATCGATTCTATTTTAGAGTCTCATCCCATTGTTCTTTTCATGAAAGGCACGAAACAGTTTCCACAGTGTGGATTTTCTGCACAATCTGTAACTCTACTACAAGAGCTAGATGTTGATTTTTTTGACGTTGATGTTTTATCTGATGAAAATCTTAGACAGGGAATTAAGGATTATGGCAATTGGCCCACAATTCCCCAGCTCTATGTCAACAAAAAACTCATAGGGGGCAGTGACATTATGATGGAACTCTTTAAATCAAACCAACTCCTAGATACACTCAAGGGAAATGTCTAAATACTCTCGTATATGACAAAATGTGTTTAAAAAAGAGACACTTTATTATTCTACACCAAATATATTCTTGGAAATTATCTAAACAGGGATTAAATTCTCAGTTGATTTTCCTCACCAACCTTTAAATTCCCTATAAACATTCATTAAAATTCTTTTTATGAAGAAATTTTATTTAAATCCTTTCTGCTTTTGCCCGATACAGACAGTAAGAGAGAGAGAGAGAGAGAATAAAATACACTTGGGAACAAGAAATGGCTGAAATCTTACTTATCAACAGAGATCCAGACATACTTGATTTTACAAAAAAAATTCTCACTAACCGCAACCATAGCGTCGTCGTTGCTTCTGATATACACAATGCCTTAGAAACCTTAAAGGCTGGCCATATCAGCCTCGTACTCTGTGATGCCAATGCTCTTGATCTCAATGGACTTCACTTTGTAAAAAACATAAGGGCCCATCAAAAAACAAAACATATTCACATTGCTATGCTAACAGCACGAAGAAATCGAGAGGATATTCAACATGCTATCCAATTAGGCGTCAGTGATTATATTGTAAAACCCATTGAGCCTTCGAAACTTCTACAAAGAATAGAGAAATTATTAAAAACCAAATATCTACCTCCTGAAGATCTGAAAACGCACAACAAAGATGAAAACCCTGAGTTTATTGAAACTGAAGTCGCCAGTGAATTTGTTAATGCGCTTCTTGTCAATGGCATTGGGAAAGAGGGAGTTCGAGTTACATCTAGTGCCCCCAAAGAGGTCGGTGCTACTGTTCTATTACGCTGCCCTCTTTTCAAGGACATTGGAATTAGAGCCAAATATTTTTGTGTTGAAACATGCTTTAATGCTCAAAATGATTTTGTAATGGATTTAAAATTCATTAATCTTAGCGAAATGGATGAAAAAATCTTAGATAACTGGATCAAATCACAAAAAGCCATTGGGGCCTAACCCCTCCTCATTATTTATTTCTGTTGCCTTCTAATTTTTTGCAAAAACTGTTAAATAAGAAGTGTGATCTATAAAATGCTCTGTAAATATATCTTACCCAAAACCCTTTATGACCCTCTTGTCAATAATAGGTGTTGCTAATCTAGAGCGGCAAAGTTAGAACTCTTATATGCAAGAGCTCACACAACTCTTTCCAACGGATCGCATTCTCACCGATGATGAATCCTTAAAACTTTACGGACAGGATTGGACAAAATATTATGTTCCATCCCCTCTAGCTGTCGTCTTTCCCAAAACATGCAAAGAAGTTCTCAACCTTGTTGAATGGGCCAGAAAGACAAAAACCCCCCTTGTGCCGTCAGGCGGACGAACAGGGCTGAGTGGAGGTGCCGTTGCAAAAAACAAAGAAGTTGTTGTTTCGTTTGAAAAAATGAACCAGATACTTGAAACAAATCCGATTGAACGAACAATAACTGTTGAACCAGGGGTTATTACAGAAACACTACAAAATGAAGTGGCATCGAGAGGTTTTTATTTTCCCATAGATTTTGCATCTCGCGGCTCAAGTCAGATTGGTGGAAACATAGCCACCAACGCCGCTGGAATTAAGGTTATACGTTATGGTGTGATGAGAAACTGGGTGGCTGGCCTTGAGGTTGTCACTGGCTCAGGTGAAGTCCTACACCTGAACAATGCACTTGTGAAAAACGCCAGTGGTTATGACCTACGACACCTTATAATTGGAAGTGAAGGAACTCTTGGTTTTATAACAAAGGCCACATTAAAATACACAACTTCCCCCAAACCACTTCAAGTTATGCTCATAGGGGTTAATGACTTAGAGGCTATTATGCCTATATTTGAAATGTTTTTTGAAAAATGTCATCTAACAGCTTTTGAACTTTTCACGGATAAAGCTTTAAAATATGTTTTACAGTCCAATACAAGTTTAAAATCACCTTTGGAGTCACAACCAGCGTTTTATCTTCTTATTGAATTTGAAACCTATCAAGACGCTGATTTAGAAGTAGCACTTCAAACTTTTGAAACCTGTGTAGAAAAGGATTGGGCTATAGATGGAATAATGAGCCAAAACCCAAAACAAGCTAAAGAACTTTGGAATTTTAGAGAAAACATTTCTGAATCCATATCCCCATTTTCTCCCTATAAAAACGATGTTTCTGTTAGTATTTCAAATGTTCCTGCCTTCATGAAATCTGTAAACAAAGTTATATCTGCGGAGTATCCCGATATAGAAGCTGTTTGGTTTGGTCACATTGGTGATGGAAACTTACATATCAATATTCTTAAACCTGAATCTTTATCAAAAGAAACTTTTTTAGAACACTGCCGAAGCGTTGATTCTTTACTCTATACGGAAATCCAAAATTTTAGAGGAAGTATTTCTGCTGAACACGGCGTGGGGCTTTCCAAAAAATCCTTTTTACATTTTACAAGAAGTCCTTCTGAAATAAATATTATGAAAGGAATTAAATCGGTGTTTGATCCCGATGGCATTTTAAATCCCGGAAAAATATTTGATATGTAAAAACATCAACCTCCAAGAAAATCCTATTATACCTTAAAAAACCTAAACCCACTACTTTTGTGGTTATTTTAGAAAATATTTAAAGAGAAACTTATCTGCACCTTAAATGTTAGAAACTTATTTTGGGTACAGATTTGCAATTCTATTGCAAATCTGTACCCTTTATTTTAAAATAGTCCATATGAAATATCGCCATCGTCAAATGGAAAAAAAGCTCAAATCACTGGCACGATCTTACTGTGTACTGGTGAAAGGTATTATCTTGACCATGCCTTGACAAAGCCTTTTAAAAATATTCTCAACAGCTAATTATAAGTTATGTACATTTTTTACATTCATCTAGATCAAATTTCCAACATTTTGGACAATTAAGCAGAACATGTCCCCCTGCTTCCCATAGATATTTTCCTTCTCCATAAAAATGAAAAGAATCATCTTTTAAAGTATATATATTCACTGTTCTGTAGAGCGCATTACCTGTATCTCTAGGTAATATAGCAAACTCGAGGTACCCATCATTATTGAGATCATGCCAATAAACATTTTTTCTTATTTTAACAAAAACAACTTCATACCAGAATGGATCATGCTCCGTCTCTACCTTTATTTTTTGTAAAACTTTATCTTCAGATTTTAAAATTAAAAGATGATGCCCCAATAATATGTTAGCACCGGGCACTTCTTCTACTCTTGAAACAATACGTTTAATTTCTAAAATTCTATTGTCTATTGGTTGAATTTTTGAAAGACCACAAGGAGCATTGATGTCACCAAAAATAGCCTTTTTCCCTTTTTTCCTATCTTCTGGAGTGCAATAAATATATCTATGCTTTTCTGGAAGAGGATTAGCTTCAGATACAAGCCCCTTCTCTTTTTTATTTTTTATAATGTTATGATCTATATGAGAGCAAGATAATAAACTCATAGTTATACAAACAAATAAAAATTGGCTTATCTCTATTTTCAAGGATTTATTTGTTATTAAGTGTTTCATTATAATACTTATAAACTTTCTTTGCATAACCCTCTCCCTCTTTATTCCAAGACTGAATCATAGGGTCGTATTGATGAAACCCTCTAAATCCTTTGATAGCTGGTAATTTAGGATATTTTTTTGGTCCACTGGAATAATAAATATGCCTTAAATTAGAAGCATACAATAATTTTTCTTTTCCTTTTGGGTTTTTCCTACAATGTGCAGAGACAGGGACAATTCCACTCTTTTTAGTTCTGCGAGTGTGATCTTTGACATAATGCTCGCCTATAGGACAAGAAGGATTACGTGATGTCATAATTTTCCTTTAATGAAGTTTTATAATTAACACAGAATCATTAAACTGCAAATTCTTTTCATGAAGTAAATTTTGTAAACATAAAGTAAAATCATACTTATTTCCTAAGAAGTATGTCCGGATTTCGGACAATCCGGACATTTTAAATATAAAATAAGTTAATCTTCTTTTTGTTGGTTTTTAAGATAGGTGCTTTAGTATTTATTCAAAATAAAATACGTGTTCTAATATTTGATGACAGGCTAGAAATTTTCTCTGCCACTTCTTGAGCTTTTGATCTTTCAAGGTCCATAACCAAATACCCTATATGAGAATCTGTGTTTAAAAACTGTCCTCTAATATTTCCCCCCAGATTAGAAACCACTTCGTTAATACTTTTTAAAACACCAGGTTCATTTTTATGAACATTTAAAAGACGATGACCATCAACCTGCACTGGTAGATCAACATTGGGAAAATTCACAGCCCCTGTCGTACTTCCGTTTAAAATAAATTTAGTAAAACTCCTTGAGACTTCTCTTCCAATAGCCTCTTGGGCTTCCTCTGTGCTCCCGCCAATATGAGGGGTTAAAATAACATTTCTTATACCCTGTAGGTCAGACTGAAATTTTTCTTGATTACTCTTTGGTTCGTCAGGATAAACATCAATAGCAGCTCCTCTAATACTCTCTGACTTTAAGGACTCTATCAAATCATTTAAATCAACAACGGAGCCGCGACTGGTATTAATAAGAAAACTTTCCGGCTTCATGTATTGTAACTCTTTTTTAGAAATCATCCTCTCTGTGCCAGTTCCCCCAGGAACATGTAAACTCACAAAATCAGACATTTTTAACAGATCAGTTATTTCCTCTGCCTGAATAGAATTTCCAAGGGGTAGCTTTTTGACAATATCATAAAAAACGACCGTCAATCCCAAAGACTCAGCCAATACACTGACTTGTGAACCTATATGCCCATAGCCAATAATTCCTAAAACCTTACCCCTAACCTCATGAGACCCTGTCGCCGACTTCTGCCAAAGTCCTTTATGGGTATTGATATTTCGATCTCCTAGTTTTCGAGATAAATTGATCATTTGTGCAATAACAAGCTCAGCGACACTTCTGGTGTTACTATGGGGAGCATTAAAAACAGGAACACCCATTAAGTTGGCCGTCTTCGTATCAATCTGGTTCGTCCCTATACAAAAAGCCCCAATAGCCTTTAATGACTTTGCATTTTTCAGAGCCTTTGAAGTGACTTGCGTTTTAGAACGAATGCCTAAAATATCATAATTTGAAAGTCTCTCTGCAAGAGAGTCTTCATTTAGAGCACCCTTTTCAAGATCAACCTGAAAACCTTCCTGCTTTAAAGAATTCACAGCAACAGGGTGTATATTTTCAAGCAAAAGAATTTTCACCGACTCTCCCTTTTTTAGAAAAACCTCCCTAAGCTAATGCTAATACACATGAAGTCAAATAGAATATAGGCTCATCTTAAATTTCTAGTAAAAAATGCTGGCCTTTTATTTGAGCAGTACTAATAAAACAGTGACGATATACAATAGAAAAGAGATCATTAAATAATCTCTTTAATATTCAATGGGAGAGCAAATGACTCAATGGGATAGTCATATTTTTCAACAGACGGCCATTTTTATACTGTCTATTATTTTTATTTTTGCATTGATTCTTTTTCCCTTAAGAAAAAAGGCTCCTGATTTTTTAATAGGCTGGAAGAGTGTGCAAAGCTGGCTCATTGGAGCACCGATAATATTTATACTTATAGGTGCAGGTCCTCCATGGCCTATTGTAGGACTTGTTGTGTGCTCTATCTTTGCAGCTAAAGAATTTTATCAAATGACAGGGATGTATCACCGTAATTACTTTGTGTTTTTGACATATCTCTCTTACATCGCTATGGGATACACGATTTTAAAAGATGACAAGATTTTATTTAATATTATCCCTATGATATTCTTAGCTCTCTCTTCTCAAATACCTGTCTTATGTAATCAATCGAAAAATATGATTCAATATATTGCCTTGAGTTTAATGAGTTGT
Source organism: Bdellovibrionales bacterium (assembly GCA_965206675.1). Lineage (GTDB taxonomy): Bacteria > Bdellovibrionota > Bdellovibrionia > Bdellovibrionales > JAKFYE01 > CBDBKL01. The sequence continues at coordinate 186,691 of CBDBKL010000003.1, read as the reverse complement.
CTTATGTTCGGTTGGGGTTTTTTACACCTCGGTTGGATTATAAAATGGCAGGATGGACCTTATTTTGCCATTTATCTTATTCTTCTGACAGAGGTGTGTGATATAACAGCTCTTATTTCAACTCGGTATTTTGGCAAGCACCGTATTCTTCAGAACATCACAACAAAGAGATCATTAGAGGGGGTATTTATTTCTATTTTCATTACTCTTTTTGTCGGTTGGGGCATGAGACATCTTTTGCCCAACTCTTCTAATATTTATTGGATGACGTCAGCTTTGGTCGCCGCTCTAGCTGGAAGCTCTGGAATTCTTGTTTTATCAGTTATACGAAGAGATTTGGATATACGTGATACGGGTACTTTTATCATTGGCAGAGGTGGTATTTTAGACCGGATGGATCGTATTATATTTGTCGCTCCCATTTATTATTATGCGATACTTTTTCTAAATAGGTAGTAACAATGCGTGAATGGAATTATGAAAATGAACAATGGACAAAACTTCCCAGTCACTTACGACATTTACCTCTCTTTACAAGGCATTTGGATTGGGCAAGCATTCTCATTCGTTGGCTATGGGCTTGTTTTTTAAAATTTCTTTTCTTTAAGTTTTATATTCGTCTAGAAGTTAAAGGAAATTTCTTAGAGATTTATAAAAAAAATCCAAGGCTTTTAATTATATCGAATCACTCCAGTCATCTCGATGCTGTCAGTATTGCAGCCGCGATTCCATTTAAGTATTGGTTAAATTTATATGTCGCAGCTGCAAAAGATTATTTCTTTTCTAATTTTTGGATGTCCTTTTTCTCCAAGCATTGCATAGGGGCTATTCCCATAGAGAGAAAGGAAAAAACCAGTGAGGCTGTCCGTCTGTGCGTTAATCTTCTTACGGGATTAAAAAATATATGGATTGTTATCTTTCCAGAGGGAACACGCTCACCTGATGGAAAAATTCATCCTTTTAAGAAGGGCGTAAGTATTTTTTCTATGAAATCAGATACGCCTATATTGTTTCTTTATTTACAGGGGGGATATGATTTATGGCCAAAGGGGGCGGGTTTTGCCAGACCGGGCCCCTTAAAAGTACATGTTGGCCCTGTTCACAAACCGTCTTCTGTTGAAGAATTAAATCAATCTTACAGGGATTGGGTTAACACCATCGAACCCAATAAATTTGCTTAAAGTAACTCAAAATAACATATTAAAAACTAAACTTTTTGGACAGCTTCTACACAATTTAATTCAGAAACTAATCGCATAAGGTTTTGAACTCTCTCAAAATCATCGCTTGAAGTTTTATTTCCAACAGCTTCATTCTTTTCAGTTTGATTTTTTGTAATCTGACTCTCTGAAATATTATCCCTCTCTAAATATTTCTCTGTAGATTTCTGTTCTGAAACTTTACTCTCCTCAGTCACACTTTTTAATGTCCTTAAAACAGACTGCCCCTCCTTGAGCATCTCTAAAAAACAAAACTCCATCTCCGTAATCTTTCTTATAAAAATGCGATCTTTATTTTTATAGAGGACAAGATGTTCTCTGATTTTCCAATCTAAAGATTCCATGTCAAATTTTTCACTTTCACGATTTTTCCATATATCATGGATGGGGTAATCGGATTTAAAAAGTTTGAAAGCAGATCCAAATAAAAAAATAAGATCTCCCTCTTTTAAAGAGTAAGCTAACTCTTCCTTAGAAAGCGGCTTATTTTGCCTTTGATGAAAAAGATTTTTAAATTCCAATTCAAACCGAGCTAAATCATAGAGAAAGGGAGCTTTAAACTTATCACCCACTGAACATAAATACTTTGGAAAAGTTTCTCCATAATCAGAAAGGTCATAATAAATAGATGGAGTATTTTGAATATAATCTCTCGTCACTTCAAAAAAATGATCGTCCCCCAAAACCCTCCAAACAGCAGAGTATGTATCCCCAAGAGTTTCCGTCAATCGTGCAAAATAGGCCTTGTGATAAATATTCATACACTCATGAGAACTCAGTTTTGCAATTGGAGATATATTTTCAGATTTTAACGAATCATCCAGTTTCCTTAAATCTTCACTGAATACGTTTTGAAATTTTACAAATGCTTTCATATTTTATAATCCATTTTTATCAAATTTTCCTCTACTGTAAGGATTAACGATTCATAAATATTCACTGACAGTTTTAACTTGTGATTCAAACAGCCTACTCCTTCAAAATCTTCTTTATTTTAAAAATCTCGTTTTCACAAGTTTGAAAATCTGGAACATTTTCATCCCATTCCAGCATAATAGGCTTATCCAAAATCCTATCCTTTATCTCATTGACCAAACCCCAAACACTTTCGGGTACCTTTGTCGAATGTGTATCAAATAAGAATCCGTCCATTTGAGAAGGCCCTGCCAAATGAATCTGTCCAATCAAATGTGAAGGGATTTGTTTCAAACACTCTGACGCTTTAAAACCATGATTAACTGAATTCACATAGATATTGTTAATGTCCAATAAGACTTTACACCCCGTCTGTTCACAAAGACATCTCATAAATTCAAACTCTGTCATTTCATCTTCTTTGAAACTCATATAACTCGAAATATTTTCTATAAGTAACTCTCTTTTTAAATAGTCTTGAACATTTTGAATATTTTTAGAGACAACCTTGAGGTTAGATTTTGTATAGGGAAACGGAAGCAAATCATGCAAACTATTTTCTGGAGTTCGCGACCAACAAAGATGATCAGAAACAATAAAGGGCTCTACCCTCTCAATAAGGCCCTTTAAGTCTTTGAGATAATTTATCGTCACACCCTCTGCGGAAGCCAGAGACATAGAGACACCATGCAGAGCTATTGGAAACTGTTCTCGAAGTTTGAGAAGAATTTCCAAAGGGCGTCCCTCTGTATTCATATAATTTTCAGAAGTCGCTTCAAACCAATCAACACGAATAGGCTTTTTAGACTCTAAGTACGGGAAATGGGTTGGGCGTAAGCCCAACCCAAGTTTTAAATCATTCATGTTTTTTAATTTTTGTATGTACCACCCGCTTCAGAACATGCGGCTTCACTCATTTTAAGCCAGCCTTTGCCCTTACATTCATTATGCCCAGCGCAGGAATGCCCAGCTCCACCACAAGCTCCTTGCCCTTTACAAGAATTCACACCATGACACTCCCCTTGTGCCATCTTTGGTGAGGATGAGTGATGTGTTGAGGCACACCCTACCGTCGTCATAAGAAGCCCCGCAAAAGCTGCTCCCATTAGTGCTTTATTTGTCATTGAACGTCCCTCCCCTTTGTAAAATTTAATAAATTACTTCTTTTTCTTTCCCTTATCATCTTTTTTTTACCATGGCATTAGCCTCGCCCTCAATATGAATTTTCACTTTTTCTGACACCACTAACCCTCCGGAATCCAATTTTTTACTCCAGTTAATTCCAAAGTCTTTTCTATTAATTTCTGTCATCGCCTCAAAGCCCAATTTTTTATTTCCCCATGGATCAGTTACCGTACCATTATAGGTGACATCAAGAGTAACCTTTTTCTTATGACCATGTAGTCTCAGCTCTCCTCTGACTTTGACTGGTTTTTTATCTTTATAGATAACTTTCTTACCCCTAAAAGTCATTTTAGGAAATTTCTTAACATTAAAAAAGTCTTCAGAGCGCAGATGCTCATCACGTTTAGACTCATTTGTATCAATTGAGCTGACATCAATACTCACATTAATATCTTTAAGACGTCCTGTTTTCTCATCAAAGTCAAACGTACCTTCAAATGTATTGAATCGACCCGAAACAGTTGAAATAACAAGATGCTTAACCTTAAAGCCTACCGAAGAATGGCCTGTATCTATTTTATATTTCTCGGCCTCAACGCTTATTGTAAATAAAAGTGCGAAAACCACTGTGAATAGAAAACGCATTCCTAACCTCCTCTGAGTTAATCTTTATATGATCTGATAAAAAGCAAGCCCTAGTATGTAAAAAAATCCTGATATAGGTTTTTAGCCTGCATGAACTTATCTGATGAAACAAATGAAAATTCCACGTGTCAAAAAAAGGACTCTTTGCTGCGCTTTGATAATATATAACTCATATAACCCCTAAGTGACTAACAAAAAAACTATACTTCTCACATTGAGACAGCGAGCTTTTAATTTAAAATCATAATTTTTCAATCTGAATCAAATGAAGACAGACAACATTTAGTTCCATCTATTACATGAATGTTTATCGTTACACCTATCGCTACCAAAAAATACATAAATCTCAAAATGTTATTCTATGGTGTAAAGATAACAGAAGGAAAATTTCTTTCTTATTTTTCGAACTCAAATGTGACCAATTCAGTTCCTTGAGGGCTGTTTTTTGGCAAATCTTTAAAAAACAAGACACCTATCTTTACCTTATTAAAAATAGTCTTTTATTTTCAGGTGTTTACGGAACAGGTTTGAAACCTCTTATAGAACGCTTTTGGTATATAGATTGCTTCTTAATAGTTTGTTAAGTCGCTCAAAACCCGTGTTTGTGAGATTGCAGAGTTTGTAACAGAGAAATAAAATTTACTGAAAAAAGAGGAGAGGCGGATGCGTTTGAATGAAGTTCTAGTGGGTAAATTGATTTTGTTAATGGGAATTGTTTTTATTTCTCCTGATGTGGGTGCTCGTGATTTGTATGCTCCTGATTTGAACACGTCTAACAAAAAAGTATCTATTACCAAACCTCCTTGTAATGGAGCACCAGGTTACTATCACCCAAATGGTGGTGGTTTTGTTGCTGATACAGCAAAGGTCTCTCACACAGCCTATATAGGTCCCAATGCCTCTGTCTGTAATTATGCAACTGTTTCTGATCGTGCTCTTGTTTTTGGGAATGCTCGAATTACCTTTCAAGCTAAACTGTCTGACTGGGTGCAGGTTTTTGGGAATGCCCATGTGACTGCAAACGCTAAACTTTCTGGCCATGTTAAAGTTTTTGGCGATGCCAGAATTGGAGGAGCAAGTAGTGAACTTTGCGGAGAAGCCAAAATTTCTGGCGAAGTACAAGTCGCTGGCGGTGCTTATATTTGTGGAAAGAACATTTATCTTTCTGGAAAAGTTCAAGTTCTTTTTTATGGTAAAGTCTTAGATAACACCACGTTCTCAGGTAAAGAATTGATCCTTTTTGGAGAACGAGGATAAAATCCAAAACAAACTTGGCTTCATTTCTATCTGCTATTTTAAAATAATAAAAAATGCATGTGGACATTTTTGCTTTTTTATTAAGCAAATTTATATAAAACCCCAAGAACATTCTGTGCAAATCTAAATTTTACTAGAACTTTCCTCGATGTTATCTTAAATAAAGGCCGAACTTTCTAAAAAGAGGAATAGAAAATTTGAACACCTATCGAATTATTGAAAAAAAACGTGATGCTCATGTATTGAGTAATGAAGAAATCCAATGGTTTGTTCAAAATCTTACTAACGATGCAATATCCGACTACCAAGCCGCAGCCTTACTCATGGCTATTTTTATTAACGGTATGAACTCAGAAGAAACCTTGGCTCTTACTAAAAGCATGTGGAAATCGGGCAAATATTTAAAGTTCAACGATCCCACTGTTATCGATAAACACTCAACAGGAGGGGTTGGGGATAAAACAAGTTTTATCACAGGCCCTGTGGCCGCTGCCTGTGGAGTGAAAGTTCCCATGATTTCTGGAAGGGGACTAGGACATACTGGTGGTACCGTTGATAAAATTGAAAGCATCCCCGGTTATAAGACCAACATTCCTTTTGAAGAATTGCCCTCTTTGATCGAAAAAAATGGTATGTTTTTGGTAGCCCAAACAGGTGAAATCGCACCAGCCGACAAGAAGCTTTACGCCTTAAGAGATGTTACGGCCACCGTTAATTCTATCCCTCTCATTACAGCTTCAATTATGAGTAAGAAACTAGCTGAAGGAATCTCCGGACTCGTCATGGATGTCAAACAGGGGAGCGGAGCCTTTATGGAAACCGTTGATAAAAGTCATCGCCTGGCTCATTCGCTTACGGAAATAGGAAAACAACTTGGAGTTAAAACCATCGCTTTTATCACCAATATGGACTCCCCTCTTGGAAACACTGTTGGACACTCATTGGAGATCATTGAATGCATAGAAACCTTAGAGGGAAATGGCCCTAAAGACTTAGAAGAACTTTCTCTCGAACTCGCCGCTGGAATGATTTTTTTAGCAAGAAAAGCTCACTCTCTTGAAGAAGGAAAGGAAAAAGCCAGTCAGGCCTTACACAGTGGGGCTGCTTTGAAAAAATTTATTCAATTGGTACACGCACAAGGTGGAGACGACATCTTATCGAATCCAGATCTTCTTGTAGTGGCTCCTGAAACCTATCCCGTTCGAGCCAAGTCAGATGGGTATATTGAAAGTTTTCAAACCAATCTCATTGGTAGAATGCTGTTAGAATTAAAAGGGGGACGTAAACAAAAGGAAGATGAAATTGACCTTACAGTTGGCTTTAAATTTTTAAAGAAACCAGGAGACACTATTCAATCTGGAGAAGTGATTTTTAATATATATCACCACTCATCCCAAAAAAAATTGGTTCAAACTTTAGAGGAAGAGTTTTTCACTCACATTATGAAGGTTTCACAATCCCCTCCACCAAAGAACCCTCTCATCTACAAAGTTTTATCTGAAGACGAATCTTAAAAACAAAATGTAGAAATTTTTTTAATGAACAAACAACAGGTTATCTTACTGACCACGTGGTACAATTCCAGATATCTGACTTCCCTCACGTACGAATAATGTCCCGTAATATCCCCTATCAACACTTACACCGCCGGGGTCAAAAGGATTAGGATCTTCTTCGGAAACCGCACTTTTTCGGATTAATGATGAAACAGTAACGTTGCTATCACCTTTGATCCAATACCAACCACCATCTTCCATACCAGAAACTTCAAGGTTTTCGGATAGACTCTCTTCACCACATTTCTGTTCAATAAGTGCGACCACTAAACCTGTATTTGGATCTGCAGTGAGCACTTGTTCATGCACCGAGACAGTAACAAGGTCATCAGCTGCCTGCACATGACAATCTATTTGCACTGTGATCGACTCCTCCCCATTTACAGGACGTCCCACAATACCGCCATGACCTCGCCAATATGGAGCCACATGAGCTTCATCACCTTCATAACTTGGAACATCGGAAACAATAGCAATCCACCCCTCAGTGTTATGCCGAATGAATGTCCCATACTCACCCTGAACAGTTGTTACTCCTCCGGGGTCGACAGCCTTTACAACAGAACTATTATCTAAATCTGACTTACACACAAGAGGGGCAACAGCAACATTACGATCTCCACGCACATAGTACCAACCCCCTGGCTCAACTCCTGCAACCTCTATGGATGCCACTTGGGGTGAACCCTCTTCATCATTACACCCCAATTCACGAACAATCAGGCCATCCTCACGAGCTGTTTCTATGTATGAATCTGTTGTTCCCTGACATGTCACTGTAATCTCAGCGGAACTCTCAGTAGGTTTGCTAATGACAACAACTTCCCCTTCTGCATAGGGAGTGATAAATCGATCACAAGGTTCCGCAACCTCCTCAACATCACCATCATTTCCTCCATCAACATCAACATCAACATCAATCTCACTTGGCGGCTGAACATCAGGATTATTTTCATCATTATAATTATCGTCTAAAGAAGCTTGTTGCAGTTTATACCAATCACCTTCAGTGCAATTTTGATATAAAAAAGGAACTGTTAATACAGTTAAGACAATAAAAGCAAAGTGAACTGAACGGAGACAATGCTTTATAAATACCCCCAAAACATTCGAGAACGTACAAAACACTAAGGTTTATACAGAAGTGTTTTATACACCTATCTATCGGTAAATAAGCTACTAGTCTTTAGCATTATTTGAACAACTTAACTAATGAACATAGGCACCCCCAGTATTCTTTAAAAACCTTTACACTATCTTCGAAAACAGAGGGTTTTTCCAAATAATAAGAAGGGATCCGGCAGCAACAAGATAGCCCATCAATACATCAATAATATAATGATGGAACAAATAAACGGCACCAAAGCTCACGGATATAAAATAAAGAACGGCAAAGATCCTAAATCGCTTTATATAAAAAGAGAAAAATAAAAATAAGAAGGGGTAAGCCACGTGCAAGGAGGGAATTGCCGCAAAAACATTCGTTGATTTAGAGTACATATTTTGAAAAACATCTATGTTAAAAAATTCATCAAATCGAATAGTTCCTGCTGGATTAGAGGGAACATTCAAATCTAACTCAAATCCATAGAGCTCAACATACCAAGGTGGAGCCGCAGGATAGAGATGATAAATAATAACCCCTATAAAGTTAGCCACAAAAAAACACCACGAGGTTTTTCTAGCAAGATTTAAGAGGCCGTTCATATAAAAATAAACACAGAATAAAATATAATTTAAAATAAAGGTGAGATAGCCAATTCCACAAAAAATATCTAAAAATGAATTTTGAAATGCTTTTAAATACTCATTAGGGGTTAGGATTACCCCAGAAGATGTTATTCCAAACCAACTCTTTTCAATTTCATAAGGTTCTACGATATGAACATTCATTCGCCATTCATGACCTATGTACCTCATACTATCATAGACTATTGCAGACAGTAAAAATGGCAGGATAAAGTACAAAAACTTTCGAGAGCTGTTATTCCAGAGTGCCAAAAAAGAAACACAAACAGCTATAGTTAAGGTGTCACTGTTAAGAAGATTGTAGACATACAACAAAACAACATAAATGATACTTAAGAAGACAAAGGGTAGAGCTGAAAATGGGGGCTGCCCTGGAATAAAATGACCTTTACGGATATGTTTGAATTGACCAAAGGTTTCTATAAGGTTGGGGTAGTAGGGTTGATTTTTATTTTTCATATTGGTTCATGATATGTTGATTTTTAATGGATTTAACTTTTCCATACAGATAAATTCTAAAATCAATCACACAAGGCACTAAGAACATAGGTCATAATCCTTTTCTTGCCCTCAGTTCCGGCGTGGATAAAGTCAGCGCAACCATCTCCATTGATATCTCCGGTGTCCAATTTAGGCTCGGTAGAGCGAATTTTCCTGTACTTAAAGGGGGCGGTAAATAATAAAGGTTCTTCTTCAAAGCCAAAGTTGACAGAGTTATTCACATCACGTGTTCCCCAAAAAATATTCCCCTTGTTAAAACTACTAACAAAACCTCCCAACTCAACCATATCAATAACTCCGTCTCCATCGAAATCAGCAAAACCCCTTTTATCTGCGTAAGAAGTCTGTTGTGGAAGATCAATGACTCCGGTTGCTCCCATAATTTCAGCACCTGCCGGTTTACGATCATGGCGACTCATCACCGAGCACCCAAATAACGTTCAACATGATCAAAAAGTAGAAAGTTAAAAATGCGCTTTTCTTACCCATTCCATTTCCTTTAGAATCTCTAGTTTACTTACCCCAGCCACCACGAAAACAAGTAGAAATAGCTTTGACAAGTATTTTCTTTCTGATTTGTATGAAACGTTGGTGTTTTATCCTCTTCTTGAACTGTTCGGAATTTCCGAACAATTGAAATTCGTTCTAACTCATTAGAATCAAAACAAATACACTTATTAAGACTAAAGTCGAAAACACTTAAACGTTAGAAACTAAGTGCTTTTAAGTAAGCCGATTGAATTGACAATATTCGCTATTTTAATGATACCCTACTTTTATGTTACTATTGAAAACCTATTTTTCAATCATCCTTATACTTTTGGTCGGTGCCTGTACAAATCAAAAATCTGATGTGATAGCTGGAGCAACCTATAAGGTAACCAAATCAAAAAGTATTGTCGCTGTTTCCTATGAGAATAAGGGACCTCGTGTACAAGCTGTTCATTCTAATGGAAAGATCTTAATCACAGGTGATCTCATGAATGACGCTATGGTTTTTGTTTCAAATTAATGTTGTCACTATTTCACTTTACCTACGGTGATTCCAATAGTTATTGTTATCTTTTTTCTAAATACATGCATATAATAAGTTTCTTAGACATTATGGACTTTCATAACAATGAAGAATTATAAACCTATTGATTTTCTAAATGATTTTCGCTCATCGCTTATTCAAAGCGCAGTCATTATTCCCAGTGTAATCGGCATAGCACTTATATCCGGATTTTCCCCAATATTTGGTCTAGTCAGCTCTATAATAGCAATGTTCATTACTTGCATTTATTCCAAATGCCCCTACCTATCAGTCGGACCAGCAATTGCTTTTTCTACACTGTGTTATGATATGTTGGAGCAATTTGGTGTGGTCATCTACGGGGCCATCTTTCTTGCCGCTTCGATTTTGCAATTTCTTATAGGTTACTACAAAAAAATTGAGTGGTTTAAAATACTCTCCCCCTCCATTGCCATAGGTTTTTTATCTGCCATCGGATTTAACATCATCATCTCTGAAGTGCTGGCTATTTTTGATATCCCCTCAAAAGGTAATACGCTTGCGAATATAAGCACTATCTTTAGTATGATAAGTGAACTTCCCAGCCTTTTAACACAATCTAAATATTTTGCTTCCTTTACTATGACAGTCGTTGGTTTATTAACCCTGATCACATTTAAAAAAATACCTATTGGTAAATTCTTCCCCGCCGAACTCATTGTTATTGTTGTTGGAGGATTCATTGCTCACTTTCTATCTCTCCCCGTTAACTTCCTCAATCAATATGGAGAAATATCCTCTCAAATTTTTAATAACAATGGAGGCTTATTAGAATATTTAGGTAACAATATTCTTGTATTCGGTAATATCGACTACACTAAACTGTCAGTGGCTCCAATTCTTGTTGCTATAGCAGCACTGACTTCTATGTTTGTTCTGGTTTATATTTTTAATACTACATCTTATGTCAATGTCATGAAAAGTTCTAGTATCGATTTAAGCCATGAATTTAAAACCATTGGACTTACCAATATTGTACTGGCTTTGTTTCGAGCCCTTCCAGTTGCTCCCTGTGTAGCTGGACCTAATGTTACGATTGGCTCTGGCATGAAAAGCAAGATGGCGGTCTTTCTGGTTGGTATATGGATGAGTTCTATTGTGATCTTTTTTCCAAATATCTTACAGTTTATTCCCAACCCAATCATTTATTCGATATTTTTATACTATGGGTTTACCATTTTAAATATACCAGAAGTAAAAAATATAGCTAGATATGGAAAAAGTGAGATTTTCATTTGGGCCTTTACATTCATATCTATGGTTTCTCTAGGCTTCATCTTTGGTTTTCTCGCTAGCCTTATTGCCCCTCTTATCAAGATCATTTGGAAATTTTGCATGAGCTTCCAAATTGATAACTTAAAAGACAAAGATCAAAAGATGACAATTACTATGAGTGGAGCAGCCACCTTCCTACGCCTTCCACTGTTATCTCACTATTTGAAAGAAGCTGCACAAGAAAAAAATATCTTCATTGATATTAATAATCTTTTTTATATTGATCATAGCTGTCTATACTGCTTAATCGATTGGGAGAAATCTCTCAACAGGCAACAGAAAATGACTGTTGACTGGAACCATCTCGCACTTATTTATGATACACTACCGAGTGAAATATTTATTGATGAAAAATATAAATTTGTTCTTAAGAGGAAAAAAGAAATGGTCGTTGATAAAGAAAATAGAAAAAAGGGAATATCCATTGAGTATATCAGAGGAAAATCAGATGAAAATAAAAATAAGAAGTAATATTTTATTTTTGGTTACCATTTATATTTTATTGCTAATAGCTCCCTCTTTATATGCAAAAAACTATATTATTGCATCCGGGGAAGTCAATGGGATTTACTTTCCTTTAGCAGGAGCTATTGCACAATTATCAAAATCAAAAAATTATCAATTAGTTGTAAAGCCGACAGGGGGTGCACAGGAAAACTTTCAGCTTCTTACAAGCGGAAAGGTTGATTTTGCAATTATGCAATCTGATATGATTTCAAGAAAGTTTAAAAAAGATAAAACTCTTACAGATAAATTAAGATTAGTTCAGGTTTTATATGATGAGGCGGTCTCCATTCTGATTTCTCCGACTTCACGGATTAGGAAGATTAAGGATATCAAAGGTAAAACTATTGTTATAGGAACAAAAACATCGGGATCTTATCAAAATGCAAGCGAAATCCTTAAAACTTTTTTGGGAAAAGAATGGAGGAGTCAAGTCCAAGTATTGGAAAAAGATTTAGATGACGCTATTGAGATGATGATGAATCATAAACTGGACGCTATTATTAGAACTATTGGTCACCCTAACAATGTTTTTATAAAAACAAATGTTAGCAACAGAGTGTTTCATTTTCTTTCCATTAAAAGGAAGGAGCATGAGAAAATTAAAGAATTATATCCTTATTACTTTTTTAAAAAATTTTCCACTAAAGATTATTTTAATATTAAGGAACGCAACTTCAAAACAGTTTCTATAAAAGCATTATTAGTAACAAGAAAAGATGTTCCTTGCTCTGTCACTAGTAATGTTGTCAATATTTTTAAAAAGTATCCCTTACAGTTAAGAAAGAAAATCCCTCAGTTAAGAGATTTTACAAAAAAGATTCCAACCTCTGATCATTTATTTAAAATCCCCCACACAAGAACTCATTGTGTTTCCCAATGATTCGCTATGTCTCTGCCCTAAACATGAAATGACGAGCGATTACTTTAAGCCATTTTTTTATGGCGATTTTTGGCCATTCTTTTCAAACCTTCTTCAATAATCATCCTCATTAGCACTTGATAGGGTACATTCTTTTTATTAGCGACCCTTTTTAAGGAAGCTATTGTTTTTGGTTCTAAAGCAATGCTGGTAGGTTTTCGATTCCCAACTTTTTGCATAGCTTTGAGAAAAGCAGACTCATCAAATTCAAAAGTCTCCTCATATTCCTTTAGGGATTTTACATATGTTTTTGGCATACAATCTCCTTTCTTTTTTATTAGCAACTCTGGTACTAATTGGCCTTACCTTATTATTTCTTATTGTGAAAACCACACAAAGCATTCTCCCTTCTTTTGTAGGACCAATAATACCAAAACGCTCCTCAGCAATTTTTGGTCTGACCTGTTTGCCAAGAGCCAGCATTGATTTAATATTAAACACCTCTTCGACTTCCTCTGCCCTAACTCCATGTTTGTTTTCACTCTTCTCAAGATTCCCTTCGTCCCACTCAAATACAAACGAAGTGCTTTCATAAAGCCAAATGACTAACCACTCTGACAACTGAAATAATGCCACAAAATATTGTACCATATTGCTTAATAGTGTGCAACCTATTATTAAGTTCCTAAAAATTAAAAAGAGCGAAGAGGCTGGCCCTCTCGGTACATACATAAAAGCTTGAAATCACAAACCTTGTGAAACTACAGCCTTGCTAAGTTTTTTTAAGATTTAAGATTTAAGATTTAAGATTTAAGATTTAAGATTTATTTTAACGAAATTTGGTGGAGACAATTTTGGATGAGTCATCTACCTGATTTTGCTTAGCTACAGATCAAAAATTCGAGAATCTTTAGCTGTACACAAGCAGTATGCTGTAGCTTCCTGAGATTGTCAATAAAATTTAAACATCTCCATGGCGGCTATCTCAATCCATTGGCCAAGATTTTCACGACCGTTATCTATATCCCAACGATAGAGTCGAATATATTTAAATTTTTGAGGAATGAGGCACCTTTCTGTTGTTTGGCTATTTTGGTCTTTAACCTTGCTAATATCAACAAAAATAATCGCGTTGTTTTTAAAAGCACTTCGTTCTATCTCGTAGAGGACAAAAGGCCTTGAAAGTGTTTCAGAACCTAATAAAACAACCGTTACAGAAGTCCCTTTTAGTTGTTCGTTAATCCAATTTTTGATTTTCCGATCTGTGGCTTTTTTAAATTTTTCAATATCTGCGGCATCTATAAAACCGGCGTTCTGATAATTTCCTTCTGCAACCCAGCTATTTCTTACTTGATTAACTCTCCAAACATCGTCCCAGTGAAAGCTAAAAAATACTCTTCTCGTCATTAGAATACTCCATTAAATATCCATTGCATAAAAGATTAAAATTAATGGCAAAATATAAAAGATCATTGTTTTAGAAAAACATGCGCAAATAAATGCTTTCAAATGGCATGTATCCTCACTTCTTTTCATAGAAAAATTTGTTTCTTTTTGATTGCAAATTTTTTCGTATAAATTACGAAAGGCTCTTTCTTCTTTCAAGTAGTACGCATCTAAAACCCAGAAAAATAATAAAACTAAGAATACGATAAAAAAATAGTCATCGTCTCTATCAATGAATCGACTGCCAATCATTGCCAGTGTGACAGCCCATCCCTTAATAAAAAAAGAGTTTTTAGCCATACGGTCAATTACGGCTTGGATCATTTCCAAATGTCTAACAATTTTCTCTTCTGAATCCATCTTTACTTTCCCCCTTAATCTACCTCAAATGATATTTTTCTTTCATCAGCATCCATATGTAATACTCCAATTCTTTGGCTTTCATTTTTTGCAGAATCAAGGTTGTTAAATGCAGCCTTCATTTCTCGAAATATTTCATAGCCCTCTTTAATCGTGTCCTCCCAAATTTTATAATTAATATCCTTGACCTCTAGGTCTTGTGTTAGATTTTCTATGAATTTTAATATACTGTAATCTATATACGTTACATCTTCTAAAAAATTATTTTCTCTTGCATAGCTGAAGATTTGGAGAGAGATACACTCCTCCACTATTTTAGCCCTAGCACCATCCTGGTCTCTATCTATAACAGGATCATCTTTTCTCTTAGATTTTAAAAGGCTTCTTAACACAGGTGACCAACCTAGGAAAGTAACATAAGACCAATGGAACACATCATGAAATCGGTAAAAATCATTGTTCTCTATGTTATCGTCTATTGGATCGCCCAAGTTCATTCCATTCATTCGCATTATAATTTTTCCATTTTTCCCCTTTATAAATTCAATTAATGCTTTTCTTGGAAGTTGCTGATGGATAGGAAACTCCCTATCTCTATGATTTCCTATTTCTTTCACACTTTGGTTACCCCAGCGGAGTTTTGTCTTCTTGAGGTTACTTTGTAAAAAAGAATCCTTATCTTCTTTACTGCTGCCAATGTCTTGAAAGATAATTTTCAAAATATTCTTTATAGGTTCACTGTAGTCAGTTTGAGGATTATCCGTTGAAGAACTTAAGATTTCATAACAAAGTTTTATTAGCTCGGTAATAACCAAACGCTCATCATTAATACGTTCTTGATGAGCACGAGAGATGTCCCTGTCTTTTAGGTCAATCCCCTTTAGTGAGGCAAGAGATACGGTATAGTATAGGAGGTCGCCCAGCTCCTCTTGAACATCTCTCCTATATTTTGTATCATCTGAGGAAGAATACCCTAGGCGAACTCTTTGCTTCTTCTTATATACTTCAGCGAGCGAACCTATTTCACCAACGATTCCAAGAAGGACAACTCTTTCTTTTTTTTCGTCTGATTCAGTGCTGTCAGGAAGAAGGGTTTCTCTGCTTTGCCTTTGATATTCTTCAATGTTAATCATTTTCCCATATACCTTGAAGGACAATTCTGAGTCCAGTTTACAGGGTCGCCACAGAAGCCCTTAGATATATTTTTATTCGCTAGGGTATTTTTAAGTTGACCTATTATTTTACTGGCTTCTTTATCTTCAAAATTTTTTTGCCTAACATATCTTCCCTTTACTTTGTTATAAAACGACCTTGATACTTCATAGATTTTTACCAACCTTGCATCCCCGATATAATAAAATTGCTCTGAGATTAGGACATGATTAGATGCTGTATCTTTTTTTAGATTCTTTCTATGCGTTTTCCCATTTTTACGACTGTGATGTGAGTTTGACTGTATCCATTTTTTTCCATTGTGGTGATATATGTTGTCACCATACATGGTTTTCAAGCTACCATTTGGCGATGATTTTTTACATTGAAAACGTTCATCGTTCCAATACTCATCAAAACTCACTTTTTCATTTACCCTCATGGCATAGATCAAAAAATCTCTGCATTTCAGAGACTTTGTCCCTAACCCTAGAACCCAATCCCCAACTTGAGCACTATTTCTTATCTTTGGCTTACAGGTGGCCAATGTACAAAATCCGTTAAAGGGGTTTGGAGCGAAGCCAAAATCTCTCGCGACTCTATATGTAAAAATCTTCATTGGCATGATACTCTTTTCATATCGCCATAGGATGGGTTACTTGATCTTTGAGTCCCATCTGGATTACAAAAAATATTCTCTCCACCTATCGCTGCAATAATTTTTTCTTCTTTCCAACTGACGACTGCATCTGCATATTTATCTAAATTCTCAGGAAGATCGGCGTTCTCTTCGCTTGGAAGATACACCCCAATAATTCTTTTGTCTTTTCTCATAGCATGTTCGATTTCCCAATCAACATATGGGCGTGTATGAGTTTTATCTCCAACCAAGCATATCAAGACGCTAGCGGAGTCCATATGCTTTCCCAGCATTTGTTTAATATAAGACTCATCAGAGGCGTTATTTTCTTTCGAGCTGTCGATAGAGTAATTATTAAGTTTGTATCCCCCTCTCTTTCCAAGGTCTTTTTTTAGTTTTTCGATATATTTTTCATCCTTCCTGTAATGGCTGATAAATACATTTTTTTCTTTAATTTTAGGCATTTGTAGCACCCCTTGGCGCGCGGCGCATCGTCAATTTCTCTTCATAGCTAAAGATAGTACCTGACAGGCTTTTGTCAAGTTGAGGAGGTCATGGTCATAATACTTTCACGTTCCACTTGGGGGGATACCACTGAGGTATTTTCCCAAGATTTTTTTTATACTTTTGCTTAATTTTCTTTCTGTCGGTCTCACCTAAAAAGTCGGGATGAGCAACCCTTGAATATTTATCAACTTCACAAAATAAATTCTGGCAGTCAATAGGGTGAAGTTCACGCCCCCAAAGATTTCTAAATTTCAAATTGAGTCTTGAAAATTCCTCCGTAGAGCGTTCAGTTACTTCCATGATGATTTCTTCATGAGTTAATCCACCAAAATCTAAAAAGCACTTTTGGATTCCATTTCGAGCCCCTGGCCCCGCTACTACAAAGTCCATTTCTGAAAAGTTTATAATCTCACTATAGTTTAAGTCGATAGCAAATTGAAAGGCCAGGAAGCTTCCTAGTGAAGGGTACGAGTATAATATTTTATATACCTCCTCAAGAGATTTCGCCTTTGATATTTTCTTTGGGGCAAAATCTTTAATCATAAACTCTATTAGACGTAGATGATTCCTATATTTTTTTGGCAATCCAAAGTCGGGAGAGGGCATAATATAGGCCCCAGAGTAGATAGGGCTTTTACCCTTCTTTTGTTGCTCAAGTACTCTACAGTAAGATTTGAAATTATAGTTCTTCCATGTTATTTCTCCAACGAAATTCTCTATGTTTTCCCATGTTTCTATTTTATTAAACACCTTAAAAAGTATTGTCCTGAAGAATATATCTTCTAAGTTTTGTGATCCATTATATATCACATTTCTAATAAGGTACTGACTAACCCGATCTGACGCTCTATAAACATTAGTAAATCTATAATTTTTTATTATTGGATCATTTGTCCACGGTGGACATTCTCCCGCAACTCTCTTCATGAATATCTCTTGTCTTTTTGTAGCAAATTCCCAATAGGTGTCAAAAACAGGAGTGGTTTTTAAAACAGCCCCTCTTTTTGTTTTAATCCTTCTCACCCTGCAATTTCCTTTCCATGAATTTTTTCAATAATTTTATGAACTATGCCTCCCGTAGAGTCTTGCGAAATCTCAAAATGCCATTTTTGATCTAAATCTTGAGAGACAGCTTTGCACCAATTCTTCATAAAGTCCCATTTCTGAATATCTCGCTTTTTCTTTATCCCCTTAACTTCTAAAATGATGTGATCGCCATTGGTAAGCCTAATAATAAAATCTGGAATATAAGCCCTTTGTTTGCCTTTCTCGTCAATATAATCAATCTCAAACCCTAAGTGATCGTTCTTAACCCAAGCCTCTACATGTTTATTTCTGTCAAGTTCTCTAGCATGAGACCTCTCCCACCCACTGTCCACAACGCATAAATTCATGTGAGTCTTTTTAAAAAGACTTGTCGGTTTCTTTGTCCACCACTCAGATGCATCACTTGTTGAAGAAAATTTAGGCTGTCCATAAACGACAGAAAGTTTCTCTATTGAATCTCTTTGAATAAGGTTAAATACTTTATTAACAATTTCGTTCATCTTCATCATAACAACGAGAGCTTTTCTCTCCTTTTCATATTCAGGAACGATTTTAAACTTGCTTGATTCAATAAATCTCTTAACCAACTGGAATATCTGCTTAATTGCTTCTTTTTTTAATATCTTTCTTTTCCACTCCGCATCTGTCTTGTCATATACCTCGCTCGTCATTTTCAATATTAGAGTTTGCATTCGGTCGGGTTCATAGTTTTGTTCAAAGAACTCTTGAAGAGAGGTCGTTTCAATATCCTCATATCGAGGATTATTTTCAATAATAGGAGCAATTTCATTGATTCGAGGAATACTTGAGACATCAACTTTAAATATGCCCATTTTCTTAAAATCAATTTTAAGGTCGGGTTTCAGCACTCTATCAACTCTTTCTACATTGGGCCATGTTATGGCATATTCAGATTTTTCATCTTCTGGAAAAATGCAGCTCTTTGGAGTTTCGGCTACAGGTTGTTCACTATCTCCTTCCTGTGGAAGGTAAGAAAATGGTACTCCTAAAACGCTGACATATTCAGGGTCAAACATACCCTCATCATTTAAGTCATATGAGGTTCTCCGCAACCCTCTTCCAACGGTTTGCTCACAAAGAAGCTGGCTGCTAAAAGCTCGAAGGCCCATAATATGAGTCACTGTCTTACAATCCCAACCCTCTGATAACATGGAAACAGCAATCACATGGTGAATATGTTGGCCTTCACCATCAAGTGTTCCAATGGTATGAAGTTTTGAAAGTGTCTCCTCCTGAAGCTCCTTATTTGACCCTGTGGCCTTCTCTACACTATTCTGAAGGTCAGAGTAAACTTTAAGCATTTTACTTGGGTTGCTGAACTGATTGGCCATAGGGATATTTTTTTCCTTGAAGCTAAACTCAATCCTGTCTGCCGTTTCTTTTCTATTAACAATGGAAATCATAACGGGAGGTCTAAATTGCTTTTCATTTTTACAACTACCTTTCCAAAGGTCAAACTTCTTGCTCCAATCATGGGAAAGGTGGGTATAAGCGATCTTTACAATATCGGGTAAGGATTCATTTTCCTTTGCCTCTCTATTAAGATCGGGGCGCACATCGTCACTGTCATAAATATGATAAAGCCTTGGCTTTTTACTTTTGACATCAGCACTAGCATCATCACCAACTGCAAATCGAGGAGTTTTTACCAAACCTGACTCAATAGCATCAGTTAGCCCAAAGTCGCTTACAATCCATTCAAATAAATCTTTATCATCGGCCTTCTTCCCTGTCGGTGCATAGGGTGTAGCGGAAAAATCAAAAACATTAATAATTCCCAAGGACCTATTTATTCTATCTAACCCTTCAATCCATTTCGTAGCCTGCTCTAATTCGTCTTTTGTCATCTCATCGGCCTTCTTTATTTTCAACTCACTTCTTTTTCTCCATGCATGATGAGCTTCATCGTTAATGACAACAATATTTTGATTGGCCAAGTGTTCTAAGACCTCTCTGACATAAGCTGTATCGCTTTTTGCCCCTCTCTTATCGACTCCCTTCCTTTTGACAATCTTTTCTTCATTTTCCCATTGGAGTTGATGCCAGTTTTTTATAAGCACCTGGCCTTGATTCATCTTTTCAATAAAGTCGTTTGGAACAATTTTAAATTCTTGATAATAGCTATTTTCACCTCCAATTTCTAAAGCACTCAACCGATCTTTGACGGTTAAATTAGGGGCAACAACAAAAATATTTTTTGAAAAGCGAGTATCTCTTGAATAAGTCACTTTATTAAGAATTTGCCATGCAATCGTCATGGCCATAACAACTGTTTTTCCCGTTCCCGTTGCCATTTTGGCACATAGGCGATTTAGCGATTCATCTTTTGGGATATTAAGCCCTGTTTTCAAATGATCTGGAGCTTCTACGAGAAAAATTAAAGTTTTTATCGCTTCAAGTTGGCAAAAGAAGAAGGCAAACCGCCTTCCACAATCTTCTGGAAGTTGATGCCAAAAATCAAGAAGCCTTTTGGTTACTCCCGTAACGCCAGGGAAATTATTTCCTTCCCACTCCTCAACTCTTTTTCTTATTTTGTTTACAAGTGGAATTTCAACGATTGTCCCATAATCATCGTATGACTTTTTATCTTGGCCTGCGATAATATAGCTTGCAGGTCTCCGTCCATCTTTTAAAACAAATTCTTTTTTTGTCTTATCAAATTTCCAGTGCTTGTTGGGCTCTTTGAATGGGGAGTTGACAATAAGTTTTGGTATTGCCTTTAAAGATTCAGACATCTTTAACCCAGACCTCTTACAATAAGACTTTCAATGCCTCGATCATCAATAATTTTCACAGCAATCTTTTTATGACTTCCAAGTTCAAAGGGGATCGACTCAGTTCCCGTAAACTTATCTATAAGTTCTTCATCAATTTCTGACTTCAAAGTTTTCTTCAGCTTTGTCCAGTCGTGTTTGGGGCCCGATATAGGAAAAAACACCTGTCTTGGATAAACTGATTTTTCATCGTAGTTGGTATCAAGCATCCACATGGCAATCTTATCTTTTCCACCTTTTTCAATGTTATTGGTCTTTGTGTTATAGTAATCAAAACCTTCTACGCTAACAATATACTTTCCATCTCTTTGTTTGATTCTGATGTCAGGTTGACCTATAAGCCAAAAGCTATCTCCCTTTGTTTTCTTCTTCAAATCACTTGTTAAAAGGTCGCTATTCATTTGAACTTTTAAAACCTTTGTCCCCGTTGAATTTAAGTGATCGACGTCTTTTCCTGCCTCGGGATCAAATTGAAGGGCGCAGAAGATAACAAGATCGGGAGAAAAGTGGGCAGCTTCTTTTAAGGCTTCTTCAATCTGCCTTTGTTCCAAGGGAGCATATTCTGATCCAAAGCAGATAATTACCCGCTTAGGTTTTTCTTCCTTTGTCTCCCCTTCGGCGTAAATATATTCTGTTCCGTTTATAAGCTCTAGTCTTGTAAACTCAATGTCTTTGGAAACCCCTTTCTTTGCCTTTATACCACTGACCCTTAGTTCATCAAGCCACATTTCTTTTAAAGAATCATCTCCTTTATTTAAAGAAAGCTGTGATAAAGATTCGACTTTATGTGCAGGAACGGCCTCTACCGTAAACGGTCCCGTGACTCTTGTTTTTGAATTATTCTTTTCGGGTTGGTCGTAAAGAGTTTGTTCTTGAGGGGGTTCATCATTTGCGATTGATTTTAGGGTAATGTGGGGAACTGTTTTATAGTTAAACCCCGAGCTAACTCCTTCTTTTTCATTTTTTAGCTCATAATAATCAAAATTTGCCGTCATAAGCCTTTGCTTTGCTAAAGCAATAGAGACACGGGATGTATCACAGGTGATCCAACGCCTACCCCATTGTTCCGCTACATAAGCAGTGGTTCCACTGCCACATGTCGGATCAAAGACGATATCTCCTGGGTCAGTGGTCATCAAAATACAACGCTGGAGAACTTTTTTATTAGTTTCAACGATATATCGCTTATCTGAAGAAAATCCTGCAAAACCTGTATCCATCCATGAGTTAGAAATAGGATTAACGGGCTTATCCTTAATAAACCGAATATAGCGTATTTTGTTTCCGACTAACCCAATACGGTTAGCTTTTTTTAAATTTTCCATCCCCTCTGGATACTTTGCCTTCCAATGGTTATTGGGGTTAGGGCGATAAACCTCTTCCCCAAACTCAAAAGGAGTATCTTCTTTAGCTGACCCTGTACTTTGTAGGTCGCTATAGCAAAAAATCTTTGAACCTTGCGGCAGGGCACTGTGACCACTTCTTTCTTCATTAGACATAGGTCGTCTTGTTCCATCAGAAAGTTCTAAATATTTATAAGCAGCATCTCCCTTGTCTAAAGCACCTTTTTCCTCAAACAATTGGTAATACTTAAAATGTTTTTTACTTTTAGCATACCAAATGAGATAGTCTCCCACCCGACTTAAGGAACTTCCTGGAAATCCACTTGTAGTTGCAAAATATACCTGAGTCGCAAAGTTTTCTTTTCCAAATATCTCATCCATTATCTCCCTGATGTGGTGAATATTTTCATCGGAAATCTGAACAAAGCAAGAACCACTTTCGGTAAGAAGTTCTTTTGCTAACAACAAACGATCTCTCATATAGGTAAGATAAGAATGGATTCCCAACTCCCATGTGTCCCGAAAGGCCTTTAACATTTCCGGTTCTGCCGTTAAATTCTCATCTTTGTCCTTCACATCTCTCTTATTTGTGAAGGGCTGAAAGTTTGAACCGTATTTAATCCCATAGGGTGGATCAATGTAAATACATTGAATTTTCCCGCCCATTCCCTCTTTTTCTAAAAGAGAGTTCATCACAAGTAAGGAATCCCCTGCAATTAAACGGTTAGACCAAAGTTTTTCGTGTTTATAAAACTCTGCTTCTTTATCTGCACTTATTTTATTTTGCGGATCATGAAAAAGAGACATCTGCTCGTAATCTACCGAATTTCTTGCTCTGACAGTTTCAATAATGCTTCTCGGATCAATCCTTTCATGAACATGAAGAGAACTATTTGGAACTTCAAAGGAAAGTCTCTCAGCTTTTCCGGCCCATTGAAGTTGGGGGTCTAAATGAGGGTCATATTCATATTTTTTAGTCTGAACTTTTGGACTTTCAGTTTTTGAAGTCACAGCACCAACATGGGGATTATTTTTTCTTTTCTTATCTTTGTGTTTATAAATTTCGATAGGTTTAGAAATATTCTTTTTTTTGCTTTTTTTCTTGGGAGGCATGAGGCTTTCTGCTTAGAGTTCAGGTTGTCTCGGTCTAATTGAATCCATATTATTTTCTGATAAATAATTTTCGATGACGTCAATAACTTCTCTTTTTTGTTTGGCGGAAAGAGAAGCATCGTTTGCAAGCGATCTCTGCTCTGAAGCCTTTAGCCTATCCAAGATATTTTTTACAGTGGGATTCTCTGACTTCCTTGGCTGCATCATTGGCCCAGAGGCATCAATTCTTCTTTTCAGGGCCCAAGGCAAATCTCTATATTTTAAACTTTTTTTACGCACAACACCCTCCCTCAAGGTAGATATACGATAATTGCGATAAAAGATTATCAAAAAAATATCTTGTCTTGGCAACTCAACTTTTATTTTAAAGGGCATTGTGTTTCAGATTTGAAATATTCTTGCGAAGATGCCACTTGGAGGTTGTTTTTCTTTGAATTTTAAGCTCGCCAGAACCCCATATTCCGAGCAAAAGAATGATCTCCAACTGTCATAGGCTTGAAATGAAATAGAAGGGCGCACATAGCAATGCCGAGAAATTAGCTCGTATGGCAAGCCTTAGAGCAATAGTAGCACCCATTGTCTTGAGCGTTTTTATTTATCTAGTAGTGTGCCATGCGAAAACTCCCATACAGAAACTTGCCGCATAGCGCGACTACTTAGCTCACCCTCCACCACTATTGTGCATATTCATCAAGAAGCCGAAAACACGTCAAGTTTATCGGTAACACCCTTAACCTGAATCCCTGCGAGCCGAACGTAGATTTCAAAGGTTTTTAAATCTTTCCATCCCCCAATTTTCATAATCTTTGCCGATTCAACACCCAGAGCGAGAAGGTGAGTTGCAAAACAGGCCCTTAACGTGTGAAACACAACGGGGGTATTGATGCCAATTGATTTGAGGAAATTTCTCAGTATTTTGGCCGCCTCACCCTGTACCCAGCCGCTTTCCCTAGGCAAAACAAATTCATCATTTCCGGTGGTACTTTTTAGCTCTTCAATAACAACTCGAAGCTGATTTGAAATCGGAACATTTCTCCAGTATCCGGCCTTTGTTCCCTTTATCTCTCTTGTGGCAAAAGAAAACGATTCTTTGACCCTGATATTGTCTTGATTGAGATCAACAGACGACCATCTAAGAGCGTAAAGCTCTCCTGATCTCATTCCCGTTAAAAGGGCGAAGGCCCAAATGGGATGCCAAGGGTGACCTGCTTCTTTTGCCTTTTTAAGTAAAAGTTTAACCTCCTCTAAAGTCAAAATCGGGGGGATTTTTTTCTTATCATCGTCCTTTTCGACGACAAGCCCAAAGGCAGGACTTATTTTCATGCCGTGAACTAATTTTTCCTCAATGGCCCAATTAAAAACCATGTTTATCGTGGTTTTAATCTTTTTTTGAAGGGAGTAGCTCGCGCCACCTGCCTTTGCCTTTCTTATCACCTCTCTAACATCTCCTCGATCCACATCAGAGGCGGCCCTATCAAACCAAGTTGAACAAAAACGATTAAGCCTGCTCTCATGGTCTTTCAGCCCTTGCTCACTTATCTTTTTTCCCAAATATCCATATTTGGCCTGAGTCATAAATCTAAAAATAATGTCTTTAAAATAAAGCCCCTTTCCCTCCAATCTTTCTGCTTGCCTGATAATCTCTTTTGCCCAAAACCTGTCAGACTTTAGAGCATCGGGTTCGGATTTAAAAAGTAGTGACTTTTGAAGTCTTTTAACTCTGTGGTCGCCGATTTTGGCCCTTGCCTGGACATACATGCGGTAATACGTTTTTCCGTTCTGCTCAATCATCTTAACCATTTGAAGTACTCCTCATAAAAGATGTTTCGATAAGCTCTTCCAACTCTTTTCTTTTAAAATACAAACGCCCTGCAAATTTTCTTGCCCTAATATGCCCTCTTTGAACCATGGCCCTGAGATTTGGTGGCGTTTTTCTTAAATAAACTGCCGCCTCATCAGACGTGAACCATTCAAGTTCATTTAATTTTTGCCCAGCACAAGTTGGGCATTTTTTCTTTGCATCACTGTTTTTTTTCATAAGACCTCCGAATTTGGTAAAAGTGGGGTACAGTCTAAAAAAACGGAACCCCAAAAGTTTAATCGTTTCCTAATAAATTTAACGTGTTAGAAACTCCTTTCCATTTTATGCCCTAGCGACAGTATCGCATCTAAGTCGCTACCCCCTGAAGGCCTAAAGACCTGCCATCAAGTCTTTTAAATTTTGCCTGTCCTTTTTTATTTAGAAGCTCTTTTATTTCAAGATAGAAGACTTTCTGAGATTTACCATGATCCATTTCTTGCTCGATCTTTTGATACCTTTCTAAAAGAGAGCGTGAACCGCAAATGAGAAATAATGCCGCAATAGAATTATCACAGTAATACCTTTGAAGTTTCTGTTTGCAGCGATCTATGGATTTAACTGCAAGTTCCAACTCAATGGGAATCCAGCATTTCCACTCTGGGGTGAGCTGAAGTTTTACGGCGGCATCAGTTCCCATCTCAATTAAAAGACTAAACAAGTCGTCATCAATGGAATCTGGCAGGCCAATCATGTTCTCGGTTTTGTAATCCAAAACTCTTTTTTGTTTCTCTAAAAGACCTCGAATTTTTGAAAGTGCAAGGTCATGATCGACGGACTCACTTCTTAGCTTTACTCTGTAACGTGCTAAATCTAACCTGCTAAGGCCTAATACCCTTGCTCCTTTTGGTGTTAAAGAGATTACATTTGCCATTCTGTTTTTTCCAAAAATATGGGGTGTTTTTAAAATTAGTTTTGTGTCAGCGAGTTTCTTTAGTCTTTTGTAGATTGTCTTTCTTCCAATGTTAAAAATATCACCTTCTATTTGCTCTAAACTTAAGACCTTGTTTTGAAAAAGAAGGTGAAATAGCTTTTTATCCCTTGGGGTAATAACAACTCCTTTCTTTGTACTTTTTTTACTCAATTTCTATAATTACCTTGTTCATGTCACGGCCTCCAAATTTAACTAGGTTTGATTAAAGCATTGGCCTTTTTCTTATTTCTACTCATCCCCAAGATCACCAAGGCAATCGTTGAGGACTCTACAGAATAAAAATGGCCCCCTATTCAGACTATAAAGTGGCAAAAGTGGCGATTCACTGGAAGATGGCCCTATTAGCCCCTACGTCGTCCTCTGCGTCCTCATCCCTTTGTTTATCACCACTTAGACACCCTTTCTTGACGTTCCACCTTGTCGCCACTTCTTCCGGTTTTGCGTTATAGTGACACCTATAATTTTAACTTTTTGCCCGTTAGCTTATTGGCAAAGGGTTCCATCTTGGGCAATCCCCTTTGAACCTCAATAAGGGTCTCTTTTTTAATGGTCTCGTAAATTTTTCCAAGACCGTGATAACTTCCAAAAAGAAGCCCTCCCGTGGTAAAAATAAAAAAGGCCAAATCAGTTAAAAATTTAAAAATCATTTTCTCCTCCCATGGTTTTTAGATTGCTCATACTTTCCTTTATTCATTTTTAAAATCCCTTTAACCCTTTTAAAATTTGATAAACACTGATAAGTTTCTCGCCCTCTAGTTCACGGGTAATGCGAAGGCAATTTTTTAAAAGGTCAGAGTAAATAAACTCACCCTGCAATTCTTTTTTAAAATCATCCATGCTAAGCCCGTAAGACTTTACAATATGCTCAATGCGAGAATCTCCAAGGTTAATCCTGCCGTTTTCAATATGTCCCATGACTGACCTTGCATAACCGCAACGCCTTGAGGCCTCATTTTGCGAAATTCCCAGCTTTTGCCTCAGAGATATTAAAACCTTTGCCTCTTTGGTCATAATCTTTTGATAACTGCGACGACCCGACCTTTTTACTTTCTTGGGATTTTTGCGAAAAAAATATTTTTCTTTAATCAGGTGAATTTTTCCTTGGCAGAGATTTTCAAAATCTTCTCTCTTAAACCCATAGGTAAAAATAAAATGATTGATCTTCTTCTGAGTGAGACAAGACCTGCCGTTTTCCATTTTCTCAATTGTTTTATGGGAAAGACCAAAGAGTGCCGCAGCCTCTTTGCGACTCAACCCTTTTAGCTCTCGCATTTTCCTAAGAGCGATTACTTCCACCGTAAGACGATTAGTGGGCGTTTTTTGTTCTTGCTCTAACACTTCAAGCATCTTGCCTCCCACGCCTTGCTACTAACGGGAGAGCGTATGCTCGCTTTCCAAGTAGCAAGCTCTGCCAGCTACCTGCTCTTTGGAAAAATAAATAAATTTGAAAACTTAAACACTCTGGCCTGCTACCGAAGGAAAGAGAAAAACTCTTCGCTACTCGGTTAGCCGCCTCTTTGGCCAATTCTAGTTTTGGCCTAATGTTTTCGGGTTTTCCTGCGTTGCACACAAACCACTCCCATCAACATAAGGGTTTGAAATCACAAACCCCATGAAGTCGAACGCTTAGCTAAATTTTTGAATTTTTAACCCGAAAACAACAAAATCATTTGGTGGAGGCGACAGGGATCGAACCTGCGACATTCAGCTTGCAAAGCTGACGCTCTCCCAACTGAGCTACGCCCCCTCTTTTCAACACCTCAAAATGCACCCAACTGTTGATCCCCCCATAATACTCTCAACAGCACACCAATAAAGTGACTAATATTAAAAACTAAGTCAATACCATTATGACTATAACGGCCTAAAAATGCAAAAAAAGAATAACTGGGAATATAATGAAAGAAAAACTATGCCGATGCAAATCGGCTCAAAGGTGAATGTATCCAATACTTCTCACGCTTTAAATCAAAACCAATATCCTCACCGCCGGTAAGTATCGCACTAAAAACACGCTTTAACATATTAATCTCACCCACCTCAGCTCCCGTATTCACCGCCTCTTCAATAGCTTCAAAAACACTTAGCAAATCCGGTGTGGTCACAACCTTGGGTAATCTTTTAAGATCTAAGCCCTCTACAGCCCGTGGCTTAAAACCAATCAAACTCTCCGTTAAAAGAATCTTTTTTCCCGAAGTAAAATTGATCTGAATAAATGGATTTCCACCTTTATTATCTCGATTTAAAACTTCAGTGATATTTAACATCTCAATTTGAAGAACCTTCTGGTCCACCTTTTGACAGACTTCAATGACGTCACCCAAAACCTTATAGCTTAATCCCTCTACACTATCTATATAAGTGAGTACGTCACTCTTCCACTGATCTAACTTTTTTTCGCAGGCTTCTTTCAAGGAAAACTCCGATCTATAACCTATAACTTTTTATCGACTCTGATAATTCAAGACTTAAATAATTATCCTAAAGAAAAACCCCTTAATACCTAATGATACCCATCAAGACACAAAGAATGATTGTCTCAAAATTTGACAGTCTCCTGCCCCAAATTCCGATACCACAACCCTTCACTTAAATACTGCATAATTTTTTTACAAATTGATAAACGAAATAACGGTTTTTCTCCGCACCCTAAACCACAAAAATCAAGACTAAAAAATAGGGTTTATGAATGTAAAATTAAACAATCCACCATTTCATTTTGAGAAAACCTAGACCTATTTCAAACCCCCAGATACTACCCTTAACTACCACCTAAATTGACGAACAAGTACCATACGTACAGTACTCATCTCATTTTTAATTTCATAAGGGTAAGGCCTACCCACATTTCCCAATCTACCACAAAGATTATTCTTTTCATTATAAAATTCTACTCCAGTGTATTTTTTCATATCCTATCAGAATGGCTCATGCTAGTCTCAGTTTTTATGATAGTCAAACGCTGGCAAGCACGTGTTGTGCCCACAAAAGAACAAGTCAAAATGATCTTTCACGCTGAAGGTTTAGAACCATATGAAGAGATCTATGAACCCCAACAAAAAGTCTCAGAACATCGGCACCCCTTTAACGAAATCCGAATGGTCGTCGAGGGAGAACTTTTTTTAAATATCAGTGGAAATCAACTTCTTCTAAGAGCTGGGGATAGAATTGAAATTCCCTCAAACACCAAACATGAAACAATGGCTCGAGGTGAAGAAAAATGTGTCTGTATCTGTGCAAAATCTGTATTTAAAGGCTTTAGTGCGTAACGAATATTTATAAATTGGTTTCCAATAAAACTTGAGATTGTTCTTCTTCAGGAATTTCTTTATAGTACACATCATATTCTTCACTTTCTTCACTGGCTGCAAAATCTTTTAAAAAGTTATCTTCCAAGTCATATTGTGAAATTTTAAAATCACAAGAAATAATCCTAAAAATACGGGCCTGCGTCCATATAGTTAAACCTCTTTTATCCATTCTTATTTTATAAACCCCAGCTTTAAAAATAAAATTTATTGCTTTTCTCATAATTAAAAATACCTGATCAAAAATACCTTGATTAATACCTTTATAAACAGGCCCTATAACAGGCACAGAATCTAACCCAGCCTCAATCCGATCAGTCATATCAGACAGAGGTGCCATCTCAATACCAATATTGGTATTCACATACTTAGATCGCCTATTCTTTTTCTTCTTAAAAAGCCTTGAGACTCTATTGAAACCGGATCTATTGACAAAAGAAATTTCTAAAAAAGGATCTCGCCCCTCTGGATCTATATTAAGACAGTAATAAGCTACATCATTTTTATCCATATAAAGACTTAAACCAACCACTGGTACAATAACAAACTCTTTTGCTCCCGGTCTTAAAAAGCCCTCTGCATTTGCACTTAAAATCCCTCTGTCAGAGTGCATACGAATTTCATTATTCACAATAAGAGACTGTAAAAATAAATCATTATAATCTGAACGAGTCTCTTCATGTTGCCTAACGTGATTAGTATAAAATTCTCCTCTTTGCTCAAAAGGAATAAGACATTCAGCCCATGAAGATAAGGGTAAAAGTAATAAAAAGATAAAATATTTCAAATTCCCTCCCTATGAAGATTATCTGTATTCATCAACTCTACCTCTCCATCTAATTCATTAAGTTTAATACCTCTGAGATTTAATGTGTAATCAACGATCATTTCAGATTGAACTTTCGAATGATCCCCAACGTTAACCCGAATATTGACCTTATCTCTAAACTCTCCTTTTAAAAATCTTGTGCTCTGAGGTTCATTAGTAATCCTAATATTATCAATTGTCGGAGTTATATTCTCTGCACCATTCTCCAATAATAAATTGGTCGTAAAATAAATGATTCTTTCTTCATCAAAAAGAAATTCTACAGGAACAGGGTGGCCAAGGGGTTTTAAGTTAAATTCCACATGCCTCAAAGATCTATACATGCTCTTCCCCATTGCAATAACTTCTCCTGTCAATGGACTGATACCATACTGAGCTAATCTTGAGAGAAAAGATTGCCTTTCACCTTGAACAGGATTCCAATCAAGCTCTAAGACAAAATCAGAACTTGAGGGTGGCTGAAAAGGAAAACGTACATGGACAAAAACACGAGCGTCTTCTCCCCTGTTGACCATGTGAAGATTCAAATAATGATAAAGACAGGCTCCTAAATGACTCTCGCGCTTTTTTGCTTTGTTTTTATCTTCATCTTTATAATATAAGGAACAACTTTGAACTTGAATATTCTGTTTGGAAAGCAATTCATCAATATCTACAAATCTCTTCATTAAAGAATAACCCAATGGATCTGCAGAAGTTATGCTAGAAAAAAAAACTGAAAGAATTAGACAAAGTTTTTTCATCATGACCGCGGACCTCAATACTAGCACTGATCTTTTCCACATGAACTATAGAATAATCCAAATTGAGGATCACCGATTTCAGCACGCTCATCTTTTATATCCTGTGCGATTTTCTGTTTTTGTTCGATAGAAAGATTTGGATTCTGATCTTTATACAAATAGGAATATCTACAATCAACCTGTTTCCATGATGCTGATTGCGTCTCCCAGTCAGCAATTTCTTGCTCTGCTCTACAGGCACCATCTGCAACCGTCACACTTCGGCCTGTTTGAAAATTAAATACCCCGCTCAAAGAATACACCCTCAAAGCAATTGGCTTATCAAATGCTGCCATATTTATATCAAAATTTAAATAGGTTGGCTCTTTGTTTTCAAAGAATGAAACTTGTAAACGCATTTGATTTGTTTGAATAGAATCATCTCTAGTGGTACGAATTTGAACAGTAATTTTCCTATTCTCATCACCTGTCTTTGCAATAGGTTTAAAATTAGGATCCATATCTGCCTCAGCAGCAGGATCATAAAGCTTAATGAAAATAGGAGTTGTCATTTCAAATGTTGTATTTATTCCAAAATTATCTCGATAATTCATCTCCTGACCACCAACAAATCTAAATTTCATTTGAAGAGATCGTCCAACTAAAGATGTCATTAAGTCTTTCATAAATTGATCTGCTGTCGTTATTGAATCGGAGTCTACAGATTGTGAACCCACAAGTTCTAAATCCGCTCGAGGTTCTCCTCCGTAAGAAGGTTTTGGGGTTAATTCTATAAGGAAGGTTGAAATTAAAATAAATATAATCCACATAATGCGCATAAAACACACTCCTTCTATTACATTAAAATAACTAAAGTTTTTTGATTAATGAGTTTGATATTTATCAGTTTTATAATTTCAAACTGTAGCCCTTTTAACCCTAAAAACAAATTTATAGGCATTTAAAAATCTTACTTCTTTAACCAATCAAGGTCTTAATTAGCAAAACCAATGCCTAAAATATTGAGGTTTTTTGAACAAAAACTTCGGCTTAGGCGACCATAATTGTCACTTTATAATAAAAAACGGCAACTAAGAGGATTTACAATTCGGAATAAAAAAAGAAAGTTACCTAAGCAACAAGGAGGACTGTCGAAAAGGTATCAGATACGAGGCGTACAAACCGAACGGAGGCGTAGTTTTTCCTACGTCGGAGTGAGTGTTTGAGTGATTGCAACAAAATAGATGATACCTTTTCGACAGTCCTAAACACTTTTCAACCACTGAAGGTAAGCCTTCATTGTTTTTTCAAAACCATGATCAGAAGGTTCATAAAAAGAACCCTCAACTCCATCAGGCAAAAATGTTTGAGGAAACCATCCCTTTTCACTATCATGTGCATACTTATAGTCTTTTCCATAACCTAAGTCTTTCATCATCTTGGTGGGCGCATTTCTAACATGTAAAGGAATTTTCAAAGCCCCTGAACGTTTCACTTCTTTTATTGCTGTTTTTAAACCTATATAAGAGCGATTCGATTTTGGGGCACAAGCCAAATAAGTAACCACTTGAGCTAAATTAATCGCAGCTTCAGGTAGACCAATAAATTGAACGGCCTCTGCGCCAGCCATAGCTAACGTTAAAGCTCTTGGATCTGCATTACCTATATCTTCAGAAGCTAAAATAACTAATCGACGAGCAATAAACTTAGGATCTTCCCCCGCCTCTATCATACGAGCTAGATAATAAAGTCCTGCATCCGGATCACTTCCTCTAATACTTTTAATAAATGCACTAATCGTATCATAATGTGCATCACCACTTTTACTATAATGTAAAGGTATCTGCCCTATCACCTTCACTAACTTTTTCTTATTTAAAGGCCAAGATTCAGCGTCACGTAGTTTTAAAATTTGTTCCATATTGTTAATCAATTGCCGAGCATCACCCGATACACTTTTTAACATCCATTCATAAGCTTCTTTTTCAAATACATCCTGACGTTCAAGTTTTTCCATTTTTAATACACGATCCACAATCAACGACAAAGATTTTTCTTCAAGGGAACGAAAGGTAATCAATCGACAACGGCTCATCAATGCCGTATTGATTTCAAAACTGGGATTTTCTGTTGTGGCCCCAATCAGCGTTACATCTCCCTTTTCTACAAAAGAAAGCAATACATCTTGCTGTGCCTTATTCAGACGATGAATTTCATCAATAAATAAAAAGGAACCTTCACCATACATTGTATGTCGCTGGCGAGCCTTTGTTCCTATTTCACTCAATGCTTTCGCACCCACTTCAATAGCATTAACAGAAATAAAATGCTTTTTGGTTTTGGATGCAAGCAACTGAGCTAAGGTTGTTTTACCTGTTCCCGAAGGCCCCCACAAAATGAGACTCGGAATCTGATCTTTTTCAATCAGTTTTCGAAAATTACCTTTTGTAATCTCATCTTGCCCAACAAGATCTTCAATATTCAAAGGGCGAACTTTTTCAGCTAACGGAGCATTCTCACTACTGGACATCTTCTCAAACAAGTCCATAACTTAAAGGGTGTCAGAATCTTCACTGACTTCACTCTCAAGACCTAACTCCTCTGTACTACTGATAAATGCGCGTTCTTGGTTTAACACCCTTGGTGTTAAAAAGATGAGAAGCTCAGTTTTAGATTTTCCATAACTCGTATTCTTGAAAAAATAACCCAAAATAGGTATTTTCCCCAAAAGCGGAACTCCTGTCTCACCCTTTGTTACATCGCTTTCATAAATACCACCAATCACTGTTGTATCCCCATTGTTTACCAACACCGTTGTATCAGCAGAACGACTATTAATTGGCGATGCAGTCGTGTTTCCTACCGTCACTGAAGCTCCAGGAAACTCTCTTTTCACACTGACTTTCATGATAATTCCACCATCAATTGTAATTTGTGGTGTCACACTTAAGTTTAAGGATACAGACTTAAACTCAACTGAACTTTGCACTGACCCCTCCGAGGTTACTATTTTTGGAATAGGTAGTTGTGTCTCCTGTGTGATAGTGGCTTGATTATTATTCAGAGTCATTATTCTTGGAGAAGAAAGAACATTAATAAGATCCTGACTCTCTAAAAGATTCAGTTGTGCTACTAAAGGCTGTCTAGCTGCTATCGTTCCTACCTTAACTCCTAAACTTCCTCCGCTTCCACCTACACTTACATTTAATATATCCCCTACAGCACTCTGAAAAGCTATAAGATCTCCACCGGCACCAATTTCTCCAGTGTTATTTCCTCCTGTATTTCCTCCTCCCGTATTAGTTCCTCCACCAATACCACTGGTACCACCGGTACCACCTGATTCACCCCCACCGGACCAATCAATACCAATTGATCTTGCAGCCGTCTCACGTGCTTCTACAATTTTCCCTTCTATTAAAACCTGAGGTGTTTCAGTATCTAACTGTTTTATGAGTTTCCCTATTCTATTAATATTTTCTAAAAT
This sequence comes from Bdellovibrionales bacterium, assembly GCA_965206675.1. Taxonomy (GTDB): domain Bacteria; phylum Bdellovibrionota; class Bdellovibrionia; order Bdellovibrionales; family JAKFYE01; genus CBDBKL01. The sequence goes on along the minus strand of CBDBKL010000003.1, from coordinate 152,487 downwards.
ATCACTCACAATCAGAGAGTTGGTTCTTTGATCTGCTCTGATACTCCCCCTCTTTGGTGTAATAAACTGACTGACTTGATTCATTAAAGCTGGAGCTTTTGCATAACTAATTGGAAATATCTTTAAGAAAAGAGGTGCAAGTTGCTTTTGTGCATCAACAACAGATTTCATGGCCTGAGTCTCTTCACGAATCATATTCAAAGGCGCAATCCTTAATATATTTCCCTGACGAATGTACCCCAATGACTTGGACTGCATAACAACAACGAGAGCCTGATCCCAAGGAACATCTCTTAACTTTAAAGAAAGATTTCCAGTAACACTATCTGAGAGAACAAGGTTTAATCCACTTTGTTCAGCGATAAAATTAAAGATTTCTCGTATATCTGTATTTTTAACTTCAATACTTATACGGTGACCATAAAACTTTGAAGACTCTCCTGTTAAAAATTCATCCAAAGTCTTATTTGATAAAGCTTTGTAATCTTGATTCTTGCTTCTCTCTCCCTCTAGTTCACCTTGAGCCAGTTCTTCAGATTCAGTAGCAACTTCAATTTCTGGAACAGTCTCAATACCACTTTCCTCCGGTATATTTTGATCCGATTGATCTGCGACAGACATACCCTGCTGGCCTAAAGCCATTACCAATAACTGATTTCCCTCTGACACAACAGTGGGAGAAATTGGTTCTTTTAATTGTACAACAATCCGAGTTGTTGAACTTCCTGATTCCTGATAAGCCCTAAACATTCCAATAGTTCCGGCAAAATCTTTTGTAATATAGGGTCTTTGAAATTTTTTAGGTAAAACTGTGTTGGGAATTTCTACAATCACTTGACTTCCATTATCATTAGATCGTGTTGCGTAACCCAATGGCCCATTGGCTCTAACAACAATCGTACCTCCATTTTGATTACCTCTGTAGTCTAATCCCAAAATTTCAGTGCGAGACAATGTATCTGTTTGATTTTCCATATCAGAAATCACAGGAGGAGAAGTCGGTTCAGCATCTACAAAACCATCAGAAATAGGTGGTTCTTCTCCTGGAGTAATATCGACAGGAGCATCCTGTGGAGTCACAATCTCTTCAGAGCCCGCAACATCATTGAAATCTTCAAAGTTCTCTTGCTGATTTACATCTTCAGTCAATTCACTAGAAGAAACATCTCCCCCCTGAGCCACATCCAATGGCGCATCAGGGTCAGCAATCTCACCGGGCTCTTGAAGGTTATCTTCAGTGTTATCCTCAAAATTTTCTAAATCTTTAAGGCTTGCAGCAACATCTTCAGGCTCTTCAATGGGTTCTGCCTTACCCAACTCTCCAAACTCTGCAAAAGGATCTTTACCCTCATTATCTAAGATATCAAGTTCCGGATCAAAATCTCCACCAACAACGTTTTCACTATCATCAAGATCTACGAGTTCTTCATCAATAATTTTGTTTAATTCAGTTTGTCTATCTTCTTTGTTACGAGATAAGCAACTTGTATTAAACATTGGAAAAAGTAACATCAAAATAATTATAATTCTCATACTGCCACCCCTTATATAGCTTTAATTACTCAACCTTATAACTCTTGTTTGAAATGAATATCGCCCTTGGTTTTTATAACTTTCCATAATAATAATTTCTTCTTCCCTGATCTCGACAACTTTTCCTCTATTCTTCCCCATTCTTTGACCTTTTTTTACAACATGTGTTTGACCTACTGGATCTAAAACTAATGCCTTTGGATCATCCACTCCCCAGATAACCCCTGTTAATCTTAACTGATTCAACTCATATCTCTCTAGTACCTGGCTGGCTCCCACTAAAGGACCTAACGGTACAGCTTCACCAAAATCAACACGTGGTTCTCTAAAGGGATCTCGACCTTCAAGACTTTTATATTCATAATTTTCAATAATCCCCTCCAGTAAACCCAATTCACTTTCTTCCGAAGGCTCATCTTCTGTTTTGGTAACTACTCCCTCATCTGGGGCAACACTTTCTCCCTCTTGTTCTTTAACAACATTTTCTGAGCCCTCTTTTTTTTTGGCTTCTTCTGATTTTTGTTTTGATGTCACTTTCGCCGTATCTGCTTTATCTGATTTTCCTAATACTTTTTTAACCTGCTTAACACCTTCTTTGACAGCCTCTTTCTGAGCTTCTACCTTATCCTCAGCTATTAACTCTGGAGGCGGTGGCTCTACTGTGGTTTTTTCAGGAGTCTTTTCGCTCTTTTTTTTAACTTCTTTTTGTTCAGTTGTTTTTGCATTGTCCTGAGCTTGAATCTCCTGAGTAAACATAGAACTCAAGTACATAGCTAAAGCAAAGCTCACTCCACCCATAAGAGAATAAGCTAAAATAAAGGGCCATTTTTTTAAACTCATCAGCCGGCCCCTTCTTCCTGTTTGTTTTCTTCTTCATTTTCTTCTGGCTTCGGCTCCACATAACGATAGGCAATCAAAACTCCATCTAATGAAATGATGGGTCTTTGATCTACAACTCCGCTACTTCTTAATGTCATATCCTGAAATTTCAAAATTCTTTTTGCATTTGAAATAAGAGAAAGAAACTGAACAATTTTTTGATACTCCCCGCTTAACACAATATTATGAGGCAACTCCCTATAAAACCCACTCTTAGATACAATTCCATTTCCATCCCCCACTGGATTTATAGCTCCTATTTGAATTCCAGCAAATCCCGCATGAGTGCTTAATAAGCTCAACACATTTGAAAACTCCAGCGTAGCTGGTAAAAACTTAACTGCAGCCTGTAGTTGACGACTCACTCTATTGGCTTCTCGTTCAAACCTTGGCCTATCACTAGCAACTTTTCTAGCTTCTTCTACAGCTTTTTTTTCTGACTCAAGAACACCTGTTTTATTTTCGATACTTCTATCCAACTCTTCTCCCAAGTCAAAAAGTGTAAAGTAGTAGGCAATAGCCGCTAAAATACCGAACACTATGAAAACTGAAAAAGAATTCTTTTGATCTGATATCATAAGCCTTAGGTTTCCTCTCTAAACATACATTCAATTTTAAAAACTTGAACAGTCCCTCTCATATCCCTCTGTGATTGACTGCTCACAAGCTTTGGATTTCTAAAATCTATGTCATCTTTTAAAGCATCCATAAAAGCACTAATAACATTATGATCCCTCGCCATTCCCTGCACTTCCATGTTTTCACCCTTAATAGATAATGAATTTAACCACGCCTTATTAGGTATAATTTTTTGAACTTTCTCAAGAGCTCTGACATTTCTTAGTCTTTCTCGAGACAGTACTTTAATGGCTTCTATTTTCACTCCGAGAGTTTTCTTTTGCTCTTTGAAAGCCTCAGCGGCTTTTACTTCAGGTTGAAGTTTCTGTTTCTCTGCTAACAAGACATTTATTTCTTTATCTATCTTTTTCACCTGTAGTTCTTTTCCATGCACTACGGTCCAAGACCAACCCCATAACGCTCCCGTTGGAACCAACAAAAATATAACTTTAACAATTGTTATCGCCGCTGAACCAACAGAGGATATACCTTCAGCCGCTTTCTTCATTGTACGTTGTTTCAATACGCTAATTTCGCTAAGAGTTCCGGAGGATTTTGTTTGCCCAAACGTTGTTGTTTGCGATGAAGGACTGGATGGAGCTGTACGATCCTTTAAAAGATTAATACGTATCATGCGTCCCCCATTTTTCTTAAACCCAGGCCCATTGCAAGAGAAACAAAAGGAGCAATCTGCTGAACATAATCCGTTGAAAGTTTTTTTGAATCAAATCCAATGGATTGAAAAGGATTAAACGCCTGAACTGTCAAATTAAATGTTTTTCCAAGTGATTCCCTTAAACCAGGAGTTAATGACCCACCTCCAGTCATATAAACTTTTTGAATAGAGCGATTATCTGTCATTGATGTATTATAAAAATCTATACTTCTATGTATCTCTTCACATACATATTCGCATGTTGATTGTACAATGTTATTAACATCTGGAGGAACTGAACCTGACCCTATAGTGAGTTTTAATGCTTCAGCCTCTTCCAAAGTTAAACCCATCTGTTGATGAATTTCATTCGTAAAACTACCCCCTCCTACGGGAATATCTCTACAGAAAACAACTTCAGCATTATCTACAATAACAAGATTTGTGATACTGGCCCCTACATCAAGAACCGCAATCGCTTCACCCGGGGCAAATCCATAATTAAATTCAAAACAATTTGCAATCGCTAAACCGCCAACATCAAGAGCGCAACAACCTAACCCTGATGACTCAATCGCCTCAGCAAAACTAAATATGTGACTCTTTTGTCCTGCAACTAATAAGACGTCAGTGACATCTTGATTCTTACCCTGATTTTGAAGCACATGATAATCTATATTGATTTCGCTAATATCATACGGAATATACTGTTCTGCTTCCCACCTTACTTGCCCAGCTAATAATTTTTCTTCTTCCATGCTTTGGGGAATACTGATTTTTTTTATCATAGCTGTTGAACCCCACACTGAGGCCACTGCACTTTTTCTTTTTGTTTGAATTTGAGATAAAGCTTGTTGAATAGTTTGTGATACTAACAAGGGGTCTGATAGTTCACCACGTGCATTCACAACCCCGGATGGAGTTGGGACAACACCAAATGAAATTAGCTTGGCACTTTTTTTACTAACATCTAGCTCAGCTAATTTTATCGATGCATTTCCAATATCTAGACCTATGACCTTTGGTGCCCCAAATAACATCTTCCATGAACCTTCTGGGAAGCCATCTTTGTTCCCCCTTAAATATTTATTTCTCTAGTTATTATTACAACTTGTGGGACAATCACATGTCAATCAGACTGCATCCATGGAAAGAAAATTCTTAAATACCAAAAACCCCAATGATAGCCCCCAAAAAGGTACAAAACAGCACCAAAAGCCAGATAAGGCCCATAGGGGATAACGGTCTTTAGTCCTGATTTTTTCTTATAAGCGGTCAATAATCCAGCAATTCCCCCAATCAGACTGGAGGAAACGATGATAAATGGAATAGAGGGCCAGCCCAAAACGGCTCCAATCCAAGCCAATAGCTTAATATCTCCCCCTCCTATTCCCTCTTGCTTTCGAACAATATAGTAAATCCACGCAATAGCCCAAAAAAATCCACCACCCATTAACACACCTAAACTGGCTTCCAACAGGCCTCTTTCGGGATTGAGGTATGCACCAACTAATCCTACTAAAAGGCCACCAATACTAAATGTATCCGGAATAATAAAGTGATCTATATCTATAAAGGTAATAACGACTAATCCAAAAATAAAAATAAGATACTCAATCAAAACCCATTGTAATCCTACTTGAAGATAACATAGCAAAAATAAAGTTGCCATTATGATCTCTACCAAAGGATAACGAAAAGAAATTTTCTCCGAACATGTACGGCATTTCCCCTTAAGAAAAAACCAAGAAAAAATAGGAATATTATCAAACCATTTTATTGGTGTTTTACATTTTCTACAGTGACTTCCCGGCCCTAAAACACTCTTTCCCTCAGGCAATCTATATATAACAACGTTAGCAAAACTACCTAAAATAGCTCCCATTCCTAGAATAAACCCACAATCGATATAAATATTTCCCAAAAGAGTCATTAGATAAAATCTTTCCTTTCAAAAACAAACGAAGATATCGCAAACAAAACGATTACCCAACCTAAAGCATATAAAGTGGCACTCCCAACGACACCTATTTCAATAACATCCCCATACGTCACCATTGATTTCCAATTAAATCTCTCTAAATTTGGCAACATAAAGTTTAATGCCTTCCCCACATATTGAACAATACTAGATTCACTCTGAGATGCAAAATAATCTACTTCACTGACCCAGTGTCCAACAAAGAAAAGTCCTAAAGTACACAACACACTAAGAACAGGCTTCGACAAGCAACCAAAAAGTACACTTAAAGAGACAAGGATAAGGGCCTCCAAAACAATCCCATATAAAGCATAAACAAAATTTATGTCCCAGGACCATTGTAAACCCAAACACACAAAAAACAACACTATAGAGAGAGCTACAACAAGTGTTGCCACAACAGCTATCAATCCCAGGTATTTTCCAATGAGAAACTCAAGGCGAGATATGGGGCGGGTTAAAATTGTAAAAATGGTTTGCTTGTCAATCTCTTTCCAAACTAAGCTTCCCCCGACGAACAGAGCAATAATAACAATACCAATATGAATTCCCGCGAGGCCAAAATCTATAGATATTCTTGTTTGCTCTGCAAAGCTCAATTGCCCCAATGCCACGCTGAGGGAAATCAATAAAATAGCAAAAAGTATGACCCCATATAAAATTCTATCCTTAATAATTTCCTTAAAAGTATGCTTGGCTATTAGGAAAGTGGCATTTGTCATTCTTACTTCCTTACTTATTCCGATATATTTAAAAAAGCCTTTTCCAAAGATGGCCGCTCAGGAATGACTTTGAGAATAATTCCCTGTTGCCCTCGTACTTTATCAATGCATCCTTGAAGATCTTGTAAATTGGAAAATGTTTCCTTATGTTCTTTTCCGTTATAAAAATAATAGAGAATAAATCCTGATTGCAGCTCCTCCAAAAAGGCCTTCATTGAGCCTTGATAAATAACTTTGCCCGTCTTTCCTATAATCACAAGGTTATCACAAATGAGTTCTACATCGTGTAACAGATGACTTGAAAAAAATATTGTTTTACCCGAGTCGCTGATCCCTTTCATAACTTCACTGATTTTTGAGCGACCATCGGGATCTAATCCTGCCATAGGTTCATCAAGGATAATCAAATCAGGATCGTGCACCAAGGCTTGCAAAATACCAATTCTCTGAAGCATTCCTTTTGAATAGGATTTTAAGGCTTTATCTTTTGAATGAGTTAAATTGACCATTTCAAAAAGCTCATCCATTCTCTCTTGTAAAACTTTATCGACACTCATCCCCGTCAACTGAGCATGAAACTTTAAAAATTCAACGCCCGTCAAATATTCATAAAAGCAGGGTCTTTCGGGAAGAAAGCCAATGCGACGGCGAATATCTTTTGTTAACAAGGGGGAGTCAAAAAAATGAACGCTTCCTGAGTCAGAAAAAATGAGACCTAACAAGGCTTTAATAGTTGTTGTTTTACCTGAGCCATTACTTCCCAAAAAACCAGTGAGTTTTCCTTGTTCAATTTCGAAACTCACTCCTTTTAGTACTTCTATTCTTTTTTTCCAAAAATCCCTTTTAAATCCTTTTTTAAGATTTTTAACAGTTAAAATATTCATGACTAAATCGTATAAGAATCAATTGATGATGACAATAAAAAGGACTTTTCACGTGTTTTTATATTCTCTCGGCACTAGAATAAATAGTTTCTGGCTGAAGGTGCTTGTATAACTCCATTTTGTATCTGCGATTCAATAGAAGAAAGAGAAAGTTTTCGCAATCTTCTTTGCTTTTCACTTTCATTCTTTTTATTTCACTAGAAATAAATTTCTTCACTTCAATGGGGTGAAAGCAAATCCCTCTTGTAAGACAATAGGATTCTCCATCAGGAATAATACGGGCTTGAAAAAATTGATCTGCACTAAATGCCCAAAGCATATCGGAGTGACTAATAATTACTTTTTCTCCCGAAAAAAGATCTCGGACAAGGGCTCCATGCTTTTTTAATTTTAAAAACTGGAACAAGCTATATCTAAAGTGAGAGATACTTTTTAATTCTTCAAGCTCACTCTCATCAAGGTTTAATTTCTTATTAACTGGGGCATCTTCAATGGGTGAGTAGTCCATTCCGTTCATATGCCTGGAAAACAAAAACCAATCTAGAAACTGATCTGCTCGCTCATCATAGAGCTCTGCCCCTCTATCAATATGTCCTATACGCAATGAAAAATCTTTTTTGGCTCTTTTGACCTCTAGGGCATATTCTTGGCCTGTATAATAGTTAGCTAATTTTTCTATCAATCTATCATACTTCACAGTTTATTCTCCTTAAGCAAACCAAATCTTTTTCATCTGGAGATCTTTATTCCGATGCTATTGGATACTCGGGCTTTTGCTCCATTTGAATAATTTTATTATAAAGGTTTATTTAAGAAATGTGTATATCAGTTGAATGATTCTTAACAGCATAACCAAAGTTTTGACTCGCCATATAGATCGCTCTAAGTAGCAGTTATTGGAAAATATTTTTCATGGCTCCAAGTTTAAAAACACTGATATAAAATTTTATTTTTATTTTTCTCTCTAGACCTTGGTAGGTGCATTGAAAATTTCAGGGAGAGTTTTTCTCCTATTAATTGAGGCGGAACTCTTCTCCGGATTCCAGTTCTATAACGATAGAATCACCTTCTTTATTGTCTATTTTTTATATTTTCTCTGAAGGAAGTGATTAATGGACAAACTTGAAAAAACGAGAAAATCTCAACGTTAACGGATTACAGAGCATATTCACTAGAGGAAGAGGTTTATCACAGCTCAACCAAATAAAGGCCGCCCGACCCAAAACATTATCCATCGGAACAAAACCCCATGTGCGACTATCACTTGAGTCATCCCTATTATCTCCCATAACAAAGTAATGATGATCTGGAACTTTTATTTCCATAATATCTCTATGAAACGTGTCTTTACGCAGAAGAATAGAAAAAGTGTGCTCACCTAACTGCTCACTATAATGATCCATCATAGCCTTTGAGCCAACCAGAAAATCTTCATCTTCAAGATGATTCATCCCACTGATATCAATAGGCTCTCCTTTGTCAATTTCTTCATCATTTACATGGAGCTGTCCGTTTAGATATTTTATTCTATCACCCGGGACACCAATGACTCTTTTAATAAAAAATTTATTTTCATCTACAGGGTATCTGAAGACAATAACCTCACCCCTTTGAGGATCATTAAATTCTGCCAGCCAAATTTTTTTAAAAGGAACTCGAACTCCATAGATCAATTTATTTACAAATATATGATCATGTATCAGCAGTGTCGGATACATACTGCTAGACGGAATCACGTAGGCTTCTAAAAGTGCCCAGCGTATAGATAGAGCCACAAGAATGGCTAGCCCAAAAGACCCCATTCCATCAAACCATGTTCCTTTTTTATTTACTCTCTTTCCCATAATTTACAAAGATTAATCCCTCATAGCACCCAAGGCAAGATTTGTATCACAAAACTTTTAAAAATAAACGCTCCCATCGAAATTGTCCCGGGTGACAAAACACACCTATCACAGGAAGGGGAGTCTTACAGGAAAGCCATATAAAAGACACTTTTCCTAAAATATCTTCCATAGATATATAGCCCCAAGACCGACTATCATTTCCTGTCGAACGGTTATCCGCCATAACAAAAAATTGAGGGTCAGGAACACGAAGCGGACCTACTTCTAAAGAAAAAAAATCTTTCTCAACCAATACCAGTGCCCTGGTATTTAAAATTTCTTCATTAAAAACCAACATACCATCAGGATCTGTCTCCAACTCATGCCCATAACGCTCAAGCCAATTGTTATCAAAAGGAACAACTTTCTGTGCCTGTTCACCATTCAAATATAAATCTTCTTTTTCATAATATACGGTATCTCCTCCGACTCCACGCACTCGTCGCACTAAGATTTTTCTCTCATCCTCAGGATGTTTAAAGGCAATAACATCACCAACCTGTGGAGTATTCCATAAAGCCAGATATATATGCGTTAAAGGAAGGCGAAAGCCATAAGACATTTTCGAGACAAAAATATGATCTCTCGGTAAAAGATTTGGCGACATAGTGGTATCACGCACAAGATAAGGTTCCATAATAAAACCTCTAAAGAGCAAAACGGCACCAACTATGACTGCAATAATGAAAAATTCTTTCTGACGAAGCGACATGCTATTCATCAACCCTTAAAATCGCTAAAAAGGCTTCCTGAGGAATATCCACAGAACCAATTTGTTTCATTCTTTTCTTACCTGCTTTTTGCTTTTCTAGAAGTTTACGTTTACGAGTGATATCCCCACCATAACACTTTGCTGTTACATCTTTTCTAAGAGCCCCAAGTGTTTCTCGAGCAATAATTTTTGTTCCAATAGCTGCCTGTAAAGCAATTTGAAATTGCTGCCGCGGAATAAGCTCTTTCATTTTCTTAGTTAATTCCCTACCTCTAGGGTAAGCCTTTGTTTTATGCACTAACAAAGACAGAGCGTCCACCACCTCTCCATTGATGAGCGTATCTAATTTTACCATGTCTGATGTTTCAAAAGAATGAAACTCATAATCCAAAGAGGCATAACCTTTGGAAATAGATTTTAATTTATCATAGAAATCCATAACCATTTCATTTAAAGGCAGCTTATACACAATAATCACTTTACTATCACTGATATATTCCAATTTGATTTGCTGGCCCCGTTTAATTTCACATAACTTTAATATTCCCCCTATGAATTCACTGGGTGTGTGAATAGAAGCCATTATAAGTGGTTCTTCAATTCTCTCAATATGTGTTTTTTCTGGCATTGAAGATGGTGATTCAATTTCCATCATATTTCCATCTGTCGTATATACCTTATACACAACAGATGGAGCTGTTGTGATTAAGTCGAGATCAAACTCTCGCTCCAAACGTTCCTGAACAATCTCCATATGTAACATGCCTAAAAAGCCACAGCGATATCCAAACCCTAATGCCTTTGACGATTCAGGTTCAAAAGAAAGGCTTGAATCATTCAAACAAAGTCTCTCTAATGCGTCCCTTAAATTTTCATATTCTGAAGACACCACAGGAAAAATGCCAGAAAACACCATTGGTTTTACTTTTTTAAATCCCTCAAGAGGAACTTTTGAACCATTCTTAGCATGTGTAATTGTATCCCCAACTTGAACATCTCGAATATTTTTTATGCCGCAAATTAAAAACCCCACTTCTCCAACTTCTAGAGTCTTCAATTCCTTAGAAAAAGGAGAGTACACACCCAATTTTAAAACTTCATATTCCTGTTGTGATGCCATAAGGCGAATTGTATCCCCCTTTTTTACCGAGCCTTCAACAATACGACAAAGCACAACGACACCTTGATAAGAATCAAACCAAGAGTCAAAAATCATAGCCCTTAACAAAGCCTCACTTTTACCAGTGGGGGGCGGCACTTTTTTAACAATACCTTCTAAAATCTCTTCGATCCCCTTACTTTCTTTTGCACTAGCATATATAGCCTCTGAAGCATCTAACCCAATAGCTTCTTCAATTTGTTGACAAACTCCCTCTGGATCAGCCGATGGCAGATCAATTTTATTTAGCACAGGGAGAATTTCTAAATTGTTATCTAAAGCTAAGTACACATTAGCCAGTGTCTGTGCCTCAACACCTTGGGCTGCATCCACAACTAAGAGAGCCCCCTCACAGGCGGCTAACGATCTAGACACCTCATAACTAAAATCCACATGCCCTGGAGTATCAATTAAATTCAATTGATACGTCTGATTATCTTTAGCTTTGTATGTTAATCGCACTGTCTGTGCTTTGATTGTAATACCACGTTCTCTTTCTATATCCATATTATCTAAAAATTGATCTCTTTGTTCACGTCCTGAAAGAGTACCTGTAGAATTCAAAAGGGCATCTGCAAGAGTAGACTTACCGTGGTCAATATGTGCAATAATAGAAAAATTTCTAATATATTTTGGATCCATTAACTCAATGTTTTTACAACATCCTTTAGATCATTCACACGGTGTGTTTGTTCCCATGTAAATTTGTCCCTTCCAAAGTGCCCATATGAAGCTGTTTCTTCATAAATAGGTTTTAATAAATCAAACTCTTTAATAATACTGGCCGGGTGAAGATCCCAAACCTGACGAACAGATTTTTCCAAAAGTTCTGACGGTACAGTTCCTGTCCCATAATGATCTACCATAATGCTAACAGGCTCTGCAATACCAATAGCATAAGAGATTTGTATAAGACATTTTTTAGCAAATCCTGCTGCAACAATAGTTTTTGCAACATTACGAGCAGCATAAGCGGCTGAGCGATCGACCTTAGAGGGGTCTTTTCCGGAAAAAGCTCCACCGCCATGGGCCCCGTGCCCCCCATAGGTATCCACAATAATTTTTCGTCCCGTCAAACCACAGTCCGCTTTTGGTCCCCCTACAACAAACTGCCCCGTAGGGTTAATCTCAAACTTTGTTTTATTATCAATCCAATTATCGGGAATAGAGTTTGGAACAATTTCATCTAATACAAATTCACGAATTTTTTTCTGACTAACATCTGAGGAATGTTGCGTAGAGAGGACAATGGTATCAATGCGTTGGGGAATGTTATCTACATACTCCACCGTCACTTGGCTTTTTGAATCTGGCATTAAAAAATCTACCTTTTCTTTTTTACGACGCTTTGCCAATTCCAGAAGAATTTTATGCGAAAGACTTATTGTTAATGGCATCTTTTCTGGTGTTTCATCGACCGCATAGCCAAACATAATGCCCTGATCGCCAGCTCCCTGCTCCTTATTTCCATCCACCCCCTGTGCTATATCTAAAGATTGACGATCAATGCTCGTTATCACAGCACATGAACTTCCATCAAAACCCTTGCCCGCATCATCATAGCCAATGCGATTAATAGTCTCCCGCACAATTTGAGGTATATCGACATAACAATCTGTGGTTATCTCCCCAGCCACAACAACAAGGCCTGTTGTGATAAGTGTTTCACATGCCACTCTAGCCTTTGTGTCTTGAGCCAATATGGCATCAAGCACTGAGTCACTTATTTGATCTGCCATCTTATCCGGATGCCCCTCAGAAACAGACTCACTCGTAAAAAGATAATCCTTCATCGCCCCTCCAACTAGACGCTCTTTTTATGGTCCTAACCGTAATCGGAGTCGGCTAATACGTCAATGTCACTTCGGTTATATCTGCGGACTGCTGAAAAGGTATCAGATACGAGGCGTTCAAGCCTAACCGAGCAAAGGCGTCGTTTTTCCTACGTCGGAGTGAAGGTTTGAGTGATTGCAACGAAGTAGATGATACCTTTTCGACAGTCCTTAAAAATGCTTTTTGCGGCGATTTGAAGGCAATATACCAAGAATATCACGGTATTTGGCAACAGTACGGCGAGCGATTTGTATGCCGTCTTGTTTTAAGAGATTTACAATTTTTTGATCCGAAAGCGGAGATTTTGGACTTTCTGCCTTTACCAATTCTTTGATCTTTAGTTTTACAGATTCACTAGCTAAAGACTCCCCATTAGTTCTCTGAATTCCCGAGTTAAAGAAATATTTTAGTTCAAAAGTACCCCTCGGCGTATGTACAAACTTATTGGTTGTTACACGACTGACTGTGGATTCATGCACTCCGACATCATTGGCAATATCTCGTAGTATCATTGGACGAATACAGGCAGGTCCTTTTTCGAAAAAATCTCTTTGGTGTCTAACAATACTTTCTGTCACTTTATAAATTGTTCTTTGCCTTTGTTGAATAGATCTAATCAACCAAACAGCAGAACGTAACTTATCTTTAATATATTCCTCTGAACCTTTGGCTCCACCATTCAGTGCATTTTTATAAAAATTTGAAATTTTTAACTTGGGTAAACCATCTTCATTTAAAGCCACCACATATTCATCACTGACTTGGTAAATATACACGTCAGGAATGACATACTGAGTGTCATTTGGCATAAATGCTCGACCCGGTTTGGGTTCCATTTCATGCACAACTTTACTCAACTCAATAATGAGTTCTAAATCTTTCCTCATAGCTTTAGCTATGGCCTCATAATTCTTCCCCTCTAAATCCTTAAGGTGATGATTTATAAGATAAACAAGGTCATTCGTATCTTCCTGTAAATGTTTAGCTTGAATTAAAAGACATTCTTTTAAATTTCTAGCCCCAACCCCCGCAGGATCAAACTCGTGAACAAAGGGTAAAACCTCTTCAAGGTCACTCTCTTTAACTCCCTCTTCTTCGGCAATTTGATTCAGAGGAGTTCTAATATATCCATCATCATCAATGTAACCAACAAGAATAGCTGCCAAGACAAACTCTTCTTCATTAAAACCTGCTAAATTTAACTGCCATAAAAGATGGTCATGAAGGGTTTGTGTATTAGAAATCATATTCTCATAATTCATTATTTCATCGGAACCACTTCCGTGTCCCGTTGTCGTTTGAGATTTTTGATTTTGTTCTACATACTGCTCCCAATCAAATTCGTCTTGTTTAGTAGGGTCTGTATTTTGTCCAGATGTATCTACTTTTTCAGTAGACTCTAACCTTGTGGCTTCTTTTTCTTGATCCTCTTGAATTTCTTGAACTTCTTCCAGAACAGGATTTTCTTCCATCTCCTTACGAATTTCAGCTTCTAATTCCATTCGAGATAATTGTAATAATTTGATGGCCTGCTGTAACTGAGGAGTCATCTTCAGCGTCTGAGTTTGAGAAATATTTAAACTTTGTTTTAAAAAATTACCTGCCATACTTATTCCTTAGAAAAAGAAAAGTTTTTACCTAAATAATATTCTCTCACTTCTTTAGACCCAGCTATATAGTTAGGAGTTCCAGAAATATGCACTTGTCCTTGATTTAAAATGTAAGCATAGTCACAAATAGAAAGTGTCTCTCGCACATTGTGATCAGTGATTAAAATCCCAATTTCTTTTTGTGCCATTTTTTTTATCATACTTTGTATTTCTCCTACTGATATGGGATCTACACCTGCAAAAGGCTCGTCTAAGAAAAAAAACTGTGGTTCACAGGCCAATGCTCTGGCGATTTCCACACGACGTCTTTCTCCTCCAGAAAGTGTTTCTCCTTTTTGATCAAGAACTTCCCTTAAGCCAAAATCTTCAATCAGCATTTCAATACGTTCATTTCTTCTACTGGCCTGAAAGTTCTGCACTTCTAGGGCCACCTGAAGGTTCTCACGTACTGTTAATCGGCGAAAAATACTGGGTTCTTGAGGTAAATATCTTATACCCCTTTTGGCTCGTTCTGACATATCTAATTGAGAAATATCCTCCTCACCTAGGCGAATAGAGCCTGTAGCAGAGGATATAAGGCCTACAGAGATATAAAAACTTGTTGTCTTACCGGCTCCATTAGGCCCTAGGAGCCCAACAATTTGCCCTTGGTTTATTTCTAAACTGACATCATCAATAACCGTACGTCCCTGATATGTCTTACTGATATTTTCAATATATAGTTTCATCTTGAATTAACCCAAAATCTTATTTGTTTATAGAATATCACTTTAACGAAAGTTTTAGAACTTCTCTTCTGGTTGCTCGAATCGTGCTCTCGCATTACTGACTCTGACTTTTTGATCCTCCTCTGAAAATTCAATAATATGACCAGATAGATCATCACTTCCCTGTACTAATCTTGAATTTCCAATCAAAGTCAAATTCTTATCTTCAGCCCTCAATAGCAATCTATCGGCCCGAGCCGACCGGTGGGCGTCCGTTACTCGGACATTTCCCAAAATCTGGACAGCATAGATAGCTCCTTTTTTCCAGACAAGATCTGCTTTTTGTCCTGTGATTTTAAAAGAGCCGTAATGTCCAACAACACGACCTTTTAACTGGGCCACTCGATCATGAAGCCAGTAATAACCTGTGCGTGCTGTTAACCGAGAGTTTTTATTGTTTTTAAATTCAACTTGCCAGCGCACTCCTTGGTGTAAAACTATTTTGCCTTCATTCACGTAAAACTTTAGACCCCCTCCCCACATCTGATATGTTGTATCCTTTGAATCTTTATTTAAAATATGTAATGGGGTATCGCTTATTAATCGCTCTGATTTTACATCATATTTTACAGAGTCGATTCGCAGCTGACCTTTATCATCCAAATTGAGAATGACATTGCCTTTTAGTTCTAGGTCTTCGCCTTCTTTTTCAAAGCGAGCTTTTTCACCTCGAAGGGTGTATTTTTGATTTTTTTTATTTTTGACTTGAAGTTTTACATCGTCAAATAGCCAATTATCTCCTAACAGGTGAGATTCTGTGGCCCAAAGCTCCCATTTTTTTTCTTCAGAGGTAAAATTGGTAACATGAACACCCCATATTTTTTGCTGAATATGAAGCCCTGAAAAATCCAACTGTGGTAATTGGTTACCAAGTTTTACAATGGCAACCCAACCAAAGATGACTATAGAAAGAATACCTCCGGCGATATAGACCCAACGCATAGCTTTGTGTATATCAGCATATTTTTTAAAACAGAATCTCTTTTAGTGATTTTCTAGGCCGAACTGTTGCGACTTAGGTCTAGGAATTTCCATTTCCTAGACGGACCTAAAGTCTTAGGACTTAGATACCGATTTCTAAACCAAGGTATGGATAAAAATTGGTTTGTTTATTATCAAGAGAATGTCATGGGTCCTTTTACAACGAAGGATATCTATCGCAATTGTTTTGAAGACGAGAGAGATATATTAATTTGGTCAAAGGGACAAAGAGAGTGGTTAACACTTGAAGACTGGAAGCAGTCTTATGACCAAACTCAGAAAAATAAAAAACAATCTCTTTGGTATGCAGAAAACAGAAGTAAGCAATTTGGTCCTTATACAAAGGATCAATTGATTCAATTCTTATCTTATTACAAAGATCTATCTCAAGTGCATCTATGGACAGAGGGTCAGGAACAGTGGGTGCGATTATTTGAATTTAGTAACATAACAGAAGCTATTGGCATAACAAGGCGTAAATATGTTCGGGCTCCTATTGTGGGCAGAGTTTCAATCACTCATGGGGCAAAAACTTTTTATAAAGATATTTTTAATATCAGTGCTCAGGGTGTAGGGGTTAAAAATGTTTTTGAGTTAAGAGCTGGAGATCTCGTTACATTAAAAATTCAGAGCTTACTGATTGTAGAACCTCTTGAAGTACAGGCCACAGTAAAATACATCAATCCATCTGGGCTCGCCGGAATGCACTTTTCTAAAGTTTCGGAAAAATCAAAAGCCTATCTGAATGACTACATAAAACAATTTGGATAGACAGTACCTAATGTGAAACATTTCAAGAGAGAGAATTTACAGTTCTGGATTATAACGACTTTCTTCTTGAATGACGGCAAAGTTAATTTCTCTTGAGCCCGCTTCAGTGACTGTAAACATAACCTTCTTGATAGTTAAGAAATCAATATCTTTATCTGCTTGAACCGTTATTTTTCTCAACTGCTCTTCCTTAAGACCCTGTTTATCCTCAGGGTTTACAACATCCTTTAAGGTTTGTTTTAAGCTTTGACGATACTCTAACTCGTCTTTTTGTAGAGCGTCTCTTACACGATTATAGAGAGGGCGAATCATCCAATCTCTTTGGTCTTTAACTTCAGTGTATTCAACAATTTGATTGTTATCGAGCATAACAAAGTCTGGTGTGACCGTCACAACATGAGCCGGTGCCAATTCTTTTACCGCAGAGGCCTTTGGAAGAATGACCTTTTCCGGAATATGAATCACTGCTCCTGTTGCATTATAATTCTGTAATAAGAAAATAGTTAAAACTGTAAACATATCCACCATAGCCGTCAGAGAAAGCACCGCAACTATACTGCGCTTAGCTTTTCCCGAATCCATAACTCGAGAACAACGTACATATCTTTTCCCAGGTGCATAAATAGGCATTATCGCACACTCCCTGTTGCAACAGATATTTCAGGAAATCCAGCATTTAAAAGAACGTCCATCCCTCTTATTAAGTGATCGTACGTCATTTCATCACTCAATGCGATGACTGAATCTTCCTTTTGAGGATACTTATCCTTAATTGACTTAATATAATTATAAAGGGAGAAGTCATCATGCTCCCCATCCTTTAAAGGAATAACATGGCGACCTTTTGACACATTAACAATATATCCAGAGGCTCTCACATCAACACGAAAAGAAATTTGTGGACGGGGTGGAGGCTCGGAAGGGGTAAATTCCGTCCTCTTTCCGTACACAGAACTGCCAATCTGAATCATTGAAACTTGAGTCCATACCGCCGTTATAAGAAGAAAGATAATACAGACACTCATAAGATCCACGAATGGAACCAAATTTAATTCCACATTTTTAGATCGTCCACTACCAGACTCTTCTATCTGTGCCATATTACTTAGTCCTTAACCTTATCCCTATTGGACACAACAATGTTCATAAGAGACATACTGCTCTCAACCACATCGTTTATCAAATGCCCAACACGTGTCTGATAATATCCATACGCAATCAATGATGGAATGGCCACAATCAGTCCAAACGCTGTACAGTTTAGAGCTTCAGAGATACCACGTGATAAAATTTCCGCTTTTTGTGCTGGATCAGCCTCTGCGACACCAGAAAACGAAATAATAAGACCAATAATCGTTCCCAGTAAGCCAACAAGAGTAGCAATATTTCCAAACACAGCAAGGAAAGCCGTCCAACCCTCAATACGAGGAGTTTCTCTTAAAACAGCAGCATCCATAGCCACCTGAACTTCTTCATCAGATCTCTTATTTAAAACCTGAATAAGTCCAGCTTTCATTGTGCTTGTTAATGGTGCCGGTTGATTATCACAAAACCTAATAGCTTCACGAACATCACCCTTCAGTATCATTCCAAAAAGACGCTCATTAAAGTCATCTTTACGAACTCTGAGCTTCTTTAAAGTCATTGCCCTTTCGACAATGAGAAATAACACTGCTAACCCAACCAGTAAAATAACATACATTACTGGTCCGCCTACCTGAAAGGCGTTAACAATAAAATTAACCTCTTCTTGTGTTTGTATTGGTTCCATTGGTTCCACTTTACCCCTCCTTAATAATCTTTAATTCCTTTACTTAATGTGTAAACACAAACGGGTATGTAATATCCGCATAAGTACCAATAGGCGGCTCAGGAAATCTCCAAGTTCTCAGACGTGAAATCATACATCTGGAAACACTTTGATTTTTTAAAGTAGAGCGACGCCCCACCACCTGTGCGTTTCTCACACGACCTCGTTCAACAATTGACCATTTCAGGACAACTTTTCCACGTAGTCCTGGGTTTCTATTTAATGCTCTTTCATAACAAGTTTTTATCTGATTCAGACCCCTCTGTATGACTCGACGAACAGCTTCTTTATCAATGGAGCCCACAAATTCTTCCTCTCCTCCTCCAGCTTCAATTGTCACACTTCGCTTTCCTGAGCCTGAGGCATCCAAACCATAACCCGAATCTCCACCACCGATACCTTTCGTTTTTACTCCACTAATACCAACTGTAGAGACGCCTGATCCCCCTTGACCTAAATCTTTCAACCCTTGACCAATATCTGTTCCAGCACCTGCTGCTTTTGTACTTCCAGAACCTGTGGCTCCCTGACTCAAACCACTAACAGCATCAGAGCCCTGTAAGGCTTTTTGAAGTTGGTCCTGCGTTCCCTTTGTTCCAAATACACTCAAAAGACCTGTATCTCTAACATCCTTTTGTTTTGCACCTCCGCCACCTCTGACTTTTCCTGTTCTCTGCCCTCTTCTAATTCCCTTTCCTCGTCCCGGATTAGGTGTCGTTAATTTTTTAGTACGAGATTTAGATCTATTGGGAGCTGCCGCAGATGCTTTTCCTTTTTTAGAACGTCTCTTTCTAGCTTTCTTTTTGGTAACCCTTTTCTTAGTTATTTTTTTTGCAGGAGCTTTTTTTCTAACCTTCTTTTTATCAGGCGATACTTTTGCTTTTCCAACCGTCACTCTTTTTGGAGGATCAGACATGGGCTTTATAGGCTGAGGATGTTTATATTGAAAAGTCGCCACTCTTTTCTTTTCCGGCTCTGGTTCCTCTTCAATAACTGGAGAAGTGTACACACTCATATAGAGACTAAATAGGCCTACAATAATCAACATCATAACAAAGGACGTTAACTCGGAAGAACTGAAATCAAAAAACGGACCCACCAGAGGCTTAGGAGCAGTGGAAACATACCTTACGTATACCGATACTCCACCATCCAAGTTAATACGTAACATTTCACCCTGCTGAAGAGTAAGGGTATATCCTCCACCCGAAGCTTTTACAGAATCTGTTTGTATTAAATCACGAAACTTACGCTTTTCTTTTCCAGAGGTCCATTCCCCCTCCATATCAGAAGTCAAAAAGATCTCTGCTAAAGAATCCATTTGCACAAGAGGATGACTAACACTGCCACCACCAAAAACAGGAACAATCACATCATTCTTAGGGTGCGAGCCCATTCTAACTGTTGTTTTCTCATTGATATGGTATGAGCTTAAAATACGATTCTCCCAAGCCACCACTATCTCAAGAGTTGTTCCACTTTCAGGCAAAACCACATCCCCTTTATATGTCGAAGCAGAAGGGGGAACATTGGATTTCACTTTTTGCTGAGGCTTTATCTTTAAGCCTTTGGGCTCGGCTTTTTTTACTTCTTTTTTCGATTTACTTTTTTTTTCTACATCAAGCTTATTTACAGAAAAATCTGTAACAGTTTCTTCACTTTCCTCACCTGAAAATGTTTTCTCTTCTTCAGATTCAGAAGAACTCTTCGCATCTTCTTTTTCCAAATTCTTTTTCGTTTCCGATACCTCGGTAGGATGAGGAACAACTTTGGGAGGTTTTTTCTTAGGCGTCGGTATTCCCACGTGAAATTCAATCCGATAAGGCCCTAGCTCAATAAAGTCACCGCTTCCTATACTTTCATCTAAAACAACTTGTCCATTCTTTTTCACACCACCTTTTGATCCCATGTCACAAAGGAAATATCCACCTTCTCTCTCCTCTATAACAGCATGAACAGGGGATATGGACTCATCATCTAAAGTCAGATCCACATCTGAATTGCGACCCATAACAATTTGCTCTTGCAGGAATTGTTTGACCTGAATCAGATCTTTACCTTTATATATTTTTAAAAAGAGCGGCTGTTCCAATTATTCGCCCCCACGTTGAACTTGTTCAGATGTTTTTCTTAATTCTGACAAAAAGTTTTCTCTTAATTTAATAAGTCTTCCAAAGTTAAATTGTTTTTTCTTGAGCAAATAGGCTAGCTCTGGATTTCTCAACTGCCCCTCAATTAATTGGTCTTCAAAATCAATAGATTGCCTTTTTTGGGCGTAGGTATCTTGTCCAAAAAACAAGAATATAGTAAAAAAGATGAATCCAAAAAGCGACTTCACCCTGTGCTCCCCCCTTCAAGACGTTTTAACAAATCATTTACTGTCTTTATTATATCAGGACTTGTCGTCAAAAACTTAATTTTATTGATAATTTCCTTAGCTTTTTCTACATTTTTTAAACCATCACCTAAAAGCAGAGCATAATTTAAAAGAACTGTCACATTTTTTTCCCTACCACCTATACTTTCATAAACATTTCTAGCTCGATCTAAGTCACCCGTAGCCCTTAAAGCAACCGCATAATTATTGGCTAATGCTGCATTTCGCTTGTTCACACTATACGCAAACTCCAAAAGTTCTAAGGCCTTCTCATAATTTTTGTACTTTAGATGAATTTCACCCAAATGAGCAGAAGCCAAGACATGAGAGCTATCTAAACTAAGAGCTTTCTTAAATTCTACAATAGCACTCTCCTCCTCACCTTCGACGAGATAAACAAGACCCAAGTTGTGGTGAACAGAAGCAAGACTTTTGTCTTGCAAAATCTTTTGAAATATAAGTTTAGCAAGGCCATATTTCTTTTGAGTAAAGTGATAAACACCCAAAGCATTTAAAGCCTTAATATCTTTTTCATCCTTAGAGAGATAGCCCCTAACCATCCTCTCCACTTCCACTTTGTTGTTGGTTTCAATGGCACGCACTAAATCCTTATAACTTCCAAGCGGCTGTTTATCCACAGCCTTAGTACTTGATGCTTTAGAGTCGACTGCTGAACTCTTTGGATCCGGCTTGGATTTTTCCGCTGAAGAACAGCCGACCAATAAACTTAAAATAAATAAACTCAAAAGTTTTGACATCAATTAAATCCCCATTAAGTCATATTCTCTAGTATTTAAAACTCGCTCTTCAAAATTTCTAACATCTAGACTCTTATCGTACTTTCTTAAACCTTCCCAGGCATCAATAGACCAACGACTGTAAGCCATTAAATCATTCGATTTTGCAACAGCCTCTCGATAACTAGAAACTCCACGCTCTCTCATCGGCCGAGCAATCGCATCCACACCATCCTTATATTTTTTCAGATCTTCCTTGCTTAATCCTTTCGGCACAGATGCTCCGTAAAGAGCTTCCGCCATATGAGTGTACGCCTTACCCACTGTTGTTAAAGCAGCAACTACAAAACGCCCATCATCATATTTAACAACAGTAGCCATCTCTTTATTTAATCTATCTAACAGAGAAAGTTTTTTCTTTACCGCTCTCTGTTGAGCCTTAGGAGATTTAGGAATGCGTAATTTTACAAGCTCTTGATATATTTTTTCACTAAGTCTAAATTTAGATTCTGCAGCCTCAGAGTTACCAACCCCAGATTTTTTTCTCAAAGACCTATGAACCGACACTGTCTTCTTATACCACCTGTCAGCCTTTTGACGTTTACGCAAACGTCTTGCAATGTCCGCAACTTTAAAAGTTGCAAACACAACTCTATCTGCCTTTGGAGAATTCATTGAAAGAAATTTTTCATAGGATGTTGAAGCAGAAGTCAGTCGCCCTCTACGCTCTTGCATACGAGCCAAGATATATTCTACTTCTCTGGCCCCTTTTCTTCCTTTTTTGGCTGCATATTTTTTATAACTTCTTCTAGACGACGTCCATAAACCTAATCCTTCAAACAAAACCGCCGCATTATACAAAGATTCATCAGCCTTAGGATCATTCGGATACTTCCCCGCAAAGCTCTCTAATTGTTTTGCCGCCTTCTGGTACTGCCCTGTTTTTTCATAAAGGCGCGCTAAAAGACGATGAGATTCTTTTCTCTGTTTTTTATTCCCTCTTCCTTTTATAGATACAACTTTATTATACATAGATATTGCGAGAAGGACCTCCTGAGCCCTCTCATAATTGACCCCAGCATTAAATCTTGCACTCACAGCCAATTTTGATTTTGGATAATCTTTAACAAATTTTTCATATAACTTAGCACTTCCCAAATAATCCTTGGCCACTTCTGCATCTTGAGCCTTTTTAAAATTAGCTCTTTCCACAACATCTTGGACATCTATTTCTAAATCTGATGACCGCAAACCCTTGCGCTCCAATAATTCTTTCCCAACTTTTGCTAAGCCGTCGTAATCTTTTTTGAGGTTATAAATATCTAAAATAAGATTCGCTGAATAAACCGCATATTTAGATTTAGGACTTTTATCAATCACTGATTGAAAGAGCGGAACAGCTTTTTCAAAATCATAATGAACATAAGCCATCCGCGCTAACTTAAACTGCATCTCCAAAGCCGATTTTGCTTTGGGATAAGCTTGTACAAATTGAGTACCCACCTTAGAAAATTGCGACTCCACCTCTGTATAGGGTCGAAGACTTAAATCTTCCGCATCGACTTTCTTTTCATCCGGCAACAATTTTTCTAAGGAGAGAACAGCGTTGAGATAGGCATCCTCATGATATTTGCTTTTAGGCGCATTATTAGCCACCCATAGATATTGAGTACTTGCCCTCTTGTGCTTGTTCATCTCATAGAGTAATTCTCCGTAGTAAAATTTCATTTCTATATAATTTTTTGACTTGGGAAATTCAGCAAGATAAAGCTTATACCCTGTTTCCGACAAAGACTGTGAATACGGTGCCCTTGATTTCTGAGCGGCTTGATGCAATTGAAGAACATGCTGCCTTAATTTCCCTTCTCTTTTTTCATAGGCCTCTTTCAACAAATCCGCATTCTTCCTGTTGGCTTTAGCCCAAGCACTATTGGCCCCATAATTACGAATCCACGTATAGAGTTCAGCACGGAAGGTTTTATGATTTCCTCCATGCTCATAGTTAGTGACAATTTCGTACTGGTAATCAAAGGCTAAAGGTGACATAGGCCTCATATCCAATAACTGCTTAAAAATATACCTGGCTTGCACTCTTTTTCCCTGCTTGGAATATTCATAAGCCAATTTTTCTAAGAAATAAAAAAGCCTCTTTCGCCCGGCCTTTTTCAAAAAATATCCCCTAGCATTTCTATACGGCAAAATATCAGCATAAAAAGGCACTAAAGCATTTTCCGCTTCTTCAGCCAACCTGACCTTATCAGCTCTTAATCCACCGGAGCGTATTCTTTCTTTCTGAGTTCGTGCGTGCGCAAGGACACGTTCTAAATAGCGAATCCCCGTACGGACTTTTCCCATACGATAATTACACCAAGCAACTTTATACAGAGCTACAGAATAGTTTTTTGAATTCTTATCTTTTATAATATGCCGATAGTGTTTAAGAGCCGTTTTCCACTGCTCTTTATCAAAGTAATACTCTCCCAAAGCAAAATGCGTTTCTCTAATGTAACGACTCTTAGGAAATCTTTTAGCTAATTCTTCGTAATACTGAGCTCCCTGTTTAATCCGACCCAATTCCACATAATTGTTTCCCAAGAAAAGAAGGGCTTGGTCAGCTCGCCTCCCCTTTGGATAGTCCTTAAGATACCACTTATTCATTTCGATAGCTTTTAAAATGAAATCTCTAATTTCTTTACGACCCCCAACCTTAGGAGCTCGCCCTTTTCTCTTTTTCTTTTCCCAGGCTTCTAGTGCCTTATCGAGTCGCCTTTGCATTCTAAGATCAATCAGAGCAGCACGCTCTACATATAATTCAGACAACCTCAGTAAAAGCCCTTCGCGATCCTCTCCACTACCATATTCCTGAATGGCTCTAAAAAGAGTTCTAATTTGTTTATCAAGAGTTCTTTCCAGAGTGCGCTCATCCCGAGAACTATCTCCCGAAGAAAATTTTAAAGCGGCCGTTCGAACAGGTCGAATCCTCTTTGCATCGACCCTTTTAGCTCTTCTTTCTCTCAATCTAACTTTTGGAATAACTCGACTTCTTTTTTTGGATTTGGGTATTGAACTCAAAAGGTCTTCAACTTTCTTGGCATTCCTTCTTCTAGCCGCTCTCTTAGCACTTCCCCTTTTTTGTCTTTTTGAAGCTCTCTTAACTCTTCTCCCTCTTCTTTGTTTTCTGACTTTAGATCGTCGTTTTGATTTTCTCTGCCCTACAACAGCATCTTGAGCAGCTCCCGGAACAAAAGAATTACTCGTACCAAAAACCTCACTAGAGGGCACAAGTACACTTAGCCCTACCACTGAACTGATAAGAGAAACAAAGATAAACTTTTTACTACTGACAGCTTTGCGTGCCCAAGTAGTGATAGTTTCCAATCTCATCTAACCAATACTCTCCTTTAAATGGCCAATATTCATATCCATTTTGAATATAAAAACTTCTTCTTGTATCGGCATCAACTTGCCCCTGTGTTACTCCCCTTCCAGCAATTCGTTTTTTAATTTGTGCCTTTTTCCCATCTAACATTTCATACTCTGCAAAACGATATTGCTTAAAGAGCCCATCCATCTCTAATTGTATCTTTCGCAAATGTCTTCTTACAACAAATCCAATTTTTTCCTGAACTCGGCGCAGACGAGACTTTAATACTTTAGTAGCATATCTTCCAAAGACAGATGAACGCCAATCATCTGAAAACTCTGAGTACATTCTTTCTTCTTCTTTTAAAACAGTAAGGTGAGCATTTAATCTGGAGTAATCCCCTTCTGTCGCAATTTTACGAGCTACCAGAGACGGTATACTGTATCTTCGTCCTTCGTTATCCTCAGAAGCCTTACCTTCTTTTCTTTGTTTTTCAAATTTAGCAATCTCATTATAATAGGTCATTGGATTTCTATAGGCTTTTAGAAACTGCGTGACTCCCGAATCAACTGGTTTATATATTTTTTCAAAGAGTTTTAATGTTTTTTCCATTTCATCGTACTGACAAATATATAGGTAAACAATAGCCCGTAACAACATGGACTCTGGTATATAGTAATCTTCATAATAGGGAGAGTGCAGTGAGTGGAAGTTACTCAAAGCATTTCTAAACTGAACCCCTCGCATATAGGCCCAGCTTAATTCAAAAAGAACATCATGCCAAAATACGGAATCCTTTGGCACACGTCTATATGTATCAATTGCAGATTGCCAATCTTTTTTCTGATAGTAAACCCTGGCCAATCCCATTAAGCCAGCAACTCTATTTACATCATTCACGGGAGCATCACTCCTTGCCTCAACAAGACGGCCAAAAGCTTCAAGAGCTCTATTATACTTTCTTTGTTCAACGAAGGCTAAACCTCGCAGATAAAGCCCTTTGCTATACCATTCACTATCTTCTGAAATTTGCCCCAGTATGCGTGCTGCCCTGGCAAATTGCCCCTTATAACTTTGAATTTCACCGACTCTATATCTCAGCATATCTCTTTGTTTGGCTGGAAATCGGCTCAATTCAATTTTTCCAATGGCATAATTCAATAGAGTATCATCATTCAATTTATCTGCCGCTAAAGTTAATTTTTCAAGTGCGCGCTGAACATATCTGCCTCGCCCTCTTCGTATAATATCTACAAACTCCCATGCGGATATTTGATAAAGCTTCATTTCAGAAAGCATTAATCCCAATAGATATTTTATGCGATCTCTATCTTTTGAATACTTTGGAGAACGACTCAATACAAATAATTTTTGAGAAGCCTCTAAACGGTCACCCATTTTTGCCATTTGCAAAGCTGATCGAAGCTCTCCACCAATGCCACTCGAACCACCACTTGTTCTTGCTCTTCTTCTGCGTTTTTTTCGAGAGACAGGGACTTTCTTTTTTTCTTGAACACTTTTTCTCCTACGGCTCCGTCTTCCCCATCTTCTTTTTTTGCTTCTCTGAGCCAATTGAATACCTTCACCTGTTTGGGTAACTAACTTTCTCCCCTCCGGATAATTCATAGATTCAGCGAAAACTATAGTTTCAAACCCAAACGAAAATACTAGTATGACAACCCAGAACAGTTTTCTCATCTATACTTTGCTCCTGGAAAAAAGAAACTCAACCCCATACCCAAATGCATATTCATAAAACTATTTTTAGGTCTGCCAACTGGAGCGACTGAGTAAAGTAAAAATCCAACATCCCATCTCAAAGCCATCCATTTGTTCAATGCAAATTTTTGCCCCATACCGAACCGAATACCTGTAACATCTTTAGTAACAGCAGTTCCTCTGGCATCCTTTCCCACTTGCACTTTTAACATCCCCCCACCAATCAAAAAATGCATATCAAAAGGCACAATCGACCGATTTGAAAATCCCATCTTTCCATATATGGGGGACCATTTAATATCAGCTCCCAAATAACTTTTAGGAGTTGTAAATGCCGTTGTATGAATATTTTGTTCTCTCTCAAGTTGTTTTGTAAACCGGCGTTCAAGGACGGAAACTGTTTGTCCTACAACTTCAATTCCCAAAAATTCGTTAAAGGAGTAACCCAAACGAGCACCAAATACAGCGGGGAAATAAAACAAATCATTGAGAACAAACCCAACATTTGGAAAAAACTCAAAACGATTTGTCTTTGGTAAAAATCGACGTTGGATTACAGCCACATCATTAAAAGGCACAAGCTTCCATAGGCCTGAAAAATCTTCGATATCTGCCGCCGCTGGGTTAGCTCTTTCCTTAGTTTCACGGGAGGGGGTAACTTTTGGAGTTCCCCCACCTGGACCAACGTATTTATCCAACTCAGATTGAGCAAAGACATTTATTGAAAAAACAAATAGGGCACTTGTAAAAAAACAAATCCGAAACATAGATATCCCCAAAAACGCACAAATGTGTACAGCCTAGAGTACCTCAACTATTTAAAATAATTAAAATTCATCTTAAAAACTAGACCCAAGGAACTAGACTATAGGGAAAGATTTTATCAAAAATTACAACCTTTATATGGGACTCGTTAAGTTTTTTACAAAACAGAAAAGAGAAAGAATTATTCTCAAGGCTTTTTCATTTGTAAAAGGAGGACTGTCGAAAAGGTATCAGATACGAGGCGTTCAAGCTCAAACCGAACGGAGGCGTAGTTTTTCCTACGTCGAAGTGAGTGTTTGAGTGATTGCAACGAAGTAGATAACGTTTTTTCAAAAGCCCATTTTAAAATAGAAATATCGCCCCAAAATTCACCAAAGCATTCAAATTCAGTTGCTTTTCAAAAGGCACTCCAGGTCGCCCTCCACGAGGTGGCACGGGTCCGCTTAAGATTTTCACACCATTATAGAAGTAGGTTCGCAGATCAAACCGCAAACCAATACGGGGATTGAAATAAAATTTTTGTCCAATACCCAATGAGGCTGCCCATGATGTTTCGTTACCATACTTTACCATTCCTCCACCCAAGGTAAGAAATGTTGCAATGTTCATGATCTTGCTCTTTGTCAGACTGATTTTTCCATAATAGGGAGTGTATTGATAAAGGCCCAAAGCTAAATTCTTTACTGACGGAACTTGCTCAAGACTTCTTAAATTCACTGGGGGCGATCTCAAAGAATCGACATGCTTAGATCCAGAGGATGAGAAAAACCCTCCCCAAAACTGAAAACCATGAACTTCATTAAAATGATATGTGGCTGAAAGACTGAAATTAATGGGGTCAAATAAAATTTCATCCAAGACCCAGCCTCCAAAGGCTCCCACTTCTATTTTTCCCTTTGTGACAACTCGTCTGTTTTTAACAGCTGCAGGGTCTTCAAAAAATGGATATACAGATTCTTTTGTAAGCTCTTCATCAGAAAATCTAATTTCGACGGCAACAGCTGGCACGCTTATTAAAAGAGCCAGTAGTATTATATATTTCATTTTTATCCCTCATCTTTCCTAAAATATCCAAACTTTAATAAGAGTTCACAAACCTCTCTGACAGCTCCCTCTCCACCTCTGGCTTCAGTCACATACTGAGCTTTTTCCTTAGCTAGCTCAAAGGCATTGGGAACTGATACTCCAAATTGTGCAGCCTCTATTATAGGTACATCATAAACATCATCACCAATATAGGCTACCTCGCTAGGCTTAAGACCTGTTTTATTGAGAAGCTCTTCAAAAGGCCCCACCTTTGGTGCAGCTCCCAAATAGATATTTTGAATTCCCAAAAATTCCATACGCACTTTCACATCTTCAGAATTTCCTGCAGAAATAACGGCTGTGGAAAATCCTGCTTTCATCAAACTACGAAGCCCCACTCCATCTTTGACATTAAACCTTCGCCTCCAAACAGCTTTTTTAGAGAAAAGACATTTATTGGTGTCCAGCCAGATAGTTCCATCGGTCATGACACCATCTACATCTGAGATAAGAAGTTTTATGTTACGAAGTTCTTCTGCAAAATTCATTGAATCTCAATGATAGCACAAAAGACAAATTTCAACGTACTTTAGATTTTAGAAGGTCCTGAAAATGTAGGATTCCAACTGGAATATTCGCATTTGCCCCACCTTTATCAACAACAAATAAACTTTGGATTTTAAAATCTTCCATTAAAAATAAAGCTTTTTCTACTAGCTCCTCTTTATCAATGGTCTTTGGCTCTGTGCTGTGAATATCCTTTGCTTTTAAGAGTAAAGGATTTTCACTACGATTTAGGGACCGTCTTAAGTCACCATCTGTAATAACGCCAATGAGTTCTTTGTTGTCATTAACAATCCCCGCAACTCCTCGAACTTCCTTTCCTGTCATAATAGAAATCACATCTTTCATAGACACATTTTGAGTCACGAGCGGCAGAGCATCTCCCGTATGCATGACATCTTTTATCTGCGTTAATAAACGGGCACCCAAACTTCCATGAGGGTGAAGTTCTGCAAAGTCCTCAGATTGAAATCCTTTACGCTTTAACAAACACATAGCCAGAGCATCTCCCAGGACTAAAGTCGCCGTCGTACTTGCTGTTGGAGCCAAGCCTAAAGGACAGGCTTCTTCTTTAACGGATACATCCAGAAATACAGTCGCCGACTTCGCTAAAAAACTTTTTGATTCTCCAGCCAAAACAATAAGAGGAATATTTTTTCTCGCCACATAAGAAACAAGCGGCTCTAGCTCCTTTGTTTCACCACTATAACTTATAGCCACAACTATATCTTCCGAGGCGACAAGCCCCAAATCTCCATGAGAACTTTCAGCCGGATGCAGATAACATGATGGTGTACCTGTTGAGCTAAAGGTCGAAGCAATTTTCCGAGCTATAATTCCCGATTTACCCATCCCTGTAAAAACAATTTTACCCTTACAACTTTCCATCAGATCTAGAGACTGCACAAACTTTTTATTTAAACGATTTTTTAAATCTAAAATAGCGCGCTCTTCAATTTCCAAAACCCGACAGGCCAGTTGAATATCTTCTGATTGAACATCCTGTGTGTTAATCTCACTCATCTTCTTTTCCTTTTCTGCAGCTTGTTCTTAGAAGCAAACTGTAATGCCGCACGTACAAAACTTATAAATATGGGGTGAGCAGACATTGGCTTTGATTTAAACTCTGGGTGAAACTGCACTCCCATAAACCACGGATGACTCTTTAATTCAATAATTTCTACTAAATTTTTCTCCTTATATTTGCCTGATAAGACCATCCCGTGTTTTTCTAAAATATCACTGAATTTATTATTAAATTCATAGCGATGCCTATGTCTTTCTGAAACCACATTTTTTTTATATATTTGAGCAGCCAGAGTCTGTTTTTTGATATGACATGTGTAGGCTCCGAGCCGCATTGTTCCGCCTTTTTCTTTATTGCCTCTTTGATCTTCCATCATATCAATAACAAAGTTCTTCCCTCCCGACTTTTTAAATTCTCTTGAAGTCGCCTTTTTGATACCACAGACATTCCGAGCAAATTCAATAATTGCCATTTGAAGACCCAAGCAAATTCCAAAAAACGGGAGAGCGTTTTCTCGAGCGTAACGTATGGCTGCTATTTTCCCTTCGACACCTCTTTCTCCAAAGCCTCCCGGTACCAGAAGTGCATGAATACCATTTAGCTTTTCTTTAATATTTTTCTTATTTAAGAGATCAGATTGAATATACTTTAAAGTTACTTTTGTTTTATTTGCAATCCCTGCATGTATGAGCGCCTCATGCAATGACTTATAACTCTCTTTAAAATTGACATATTTACCGACAATACCAATTGTTATCTCGCACTGAGGTTTTTTATGAGCTTGTACAATTTCTCTCCAACCAGAGAGATTCTTTTTTGCAGATTTTATCTTCATGCGCTCTAAAACTTTTTTATCAAAACTTTCTTTCTCCAAAAGAAGAGGAACTTCATATATAGAGGAAACATCTTTCATAACGATAACGTTCTCTGGCTTTACACTGCAAAATAAACCAATCTTAGCTTTTATCTCAAAAGGTAATGATTTTTCTGAACGACAAATCAGAAAATCAGGTTGAATGCCTACGGCTCGCAATTCTTTAACAGAATGTTGTGTTGGTTTACTTTTTGATTCTTCAGCAGAGGGGAGGTAGGGCACAAGGGTGACATGAACAAAAAGAGTATTTTCATACCCCAGATCAACTCGCATTTGCCGAATAGCTTCAATAAAAGGTAAACCTTCAATATCCCCGACCGTTCCTCCAATTTCGACAAGAACAACATCTGCATCTTGCTCTGACTCATAAATTCGTTTTTTAATTTCATCCGTGATATGCGGTATCACCTGTACTGTTCCCCCCAGATAGTCCCCTCTCCTTTCTTTTGCGATTACTGTTTCATAAATTTGTCCGGTTGAAACACTATGGTTTTTATTAAAGGATGCCTGTGTAAATCGCTCATAGTGACCAAGATCTAAATCTGTTTCAGCCCCATCTTCGGTCACGTAGACTTCACCGTGCTGAAAAGGAGACATCGTTCCAGGGTCCACATTGATATAGGGATCAAACTTCATAATAGACACTCTTAGACCACAAGATTCTAACAGTGCCCCTAAAGAAGCTGTCGTTAATCCTTTTCCTACAGATGAAACCACTCCACCCGTGATAAAAATGAACTTTTGTGAATTCCCAGTTGCCTCTGATATTTTTTTAGAAATGCTCTTTTGCGATCCTCTTGAAGATTTTCCTTCTTGAGTTACTTTTCCTTTTGTAATCTGTTTAATATTTTTTTTTGATACTTTTGTCCCTTTGGACACTTTCTTTTTTGACTTGATAGTTTTCTTTTTTCTAGCCATTTTTTCTTAACTTCTCTTGTAGTGTTTTTTCGACGATCTGAATATCGGAGGGAACATCAATGCAATGACTTTCATATTGAACATATACAACTTTGATCTTTGCTCCCATATAAAGAGCTCTTAATTGCTCAAGTCGCTCTAATTTTTCTATGTCACAGGGAGGTTGAGAGCAATAGGATTCTAAAAAAGATCTAGAATAAGCATATAAACCAATATGTTTAAGGTTTGCATTAGGGGTCAATGCTTCTTTGTTGCTTTGATAGGGAATAGGATGTCGGCTAAAATAAATGGCTTCATTCTGTGCATTACATACGATTTTTACAGCGTTAAAGTTACAAAGGTCTTCTTTTTGCAAATCTGTTCCCAATGTCGCCATTTGCAATGCAGAGTCTGTTTCAAAGGCTGTCACTAGGGCGTCTAGAAGATGCCCTTCCACTAAAGGTTCATCTCCCTGAACATTAATGACCACATCGGCATCTCTTCCCTTGAGAGCTGCACAAATGCGATCTGTGCCTGAGGGCAAATCACTTGATGTCATGATAGCTTCAACACCCAGATCTTGAGCCACTTTTGCTATTCGAGTATCATCTGTTGCCACAAAACATTCAGAAATTTTCTTTGATGTTTTCACCCCATGAATCACCCAGGCCAAGAGGGGTTGTGATAGAACAGGTGTCAGGGGTTTTTCTGGAAAACGTGTTGATCCTATTCTTGAGGGGATAACGGCAACACTTTTCATACTTTCATTCCTCTTTAGTTCTTATTTAAAAAAATCTCTTAACCTTCTTTTGGGCCTTCTTAAAAGCTTTTAATATCTTGTTAGATAAACGTAAACAGTCTTTTTTATTTTTAAATTCTTTACTTGGTCATTAGCATGTGTGGATACGGAATAACAGGTAAAAACCCTCTTTTTACGTTAGATCCCACTTAATATATATCGGGCTAGCTCTTGAACTCCTTCTCCTGTGACATTGGAGAGGTAAAAGGTCTTATTTTTTTTTGCTTTCATATAGAGGTGTCGTTCTGATTGGTTAAGTTTATCCATTTTTGTCTCTACACAAATAAATTCTACATCTAAGCGCACAGCCAATTGATACAGGAGTTTTTCATCATTGGCCCAGGGGCGGCGAATATCTTTCACTAAGATTATGGCTTTTAGAAGTTCACGCTCTGTGAGATAGGTCTCTATCATTTCTTTCCATTCTGATATTTCTGAGCCTGAGCGTTTAGCAAAGCCGTATCCGGGAAGATCTACGAATCGAAACTTAGAATCGACGTCAAAAAAATTTATAAGGCGTGTTTTTCCTGGGGATCGACTGACTTTTGCCACTTCTTTTTGTTCCGCAAGACAATTTAACAGGGAAGATTTACCTGCATTTGATCTTCCTACTAAGGCTATCTCTGGAATTGACGAACTCGAAGGCCAATCCGTTTTTTGTTTTGCACTCTTTATAAAGCGAATATTTAACTTCATATTAACCTTAGGTTCATAACTAGTTAAGGGGGTTTTGACGCATAATCTATAGAGGTCTTGATTTCTGTGGTTAAATCTAAACTCACACTCTTTTAAATGCAAATAAAAAATACTCTTACTCATGCCGCGGAATTTAGATAGCCTTACCTTAGCTAATCCCCAAAAGTTCTCTATCCCGTTAATATGGTTTCTGACATTTCCTTGTTTCTTTGAGAACTCATTCTTGCTGTGATGAACTCTGTAATGTTTCTTATAACCCATATCTACAAGCCCATCATACGTTTTAAAACCATCTGTGAACAAAACCGAGTCCTTAGCTATCTTTGTGCTTATAAGAGAGAAAATCTCACTTCTAGAGCAATTTCTAATCACTTGGGTATAAACCTTGCCTTCTCTTTTCTTAAGACCAAACACAACTGTTTTACCACTGGCTCCTCTGCCACGAACTCTTCTTGCTCCAACATAACTCTCATCTAGTTCTATTTCCCCAGAATCAAAAAAACTCTCCCTTTCACAAAACTCAGCTATCTTTTCACGAAGTTTGGTTAAGATATTGTTGATCGTATGTATGTTTAAATGACTACTGGATGTTCTTGAAGCAAGAGAGGATGAGATAGAAGATTGACAATCGCTCAAAAGTTTATAAGTTTTGGGTTTAGCCTAGATAATAAGGAGTCATGTCAAAATAATCTAGGCATTATCCATACTTTTTTGACAAGGAAAAGATAAAAGGGAAGGGTATGCTTAAAATCATATATATTTTATCTTTACTACTTATTTCTTGTGAACAAAATACCTCAAAAGGATACGTAGATCCCAATGATTCCAGAAATCATGGTCAATTGAATTGGGAAACACAAAAGAAATTAGCTAACCCACACAAAACATACAAAGAACTTCAAGAGAATGTTGAAGAAAACAATTTACGTATTCAAGAATTAGAAGACCTCCTGCTTCAATCCAAGGAACAGATGAACAATAACGAAAAAAATAATAAAGAGAACAAAGAAGATCTAAATCTTTTAGAAAACGAAACCAGTCTTATGAATTTTAATGAAGAGGAAAATAGCAACACTTCTTCAAATACCGTCTCTTTGAAAAAAGAAGAACCGTCACGTCAGTTATTAAGTCAACTTTTACGAAAGACAAAAGGTATTATTTCAAATTTATTTTCTTTTGAAGTGACAGCAGCACAACTTATACAAAGATCCTCATCAAGAAAAATAGCGGGTTTATCTGGTCGAAAGAATAACTGTAAAATTTTAGTTAAAGCCTGTGAAAATAATGACATAAGGAAAATAAAAAGAGCTATTGAAACGGGAACAGATATAAATTGCATAAAATCTGAGATGACCCCGTTGATAGCAGCATTAATGTCTAATTCCAATTTAGAGATTATAAATACCTTATTAGAAGCAGGGGCTGATTCATCTAAAACAGATATCAATAAACGAACTCCTTTAATGATAGCGGCAAAACATCATTCCAATCTAGAAGTTATAGATACATTATTGAATAGAGAGGTAGATCCCAATATACCAGATCGCAATGGAATGACAGCCTTAATGTACGCTGCCATGTATAATTCCAATCCACAGATTACAAATGCATTATTAAATGTGGGGGCAGATCCAAATATACAAGATCGAAATGATTGGACGGCTTTAATGTACGCAGTGGGGGAAACACATAAACACACTTTAGATATTATAGATTCTCTATTAAAAGCGGGGGCAGATCCCAATAAACAATCCAAGAATGGCCGGACAGCTTTAATGATCGCCAGAAGACATAGCCGTTCTGATGAATTCCTCACTCAAATAACAAATCTACTTAATGTCGACTGGAGAGAAAAACGGGTTACTGAGTGGTTGAGTTTTTCTTTTGAAGACAGGGAAAAGCAAAGAATACGGGATCAAGGTTTATTAGATCAGTTTTCTATCTCCCTTTTTTCTCAAGAGATTCAAACTCAAATACAAGGAATAGAAACTCAAGACAATCATGAAAGGGAGCAGTTAGCATATCAAAAAATTGAAAATTTGAAGAAGATAGAACCAGGAGAAAGAGTTAGGAAGGGATTAATAAAAACTGAAGTGAAAAGCCTGATAGATATATCTCTTTTAAGTCAAGATTTACAATCTGAGATAGTAAGAATAGAAAGGGAAGATCAACAAGTAACAGAAGTCACAGCAAGAGAAGAGTTAATAACAAGATCAAACCTGAGCTATGAGGAAAGACAAAGTTATAATCAAAAATTATCAGAATTGTTTGATATGTCTCAGTTATCAGAGGGGTTACAAAAAGACATTCTTGCTTTAGAGCAATCAGATAGAGAAATGGCTCAAAACAGAAAAAGATTGAGTGAATGGGCTACTCGTAAAACTCAGGCAGAAAGACTAAATGTAGCTTTAACAGAAATTAATGAGCAAAATGTTGCAAGTTATCATAATGCCAGAGTAAAGTTGTGGCCTATTCGCTGTGTCAATAGGAACAACCCCGTATACCCTTACACATCTACAGATCGTCCCCAGCTAATTCAATTAAAAGACACTTCTGGTTCGGGATTAAATTTAGAAGTTTATACTCACGGTAGAAAAAATGATGAAAAATTATCGAGCTACAATGGAATAAATAGAGTAAATCTTGAAATCAACAACCCAAAAGAGATCTCTAGTGAGAGAAATTTTTTAACTTTTCGAAATAGAAATGGTAGAAACAGACTTCGTCTAAACCAGTTGATTGATATTCATAACCAAAGAGTGTACTATATAAAGATAACTACAAATAATACTGATCACCCTGTAGAATTATCTTGGGATGGAGTCAGTCCAACACTTTTTAGAGGTGATTTTTACATTGATATTACAGGTCGCCGTAGTAGTTCCAATAGTGAATGGAGTGTAGTAAATCATGTTCCTGTAGAGTGGTATATTCGCTCCGTTACAGCTAGTGAGATGCCTGAGAGTTATGAACTCAATGCTTTGAAAGCTCAGGCTGTAGCCGCTAGATCTTATTTTTTAAATAAAGCTTTAGAGAATCGTGGCGTTCAGGCAAGAGGTTGGGATATAGATCCTACCCAATGTAATCAGGTCTATAAGGGATTCAGTTCACACCGCTATGGGTTAATAGAAAACAGAAAAGCAGATATGGCGACTTCTGAAACAATAGGTTTGGTATTAACTTATAATAATAGATTGGCCCCAACTCAATATTATGCTTGTGGAGTAACTCAGACAAAAAGAGGAACACATCCCATAGAAGTTCCAAGAAATATTCCGAGCAATATTAGATGTTCTGGTTATCCTCAGAAACTTATAAATAATCATGGTTATGGCATGTCTCAATTTCCAGCTAACTACCTTGCTCAAAGGGGGTGGGTTTCTAGTAACAGGAATCGTCCCACAAGAGAGGCCAAGTATCCACAAAACGCAAGTAATCCCTGGGATTGGCAGGATATTCTTTATTA
The DNA here is from genome assembly GCA_965206675.1 of Bdellovibrionales bacterium. GTDB lineage: Bacteria > Bdellovibrionota > Bdellovibrionia > Bdellovibrionales > JAKFYE01 > CBDBKL01. The sequence goes on along the minus strand of CBDBKL010000003.1, from coordinate 115,375 downwards.
TTTCTACCGAGGAGAAGACCCTCGTGTAAAAGTACAGGATTTTCGAGAAATAAGAAGATTATAAATAAAACAAGGTTTGAGTGATTGCAACAAAGTAGATGGCATATTTTCAACAGTCCCCTACATGTTTTTTATAAACTCATAAACTTCATCCACATGCCCCGAAACCTTCACTCCTCTCCACTCTTTAGCAAGGTTGCCTTTTTCGTTAATCACAAAAGTGGACCGCTCAATACCTTTAAATTTTTTGCCAAACATACTTTTTGTTTTCATCACCCCAAAAATCTCGCACACTTCTCCATCAGGATCTGACAAGAGTTCAAATTTATAACCTTGTTTAGTTTTAAATTTCTCATGCGACTGGACGCTGTCACAAGAGACACCAAAGATCACAGTGTTTTCCTTTTTAAACTGGGAGAGTTTTTTATTAAAATCTCTCCCTTCAACTGTACAGCCAGGGGTTGCGTCTTTGGGGTAAAAATAGAGAACAATGTTTTGTCCTTTATAGTCTGTTAAGTTAAACTTTTCTGTACCTTCCATTGAAAAATTTGAAACCTTCTTACCAACAGAAACCATGTCTATCTCCTTTTAAAAATTTAGATCTTCCTTAAAAACCACCTATCTTTTACTTCGTCAACACAATAATCTTGATCCCGTTACATATTCTTATGGTGATCCGAGACCGAGCATTGGAATGTATTTAAAGGATGTTGTTTGTAGAGTTGTATATGGAAAAAACATTTCACAATTAAGTGGGGCAAACTAATAAAAATAGTATTTATTAACTACAAATAATCGGAACAGACAATATAACCAATACATATAAATGAGAATCAATCCATCTCTTCAAGTTCATGTATGAAGACGTCACACATGTATCAATTAAGGGAGCTACAGTAAATTATTTACCCTCCGCCCCCTTGACAAAAGGCTTTTTCTACCCTCAATATATGAAGCTAAAGACTCTGTTATTTTTGTATATAAGGAGGAAAAAGAGCATGGCTAAACGTATTTTTCTGTTTTTGCTAACAAATATTTTGATTATTGGAACAATTGCGACGGTCCTTTACCTCGTCGGTGGAATGAAATATCTGAGCGGTTGGGGGTTAGGTTACCAAGATCTCATGATTTTCTCTTTTATATGGGGTATGGGAGGAGCTTTTATATCCCTTTTACTTTCACGATTTATGGCCAAAATGTTCATGAAGGTTCAGGTCATTGATCCTGATAAAGCCTCTGGACAAGACCGCGAACTTTTAGAAATGGTTTACCGTTTGGCACGCAAAGCGGGTCTTAGCACGCCTCCCGAAGTTGGTATTTACCAAAGCGAAGAAGTCAATGCCTTTGCAACAGGCCCCAGCAAGAACAAATCACTTGTTGCTGTCTCAACTGGTCTTTTTCGCAACCTAAATAGAGATCAAGTGGAGGGTGTTTTGGGTCACGAGGTAGCTCACATTGCCAACGGAGATATGGTGACGATGACCCTTGTACAGGGTGTAGTGAATGCTTTTGTTATATTTTTAACACAAATTATTGTTAGAGTTTTAGATCAAGTGACACGTGATAATCAGGGACGTGGCGGAATCATGCACGGCTTTCTCGGATTTATGCTCTATCAGTTGATTTACAGTATACTTGCCTTTTTGGCCTACCCTATTGTTGCTGCATTTTCACGTTACCGTGAATTTAAGGCGGATGCTGGGGGAGCGCGATTGGCAGGTCGAGATAAAATGATCTCAGCTCTTAAAGCTCTAGCTGGAACGACAGAGCTTGTAGAGCAAGACCATCAAAGCGTCGCTGCATTAAAAATCTCCAATCGTGCAGGGTTTGCGAAATTATTTTCCACTCACCCTCCCATTGCAGATCGTATTAAGGCTCTTGAAAGAAGCACTATTCTTTAATGGCTGAAGTTCTTGTTTTGAAAAAGTGGTCACTCTATGTGTATACAGTGGTGGCCTTTTTTGTAGACTCTTAATAACATTGATTCTTTTTTTCTTCAAAAGCCTATACAATGTTCTTTTTTCTTTAAAAGAAAGACTAGAGTCTCTTACCATACGACGATGATACTGAAAATCTGCCTCTGATACCTCTATTCTAGAATTTGTAAGAAGCTCTATAGCACGTCAAATCCCCTTTCCTAATAGCTTCAGCTCCTACTTCAGGATTTGCATATATATGAGAAGAAAACAACATGGTGATAACAAGAGAAAATACGAATGACTTCATTTTTAAACTTGAAAGTAGTTGTTTTTATCAAAGAACTAGTCTATTTAAAATCTAACGGGGGAAAATATGCGTATATTAAGTCAAATAAAATTTATCTCTATTTTATCTTTAGGCTTCCTATGTGCGTGCCAAACATCAAAGCCTCCTGTTCAAAAATCTAATTTAACTCACGGTACAGTGAAATCTAAAATCGTTAAAGGGCAGACAACCCAAGCAGAAATTCTTAAGTTATTAGGTTCACCCAACATAGTTACAAAAAATAAAGAAAAAATGGAAGTCTGGACTTACTCGAAGCAGTCAAGCGACACAAAATCAGGTAGTGTTGGAGCCGGATTTTTAGCCGGTAGCCTTATATTCGGAGGCGGTAGTTCTGCATACAGTAACACTTCGACCTCCACTTTTGATCTTATTATTACTTTTGATAAAAACGATGTTGTTCATGATTTTTCAGTCGTATCCAGTCAATTTTAAATTAACAAGGACAGAAAAATGAAAATAGCCCTTCTTTCTATATTGTTTTTAGCGTCTTGTGTGACTACACCTCAATTTACAACTCAGCAAAGAAGAGCTCTCCAATTAAAAACATTTGAATATTCCTACAATAATGTTTTTAGATCCATTAAAAACATTCTACAAGATGACGGATACATTATTACAAATCAAGATTTTGCAGGGGGGCATATACTTGCGACTAAAGAAATGGATAACAGTGGCAGTGCTGCACTAAACACTTTTCTTTTTGGACGTGGAAATTGGAAAACAGGCACTGTATTTAAAATTTCATTTAATATTGAAAAAATCCGGAAAAATATTGTAGAAACAAGATTAACTATTATGGAGCAATCAAAACAACAATTGGGTGGTCATTCTGGTAGAGAAGTTGTTGACCCCAAGATATACAAATCTATATACGATCAGTTGAATGTAGAACTCAGAAGAAGAGCCGCTAGGAATTAAATAAAAAATCTATCCCCATCTCACAATCAAGTTAGAAACAACACAGTTATATCCAATTCGTAAAAGCATTTTTTTTATCTAATTAACAACTCCACCACCATAACACGATTGAACTTTCAATAATTCTTCTGCGCTTTCAAGCTCTTGTTGATAAGAAAAAACCTCTGGACTTCTTTTTTTCATTTCCTGCGTAAAAGCCTCCTGAGCCAAATAAGTAAATTCCTGTAATGATTTTCCTTGGGGTATTTTTTCCCCCGCTTGTGTAACGGCATTACCCACCACACCCATTAAAAACACTCTCAGTTTCTCTCTCAAAGCGGGATCTTCTAAAGATACCTCCCCTAATCTTACAGCAACAAACGCCTCTCCCATTGCATCCAGAAAAATATCTCTATATTGTGTATCAAAAACTGTCCGATAAGCTGAATTACTTTTGTATTCTGAACTTTCCATAGCTTCTGCCAAACGCGGATCAACCTTTGGATTATCATTACCTGATATAGCTGGTACTGACACTGACAAAATATAGAGAAGGAAAACTACAAATGGTTTCATAAACTAGCCCACCTTTCAGTACATTAATTAAAATGTCCATATAAATTGCAATATATATGCCATGAACTTTCTCTCTGTTTATTGGAATCGCTTCGTTGATTTATAGTGATATAAAGGTGGGTTTTCAAATAGTTAGCGCAATTACACATGTTTTCTTCAGCTATTCTTTTAACCAATAAAGAAGTCTAAAAAGTATAATAAAACGACACTTTTTATAAAATTTACTTTTTGAAAAAATATAAATCTTAAAGTGCCATGAACCTTAACAAAATTATTAAACTCTTCGTCATCAAAAACTCCAAGTTGAGAATTAAATGGCATTGTAAAAACTTTGACTTGTATCATAACTACTTTCAAAAAAATCACCCTTCGAGCAAGTGTGCTTCGCAACACTGCTCGAAAGAGGTGCTAACCGAGATAGTATACACAAACTGTTAAAAAGTGTTATATACGAGACGTACAAACCAAACGCAGGCGTAGTTTTTCCTACGTCGGAGTGAAGGTTTGAGTGATTGCAACGAAGTAGATAACGCTTTTTCAAAGGGTAAAAGCACTAAAGTTTTACAATGTCCTCACTAGGCGGAACCCCACACTGTAGTCCCCGTAGCGCGGGTTGACGCTGCCGCGATTCGCCGAGCGCAAGACCCACGCAACGTTGTACCAACTACCGCCACGAATAACGCGGCGGAGCCCGAAAATCTGCAATGGATCAGTTCCACCAAGTAATCCTCTCTTATATCTATCCTGCACCCACTCCCATACGTTTCCATGAACATCATAAAGATCACAAGGATTGGCCCTTAAAGAGCCAACAGGGTGAGTCTTGAGATTAGAATTAATCGTATAAATACCATAACTTGGTAAAAGATCTGGATCATTGCCAAATGAATACGCAGTCGTTGTGCCACACCTTGCTGCATTCTCCCACTCTGCCTCCGTCGGTAGACGTAAACAACCTCTCTGTGAGCTTGGAGTACCATCACAACCTGTCAACCCCTTGGCAATATTGAGCTTTTTAACAAACAACTCATCTATTTCATTCCATGTCACTCGCTCTACAGGATTATCTGGACACATCTCTACATCACCTATTCTCATATGATTGTCACAATCATCCTCAGTCTTAAAATGTGATGGATTCTTACCCGTAACTTCAAACCACTGCCTCTGCGTCACCTCTTTGGTCATTATCTCATAGTCCTTAGATATACTTACAGCTACTTGATACTCATCATCATCTCGATCTTTTTCATTACCAGGACTTCCCATCTTAAAACTCTTACCACCTGCAAGATCATTAATCTTATCAACTGAAATTCGCTTAAATGTCGAGGAAAACAGATGAGCCGTTAAATACGACTTTAATATATTAAACATAAATCCTGACTCTGATGTATACCTTTTAAGCTTATCTGATGATATCACCTCATCCACTAATTCATCTACCAAATCATTGATCGACTTTATCGCCCGATCTAACTCAGCCAAATCTGCCAACTCTGACTCTACTTCTGATAACTTGCCCCTTAACTCTGAAAGTTCACGAACTATCGGAGTATTTGAACCAGACCCAGCTTCTGAAACAAACTTCTCTAATTCTGAAACCTCTTCCTTTAATCCTCTTTGAATCTCTAAAAACTCTGCTGCATCATCCCTTCTTTCACTCCTATACAAATCAATCTTTTCCCTCATATTCTTACTAAAGTTTCCCCTAAGACTTAACGAACTCTTCAATGATTCCTTAAAACTTGATACAAACACACGTCTATGACGTCCTTCAACCTGACAATCTCCCCTTGACTCTAAAATTCTACCCCTCTTACAATCTTTGATAACAACATAATTACCCTCTTTATAAAATAATACCACCTCTCCGGTTCTCTCATCTGTATAATCTGCATCCATCGCCGGATCACGACCCCCACCCTGAAAACTTGAACAACTCACTAAAAATACAAATAAAAACAAAAAACGACTCATCTTCACTTACCCCCATTTACAAACTTAAAATACTTAAAACAAACTCACTTACGATAATTTTAAATATAAAACTCAACACAATTAAACAAAAATACCGCAAATCTTAAAAAAATCCACTCAAATCTATTCTAAGAAAATATACATAAAACTACAAACTAAACTAAACTAAACTAAACTAAACTAAACTAAACTAAACTAAACTAAACTAAACTAAACTAAACTAAACTAAACTAAACTAAACTAAACTAAACTAAACTAAACTAAACTAAACTAAACTAAACTAAACTAAACTAAACTTATACTCCCATACCTTCGTCTGGCTCTTCAATAATTCTAAAACGTTGCACAGGGAGATCTTGAAAATCATCTAAAGTGGACTAGTTTAGAAAACTTTTTATTCAAACTTTTAATTCCATCAAAAACTTTTCTAAATCCTGTAAAACAACCTGTCTTCCCTTATTCTTTTGGGCTCTTTCTAAATTCAAACAAAGCTGTTTTCCAGAAATACCATATCGATCATGGAAATAGAGAAGATTTTTACTAAAAATCTGAGTCTTAGCCTTCACTTCAACCATAAGGAGAGGGGATGTTTTCCTCGTCAAAAGAAAATCTACTTCTCTTTGATCTTTTGTTCTTAAGTAATAAAGATTTGGAGCGACAGAGGGAGTAGTTTCTTTTGTATAAAGACAATATTTAAATAAATGAAGAGCCACAAGATTTTCTAATCTCTTACCTTTATCTGATGAATCAATAAAACCAAAATCATAAAAGTATACTTTTTTAGATTTATATAAAGAACGATTAATTTTCTTTGAAAAAGGTGAAACTTGAAAAATAATAAATAGATTTTCCAAAATAGAAATATAACGCGAAACAGTTTTATGATCTAATTTTAAAGATTCAGAAAGAGACTGAATAGATAGCGGAGATCCAACACCTTCTTTCAATAGATATAAAAGAGTCTCCATCTTTTTATAATTTTGAATATTTTTAAAATCAGGAATGTCTTCTCTAAGAAGAGAAAACATGTATTGCTCTCTCCACCTTTCAACCTCTTCGTTATCTTTTGAAATAAAAAGAGGTTCTGGGAATCCTCCTCTACGAATAAATCGACTAGGACTAACAGATTTATAACACACTTGAAGCTCAAAAAGAGAAAACGGCAATAAAGTATGAGAAAAATAACGACCAACTAGTGAATCACCAGAACGACTCATCTGCTGGAGTCTAGCACTCCCGGTAACCAATATATGTCTATGTGAAGGGCGTGTATCAAAAACTCCTTTAATATAATTTTTCCATTGATCCATTTTATGAATCTCATCGAAGACAATAAGGTCTGTATCCTCAAGCCAAGATTGCTCGTGAATCATTTTTTGATCTTTAAAAGAATCATAGTTGAGATAAAACGGCTTTTTATAAGACTGCATTATCTTCTTAGCAAGCCATGTCTTCCCAACCTGACGAGGACCGGTTAACAGAACTATCTTTTTCTTCAAGTCCTTTAAAATAAGATTTTCTTTAATTCTATGAATTCTTTTATAACCCATACAACTATTTTGGATTAAATTCCAAAAAAGTCAAGTCTTTTTTGGGTTAAAGTCTAAAAAAGTCATGAATGAATAGGTTAATATAACTCAATTTTTATTCTTTTTCAAACAAGGTCTTATACTGTGATAAATTCTCTTTTTCTAAATCTTCCACGGAAACAAATCTCAAGGCTGCAGAATTGATACAATATCTTTTCCCCGTAGGAGGAGGGCCATCATCAAAAACATGACCCAGGTGAGAATTAGCCCCTTTACTCCGAACTTCTGTTCTCTTCGAAAACAACCCTCGATCTTCTTTATAGATAAGATTTTTAGGCTCGAGAGATTGATAAAAGCTCGGCCAACCTGTTCCCGATTTATATTTATGAAGGGAGGCAAAGAGAGGCTCTCCTGAAATAATATCCACATAGATGCCAGGCTTTTTATTATCCCAATATTTATTTTTAAATGGAGGCTCTGTGCCGTCCTCTTGAGTCACTTTGTATTCCAGAGGTGATAGCTTTTTCTTTAATTCTTCCCGAGACGACATTTTTTTATCTCCTTCATTGAAAGATTTCTTCTGCTTCTTCTCACATCCACATAGGACTAAGAAAATAACTCCCCAAATCCACGCTTTATATTTCATATGATATATTATATCAGGGAATCACTTGATAAACGAGAGATTTACATGTGTATAAATATAAAACACTCATCGCATTAGAATTTGCTTTCATCGATATCATTCATATATCTTCATTATTGGGAGGAACCCATGAACACAGACAACCCACTCATTAAACCCTTTGAGACAACCCCCTTTGATCAAATTAAAATAGAACACTATAAGCCGGCAATAGATGAAGGGATAAAAATAGCAAAATCCAATATTGAGAAAATAAAATCTCTCAAACATGAGCCAAGCTTTGAAAATACCATACTGGCTTTAGAAATGGCCTCAGAAGATTTAGATCGATCTGTTTCTATATTTTATGTCATATATGGTGCACATGCTACAGAGGAGCATCAAAAACTTGCTCCTCAAATTTCTGCTCAACTTGCTGCCTTTAGTAACGACATTACATTAGATGAAACTCTATTTGAAAAAGTCAAATCAGTTTATGACAAAAGAGAAACCCTCAATATGGAGGAATCTGAACTTTTAAATAAGACTTACAAATCATTTACTCGCAATGGGGCTCTTTTAAACAAGACAGATAAAGAACAACTGAGAACTCTTGATCAAAATTTAGCGCAACTTATCCCTCAGTATTCAGAAAATGTTTTGGGTGCGACAAATGCATTTGAACTTCATATAACAGATGAAAAAGAACTGAAAGGGTTACCTGAAACAGCAAGAGAGGCTGCTGCCCAATTGGCAAAATCCAAGAGCAAGGCCGGTTGGATGTTTAGCCTTCAGGCTCCCAGTTTATTACCTGTATTGAGTTTTTCAAAAAATCGAGAATTGAGAAAAAAGTTATGGATAGAGTTTGCCACTCGCTGTTGTGATGGAACTTATGATAACAAGGCTATTGTTAAAAATATTATTACATTAAGAAATAAAAGGGCAAAACTCTTAGGTTATAAATCTCATGCGGAATATGTGTTAGCAGATCGTATGGCGGAATCTCCTCAAAAAGTGAATACCTTTTTAGAAAAGTTACTTGTTCCCAGTCGGTCGGCTGTAAAAAGAGAACTATCTGAAATTAAGGAGTATGCAAAGGCCCGCGAAGGTTTTGAAGATATTATGGGTTGGGATTTGAGATATTTAATGGAATCCTTAAAAAGGGAAAAATATGCCTATGATGAAGAAACTTTAAGATCATACTTTGAATTAGAAAGTGTTTATAAAGGGGCTTTTGATTTAGCTTCAAAACTTTATAAAATAGAATTTAAAGAAGTTCAGAATGTTCCCATTTACCATGAGGAAGTTAAGGTCTTTAATGTTCATGACACCCAAAGAGATAAACACCTGGGTTTACTTTATATGGATTTTTTCCCAAGGGAGACAAAACGTGATGGGGCCTGGATGACAGATATCATTCAACAGGGATTATATGGAGGCTCTGTTAAGAGACCTCATATTGGGATTGTTATGAACTTTACAAGACCGACAGAAAGTAAGCCTTCACTCTTAACATTTAATGAAGTACGTACATTGTTCCACGAGTTTGGTCATGCTTTACACGGACTGCTGACACAATGTACTTATCGCTCTATTTCAGGGACGAGTGTGTATTGGGATTTTGTAGAACTACCTTCTCAATTTATGGAAAACTGGGTTCTTGAAAAAGATGTTTTAAACACATTTGCAAAACATTATGAAACGGGAGAGCCTTTACCTACAGATCTTTTTAACAAGGTTAAGAAGAGTGCTCAATTTATGGCAGGTTATCAAAGTTTACGGCAATTGAGTTTTGCAACTTTAGATATGAATTGGCATATGACAGATCCAGATAAAATTGAAGATGTAGAAGATTTTGAGCAGAGTGTGATGGATAGTTTTAAAGTGACTCCCCATTATGAGGGAGCAACACAGTCATGTTCTTTTTCTCATATTTTTGCAGGAGGTTATTCAGCAGGATATTATTCTTATAAGTGGGCTGAGGTTTTAGATGCAGATGCTTTTGAACATTTTAAAGAAAACGGATTATTTAATGAGAAAATAGCTATGAGTTTTAAGACAAATGTTTTGGAAAAGGGAGGCAGTGAACATCCGATGACTCTTTACAAGAGGTTTAGAGGCAAAGAACCAGATCCGAATGCACTTCTACGCCGAGATGGTTTATTATGATGATTTTATAATGTTTTGATGTGTTAAGCTAAATGCATATATTCGAGAATCTATAAACCAGATTTATAAAAAATGAAGTTATAAAATAGGAGGATGAGTTAACAAATGAAAGTGACAGCATCCCCATTTTCTTTACATTTTTTTATTTGCACAAATCACAGAGAGGGAAAAGCTTGCTGCGCAGAGAAAGGAGCTGTGGAGCTTCGTCAAAAGTTAAAGGAGAGAGTTTCTGACCTCAGAGGAAAAGTTCGTGTGAATGCAAGTGGTTGTTTGGGTTTTTGTGAAAAAGGCATTACAGCCATGCTTTACACTGAGGGGAAATGTTTAACTCATCTTCAACCTGATGATATTGATACTTTAGAAGCTCTTTTGAGGGAAAAACTATAAATCATAAACATGACTACATTTTAGTTGAAGCTCCATTTCCAATGTGTCCAGGTTCCTAAGAACTTGCTGCTTATCGAAATGTTCAGCCCTCTCATCGCCCGCCTGTTGCAAAAGTATCACTGCATCTACAGAGTTTCTGAGCTGGGGAAGCAGTTCATACAGCGAAGCATCCTTATACCTTACCAAATCTTCATCTCCTTCCAATAAGGTGTCAAAAAATCCCATTTGATAAGAGCCTGTAAAAATGACCTCCACAAGCGATTCGAAAGTTACACCCTTTTCAGCCGCCCGCATTCCATCACTATCATTAGGTGTATATCCCGAAAGATATCTTCTCATTTGATCTTGAAAGAGCACTTCCCTCATTTCTAGATTTCCAGATTGTTCGATTAACCGTCGTGCTGTTACCTCTCCTCCGAAGGTTTCAGTTTCAACAGAGGCTTCCTTTTCAACTTCTATATGAATTCTAGGATCTTGGTGCAATAAATGAATAGCACCTTCTACTTTTGAATGTTTTTCCGCTACATCCAATGGAGCTAGTCCCGATAAGTCTTTTTCATTTATATCAATTCTGGAATCTGCCAAAAGCGTTTTTAAAATTCTCAAACGTTTTCCAGGTTTAACGACTGCTATGTGCAGTACCGTATGACCCCATTCATTCTTAACTGTTGGATCAATCTCCTCATTCGCTAAAAGCTTTTTAAGCATTTTTACATCATCTGCCAATATGACGACACTAAACTTTTCAAAATCACTCACTCTAGGACTTCCTAGTAATACATCTATAACTCGCATCTCTCGTGGTACAAAAAACGCATAACCTTCAGAACTTTCCAAAAGTACATTTACAGCTTGAGGTTTAAAATCTTTATTTTTTTGCGCATCATAAGCATAAGACAATACAGATACACCCATTTCCTCTGCATTGGGATCAACCCAATGATCATTAAGAAATTCTAAAACTCTATTAACATCATTTGAATCTATAGCTTCTTTATATTTCTGAAAATCAGGATTAGTGATACGTGACACAACATTAGCTTGTAGGAAAATAGGGACAAGTACGATGACAACACTTTTAATCAGCCAACATTTTTTCATGAATTAAAAATTTTCCCCATACCTTTATTACCTACCAACAAAACACCCACGATGAGAATGCTCATTCCCTGGTCCTGATTTGGCCTTTTTCCTTCTAGCTGTTCTCTTTTTCTCCGAAGGTCTACTTTCCACTTCCCTTTGTGCCTCTAAATGCTCTAAGTCCCTTACAACCTCTAGTGCATGATTTCTTAATCTTTGTGCAGACTCTACTTGTAATTGATAATCAAAATTTGTTCCTCTTTTTTTATAAAGAGTATCAAGCAACATCTATACCACATTAAAATATTTTATTTGCTTATTTGCTTAAGGATTTCTAACACTTTAAATCTATTGTGTTCAAAAACTTTATCCTATTACTTGTAAAAAGTTCATGTACGCTCACTCATAAATATCAGCTCTTTCGGTTGTATAAAAAATCGTCGTCCATAAAGATTTTACAACTGACTTATTGAGATTAGAATTTTAAAGAACCCCAACTATCTTATCACAAATATCCTGCATTTCTTCCTTTGTTCTCTCTCTGGCTTTACTAAAATCCAAATCGGAAATTTTCCACATCGGTATCAAATGATAATGAAAGTGAGGGACCTCAAAGCCCAATATCGCCGTACCCACCCTCGAACAATCCGTCACCTTCTTTAAAGCTGGAGCAATATGCTTTGCCATTTTAAAAACAGCACTATAGTAAGGTTCTGGAACATCGAAGGCATAATCAACCTCAACCTTAGGAATGATCAAAGTATGACCCAACTGAACAGGAGCAATACTTAAAAATGAATACGTATGCTCATCCTCATGAATTTTGTAACTCGGTAACTCGCCGTTTATGATCTTCATAAATATTCCTGCCATAAAAAACCTCCTATAAAAACCTATCACCCTTCACTTCTATAAACAATCTTCAGAAATATCGATTCTGGTTAAATTTTCGTATGATTTTCTCAGAAACTAGCACTTGAAAACTCAAACAGTATCAGTATAATAATAAAATCTAAGGGGGAAATTATGACAAAACCATGGCTCAATAAATATCCCAAAGGTGTTCCTGAAAATATCGAAATGGATGGCTACCAAAATGTATCTGAAATTGCCTTTAAAGCTCACAAAATATTTGGCAATCGCCCTGCCTTTTCCAATTTAGGTCAAACTCTTAGCTTTAACGACCTACACAAATACTCTGAACACTTTGCTGCCTATTTACAAAATGAATTGCATTTAAAAAAAGGAGATAGAATCGCCATTCAAATGCCCAATCTCCTTCAATTCCCGGTTGTCCTCTTTGGAGCCCTCAGAGCTGGACTTGTCGTTGTGAACACAAATCCTCTCTACACCCCTCGTGAAATGAAACACCAATTTAAAGATTCAGGCGTAAAAGCCATTGTGATTCTTGCTAACTTTGCTCATCAGCTTGAAGAAATTCTCCCCGATACAGATATAGAACATGTCATCGTTACAGAATTGGGTGACATGCTAAATCCTATTAAAAAAATCTTAATCAACACAGTGGTTAAGCATGTTAAAAAAATGGTTCCTGCCTATAACTTGCCCAAAGCCATACCTTTTTCTCACACTCTCTCACAAAGCTACACCTTCACTCCTGTAGATATCACTCCAGAAGATTTGGTTTTTTTACAGTACACAGGGGGAACCACAGGAGTTTCGAAAGGAGCTATGCTCACTCACAGAAATGTCATCTCCAATATGGAGCAAATCCGTGTTTGGATGAAAAGTCTCGTCACCCAAGGAGAAGAGGTGATTATTACGGCTCTTCCGCTCTACCACATCTTCTCTCTTGTCGTAAATTGCATGACCTTTATGGCTTACGGAGCACATAATATTCTCATCACAAACCCCAGAGATATTCCTGGCTTTGTTAAAGAATTAAACAAATGGAAATTTTCTGTTCTCACAGGGGTCAACACCCTCTTTAATGCTTTAATCAATAATGAAGGGTTTAAAAACTTAGATTTTTCTCATTTAAAAATCAGTGTGGGCGGCGGAATGGCTGTTCAAAAATCTGTTGCAGAAAAGTGGCATAAGATCACAGGTAAACCTCTTGTAGAGGGATATGGACTCACAGAGGCCTCCCCTGTTGTCTGTGTAAACCCCATTGACGGCACAGATCGCATCGGAACCATTGGCCTTCCCGTTCCCTCAACAGAAATCAAACTCATTGATGAAGATGGTAATGCCGTCTCTGGCGATACTCCCGGAGAATTGTGCTGTCGAGGCCCTCAAGTCATGAAAGGTTATTGGCAACGCCCTGAAGAAACAAAAAAAGTTATTTCTCCTGATGGATGGTTGCGCACAGGTGACATTGCTATTTTAGAAACAGATGGCTTTCTTCGCATCGTTGATCGTAAGAAAGATATGATTTTGGTCTCTGGCTTTAATGTCTTTCCCAATGAAATTGAAGATGTTGTTAGCACTCACGAAAAAGTTTTGGAAGTGGCTGCCGTGGGAGTTCCCCATGAAAAATCCGGAGAAGTGGTTAAAATCTTTGTTGTTAAAAAAGAGGAATCTCTCACAGAACAGGAGCTTTTAGATTTTTGTCGCAAAAACCTTGTTGCCTATAAAATTCCTAACTCTGTTGAGTTTCGAAAAGAACTTCCCAAAACAAATGTGGGTAAAATCCTCAGAAGGGAATTAAAGGAACCAACGTCTTAAATTAAGTCATTATGAATGCATTCATTGTTAGGCGGCTGATTGTTTTGGTATTTCAGAAGCGGTACTTGGCACTTCGATTATCGCTTCAAAACCTTGTGTCCCATAACTGCGCAGCTTCAAACTCCCATGATGTTTTTCTTCAATGATCTCTTTTGAAACAGATAAACCGAAACCCTCTCCCTGCTGCTTTGTTGTAAAAAATGGGTGAACAATCTTTTCCACCAATCTCTCATCAACACCCTTTCCATAATCCCGAATGCGTATTTCAACACTTGATTCTCCTGAAATAATAGACAACTCAATTTTTTTATCAATCCCCTCAGTATCCCTGTGAATGGCACCCATTTCTTGCTTATCAATAATCATAGCCTGATAAGCATTGATGAGAAGATTAACAAAAACTTGAATCAGAGAACTCTTTACACCTTTGATATAGGCTTCATCTTTTTTCACATAGACGACCTGAATTTGAGAGAGTGTCAAAACATGTTCTAACAATTCAATTGCTTCATCTAAAACATGAGAAACTTTCAAAATCTCCCAACACTCACTGTCTCTATCTTTAATCAGTAAATTTTTGAAATTCTTATTAATATCAGATGCTATATGGGCAGCCTTTAAAATCGTTTCATAACCCCTAGCCATTTCTTCTGGAGTGCCATTGCGCTTTAATTCTGCTGTTCCTATAATTTGAAGTAAAATGTTTCCAAATTCATGGCTTAGATTTCTAGCCACCATCTCCACAGGAGTCAGTTTTTCTTCTTCAGCTTGCTTTTTCTTTCTCATTTTCACGACACTCCCTAAACTGCCCTTTCTCTCTATATATCGGAAAATCCCTAGTGCTAATTAACGTTTCTCATGTTTAATTTTATGAAATATTAACAATCTCTGAAGTTATATGAGGTACTTAGAAGTAAAGAGAGAGTTTTTCTCAAGGTTTTCAAAATGCAAAACGTATTGTGAAAGGTAAAAAACAACTTCTTTCGAAAATATTTTTCTCAGGACTTACAAAACAAGTTTTTTTGAAGCCGATGCGTCTGCCGAACAAAAATGAGACAAAAAGTCTTAGCCAAACAGTACTATCTTCACAAAAACCAAAACTAGCATGGCTTGCTTGAGCATATCATGGTTATTCTCCCCTCTATACAACTGTATATACATCGCATTAATATCTTTAACTAATCTCTTTTTATCGAACATTTACTAAGTGATTCCAATCAATTATGGCTTTATTGAAAACATTTATATCGTATATCATCATCAAGATAATCTATTATTTCATCCAACTCCGTCCTGAGAGAACGCATACGCCCGATTGATTCCCTTGTAGTTCTTCGCCATGCATTACCCGCAGAATTCCATTCTCTCTGTCTTCTAGCATATTCCAAGGGGGTTTCTCCATTGGTATTTTTTACTGTGAGAGTTGCACCTAATTCTACAAGTCTTTTCACTGCCATGAAATGACCTTGTTTAATGGCTTTATATATTGCAGTGTTACCTTTAACTTTTAAATTAGGATCTACTTTAAATTTGAATATAAGCATTTCAATTGTTCCTACTGAGCCATATTCAGCCGCAGTCGATAGTAGCCGTGCTGTCAAACCAGAAGACTCTCCATATCTATTAATGTAATCTCTCACGTCCCACTCAGTTAACATTTCGAGCCCTGCAGCTCTAGAAAGACGGAGGTATGCATCGGATTCTTCAGTTGCAGGCACTCTCTTCTGTGTTGCTATATCAGGACTTGTTGTACATGAAGTAATAAAAGGTAGCCAAAGAATAAAGGTAGTTAATAAGATTATCCAAAAAGTACTAAATCTCATATATTTCTCCTAGAATATTTCGATTTGAGTTACTAAGTTAATACTTTATAATCTAACATTCAATTTACTCCACCCTAATCAATAGGATTTAATACTTGACAAAAGTCATAATTATTAAACTTTCAGTACGTTATTGGCAATAAGGAATTAAGATTAAAGTCTTCAGAAATAAAAGATAGAGATGGAAATATCCCCAAAAGTGTATTACATATCTCTTATGTACTCCAAAACCATAACTTGAAAAAGAGTCGTTCCATAAATCTCAAAGGAATATCTATTGTGAGTTTTTTTAATTTAATATCCTTATTCTTAAAGACAAAATTCAAGCCCAGCCTTGCATATATTTACCGAATCCTACTCATTCTATTTTCACATCCAAGGCACCCTTTTATTCGAAAGAATTTACTTGTCATACTTCTCCTTATACAAGCAGTTCCATTTTTTGCAGCCGCCTCGAAAAAAACCAATGAGAAAGAGTGGACGCTAGAAACCTATGTCACAGAAGTTCTCAAATCCGATGAACACCTCAAAGAAGTTCAAAATAGAAGCCTTTCTCTACAATCGAATTATCAAATCCCACAAGTTCAAAGCAAAACTCAACTCTCGTTAAGACCTTCTTGGAATAAAGAGCTTCAATTCAAAGGGCTCACCAGTGCTGTGACACAAACTCTACCGACAGGAACTTCTTTTGAAGTCTCAGGAACAGAGTATTTTATACCTTATCAGACAAATCTTGAGGCCTATGACCGCAGTTTGACAGGATCGATAACTCAAGATTTACTGCGAAACTTTTTAGGACGTAACCAAAAGTGGATACAAAAATCTGCTGAACTAAAGGTTTTAGCCGAAAAAAATCTTCTTAAGTTTGAAAATCTCAAAATCTGCACCCAAGCTGTCAATACATACTTGGACCTCTATCAAAAACAAGAGCAAGTCAAACTCTATAAACAAATTGAAACAGACTCTAAGAAGTCATTAAACCTTATCAAAAGACTCTACAGACAAAGGCTTATTAACAAGATTGATTTTCTATCAGCACAAACTGATTTTATTGAAACCCAAAAAACAGTTCGTGATCTCGAATTAGCCTACACCTCTACCCAAACCGAAGCTTCTAAATATATTTCAAGCCCCATCAAAAAAGTAAAAGCACCAGACAAAATGGAATTGCTAGAAGAAAGCAATAAAAATTTTGATATTGAAGCCTCTAAACTTAAAAAAGAAGCCTCCATCTTAGATGCTCATATCGCAAAAAATGCCCTCCTACCCTCCTTAAAATTGGGAATTGAAGCCACACGATTCTATGGATCTACTGGACAACTTCATGATGATGAATTCACTATTGCCTTAACCATGGATGTACCTCTGTTCAGAAAAGATTTGAAATTAGAGTCAGAGAAACAAAATGCCTATTTAGAAAGTCAAAAGGCACTTCTTAATAAGAAAAAAATTAACTCTGATAGCCAAGTACAGATACTAAAATCAAGCCTCAAACGACTTGAAGAAAAATACGATTCTCAAATTCAACAAATCAAACTTCAAAAGAAAAAGCTTATTGAATCACGAAGACTTCTCAGAGCTGGGAAAATGGAATATGAAAGATACACTCAAAGAAGAGATGAACTTTTCAGACTAGAGGCTCATCAATATGAATTAGCCTCAGAGAAAATTTCCACGCTTTTAAATCTAGCTATTGAAACCGGAGCTACCCCGAAACTCTGTTCTGAAATAGAAAGCGAAAAAATATGAGTCGCTTAATCACATTTTTCATTCAACGTTCGTTTTTGGTGAACTTACTGTCTGGAATTATATGTATCTTTGGGCTTTTTTCGCTACTTGCCCTGAAAAAAGACCTTATTCCACCACTACAGTTTAAAATGATAAAGGTACAGGCTTCCCTTCCAGGAGCTTCACCTGAAGAAATGGAAGAGCTTGTCACATTTCCTCTGGAAGAAACACTGAGAAACATTCCAGGGGTTGATAAAATCACATCCATATCTCGTGCAAATAGATCAGAAATTACGCTTCATCTTATGCCTGGAATTAAAAACATTGACGACAGCGTTGAATTAGCTCGTCGTGATGTGGAAGCCAAACGTTTTGATCTTCCAAAGGACGTTGAAAAAATATCTGTCTGGCAAGAACGCGTTCGCTCGACTTTTCTCTCTTTTCTTATGTTCAAACATGCAGATGAGTATGCCACTGAAGATCGCATTATAGCGCGTAAATTTATGGAAGAAGTGGAAGCCATACCTGGAGTTGCTCGCCTATGGACCAACCTGCGTGAACGAGATATTTATGTCAACTTTAGAGAGAAAGATCTTCAATACTACTCCATATCTGTCAGTCAGGCTCAAAATGCTCTAAAAGCGGCTTTGGATTTTTCTCCCGTCGGCCAACACGATAAAGGGGAGGCAAAAATTGCCGTTGAAATCACATCACCTCAACTCTCTCCGGAAGCTATAAAATCTTTACCTATCTCTGGAATCAAAGGCGGAAGCATTGTCACTCTCGATCAGGTAGCAGATGTTGATTACAGGTTAGAAGAAGAACGGCGTATTAATAACATTGACGGTGCACCGGCTATTCTTTTTAGCATTCGAAAATCCACAGATGCTGATGCTTTTGAGGTTGAAGAAAAACTCAATACTATCATTGAGAGATACAATAAAAGCTTAACAGCTCCAAAAAGATTTGAAGTCTTTGTCGACGGACCACATTTTATTTCTCAACAGATAGATGTGCTAAAACGCAATGGACTTGTTGGCCTGACCCTTGTCATTTTATTCCTCTTTGTCTTCTTAACTTTTAAAACTTCTCTGATGACAACATGGAGTATCCCCATAGCCTACTTTGGAACATTTATCGTTCTTTTCTTTTTAGGTATAGATATCAATCTTCTCTCTCTCATTGGTCTTATCATTGTCATTGGTATTTTAGTTGATGATGCCATTATTGTTTCAGAGCGATACATTCAAAATCTCAGCGAAGGGCAACCCCCTCAAACAGCTGCTAAAAATGCTGCTCTTGATTTGATTAAGCCCGTTACAGGTACAATTATCACAACTGTAGCAGCTTTTTTACCCATATTTCTCATTGAAAATGAAGTTTCAGATGTGTTTTTTGCCGTGCCGGTAGTGATTTTAACATCTCTTGCCCTCAGTTGGATTGAGTCATTTTTTATACTACCCAATCATCTGTCACATTTTGTGCCGGAGATTCAAAAAACTTCGAAACGTGAAAAACTCATTCAATTTTTACGTACAAAATATAAAAAGTATCTCAAGTTGACCATTCAATATAGATACATTGTTCTTACGGCCATTACTGCGTTTTTCAGTTTTTCAGTGTATGTTGGATGTACTAAAGTCAAACATGATTTTAAATTGAGAGTCGGTCTTAAAAGCTTAAGTATTTATGCAACTCTTCATAAGAGTGATTCTTTTCATCACACCTTGGACAAACTCAAACCCATTGAGGATTGGGTAAAAACATTACCACAATCTGAAATTGAACACTATCGCACACGTGTTGGCCGAGTATGGAAGAGCGGATTTCTCTTTGAAGGAGCACGCTTTGGAGAAATACGCCTATATATTAACAAAAATGTCTCTCACCCTAATGAAATGCTTCGAGAGGTTAAAAAAATGGTGCGGTTGAAACTTAAAGAGTTTGAAACAGATGAATTTGAAGCTCTAACTATTGATACCTTTATGGACAGCGATGAAGCAGGAAAAAATGAAACTGTTACGATTGAAATTACAGGAAAAGAAGATGCCGATTTCTTTGATCTTGAAAAAGAATTACAAGATGAAGTGAAAGACACACCAGGATTAGTAGAAGTTGTTCATCCTCCCAATCGGTATTCTGAGAGTTGGAAATTTATTCCAGATTACAGTTCTATGATTCTCTATAAGATGAGCTCTACAGATTTGGCTAATCAGATCCGTGGGCATTTTGCCCCTTATGAAGTTGCAGAAACACGTCTGGCAGGGGAATCTATTAAAATTTACACAGAGGTTGAACGTGACAAAGATTGGCATTTTGAAGATTTAGAAAACATAAAAGTTATTTCTCAAGATGGTATTGATGTTCCCGTAAAATATTTAGGAAATTGGCAAAAAGGATTTTCCCTAAATCGTATTGAACATACAAACTTAAATAGAACTTTAAAACTCGACTTTAAGTTTGATGATAGAGCCCATAACATTGTAACCATCAAATCCAAAATAAGGCAAAAAATTCAACCCATTATTGAAAAGTATCCTCAACACACTATAGAGGTCGTGGAATCTTCCGAAGAAGAGAAAAATAATAAGGAATGGGCTATAGATGTTTCCATTCTCTGCATCATATTTATTCTAGCTATTTTAGCTATTGTTTTAAACTCATTAACTCAACCTATAGTGGTCGGGCTTCCTGTACCTTTAGGATTGATTGGTATTATTTGGTCTCTTTATGTTCATGATCTTCCTTTGGGGCTTATGGCAATTATTGGACTCATTGGCACAATGGGAGTTGCTGTCAACGATTCACTTATTATGGTGGATTATATTAATCGTTTAGATAAAAAGAAAAAGGATCAGCCTGTTGAAAATATTGTTGATGGAGCTTGTTCGAGACTTCGAGCCGTCATACTCACGACAGTAACAACTCTTGGCGGAGTTGTGCCTATGGCGTATGGCTGGGGTGGAGAATCCGGCTTTACTCAGCCCTTAGCTTTTGCAATGAGTTGGGGTTTAGCTTTTTCCACATTCTTGACACTTTTTATTCTTCCTTCTCTTTTAGTGGTACGAATAGATTTAATCCGTTTAAGTGCAAAATATTGTAGTGTTATATGGAAAAAAATAAAACGATAAACACTTTAATTTTTCCCCAATTAATTGTGACCAAGTCTATCAACCTCCCATCACCGCTCCACACACCACAATCCTGCTTACATTTAAACTAATGCATAACCGATACAGCTTAAATTTCCTCAAAATCTGTATAAAATACACCAAGGGATGAATAAAATGATAGATATGTCTAGTAAAAATACTAGACATATCTATCATTTTATTGTACTCTACAAGATATGAAGAGGTATTTTGAACTCCCTTTTGTTAGAACTCTTGAAAAACGATTGCGTTCTCGCAAGCCTTTAATTCAGATTATTCAAGGTCCTCGCCAAGTTGGTAAAACGACAGGAGTTCTTCAATTTTTAAAAAAATCTCGCAAAACATATCACTACTGCTCTGCTGATGGCCTCCTTGAAAACTACAATTTATGGATCGAGGAACAATGGCAAGAAGCTTTTTTAAATAAAGTTTATTTTTTTGTTATTGATGAAATACAAAAAATACCCAACTGGGCTGAAGTTATAAAAAAAATTTGGGATTCACAACAGATTCAATCATCAAGATATATTAAATTTATTCTTTTAGGATCAAGTTCTTTTCTTTTAGACAAAGGATTATCCGAAAGTCTAGCGGGACGTTATGAAAAATTAGAAGTTTATCAATGGAATTTTTTAGAAAGCCAAGGTTTATTAGGAATTAAAAAACTCTCTCTGGAAAAATATCTAGAGCTTGGTGGATACCCAGGTATTTATTCAAAACTTTCAAATCCAGAAGATGCAAAAAATTATATTAAACAATCTATTATCAGCCCTGTTATTGAAAAAGATCTTCTATTCTCAAGTCAGATAAGAAAACCAGGCTTGTTCAAACAACTTTTCTCCATCCTATCAAACCATCCTTCACAGATAATAAGTTATTCAAAACTTCTCGGTCTTATGCAAGAAAAAGGCAATACAGACTTAGTAAAGTCCTATATTTCATTTTACGAAAAAGCTTTCTTATTTTCTTCTATACAAAAATATAATAAAAATATACTTTCTCAGATAAAGAGTTCACCAAAAAACTTCCCTCTAGCCCCCTGTTTTTGCTTTTTAAATAATACTAATGAAGAACTCATACCTCGTGCTTTTGAAGCCTCTGTAGGAGCACAATTAAAACGAATTCAAGATGGTCAACTATTCTATTGGAATCTTAATTCTCACGAAGTTGACTTTGTTCTTCTTATGAAGGGGAAACTCTATGCTATTGAAGTCAAATATGGAAAAATAAAAAATAGCAAAGGACTTCAAAAATTTATCCAAAAATTTCCAAAAGCAAAACCTGTCTTTATTAAACCAGATAATTATATACATTTCTTAAAAGATACTCGATCTTTTTTTGAAAAAATTTAAAAATATTGGCTCCCTTTTCAAAAAGAAAAGGTAAAATAAAATGAATAAAATTTTTATTCATCTCGATTCTTTACTATTACATTAATGAGCCTTGCCAGCTCCACCTCTAACTTATAGAGATCAAAGGTATATAGATTTGTTTTGTCACTCAAAAGTTTTCTTAAATGGGGACCGTCAGCTATTGCATATCCAGCAGGTAATTGTCGACCTGATTTAAATTGATCAATAACTAACTCTGCACTATTCCCCAAAGCAGCCCCCATAACTATTGAACCTAAAACACTGAATGGCATTACGACTGTTTTCTCTATCCAAGACAATTTTGTTCCCGCTGCACTCAATATTGTATACGCTCTTGCCGTACTCCATACTCCCATTAAAATTCCGCCAGCCATTCCCCCTGACGCAGGTCCTACTATCACAGTCCCCCACCAGCGGCCCCTCCCAACCCTGTTGATGCCGCCACACCTGTCGCCCCTACTACTCCTGCCTGTTTAGCAAGAAATACTAAAATGGCAAGCCCGACTAAAGCCACCAACGTATACGTTACATTATGCTTTACCAATGCACCTCTTAATTCTTCCAAAGTCACGACTTCATCCACTAAGGGTTCACATTCTTTCCCCTCATGACATTTATAGACAACAATCCCCTCCTGCACTTCTCTTATTTCAAGCCAGTACTCATAATGAGGTTCACCACGAAACAGTACAGAAAGAGAGGATACAGCATCTTGTTCAATACGAGTTGTATACACCTCTTGAGCAAGAGATGGATTTGATAACACCAAAGAAAAAATTAAAGTAAATACGCCTATATTTTTAAATCTCACAATTCACTCTCATTTTTCATAAAAACACCTAAGTAAAATTGACGGCTCATAAAACTAAAAAGCTCCATTGGAACAGCATTCCTCTTATCATATGAAAAATTCAGATAATATAGATTAAATTGGTAAATAGATAAATATTACACATTAAAACAAATTCTTATAACAATAAGAAAGAAATAACAAAATCCTCTGCTTTTCTTATGAACACAGTTTACACAATCTGTAAGTGAAGTAACTCATTTTTGCATTAAATATGCAACTAGAGCACTTTAGGCGGCTTTTAATGGCTTAGATAAATCCTTTAAACGCTGAACACACTCTTCTTCACTGTAGCCAAAAACACGATCCCGCCCCATTCTCTTGGCCTTATAAAGAGCATCATCGGCTAATTTAACCAATTGCCTGGACATCATACTCACATCTCCAGGACAGGTAATGGCATACCCAATACTTGTCGATACATGTTTTGCCTCTAGTTCACTCTGAAAAGTATGCTTTCGAATAATATCACAAAACCTCTCTGTAAAACCTTTTATACCCTCTGCATTGGCATTAGGAATGACAACGAGAAATTCGTCTCCACCATAACGAGCAGCCAAATCAGAAGTGCGCAAATTTTCTTTCAACAATCGCCCAACCTCTTTAAGAACAAAACTTCCAAACAAATGATCGTGACCGTCATTTACATTTTTAAAAAAATCCATATCCATCATAAAACACGCCACCTGAGAACCCGTTTTTGCAGATCGCCTTAACTCTTTATCAATACGTTCAAACATAGAACGCATATTGAACAAACCCGTCAGATCATCAGTTTGTGACAGCTTATATAACTTGCGATTTTCTCTCTTAATATTATTCATCAGATCACGTGTTCGAAATCTCACTCGCACACGTGAAATAAGCTCCGTCAAAGAATACGGTTTATAAATATAATCCACAGCTCCCTGCTCTAAAACTTGACTGACAAATTCGGGGTCTGTGTTTTTAGAAATAAAAATAACATCCACGTCTTCAGGTTTTATTGCACTCACCGCCTCTAAACCCGTCGTTTGTTCCAATAAAACCATTTGAGGATGAAATTTTCTTATAGATAAAATCGCCTTTTTCTCACAACATTCCGAAAGCACATGGGCACCCTGCTTTTCCAAATCGGCTTTCATTTCATTGGGATTTTCACTCACGATGAGAATACGGCGATCTTTTAATAATCTATCCATATCACTACTACATATCGGAATTTATAAGACTTAAGTTAAGTGAAAATTTTTTCTCTTCCTCTTGTTTACGACTTTTTCTTATTTAGATTTTTATTTATCTTTTAGCGAATGTTTATCAATCAAAAATGATTCCTTATTGAAACATGACTCAAAATGAAACCCCTAATAAGGCGATGGTAAATCTACCTATATAAGCAATTGGTTATTTAGCGAAGTATGCGGTCACTACATCTAAATGATCTTTCTCTATCTTTGCCAACTGAACCATTTCAAAAAGTTTTTCCTGCTGACAGCGAAGTTTTTTATTATACTCCTCTTTATTTAAAAATTCTTCAGGAGGTGGTTCTAAAAGATCGATTTTATTCCTTTGCAACTCCCCCGTGATACACCCCCATCGCTCTAAAAGATTCAAAGCCGTCTCTACTCGAAAATCCCTAGAGTTATAAAAATTCATCTGTTGCCTTAAAAAATCTTTACCTTCCATTTGAAAACGCTCTTTGTTTTTATCTATTAAATTATAAACGGCTCTTATAAAACCCGGATCAGGATTAGCCCACTTGATAAAATCCCTTTGAATAGAAATATCATCGGGATCAAAAAGCAAAACACACTCGGCATCTAACCCATCCCGCCCAGCTCTTCCTATTTCTTGATAGTATGATTCAATGGACCCAGGGATTTCAAAATGAATAACAGAGCGAATATCGGTTTTATCTATGCCCAAACCAAAAGCTGGTGTTGCAAGAATTAACTCCACCTCTCCACGTAGAAAGCGATCTTGATTTTTTTTACGAATCTGGTTTTTAAGCCCCCCATGATAGCAGACATGGGGAATATCCAATCTAAATATTTCATTTGAACACTTTTCAAGAGTTTGTATTAAAGAAAAGTAGACAATAACAGCACCCTTTACTTTATGTCTTAATCCCACTAAACCTCTTATTTTTTCATCAATGCCATATACATGTTCGACTTGAACTTTTAAATTATCCCTCCGCAGCCCACTATTTAATATCTTTACACTTTCCGAACCCAATCCCAGTTCTGCAACAATATCCTTTTGCACCTGCGCTGTTGCTGTTGCCGTTACAGCCAAAGTTACTGGTTCATTAAGATATTTTCGTATTTCACCCATACGGCTATAATCTGGCCTAAAATCATGCCCCCACTGAGAAATGCAATGGGCCTCATCAATGGCTAACAACGGAACATTTATTTTCTGCAAAGCTTCTCGAAAATCCGGTTTACGAAACCGCTCAGGAGTAACAAAAATAATATCAAATGCCCCTTCCCCAAGTCGTTTATAGGAATTCATACGATCTTCTTTTGTTAAAGAGGAATTAATGGCAACGGCTTTTAGTCCCATCTGAGAAGCCTTATCCACTTGATCCTTTGCAAGGGCAATTAAAGGGGAAATGACCACTGTCGTTCCCTCAAGAATCATAGACGGCAGTTGATAACAAAGGCTTTTGCCCATACCCGTGGGCATTAAGAGCAAAACAGGTGTTCCATTTAGAAGAGAGCGTATGGCCTCTTCTTGATCTCCTTTAAAGTCCGAAAAACCAAAGGATGTTTTCAATACGTTTTTTATATCCAAGAGCTATTGCCTCGCGTTAGCATCTTTCATTCTTGATTCTACAAAAAATTTTATCATCCTAGACCTTTGCCATATAAGGGTACTCTATGATAACCAAGACGCTTATTTTATTAAAGGTTTTATTATAGACATTTTCCGATAGACTTTTAAAATAAAATATTTGAGAGAGCAAAGGTGAAAAATTATGGCTGCTAAGTTTGATTTAAGTAAAGTGCGTAACATTGGAATTTCCGCTCACATTGATTCCGGAAAGACAACACTTACAGAGAGAGTTTTATATTACACAGGACGTATTCACGCCATTCATGAAGTACGGGGAAAAGACGGTGTGGGAGCCAAGATGGATTCCATGGATTTGGAAAGAGAAAAAGGAATTACGATTCAATCGGCTGCAACATACTGTCAGTGGAAAGACTATCAAATTAACATCATTGATACCCCTGGACACGTTGACTTTACCATAGAGGTTGAACGGGCATTAAGGGTTCTAGATGGAGCCATTTTGGTTCTATGCGGAGTCGCTGGGGTACAATCACAGTCCATCACTGTGGATCGTCAGATGAGACGTTATAATGTTCCTCGTGTCGCTTTTGTAAATAAATTGGATAGAACAGGGGCGAACCCCCTGAGGGTAAAAGATCAATTAAGAGAAAAATTAAAAGTCAACGCACACATGGTTCAGCTTCCCATTGGATTGGAAGATGCACATAAAGGTGTGATTGACTTGATTGAAATGAAGGCCATTTATTATCAAGGCGACAATGGAGAAAAAATTATCATTGAAGACATCCCTGCTGATCGACTGGAGGAAGCCAAAGCCGCTCGACATGAACTTGTGGGTGCATCTGCAGATTTTGACGACACGGTTGGTGAAAAATTTCTTATGGAAGAAGAGGTTTCACCGGAAGAACTTAAGGTGGCTATTCGTAAGGGTACGGTGGCTTTAAAGTTCTGTGCTGTTTTTTGTGGCTCGGCCTTTAAAAACAAAGGAGTTCAAACACTTCTTGATGGTGTTGGTGAATTTCTCCCCTCACCTTCAGAAATTAAAAACGAAGCCCTCGATCAGGATAAAGATGAAGAAAAGGTTACACTTGTCACTGAGCCTGACAAGCCCCTTGTTATGTTGGCATTTAAACTTGAAGATGGTCGCTTTGGTCAGCTGACGTATATGAGGATCTATCAAGGTACTGTTAAGAAGGGCGATATGATTATCAACATAGTCAATGGAAAAAAGGTTAAGGTTCCAAGGCTTGTACGCATGCACTCAGATGATATGGAAGATATCGATTCGGCTTCAGCAGGCGATATTGTTGCCGTTTTTGGAGTGGACTGCGCCTCTGGCGATACCTTTACAGATGGCAATGTGAATTACACCATGACATCCATGCATGTACCAGATGCTGTGATCTCTTTATCTATTAAACCGAAAGACAAAACCAATACGGCTAATTTTTCAAAAGCCCTGAATAAGTTTACAAAGGAAGATCCGACCTTCCGTGTTCACCGTGATGAAGAGTCAAATGAAACGATTATCTCTGGAATGGGAGAACTTCATTTAGATGTTTACGTAGAACGCATGAAGCGTGAATTTAGTACGGATGTTATTACTGGAAAACCGCAGGTGGCCTTTAGAGAAACCATTACTCAGAGGGCAGAGTTTTTAACAACACACAAAAAACAAACAGGTGGAGCTGGTCAATTTGCTAAAATTGGAGGGTTTATAGAACCTCTTCCTCTCAATTCCGAGAAAAATTACGAATTTGTGAATTCCATTGTAGGTGGAGTGATTCCCAAAGAATTTATTCCCGCTTGTGATAAAGGATTTAAAGAGCAACTTAAAAAGGGAACTCTGATTGGTTATCCTATTGTGGGAGTGAAGGCAGAAATTAATGATGGCGGCTTCCACCCAGTGGACTCTAGTGAAATTGCCTTTCGTCTTTGTGCAATGGCCGCTATACGTGAAGTTTATCTCAAAGCGGCACCTGTTGTTTTAGAGCCTATTATGAAGGTTGAAGTTTCCGCTCCGGATGAATTTCAGGGTTCCATTATGGGACAGATTAATCAAAGGCGTGGAATGATTTCCGGTTCTTCGACGAATGAGGGATACGTTGTTGTTGAATCTGAGGTGCCTTTAAATGAAATGTTTGGCTACTCAACGGACTTGAGATCGGCAACTCAAGGAAAGGGCGAATTCACCATGGAATTTTCCAGATACGCGCCTGTTCCTCGCCAAATTCAAGAAGAAATGGTCAAAAAATACCAAGAAGAGAAAGAGAAAAAAACTAAGTGATTTTAATAATTTATGGTTAATTATCTCTTTAAAATCATTGAAAAATGGGCAATTAGCGAGATCTTTTCGTCACCTTATGGTATGCTAGTAAGTACATGAGTGATCTTATATCTATTGATGACGAACCTGACCAGAGTAGGAACGGGTTTATCCATTCTTTTAAATTCCAATTTCTGTCTAAAGGTCAAACGCCACTTATTGAGGTATTAGGGCTGTGAGCCTACTTTTTTTCTATTTAGGGTTAGCCCTTTTAGTTTCCTTTTTATGTTCTCTTTTAGAGGCCGTGCTGTTAACCACATCACATGCGCATATTGCCGTTTTAAAAAAAGGAGGACATGGAGCAGGGAAACTTTTAACTGGATTTAAAGAAGAGATAGATCGTCCTTTAGCTGCAATACTGACTTTGAACACGATAGCTCACACGGTGGGTGCAGCCGGAGTGGGAGCACAGGTTTTAGCTCTATTTGGAAATCATTATGTCACTGCCGGATCTATTGTTCTTACATTATGTGTACTGATTTTTTCAGAGATTATTCCTAAAACTTTAGGCGCGACTTATTGGAAAAAATTAGCTCCTTTTACAGCTCACACATTGAAAGTTTTAATTTTTATACTCTATCCTTTTGTTATTATATCAGAAAAAATCTCAGATCTTTTGGAGACAGATAAAAACAAAGAAAAGATCACACGTGAAGAGGTCATTGTTTCTGCTGAAAGGGGGGAGGATGACGGAACTCTTCAACAAAAAGAAACACGAGTTATTAAAAATTTATTAAGATTGAATAATATTTATGTTCGAGATGTTATGACTCCAAGATCAGTTGTTGTCGCCCTACCTCAGAAGCTAACAGTTGCGGAAGCTATTGATAAATTCTCCCCGATACCCTTTTCCCGCATTCCTGTTTATCAGAGTTCTGTAGATGATATATCTGGCGTCGTGCTTCGCTATAAAATCTTGGAAGCTTCTTCTAGCGATCAACATACTTTAAAACTTGAAAGTCTAAGATCAAAGGTTCATGCAATACAGGAGACAGAATCTATAGCTACAGTATTAGATGAGTTTATCAAGAGAAGAGACCATATCTTTATTGTCAATGATGAGTATGGGACAATGGGTGGGATTATAACATTGGAAGACTGTATTGAGACGCTTTTAGGTGTGGAAATTGTAGATGAGTTTGATTCGGTTGAAGATATGAGACAATTTGCTTTGGAGCAGTGGGAGAAACGGAAACAAAAACGAATTGATGCCTTAAAAACGGAAAAGTTTTTTTAATTTTAAAAAAGGATTTCAAGATCAATTAAAAACAGCCTTTTGTTCTTAATTTTCTAATGTAATCCATGCAGGAAGTTTCACCCATCTGTTCAGCAAAATCAAAAGGTGTTTTTCCATAAAGGTTTTTTATATCAACATTATACCCTAATTCATGTAAAAGTATTAAGACCTCAAGATTCCCATTCTGTGCAGCTATATGCGAAGTCCGATTCCAAAGTGCATTTGGAAGATCAATATCATACCCTAATTCATGTAAAACACTTAAAACCTCAGCCGTGTTGGGAGCCTTAAAAGCCCTACGAGCCAGAAAATGAGAACCTAATACACCATCACCAATTTTTTTATGAAAAAATTCTTTAATCTTTGGAATATCTCCACGCCTTACAGCTCTACGCAATTGTTCTTCGGGAGTAGTCAGCTGCAAAAGAAAAGATGGGCTTAATTCTTTATGAAGGTGTTTTTGAGACGCATTTAATTTTAAACCTGTGGCGCAAAAAATAAACACGGTACAAAAACTTAATACGACTAATAATCTCATATTCATAAACACCTTTCTAATATGAACCTTGATTTTATATAACTAGTTTTTTGACATAACAATTCTTGTTTTATTTCAAATATTTTTTAATAGATTTGAGTGGTGAGTTTTCTCCGTCACAAGAAGTAAGGGTTGTGACAACATCTTCAGTCATCTCCGCTACGTTTTTCCCTCCGCACCCTGTAATTTCAGCCAATGCCCAAATACGATAATATATGTTTTCATCGTGAGAATCAAATTCCGCTGTCCAGCCCTCATTTGCTAAATGAAGAGCTTGAAAACATGTTTCATTATATATATTCCATTTTTTCGTTTCTTTTTGTTCTCTACGTAAAGAACTTAAATTATTATATTTACAGAAAAATCTCTCCAATTGTTGCACACTAAGATTGGCTACTTTACGAGACTTCGCTTCTTTTTTGCCCCATGTATTTCCGCTAGTTAAAAATGTACCCACAAAAATAAATATTAATATCTTTTTCATTTTTTATCTCCTCTCTATATATATCCTAATTCTCAGTATCTTTAACTGAAAAATATAATTCAATTACAGCATACCCCCCCCCTCTTTTTCAAGCTAAATCATATAAAATATAATTAAAGAATTTTAATGAGTTATGAACTATTTTAATTTGACAAAATGTGCAATTTACCGTACACTATAAAAAGTGAAGAAGTTGAAGGTTTTAAAGACTCTGGAATTTGAAAAGTGGTTTTCTAAGCTCGAAAGAAAAAGCCAAGCTATTGTTACTGCAAGATTGGATTTACTCTCATTAGGGCACTTTGGTAACCATAAGCGATTTCAAGGACTCATTGAGCTTAAATGGAAAAATGGTATTAGGGTTTATTCATTTATGTGGGGCAGTGCTATTATCATTACTCTTAATGGAGGAGGTAAGAATGGCCAAAAAAAAGACATTGAAAAAGCCAAAAAAATCCGGAACGAAATTCTTGAAGGAACACGTTCCGTTTCAGAGTAAATTTTTAAAGGACTCGAAAGCTGTTACAGAGGCTTTACTTGATTGTATCCGTACCGGAGATATCGATAGTTTTCGAGAGCTTTTGGCAGCCCATTTAGTAACAGTTAATAAGACCGAATTGGCAAAAAAAGCGCAAATTGGTCGCCGAACAATCTATGACATCATCGACCCCAACAAAGAATTTAATCCAGAACTTACAACGATTTCCTCACTGATTCGAGCTTTATGACTAAGTCAAAATCCACATTGTAATTTTATAAGAAGAGTTTTTTTAAAATTAAATTGACAAACTTATAATTTATTTTTGAATATAGATTTTGAAAAAAGGGTTCTATATGAGTGCCGTTTTAATATATATGACAACAAAGGATAAAAAAGAGGCTGAGTTTATTTCCAAGTCACTTATTGAGGAAAAGTTAGTGGCTTGTGCGAATATTATGGATAACATGACCTCTCTCTATAAATGGGAAAATAAGTTAAATAGAGATTCTGAATGTGTTGTCTTTTTAAAGACAAAGGAGAAACTTTTTGACTCTGTTCGTGCACGTATTTGTGAACTTCACAGTTATGATGTACCCTGTGTTTTAAAGATTAATATCTCTGACGGTCATTCGCCCTATTTGTCATGGATCAATGAGAGTTTAAAGTAAAACCAATGAATGCTGATTAGTCTTTAACAATCCTCTGAAAAATCTTTACATTCATGATCATAAGAAGTTTTTAATGATCTTAATTCCCCTTCTCTCCAACCGACGCTCAAGTCACTCACATCCACCTCAAAATTCTTATGCTGCTCCTCCAACAATCTTCCTTTTACGGTTATGCATAATTTCTCTTTTTCTGGTTCAGAGCAATGATTGCTATACCAGGTTCCTCCATGTCCCATTTCTCTGTCTTCTAAAGATTCATCCGTAGAATGATTAGGCAAAAAACTGCTGAACACGTTAAAGAAGCGTTCCCCTAAAGACTCATCCGTAGAATGATTGGGTAAAAAACTTAAATCTATGCTCTGAGCTGTGCAAGTATAGCTATCGTTTTCTTTGAGAATTGTTGAGCCTTTTAAGATTGGTTCTGGCTCTTCTTCCAAGAGAGCTTCAGCACGGGTCAAAGGTATACTGCGAATCATTTCTACTCTAGAAGTATAGGGCCCCGTCTCGCATTTAACTTTAACCTCAAAAGCTCCACTATTTTTTAATACAATCATGCCTTCTGCCAATGCGTCTCTATTTCCAAAGGCCATAGGAGACAATATTGAAATTAAAAAAAATAAAGATAATATTTTCTTAACCATTTTTACCTTCTCCTTATGAGTAATTCCAAATATTTATACTGTAATCTCATTCAACTTAAAACGCATAATATTAAAAAGTGCAACACTTATTACCTTATAGAAAATAATCCAGAACAAATTACAAAAAACGCAAAAAAGAAGGGTTAAGCTACTTTCAATATATTCATGATTTTTTAAAAACACCATCTTAATTTGAGTGACAAGATGGCTCGCCATCGTAAATGGTCTTTTAAACTGATTATCGAATTAGCTAAACCTATAGGTGTGTACCCAAAATTATCCCTTGCACTTAGAAGATTAACCCCCTCTTTAATAAGAGTACGTGCAGCCTTGGATCTATCCCAGATAATAGTTAAGTGCAAAGGCGTTCTCCCATAGGGATCTCTTGCAATTTTAGAAAGTTCAGACGACCAGTTTTCTATAATTTTGTTAATAGATTTATACCCAGATTTATCAATGTTATAAGGGATAAGATTTATATCTAACTGATTTTTCCAATAAAGCTCTAGTTGTTCTAAAATTTGCTCTTGATATGATAATAAAGGTAAAAGTAAAAAGTATTTATCTTGTTCTCTTTCTTCAGAAAAGCCTCTAAAAATAGACTCTAGAATTTCAAGCTCATCCAAACCATAACCAAAAAACACAATTGTCTGCTTATCAAGAAATTCTTGAAGCTTTTTCTCTGTGCCTGGATTTCCATAAAAACTTAAATAGTCTTTAGTTGATACAATCATGTTCTCTTCATCTTCTACCGAACCATGTAAATGTAAAATAACATTATTCTGAAGGAGATCCTGTGGAGAAAAATCTCTTAAATTGGGAATCAATCTAAAATTTTTATTGGTTTCTTTTCCAGGTATATAAACACTATCATCTTGCTTTAACGCACTCATATCACTTATTTCTTCAGTAGGTCTTGTGTCTGTTGAACTGACTTGCAAAGCATGATCCAATAAAGTATCATAATTCGTAGTCAAAAATCTAGCACCAAAGCTAGCTAGAAGTTTATATAAATTTAGCCCACTTTCATTTTTAATTGGAGAAAGCATAGGTCTATAACTTAAATCTAGTTTAGCTTTTTTCTCTTTATTTTTAAAATAATAATCTGCTATGGAAATTTTTGTTTTTCTATTCTGATGGATTAACTGTTCGTATTGACTATATGAAATCTCTTGTTTTTCAGCCAATTGCTTGAGCATTAAATCTGCCATTTTATCCCAAGATGGTAATCCATAAATACGAGACAATCCATTGCCTACAAATATTGTGAGCTGTCCATTTTGAGAAGCAATACGAACAGCATCTGGAATTGTTATCTCTTCAGGTTTTCTAATTTTACTCACATTAAACCACATCCACTAAAAACAATTAAAAATCCAAATCTAAAAAATTTTGAATAAAATTGTAAAAAAAGGTTTATTTTTCTAAAGTATTATATTTATTAAAAATTGCAAAATTTTACAAGAATTGATACAATAAATTCATGGATCGTCGTGAATATAACATTAATCCTATCAAAATAAACCAAATTTTGATAAATAGAGTTATCATTGATCCACACTTCGAAATTAAACATGGCGACTCTATCAATGATGAGTTAATTTTGGAACTTGTAAAGAAACTAAATGGACGAATTGAAATACCAGAAGTTAAAGATCAAGAAGGCTTTAGTTATTTTGCAACTTTAATAGGACACAATGAAAAACAATATCGCTTAATTTGGTTGCTTGAAGATAATGCTATCTATATAGGTGTAATTAATGTATATCGTGACGATAGAAAGGAGTAAATTATAATGAGTTTTCCAAGTGATAAAACTTTAAGAAAAATGAGAGATCGTTTAGAAAAGGCACAACCCTCTCACACTCTTCTTTCAAATGCTAATAGTGCTGACCGTATAAAATATAAAATTTGTGAAAAATTTGTAGTTTATATTTTAGATAATAAAATTGATCAGACTGAATTAGCAAAACAACTTCAAATAGAACCCACTCAGATTAATGAAATTATAAAATATCGCATTGACCTATTCACCATTGATAAACTTATTGAATTTGCTGAACGACTTGATCCAAAATTTAAAATGGAAATTGCATAAGAATCTTTATATTTTAGAAATAGCTGCAATAGATCACTTCTCTGCGGCGATATAGGCGATCCAAGATTCACAAAATTCGCCACTCTCAGATCGAGTAAAATCACCGTCCCCTTCACCATCGTCCGTCGTCCCCTCCCAATACACATGCGTCTTCTTAAAACCCACCTCTTCCAACAACTCACGCACCTCGGGAATTGACCACATCCTCCAATCATAAGTAAAAACCTTTTCCCTTTTCTTCTGACCCTTTGGTTTAAAATGAATGTAAAACATCGATTCACCCGTTACCGGATCAAATGTGTCCTGATCCCAATAATAAGACCAATCATCAAACTCCGTCTCCTCTTGATTGGGCTCACAACACTGACTTCCTCCAAAAATATCACAAATAAAAACGCCACCACTATTCAACCGACGATAACAATTCTCAAAATATTCCCTTAGCTCATGACGTTTTTTAAAAATAAAATAAGAAAAATTGGAAGCCGCCACAATATCCGTCTTAGATAAACGACGATTAAGAACATTTGCCTGCTTAATCTTGATTCTCTTCTTCTCAGAGGAAGATAAACTAGGAAAATGATTCTTCATACCATACTCAATGGGCTCTTCATCTAAATCCACTCCCACTGCAATATGATTTTTATTCATCTTTACCCATTCACAAGAAATTAAAAACGTCCCGCAAAAATCCTCACATAACGACTTTGGCTTCTTTCCCTTAACTTCCTTAAAAGCTTTCAAAAAAAACTCAACATCACCCTTTGGATCTTGAACTGATTTTTTATAAAAATAATATTTATCAAAAGACTTCTTCGATAACCCACGCTTCATAATAGCTCCCCACCAACTCACAAATACTCATTCACATAATCTAATCTTTTTCAAAACTTTATAGTGAACCTCTAGAAAAATAACAATCAAAAAACTCTATTAACTTTTAAAAAAATGAATAAATATAGATATAATCTACGGAACTTCTTCCAATAGGGATCGCACTTCCCTCTCTATATCCTTATACTGAGGAACTGTATTCTCCTCTAAATTTGGACTTAATCCAATACCTGGAAGATTCTTTGCTGCTAAAACTCGCGGCCTAGCCAACAACTCATAAAAACACTCTTCCGTCACCCTATAAGCCAAATGCTCTGCAAAATTTGTAACCTCCGTATCCTCATTAACAAACAAAACACGCCCCGTCTTCTGAACCGATGATTTAATCAATGCCCAATCATAAGGATACAAAGAACGCATATCAATAAGATCAGCAGAAAAACCTTCTTTTTCCATAACCTCTTCTGCCATAAGAACATGCCGCCCATAAGTTACAATCGTTGCCCTCTCACCCTCTCGCACTAACCGACCTCTGCCAATTTCTACCTCATATTCCTCCACAGCAGGCCAATCCGGCCTCCACTTCGACCGATCACCTAACGGAGCATCAATACGCTTTTTCAACTCAGCCTCTAACTCTGGCTCCCCAGGAATAAGATCCTTCCCCCTCACTCTTAACAAAGCCTTAGGTTTTAAATACAAAACAGGATTGGGATCTTTAATAGCCGATAACAAAAGACCATAGGCATCCTTCGGGTTAGAAGGCATAACAATTTTCCAACCTGGCAAACGAGCCGCCCAAGCATCAAAACTATGACTATGGTAAATACTTCCACGTATTCCCGCTCCAACAGGTGTCATCACAACTAATGGCAAATGGTAGGCTCCATTCGTCACCCAATGCGTGTTTCCAACAATTTTTAACAAATCAATCGTATTAAAAATATAATCAACAAACTGTATCTCTGCGACACAACGATCTCCAGCCATCGCAATACCCGTGGCCATTCCAATAATTCCCCTCTCATCCAAAGGAGAATTCCACGCCGTCTTTAAACCCTGAGTCGCCGTAAAAACTCCACCCAAAGGCGGACCCACATCCTCACCAAACACATCCTTAAGTTCAAGATTTTCCTCTGCATAATGAAGAGCTAAACGAATAGCTTGAGCCATATTTGCCATTAAAACTCTCTCCAATTACCCGTTTCATCACCCACATAAACATGATCCCATAAACTCTCAGGCTTTGGAGCACTCTCTTTTCTCACCTGTTCTACCACTTTCATCGTTTCCGCATTGTACTCCGAAGACATCTTCTTCACCTCGGCCTCATCTATCACACCCCAACGAAATAATTTTTCTTCAAATAACTTTAAACAATCTTCCTCCCCTTCCACACGATTGGCCCCAGAGGCTGAAGAGTGACCATAAAGTCTAGACACACGCGCCTCAACAAGTGAAGGCTTTCCCGTCTTACGAATCATGTCCATTTCAGATTTTAAAACTTTATATGTTTCAATAGGATCATTTCCATTGATAACCTGTGTTCGCATTCCAAAAGCTTTGCCCCTATCAGCAATAAACTTCTCACCATGCTGCCCCTCATAAGGCGTTGAAATACCCCATTGATTATTCTGTACTGTGATTAACATAGGAAGCTCATTCCCCTTCCGACTGCTCCAAACTAAACAAGTTGCAAAATCTCCCTCTGCCGAACCGGCATCACCTCCCGTAACAACCGTCAAACCCTTAGTCTTCCTACGCGCCTGAACATGTGCTGTCCCAATGGCATGAGAGTATTGCACTTCAATGGGTGAAGAAACAGGAGCTACATTCCACTTTGGATAACAATAATGATTTGAAAAATTTCTTCCCCCCGTACAAGGGTCCGTTACCCGATTCATCATCATACGAATGGAATCTATTATCGGCATTCCCATGGCCACAAGAGTCGGTGTCGCTCGATAGTGCAAATGCAACCAATCATATTCCGGCCCCCTGCCCTTATTTACAAGTAACCCCAATGGAACACCAAAAGCCTCCTCCCCCGGAGCCCCAATCCAAAAAAAGGCCTCCCCTGACTTATAGATCTTAATCAATCTCTCTTCTAAAACACGAGATTTCAACATAAGAGAATACATTTGTTTTAATAACTCTTTGGGTAAGGGGGGTGACTCTGCCGACATAGAAGGGCGTGAAGGTTTACGTTTTTCCTTCATAATCTCCAAACGACTTTTTTTCCGGGAAACAACTTTCACCGTCTATCACTCACTATAAAATTTTATAAATACATTGATACTTTGCTATAACGACAAACAATGATCTGCATTACTAGATTTTTTCTTTTTTAGCAAGGCTGTTATCCTTAGCTCTTATTTGAAGCAAATCAACCAGAATATTAACCGCCTCATTGACATCTGCACGCTTCAGGTACTCTTTTTTCCTATATTTAGAGTCATTTCTCAATCGACGCTTCTTTTTATTTTCTTTCCGCTCCTCTCTCATATCCAAAACTTCTGAAATTTTTATTTTCTGGCCCCTCTCCTCATCTTCCTTCAACTCTTTTAAAATCTTTTTAAAATCTTTATCCTTAGTTACACGCACTTTTGATAATTTACGTAGTTTCTCAATCTCTTTTGCCTTCACAGATGTCCAAGAATCTGACCCCTCTGTCACATAAGCACCTTCAGAAAGAAAAGGAGCTATCTGCTTTGCAGGTAAAGAAAATTTTGTATACCGTTCTCCAATATCTTCTTTCGAAAACACGCCCGGAAGAACAATATCAGCCTCCACACCACGATGCTGTGTTGAATTCCCCCCTGGTATAAAGAACATTCCATTCGTCACCTTTATCGCCCCGTAAGGAGGAATTGGTAATACCTGCTGAACACTTCCCTTCCCAAAAGTATGATCCCCTCCGACTACAATTGAACGTTTATAATCCTGAAGAGCCCCCGCTACAATTTCTGAAGCACTAGCACTCAACCGACTCGTCAATATAATAAGTGGCTTTGAAAAACCCACACCAGAATCTGTATCAGCCAATGTATCACTCATATCCTGATGACCATACGTTTTCACAACATTACCAACTTTAAAGAAAAGTCCAGCCAAATTTACAGCTACATCTAAACTCCCACCACCATTTTGAGACAAATCTAAAACAAGCCCTTCAACCTTATTCTTTCGAGCCTTTTTTAAAAGTTTCTTAACATCCTTAGAAGCAGAGCGACCACTTTTTGAATCCGCATAAAATGAAGGTAAATTTAAAACAGCAAGTTTATGCTTTTTCTTTCCTATCTTTCTATCAATGAAATGTATCTGTGCTGCCTCTTCCTCCAATTTAATTTTTCTTCTCACTAAAGTAATGTTGAATCTTCTTCTTTTTTTACCCTCTTTCCGTAAAATCTTTAATCTAACTTTTGTTCCCCTTTTTCCACGGATTTTTCTAACAACATCGCTAAGAGGCATATCCACAATCGGTTCAAACTTTCCCTTTTTTCCCTGGGCCACAGCAATAATCTTATCCTCTAATTCTAAAAGACCAGATCGTGCCGCAGCTCCCCCCGGAATCAATTGCTCAACAACTGTATATCCATCCTGTGAACTCAATGAAGCACCAATTCCATCAA
The DNA here is from genome assembly GCA_965206675.1 of Bdellovibrionales bacterium. Classification (GTDB taxonomy): domain Bacteria; phylum Bdellovibrionota; class Bdellovibrionia; order Bdellovibrionales; family JAKFYE01; genus CBDBKL01. The sequence goes on along the minus strand of CBDBKL010000003.1, from coordinate 76,536 downwards.
GCTCTAGACTCATATTAATGTTAAAATCCTCTAACCTCTCATTAGAAAAATAACTAGAATGGGGGTCTAATGAACTCGCCAAGGCATCCAAGTAACGAGTGTAAATATCATGTAGCTGTTCCGTTTTTAGATTTTTTAAATTCCTCTCATAACGCCTTTTAAATCTAGCCTTAGCTTCTTTCATGGTCATATCTGAAGCTAAAAAGTTTGCTACTTGAAATTGAATGTATTTTTCGTGATATTTATTTAACTGCTCTACAGTGTTTAGGTACTTTCTTTTATCATCATCCAGGGTAATCTCTATAGTTTTATCAAGTGATTTTACAGTATCAACATACTTTAATGCATACTTGGCACGCTCTTCGACCCTTTTAATTAATTTTTGATAAGCCGATAATAAAGCTCGGCAATTTCCACGACGTAATTTCTTATATAGATTCCTTAATGACTTTTTTATTTCAACAACATCATTGGATAGAAAATAAAGTTTTATCGGATCTAAACCTTTAATAAACTCATTGATTGAACGATTTTCTATATTTTTATCATATTTATTATGTACCAAATGCATTTGCAGCATATGAGTCATTACCCGAGGGATAGCCATACAAGATAAATTTGCAAAAACTGATGGAATAAAACTAAAAAATGCTAACAAGAAAAAAAGATAGATCTTTATGTTTTTCATTAAATCCCTTCCTGCAATATCATATATTATCACTTAAGAAGATAAAAGATCATTTAAAAAATCTTACTTCTATAATGATATTTCATCAACAAAGTATACGTGATTTCCAATTTGATATTACATTGAGATTAAGGATTGTCCCAAAGGTCTAGTTGTCCCTCTGGTCCAATGAGATCTTCCTCCGTATGATCTAAAAAGACCTCCACCTGAACCATGCTCCCCTTATGCGTACTGATAACGAAAAATGAGTTTTCCGGGTACTTCAATTTCATCTCCCGCATAGCTCGCACAATCAGTTTTATATTAGACGGATCATCATCAGACATTCCAAAGCGATGGTATGGGTTTATCCCATACATCTTCATAGCCTCTTCAACAGCATGGCAGATTGCTCTATGCTTCAATTCAGGAATAGTTAGCTTTGATTCCTTATCGCCCAAGAGTTCACGTACTGGCCCATAGCTTACAGGATAAACACCTAAGTAATTGGGCTCATTTGTTAAATAACCACCGGTCTTTAATAAATGAATCCCTTCACGTAAAGTATCCGGTGAATGCCCACGAGCCGTAATGAGAGCTATAGATCTTTTATTATACACAGCTCGACAAAAACGATCCCAAGAAGGTCCCACCCATTCACTCTTACCTTCCTTTAAAGCTCTTTTTAAATCTTGAGAAAATCCCCGACTCAAATCTGATCCCACATCCGTAAAATCTCTATATGTTCCCGAAAGATGATCTTCAATAATTTTATAATCTTTAAACGGCCCCGACCTTCCAATCTGATGACTTTCCCTTGCAAACTCTGCAGTACCGATAGCAATCTCTTCATTTGTCTTTTTATGAAAAAGGTAAAGTGAGGAAGGCAAGAACATGACGTTATCATCAAAGTCAAAGAAGTAAAAACTCTTCCCTCCCTTTAAATGATTACGATCAGGCTCCATGCCATTATTTTTATTATATTGAGACGATTTTTTATCCAAATCTTTCCTCTATTTTCAATAGGAAAAATACAGTTTTTTGATAAATCCTTACCTTTTCCTAATTTTTCTCTTTTGAAGAAATTCTCTTCTGAGAATTAATTTTTATATATCTTTTCTTTATCTAGCTTTTCTTTTTATAGATATATCTGTAGCTTTTTTTACTGTTTTTTTCTTTTTCCTAACCACTGTAGAGATTTTTACAGTTTTCGATTTCTTTTTGGTCTTTTTCTTTGCTCTCGATTTTTTAGAGCCATCGAGAGGTAACACAGCTATTTTATTTGTCAATATTGCTATAGCTTCATCCTTTGTTATTTTTTCAGGAGAAACATTCTCAGGTAAAGATGCATTGACCTTGCCACACTTTATATAGGGACCAAACTTACCCTCCATAATTTCTATAGGATCATTCGTCTGGGGATGGGCCCCTAATGCTTTCAAGGGAGTGCGTTTTCCTCTTCTCCCTTTTGGTTGTTTTAATAAAGCCAAAGCATCTTCATAACTCACTTCAAGGAGATTCATTGTCTTTGGAACAGATCGATAATCTCGATCATGTACAACATAGGGACCAAAACGACCAATACCTACTTTCACTTCCTTTTTCGTCTCTGGATGTTTCCCAAGTGTCAAAGGCAATGCCATTAATTTATTGGCCATTGCCAAATCAACAGAGCTTACATCAATACTCTTGGGAATAGATACACGTTTTATAGACTCATCCTTATCGGGATTACCTCTTTGAATATAAGGCCCATACCTTCCTGTTAATATATACAAAGGAAGTCCCGTTTCCGTATCTTTACCAATAGAATCAGCATCTTTCTCTTTTTGCTGAATCAACTGACAGGCAAAATCATATGTGACATCAGCTGGAGATTGTGTTTCAGGCAAAGAAGCACAAACTTCCTCACCTGTCTCCTTATCTTTTCGGCAAACATAGGCACCATATCTTCCCACTCTAACTTGTAAGCCCTTTAACGAAGATAGATCCAGAGAACGTGCTTCATCTGGTTTAATCTTTTTCTCTTCCCGTTCAACAGATGTCTTTAAACCTTTTTGCCCCAAATAAATACTATTTAGGTATTTAACCCACTGCAAATCACCAGAGGCTATTTCGTCAAGGCTCTCTTCCATTCCAGATGTAAACTTCAAGTCAACATATTCAGGAAAATGCTTTTTTAATAATTTAACAACCACCATACCTGTAAACGTAGGAACTAAAGCTGGACCCACTTTAAAAACATAACCACGATCTACAATCGTACTCATAATGGATGCATATGTAGAGGGACGACCTATACCTTCTTTTTCCAAGGTTTGTATTAAACTGGGCTCTGTAAAACGAGCGGGAGGTTTTGTCTCATGCTCTTTTTTCTCAACACGCTTACAATTTAAAGTCTCTCCCTTTTTCAATGGAGGAAGATGCACTTCCTTCTCTCCCAATGCAGCATTGGGATCATCAGAGCCTTCAACATAAACCTTGAAGAACCCAGGAAACTCTAGAGTCAATCCATTGGCTTGAAATAAAAACTCTCCATTAGACACTTTAACACTCACTTGTTTTTGTCTAGCGTCTGACATTTGAGATGCAATTGTTCTCTTCCAAATCAGTTCGTAAAGTTTAGAGGCCTCACCCCTTAATCCCGTACTTTGCGGCTCTAACACTTTCTGCCCTGTTGGCCGAATGGCCTCATGAGCTTCTTGAGCTCCCTTAACTTTCTTTTTGGAATACACGCGAGGTTTTTCAGGAATATAGGCCTTTCCATATTTCTTTGTTATAAATGACCGTGCTGCTTTTATGGCCTGAGTGGACAGATGGGTTGAATCTGTTCTCATATAAGTAATAAAACCACGTTCATACAAGGATTGAGCCACTCTCATTGTCTCACGAGCTGTTAATCCCAGTTTTCGAGAGGCTTCTTGTTGTAGAGTTGATGTTATAAAAGGAGGGGCTGGCTTTCTATTCACCGGTTTTTCATCAACCGATTCCACCTTCCATTTACCCTTTGAAACAGATTTAAAAATATCATCTGCAACCGCTTTGGTCACATGTAGGACTTTGCCGACTTTATCTTTTTGTAACTTACCTGTGTCGGGATCAAAATCTTTTCCTGATGCAACCCTCTTTCCCTTACTCTCAAACAACCGCGCTTCAAATAGCGTAGAATCTTTTTGAAAATGTGCCCTCAAACTCCAGTATTTTGCCTCAACAAAGCATATTCGTTCTCGCTCTCTTTCAGACGTTAATCTTAAAGCCACGCTTTGAACTCGACCGGCTGATAAACCGTAGGCCACCTTTTTCCATAATAACGGAGAAATTGTATACCCGACTAATCTATCTAATATGCGACGAGCCTCTTGAGCCCTGACTAAATCAGAATCAATACCTCTGGTATCTTTAAGGGCATCCTGAATAGCTTCTTTTGTAATCTCATGAAATACCATTCGGTGAACTGGGATTTTTGGCTTTAGAACTTCTAATAAGTGCCAACTGATACTTTCTCCCTCACGGTCTTCATCCGTTGCAAGATAAAGCTCACTGGCTCCTTTCAATAATCCTTTCAATTCTGAAATAATTTTTTTCTTATTTTTTAAAACACAATATAAAGGATCAAATTTCTTTTCTACATTAACACCTAGTTTAGACCAGGATTCCTTTTTATACTTTTCAGGAATATCTTTTGCCGACTGAGGTAGATCACGCACATGTCCCATACATGACTCAACTTGAAAATCTTTCCCCAAAAATTTACGAATCGTTTTTGCCTTCGTTGGAGACTCAACAATAACCAATTTCTTTCCAGATAACGCTTTTGGCATAATTTCCTTATTTTCTTTCTTTTTAAGCGGTCACTCATTATAAAGGCTCGCTTTTTTCCTCACATTTTTTTAAAAGGTATTTTATAAAAATGAATGCTAAGGTCTAAGGAATGCAAGTCTATATTTTAATGCAATGAATCAGGATGAGCCTATGCCATCATCACAAAAGATAAAATCACTCAAAGAGTTAGAGACAAAGGGCTTGAAGTTTGTCTTTTCAGACATTGACGACACGATGACTTCAGGGGGGAAATTAAGCTCTGAGGTCTATTCAAGGCTTTGGGACTTAAATAGAGCCGGATTGATTTTGATTCCTGTCACCGGACGGCCTGCTGGATGGTGTGAAATGATAGCTCGCACCTGGCCGGTCTATGGTGTGGTAGGAGAAAATGGAGCCCTGTTCTATAAATATGAAAATAAAAAGATGAATCGGACTTATGTCCTGAGCCCTGATGATGTACAGAAAAAAAAATTGGAGCTGATTAAAGAAAAAATTCTCCACGAGGTCCCCACCGTATCTGTAGCTACAGATCAATTTTGCAGACTCTTTGATTTGGCCATTGATTTTGCCGAAGATGTGCCCCCTCAATCTCAAGAGGTGATTCAGAAAATTGTTAAAATTTTTGAAAATGAGGGAGCCACTGCAAAAGTGAGTTCTATTCATGTGAATGGTTGGTATGGGGATTTTAATAAACTCTCAATGTGTGAAACTGTGCTGAAAGAAAATTTTAATTTGAATTTGAGTGAGGCCCAACCTTTGTGCACCTTTATTGGCGATTCTCCCAATGATGAACCTTTATTTGAGGCTTTTGACAATTCCGTCGGTGTTTCAAATGTTCTTCTGGATACTTTGAAACATCCCCCAAAGTTTCTAACCCAAAGTGATTCCAGTCGGGGTTTTATTGAATTTGCAAATCACATTCTTCAATGACGACCAAGCTTATTTATGTCTATACATGATAAGCCCGTGAGTGGGATCGTAAGGGGAGACACCGACCATAACGCGATCTCCAACAACGACACGAATATTAAAGCGACGCATTTTTCCGCAAAGCTTTGCATTGATACAGACAGCGTTTTCCAATTCGACCTTATAGACTCCGCCGGCTGCTACATCTACGATTTTTCCTTCAAGTTGTGCTAAATCATCTCGTGCCATATTTCCTTTTAACCCTGTCTCAGATATGTGTCTATCTGTTAAGAAAATTTAACAAGATTTTTTTCATTTCGTCTAGAACATAATAGTTGAGAGGCTTATTCTACCACTGTTGTTGTAGTTGTTGCCTCTTCTAGCGTTGTACTTGTCGTTTCTTCTTCTGTTTCTTCTGAGCTTTGTGCTGAACAATCTTCAACGGTAAAGCTCACTGGAAGGACAGAACTCGTCCATGCTGTTCCATTTTCATCTGTTCCATCAGCATAAATTTCTATCTCATAAGTTTCATCAGATAAATTCTCATAGCTCAACGTAACTTGTTTAGTAGAAGACTCTATAGTTGTGGTTGTCGTGCTAGTCGCATCGGAAGTCGTGGAGGTTGTTGAATCTGCAGCAACAGTCGTAGTGGTTGTTGAATCTACAGTATCATCAGAACTCATATCCTCTTCATCTCCTTCAGAAAATGAACCTGAAGACACATCATCTAAACTCCTAGCCTCATCACAACTCCAAAACTCCTCATCAACCAGAGGAAGTGTTCTTCGACATGAGTAGGAACTTGCCGAAGAGGGTACAGTTACAGAAATATGTACTATTCTAGTAACCTCAATAGGTACATTGGAATCATCTTCCATCGAATGACTTTCATTAGTCGTAACCTTATTCAGTTCATCGTTATTGGATTCATCCTCAGTGGAATCGGTCTCATCAGTATTGTCCTCAGATTCATCGATACCACACAAACTGGCTCCATTAGCAATCAATACGCCATCTCCATTATGAATCTCTACAGAAATCTCAGGTGCATTAGACTCTTCAGGTTCGTTACTACTTAGATCTCTGGAATCCTTAACTTGACCACAATTTTGATACAAAACAGGAAGTGTTAAGGCGATTAAACCAATAAAAACAAATTGAAATGAACGAGGTAACCTTTTCATAAGAAGCCACTCCTTCTCTAAGAATATATAATACAATGGATTAGTAGTGATAAAATAACATTAAAATCACTCTTCAATGAATTACGACCAAAGTAGAGGAGATTTTTCTCAGAGGAGTTCAAAACGAGTTTTCTGAGGTGCAGGGCGTATCTCACCGTAGATGAGAGACGAACTGCGGCACTCAGAACTGTCTGAGCTTTTGAACTCCTATGAGAAAAATCTCCCATTCAAGATAAAAAGAAAATTGTCAAGAATCCACAGATAGAACGGAAGCGAGGAAGACTTTTTAAGCAATCTATATTATGTTCCTAAACAACAGAAAGAGGGATTTTTGTATGTCACTTTCAGCTCAGGATATTGCTCAAAACTTTCCCGACCTTATTCTTTCGACTCAAGGTGACCTTAAAACTTCCATAGTATCGATATGCTCTTCTGAATCTCCCCAAAAATCTCATCTTGTATTTATAAAAGATGAAAAAGAGTTAAAGAGGGCTTTAGAGGCCAAGGTTTCCTGTATCGTCAGCAACAAGGAAGTCGCTTCAAAGTATAAAGCCAATACAACCCTTATTATAACTCACGACACAAGATTGCTTTTTGCAAAAGTGACAGAACGCTTTTTCCCTCAAAATAAAAATCCATCCTCTGGTTCTATTCATTCTAGTGTCACTAAAGGTGCAAACACACAAATTGATTCTTCTGCCACTTTATGTGCTGGAGTTGTTCTTGGAGAAAATGTATGCATTGGAAAGAGTGCCTATATCGGGCCTCATTGTATCATTGAAGAGGGATCACGCATTGAAGAGGGGTCACGTTTGGATGGTTCTATTTACATTGGACCTCGAACTCAAATTGGAAAGTTTGTTTATATTCAACCCCAAACCACAATTGGATCCCCCGGATATGGATTTGCAAAAGAAAACGACACATACATTCCCATTTCCCAAAACGGTAAAGTGGTTATTGAAGATTATGTTACTATTGGATCTGGCTGTACCATAGATCGAGCGACACTTGACGAAACACGCATTGGTGAAGGAACAAAATTTGATAATCTTATTCATATCGCTCATAATTGTAGAATTGGAAAACACAGTTTAATCACCTCTGGTTTTGTAGTGGGGGGAAATACAAAGATTGGTGATTACTTTATTTGTGGGGGGAGAGTCACAGTGACAGATCATATTGAAATTACAGATCATGTTCAACTAGCTGCACTGAGTGTGGTTTCAAAAAGTATAAAAGCTCCTGGTCGATACGGCGGATACCCTCTTACACCACTGACTGAGTTTTTTAAATGGAGAAGCCTTCTTCCCAAAGTCCCCGCTCTTTTAAAGCGTGTTTCTAAAATAGAAAAAACACTTGAGAAAGTCGTAAAAAAATAATGAGTTACTACGTCACCACACCTATTTATTATGTTAACGATAAACCACATATTGGACATGCTTATACGACTGTATTATCAGATATACTGTTTCGTTATCATAAACTGTTTGAAGAAGAGAGCTTTTTTCTGACAGGGACAGATGAGCACGGTCAAAAAATTCAATCAACGGCAGAAAAAAATGGAATAACCCCTCTCGAACAGGCTGATAAAACAGTCCTGCGATTTCAAAAAGCCTGGGAAGATTTAAATATTAAGCCGAGCTTTTTTATTCGAACCACTATGGATTTTCACAAAACCTTTGTACAAGAGTGTCTTCAGGATCTTTGGGATAAGGGAGAAATTTATTCCCAGGAGTATGAGGGACTTTATTGTGTATCAGAAGAAATTTTTTACACTCCAAAGGATCTTGTTGATGGAAAAACTCCTCAAGGGAATACGGTTGAGAAAGTAAAGGAGACAAATTATTTCTTTAAAATGTCAAAATATCAGAATCAATTGATTGATTACATTAACAAACACCCTGATTTTATTTGCCCCGAATTTCGAAAAAACGAAGTGTTAGGGTTTTTAAAACAACCACTGAATGACCTTTGCATCTCTCGTCCCAAATCAAGATTGCGCTGGGGCATTGAGCTACCATTTGATAAAGATTTTGTGACCTATGTTTGGTTTGATGCTCTTCTGAACTACATCAGTGGAGTAGGCGGTTATAAAGAAAGCAAGAAATTTGATATCTATTGGTCAGAGGTCATTCATTTAATTGGCAAAGATATTTTAATAACTCATTGTGTGTATTGGCCAACAATGTTGATGGCTTTAGGGCTCTCTTTGCCGAAAAAAATATTTGCTCACGGCTGGTGGTTAATGGAAAACGAAAAAATGAGCAAATCCAAGGGAAATTTTGTTGACCCCCTAGATATAAAAGACACTGTTGGTGTAGATGGCCTTCGTTATTTTTTAGCTAGAGATATTTACTTAGGCAACGACGCTCATTTTTCACCGGAGTTAGTTATCTCTCGCATTAATGCAGAGTTGGCAAATAATTTGGGAAATTTATTCAGTAGAACTTCCAACCTTATCAACAAATATTTTGAGGGAAAATGCCCTCAGGTATCTGACTTATCTGAAAACTCTCAGAAACTTCAGTCACAGGCCTTAGAAACTGCTGATAAAGTTAAGGCTGAGATTTTAAAAATGGCTCCTAATCTCGCTATCGGGCACATTATGGATTTACTGACAGCCACTAACACATATCTTGAAAGAGAAGCTCCTTGGAAAAAAACCGATAAACTGGAAACGGCTGAATCTCTCTATTGTGCTGTTGAAGTGATAAGAATTGCGACAACACTTCTTTCACCTGTGATTCCTGAAAAATCCAAACAGCTTTTGCAACGCCTCAGTTTAGAAAAACCACAGTCGTTTGAAAATGCAAAGGCATGGGACATATTGACTCCCGAACATACTATTACAAAGGGAGAACCGCTTTTTCCACGTGTTGATAAAAAACACCAATAGATATCAAATTTCTTATTGCTTGGTAAGGATGAAAGTAAAAACAGCGTGCATGAGATACATTGAGGGTATTTCTTGTTTGAAGACAAAACGTTGCAGTCGTTTGTAATAAAAATTAGAGTAGGCTCTTAGTAACCACAAAGAGCAACAGCTGTTCCATCCTTACCCAGACGTTTTCGTAATTCCTGAGCTTTTTTATACGTCTCCCTTATCTTGGCAAGTACGGCATCTGGGGTTTTTTCACGTTGACTATCGGAAAGAAATAGAACCGCACCATTTTCCATTAATAACTCCACCATCTCAAAATCTCCCTGAACAGCCACTTTATATAAAGCTGTTCGCCCCTCCTTATCTGGAGCATTAACGATATCAACAGCATTCTGTTTTAACAACTTAGCAACCAGCGCATAATTCCGTCTCTCAACAGATAGATGAAAATGAAACTTTAAAATACGCCTCTCCCCCAATAATCTTATCACACCAGGCCACTCCCCTTGATCTATAAAAAGGCGACCTGTTTTATCAGGTGCATTTTTACTGTTTTGCCATTGCCAATCTAATATCTCTTTTTCCCTTAATAGAACTCTATCAATCAATGTAATTACATCCGAAAACTCCCCTGTGAAAGGGTCTACCCAAGCGTTCGAAGTCCTGAATTCTTCTGCAAGATCATCATATAAGGAAAGCACATCAAACGCCCCATCACGTATAAACTCATGAACTATAGGGTCTGCGGAGTGTGCCCCTTGACTGTTTTGCACTTTCAACATTTCTCGAAGTACATACTCTCTGGCAATCAATCGTCTTTTCAAAGTTTCATATTTATTTAATATAACATGAGCTTCTGCAAAGCTTAATCTGACTTAAGAAGATCTGAACCTATATTAAAAATAGAGGGTAATTTAGATATCGAAACACGGTTTTGATTTTCTACGAGACATCATACGAGACTCATGCTCAGTATATACAAGTTTTAATCTAGTAGACATTTCAACACCCCCCTCTTGGATCAGTCGATTTCGAGTTTTAGAATAGGCCTGATATATAGTCTCAGCTCTCTCTAAAGTTGTGAGTTCATAGGGTTTTAAAAGCAAATCCTCCTCACTCTTCCATCCACTTTCCCTTAAGGTTTTAAACTTTTCAAAAGCCTCTTCCACATCAATAACATCTATATTAGCATCGGGAAATAAATACGTTTTAAACTTTTCAAAAGCCTCTTCCAAATTAATATTTACAATGTCTAACGGAGTCCTTGCAGGCGTATGTACTATATTCACATTCGCTCCTCTATTAATCAACAAATCCACCATTTGATAATCCCCCCGAGACGCCGCTTTATACAAAGCCGTTTTCCTATCCCTATCTCGAGCATCAATATCAAAAAAACTATCTTTCAATAAAGCGACAACCACTGTACGATGCCCTCTTTCAACAGCTTGATGAAATCTTAAAATACGTAACTCCTGTAATAACGATATCACCCCTGGCCATGCCTTTTGTGAAGTAAAAAAACGAGTCGTTTCATCAGAAGTATTTTTACTGTTTTGCCACTCTGATAACTTTTTTTCCTGATCTCGAACTTCATCAAGTAATAGACTTACATCTACTCCCTCTTGAGCCCAGGGATTTTCTCGAGTATCCAAACCCATAGACTCTTGACGTACATCATAAAGTAGGGATTGCACTTCAAACGCTCCCTTAGATATAAATTCATGCATCACAGGAGACATTTGATATCCTACAGGAACCCCTGTAAGTTGATTGATAAGTCTTGAATCCCACGCAGCCATACCTTTTACGACTTTTAATATCTCTTGAAGAACATACTTCCTGGCAATGAGCCGTCTTATCAAAGTTTTATACTGACTTGTTATAGTATTCACTTTAGCAGATTCACTTTCTGTGAGTTGTCTTCCAAACATCTCATTCTGCTCGGCTTCTGAGAGAATAACCATTTGCACTTCTTGCTCATTCAGTAAATTTACCAATTCTACGCCAGGTAAAAAATCATCGATAACAGTTTGTATATCTTCATCTGCATGAAGATTTATAGAGACAAGAACCACGACAAGAAACTTAAACAAAACCATAGAAAATTCCCCCACCCCTCTTGCGGAATTTAACCTGAATAGGAAAACATAGAATACTTTTATCTTTCTTTCAATCTGATAAAACAACTGCTTAATTTATAAGCCATCACATCTTATTCTGTTCTGTTAATTTATACTTTTATCCAGTTCAAAAACACTTTTGTTTATTTTCTATAACCATAGTTAATAAAGACATTTTCTCTCTTGTCGTCAGCTTATTATTTTCTGAAATTAACGTATAAACATCTCGTCCGTCCCTATCTTGTGCACTGACATCTGCTCCTGCCTTAAGAAATGCTCTTATATGTTCTACGTTCCGTGAACGCCTTATAGCATATATGAGCGGTGTCCTACCCTCATTATCCCTTGGATCTATCTCAATGTCTTTAACAGCCAGAAGGCTTTTTACAACGGCCACATCTGATGTATAATTTTTCGCAAACTTATGAAGGGCCGTCTCTCCACGACGATCTCTGGCATTTACATCGGCTTCAAATTGAAGCAATACTTCTATAAGGTCTATTTTTCTTACAAAACTCAAAGCTATATGTAAAGCCGTCATCTTATTTGCATCTGCCGCATTCACATCAGCTCCAGCTTCAAGAAGATCCCAAACCACTACGGCCGACCCCATTGACATAGCATTATGCAGTGGAACTGTTCCAACTTTATTTCTAGCATTTGGATCTGCACCAGCTCTCAGAAGTATCCTTAGAATCACTCTTATCTCTCTTAAACTGGCGTGAGTGCCTGATAAAGCATGATGAAGTATCGTGTCTTTTGTCACTCGATCTCTAACAGCCTTCAGGTCAACACTATTAGCAAGTTTTATAAGCCCCCCGATATTTTCCCTATCTACAGCTAATTGAAGATTTTCAAAATCACTCATTTGTTCATGAATCGTTCGTTCTGAAGAAAAAAGAAAGGAAGGGAATAAAAATATAACTGTTAATACAATACGCACTCTTTCTCTCTCCAACCTTGTCTTAACAAATCATTTACAATTCAACTATCTTTACACAAACTTTGAAAAAGTGATTTATATACTACTTCTTCTGTTATTTAGATAAATGTATTTATCTCCGTACCAGTTGAGTTTTCATATAAATTTCCCAGATAAACGTGCCCAAACACTATCAATGAATTACTTTTTATTCCTTTAAAACAAAAAGAAAGTTTATTTTTATTCTACCAGAAGCAATCCCCTGGATTCTCCAGCTCTTTCTCTAACTCTTTCCACTCATCTTTTTTGATACCTGCACTGAATAGAACTATTTTGTGCCTTTCACTTAATTGAAAATTTCTATTAAGTGAAATCAAATCAAAAATATCTCGACCGTGCTCATCTTCTATATACATCTCTGCCCCCGCCTGAAGAAACGCCCTTATAGTCCTTGGGTCATATGTATGCAGTATAGCATCTCGCAGAGGTGTGCTTCCAAATCCTGCTGTACTGACAGCTTCTATTTCACCACCCTCAACAGAAAGTAGTTTTTCTACAATCTCTAGAGGCGATCGTCGTGCGGCATAGTGAAAAGCGTTTTCTCCTCTATTATCTATGGCATTCACATCCGCATCAGCAGCTAAAAGAAATGTAATAAAATCTAATTCTGCAACTGCCCGTAAAGCTTCGAGCAAGGGGGTTATTCCATTATTATCTTTTGCATTCACATCAGCTCCAGCAGCTAGAAGTGCTCTTGCCGATCTTATATCATGTGAAACTTCCGCAACTTTATGCAGGGCTGTTTGTCCATATGCATCTGGAGCATGAACATCGGCTCCCTTTCTAAGAAGTATTCTTATAAAGCGCACATCTCCTACAGCGGCAGCTTCATAAAGTATTGATTCTCCACCAACCAGAGGCGTTGTTGCATTGACATCAAGTTTTTCAGCCAATTCTTGAAATTTTACTATATCCTTTTCCTTCATAGCTTTTTCAAATTGCAAAAAGTCACTTATGGATTCACTGATAACTTGCTCTGAGAGAAAGAGGGATAGAAGAATAAAAAGGGCAGATCTTAGTATCTTCATAGTTCCCTCTTTCTTTAATAATTTACTGGCTTTTTGTAAAGCATTTATAGCGAGCGGTTGAAAACATATCAGATACGAGGCGTATTGTGATGAGAGACAAGCTGCGAACCCTCAGAACTGTCTGAACTTTTGAAGACCTCTGAGAAAAGTTCCCAATCAAACGCAAAAAGAATTAGATACAACCGAAGCAACTCAGATGACATTTTCTAACAGAGCAAATTATAAAAGGACTGTCGAAAAGGTATCAGATACGAGGCGTTCAAGCCCAAACCGAACGGAGGCGTAGCTTTTCCTACGTTGGAATGAGAGTTGAGTGATTATAATCAAGTCGATGATACTTTTTTGATTCGTATTAGGAGGACTGTCGAAAAGGTATCAGATACGAGGCGTTCAAGCCCAAACCGAACGGAGGCGTAGCTTTTCCTACGTTGGAGTGAGGTTTGGGTGATTGCAACGAAGTAGATGATATCTTTTCGACAGTCCGTCAAAAACAACGAACTTCTATTCCCATTGTCAGCAGAGTCATCTTTTCTCTTGCTGTCAGTCCTTTACTTTCTGAAATTAATGTATAAACGTCTTGTCCCGCCTCATCCTTTATCATTATATCCGCCCTCTTTTTAAGAAATAACGTTATAATTTCTAAATCTGGCGAATGCATAAGATGATGTAGTGGTGTTCGCCCCTCATTATCTCTTGCATTTATATCAGCATCCTCAACAGCAAAAAGTTTCTTTCCAATCTGTTTTTTTAGAAATTTCTGTCCTATCCCCGCATATACTCTGGCAAACGCATGAAGTGCTGTCTGCCCCTTCTCATCTGGTATATTCACATCAGCACCTGCTTCAAGAAGCATTTCTATGAATTTTACATCTCTTACATTGATTAAGGCTTCATATAGCATCGTCCGCCCATAAATATCTGTTTCGTTGATATCGGCTCCCGCTCTAAGAAGCACTCTAACATGCTCAGGCGTTCCAAATCTCGCAACATTATGCAAAGCCGTCCTTCCTTCTATAGTCTTTGCATGTACATCTGCACCAACCTCAATAAGTATTTCTAGAAATCTTATATCTCTCGTTGCATTGATGCCAGATGAAATACTATAAAGTATTGAATACCTGTTTGCCCAAGCTTGAACATTCACATCATCAATATTTTCTGCCAGCTCCCTAAAACTCTCTATGTCGTTCTTCAGTAAAGCTTTCCTAAATGGTTTTAAAACTTCTTTGAAATTATGTGTTTTTTTACCCGCTTGTGCTGGAAAGAAAAAAGGAAATAAAAGTACAAATGTTAATACCCGTATTATCTTCACTTAAGGTTCACACCCCTTTATTTATCTCAAGGAATTATTTTTTCACGTATTCCTTTCAAGCTACACAACCCCCATAACCCCTTACTAAAAACACCGATTTTCAATGCCGGCAGTTAATAAAGTCATTTTTTCTTTTGGTGTTAGTTGATTATTTTTAGAAATCAAGTCCTCAATCCTTGGCCCTCTTCTAACCCTGACTTTGATGTCTGCTCCTGCATTAAGAAATGCTTTCATAACTTCAACACTCAAAGCCATTGTGACAGCAGACTCATATAGTGGCGTTCGCCCCATCTTATCTTTTACGTCCACTTCAATAGATTCAATTTTAAGAAATCTTTTTACAATGCTTACATCTGATGAATATCTTCCCAAATCATGCAAGACAGTTCTCCCCTCTATATCCTCCGCATGTACATCTGCTTTAGCATCAAGTAATATCTCTACAAATTCTAAACTTCTCAAAAAATCGATAGCATACTGTAACACTGTTCGCCCATCTCTATTGGCTGCATTGACGTCAGCACCAGCTTTAAGAAGCTCTCTTACAACTTCACTGCCTTTTGAAAATCCCATAGCATAATGTAATGCTGTCTCTCCCTCTAAATTGACGGCATCGACATCTACCCCTGCATCTAGAAGTATTCTTATAAAACGTATATCAGCCCTAAGCACTATAGCATATTGAAGTACTGTTTCATGTAAACTATAGTCTCTCGCATTGACATCAAGGTTTTTAGCAAGTTCTTCAAATCGTTTTATATCCGCTCTATTTATAGCATCTTCAAACTTTGCAAAAATTTGCTTAGATTCCTCACTCACTACCTCTGCAGTAAAAGATATATCCTCTGTTTGACGCCAGATCGCTGCCACTCTACCATCTAAAGCTTTCCTCCAGCGTGAGACATCATCTAAAGAACCTGCCGCTTGATCTAAATTAAAAAGAAGTAACGTGTATAAAAACACTAGGGCCTTTATAAAGACACCTCTTCTTTTGTATAAAAAATGACTTTTTAATTGTGAATAAATAGAGCCCCCGCCTTCACCATAGTTATTCCATTTTTTTCACACGAACACTTCTTAAAGAGTTGCAATCAATGGAGCTAAAATCAAAGCCACAATAGACATTAACTTAATAAGAATATTCATGGCAGGGCCCGTAGTATCTTTAAAGGGGTCACCAACAGTATCACCTGTCACAGCAGCATGATGGGCCTCTGTACCCTTTGATTCATTTTCAAGTTTTCCCTGCTCAATATATTTTTTAGCATTATCCCAGGCTCCACCGGCATTGGACATTAACAAAGCTATAACAACACCTGTTAAAGTGGCCCCCGCCAGCATACCCCCTAGAGCTTCCGGCCCTAAACTGTAACCCACTACAATGGGAGATATAACAGCCACTAACCCTGGTAAAATCATTTCCTTTAAAGCCGCTTGGGTAGAAATTTCCACACAACGACGGGTATCAGGTTTGGCATTGCCCTCTAAAAGCCCTTTAATTTCTCGAAACTGACGGCGAATCTCATCCACCATTTGTGAAGCCGCCTTACCCACAGAAGTCATAGTCAAAGAGGCAGCCAGTAAAACAACAACACCTCCTAAAATTAATCCCATAACAACTTTAGGGTCTGTAATATCCATTGTTAGAAAACTCAATCCTGCCTTTAGACGAATTTCATCTACAGCTTGTCCATAAGCTACGAAGAGAGCTAAGGCTGTTAATGCGGCCGAACCAATAGCAAAACCTTTTCCTATAGCGGCTGTTGTATTACCTAGGGCATCTAATCCATCAGTGATTTTACGAACATCGGGACCCAAGCCTGCCATTTCAGAAATACCTCCGGCATTATCAGCCACAGGACCGTAGGCATCCACACTCATTGTCATCCCCACTGTTGCCAACATCCCTACTGCAGCCATTGCAATACCATAAAGACCGGCCCATTCGTAAGACACTCCAATAGCAACGGCTATGGTCAAAAGAGGTATAGCGCAACTTTCTAATCCCACAGCAAAACCAGTAATAATATTTGTTGCGGGCCCCGTCTTAGAGGCTTTCATAATACGAAAGACAGGACGCTTTGCTGTATAAATTTCCGTTGCATACCCAATCACCATACCTGCAATTGTTCCCACTAAAATGGCTCCATAAACACCCATTGTAAAAGAAAGGCTTTGAACGACTAAAAAAGCCCCCGTTAAAAAAAGTAACGCTGATAACCAGTGAGAAAGACTTAGAGCTTTACTGGGATCCATAGCCTTAAAAATTCTCATTGCAAAAATACTCAGCAAAGAGGCTCCTAAACCAATCATTGCCAAGAGAAGCGGCATTTGCAAAAGCATTAACCGACCGCTTTCTCCTATATTTAAATTCATAATTTGATCCATACTCATTGTAGCCGCAATAGCCATACTGGCTACCATAGCTCCCACATAGCTTTCAAAAATGTCGGCTCCCATTCCAGCAACATCGCCAACGTTATCACCCACATTGTCAGCAATAACGCCTGGGTTTCTAGGATCATCTTCTGGAATACCAGCTTCTACTTTCCCAACAAGATCAGCTCCTACGTCGGCAGCTTTTGTAAAGATACCCCCACCAACACGAGAAAAAAGAGCAATAGATGAGGCTCCCATAGAAAAACCAGAAAGAATACTTACCGTTTCAACATCTTTACCAAAGAAATAAAAAAACAAACCAAGACCCAATAACCCCAAGGAGGCCACCGACAAACCCATAACAGCTCCACCTTGAAAAGCTGTCATTAAAGCTTCCCCCTGTCCCTTATCTTTTGCTGCGGCTGCTGTTCGCACATTGGCTCGAGTGGCTGATTTCATTCCAAACCATCCCGCAGCTCCAGAGGCTAAAGCTCCGCCAATAAAAGCCATTGCTGTATAGGTGTCTAATTTCCAACATAATAAGGCAGCAACAACGATGACAAATAAGCCCAAGATTTTGTATTCCGCCTTCAGAAAAGTCATAGCTCCTAAGCTGATTTCATCCCCAATTGATTTCATAGTATCAGTTCCTTGAGAGAGACGTACCACTCCAAGGTAAATCACAAATGCAAACCCCAAACCCAGAACACCTGCAAGCGGTGCAAAAGCCGACAAATCCATAACCACTCCTCATTTATTTAAAACATTGATTTTTGAAACCCCATAATGAACCCAATAGCCCATCATTTACAAGAAAGATTCATTCTTGAAGCCTAAAAAAAGTCACCCTAAAAAGACGCCTCGCACAACTTCTGATTAAATATTTATTTAGACAGTTGACGTAGGCTGCGTACGGGTTCATCAAGTAGATCCACTACGAAAGGTATTTATGCATTACAGTTTTTATAAGGTACTTCACTTAGCCTCTATATTTGCAATGATGGTCTCCCTAGGGGGTATGATTGCGCTTTCAATGAGCGGTAAGGCTCATCATTCCAGCAGAAAACTTATGCATATCACTCATGGTATAGCTGCAACCATATCATTCATTACAGGATTTGGTTTGATTGCAAAGTTAGGTGTATCCACTCCATGGCCTATGTGGATGTTTGGGAAAATTATTATATGGTTAGGATTGGCTTTAAGCCCTTTGCTTATTTACCGACAATCAAGCATGTCGCCTCTCATTTGGAGAGCTGTTATTCTATTGGGGCTCTTTTCTGCCTACCTTGCACAATATAAACCTTTTTAGCAAACAATGTATATTTTCATTCCTTAAATGAACTAGCGTTATCCGTAACAAGTAGTTTTTTCACTTCTTATTAAACGGTGCAATTCATATGCTGGTAATGTCAACCTTGCATAATCTAAAACCGTACGCCCTTTCCCATCCCGTGCAAGCAAACTAATTCCAAGCTCCATTATCAAGTATTCAAGAGCTTCTAAATTTCCACGCCTGGCAGCATGGTGAGCAGCATTCATTCCTTCAGTATCCAACATATACATATCAACAACTCCTTCTACCTCAGCTATTTTTAAAGATTTAACATCATTAGTTTGCGATGCCTCAAATAGAGGTAGTACCTTGTGATAATTTTGTCTTAAACGCAACACTTCATCTGTTGGTAATGTTGTCCTTGCGATGCCTAAAACCGTACGCCCTTTCCCATCCCGTGCAAGCAAACTAATTCCAAGCTCCATTACAAGATATTCAAGAGCTTCTAAATTTCCATGCTTGGCAGCATGGTGAGCGGCCGTCATTCCATCAGCATCTCTCATATGTATATCAATTCCTTCTACTACCAATCCCATTATAGTTCCCGTGTCATTAGTTCTTGCAGCCTCAAACAGACGAGGATCTATCTGTTTTGTTATTTTCGACTCAAGTTCCTCTATAATTTCTGAAAGCGGCTGCTTCTGCGTTTCATCTGCATTCAACGAAATAGAAAAAATAAATAAAAAGACTATCTGAAATAAATTTCTTATCATTGACATCAAAAAAACCCCTCTGCTCTTGTCATTAGGTCTTTTAAGAACACTAATAAACAATCATTGAGCAATTATATCACAGAATAAAAATAAACATCTACGTTTACACTTATACTTATATTTTTTACAAAGCACTGATATAAATGTTACAAATAGAGTGGCTAAATCAAAAAAATTTAATTAAATGGGTTAGCTTAACTAGGAAATAAGTTCACATCCAACATTGCAAACATACTCTCTAGAAATTGATGTATTCCGGATTAAATGTCCGAATACCGACCACTTATTTCCTGAAAGTTTATTATTTTGGTTTTCAGTAGGGCACTGACTTTGCTCTTATCTTCTCCTTTATCAACATAAGGAGATATTGAAAATGAAAAAACCATACATTAAACTGACTCAAGACCTCATGTTTAAAACCTACTTTACAAGAGATAAGAATCTTCTTCGCTCTCTACTGAAAACCTTTCTTCCTCTTCCCTTAGATAAAGAGATTGAAAAAATTGATATCCTAAACCCTGAGATCCCACCTGAAGTCGAAAAGAAAAAACAAATCATCTTAGATCTAAAACTGGAACTAAACACAGGCGAGAAAATCAACGTTGAAATGCAATCTGCCTACAAGAAAGGCTTTCTCTCAAGAATACTCTTCTACTGGGCTAAACTCTACACCGATGGCTTTAAACAAGGTGCTGAGTATGAAAAACTTCATCCCACCTACTCTTTGATCTTTACTGAATTTTCAGTCTTTAAACAAACTCAAGACGTTGTCACTAGCTTTTCTCTTCTTTCAGATAAATCACCTCACTTTTGCCTCAACAGAGATTTAAGAATAGTGTTTGTAGAGCTTTCTAAGTTTAAAACGAATATAGACAGTTTAATTGATTTAAGGGACCATTGGTGCTATATTATTAGACATTCAAGTCAAATAAAAGAGAGTGAATTAGAGCAGTTGGCTCAGAAGAATAAGGAGATGAGGAAAGCTATGGGACTTTTAAAGGATATGTCGTTAGAGGATAAGTTGAGGTGGCAGGAAGAGGATCGTCTTAAAGCTATTAGTGATGATAAAGCTGAGAAAGCTTGGGCTCGTGAAGAGGGATTAAAAGAAGGAAGAGAAGAAGGAATGGAGAAAGGTAAACAAGAAAAACTTCAGCAAATCGTTTATAGAATGTTAGAGAATGGATTTGATCTTAATACAATTGAAAAAGCTACTGGTTTATCGGTGACTGAAATTCAAAATATTCAAAAAGAGAAATAGATAAAACTGCAACATTATTTTAAGAACGGATTTCATAGCACAAAAGACGACATTCTATGTTTCCATTAAAAACAGGAATTTTTTGAAAGCTTTTAAGCCCCAAGTGTCGCGTTAACTCCTTATCTCCTGAAAGAATAAAAACCTTCCAACCCCCAAAGCGTTGCTTTAACACAAACCCAATATCTTTATAAAGATCAATTAGCTTGTAGGGATCTTCAAGTCGTAACCCATAAGGAGGATTAAAGATAAGTATACCCTCAGAAGCCGGTGGCTGAAGTGTCGTAAAATTTTGACGTTGAAATGTCAGGATATCATCCACACCTGCTCGCTTAGCATTTTCACGAGCCACACGAATGGCGTCTCTAGATATGTCAAAACCAAAAATCTTCAAATCCGATGGAGTTGTTTCTTCACTGAGCACTTCATCTATAACAGCACCCCAAGTTTCTGCTTGAAAGGTCTTCCATTTTTGAAAAGCAAACATTTTTTGTAAACTTCCGGGAGCCACTTGAGATGCCATCAGAGCCGCCTCAATTAAAATTGTACCCGATCCACAAAACGGATCTACCAGTGGAATATCAGGTGTCCACTTTGCCATATGAATCAAAGCCGCCCCCAGATGTTCTCTCAATGGAGCCTCTACGGACTGTGTGCGATAACCCCTTTTGGACAAAGACACTCCAGATGTGTCTAAACTCATTCCATACTGATTTTTATAACCACGAATGAGCACTCTTAAATCAGGGTTTCGACGATCCACATCAGGTCTTTTCCCATATTTATCTCTAAATTGATCTGCAATAGCATCTTTGACTTTCAAAGCCACCGAACGCTGATCTCCCAAGGCACACTCTTTCACCGTCGCATCAACAGCTATTGTCTGTTCTGGCGTGATGTATTTTGTAAAATCATGCTTAAGTGTATTGTGATATATATCTTCGGCTTTATACGCTGGAAAGTCTTTTACCGTTAATCCAATCCGAGTGGCTGTTCTCAATTTTAAATTAGCCTGGTAACACCCCTTCCAATTTGTTTCGAAAAAAACACAAGATGAGCCTTTGCGAATGCCCTTCATATTCATAGCCTGAAGTTCTTCAACTAAAACAGATTCCAGCTCTTTTGAGGTTAAAGCAATAAACTGTGGCACAATAATTTCCTTTTTCACGTTGATACGATATGACTTATAATTTGAAAGCCTTGGGAGAGAGAATTTTTTAAGGCTGTAAAAAACGAGTTTTTTGAGGCGCAAGGCGTATACCGAACGAATGTGAGGTAGACGAGCTTGCGGCCCTCAAAACTGTTTGAGCTTTTTTTCAGTCTTAAAAAATTCTCTCTTTCAAACAGTCAATCGCAGATTATAATCTCTATTATATTTAAGAGACAGTCGATGTATTTTCCATTAGACTGCTAGAATTCAACATTATGACCTTACAAGCTGAAGAACTTACATTATCACACCAACCTTCTAGAAAAGAGCGAGTATCAGCTCTCATTGCAGCTTTTGAAAATCGTGTCATGGTTTTAGATGGAGCCATGGGAACGGCGATTCAAGATCTAAACCTTACGGCTGAAGAATTTGGTGGAAAAGAATACGAAGGGTGTAATGAAAACTTAAACCTCACACGACCTCATTTAATAGAAGAAATATTTGAAACCTACTTAGAAGCTGGGGCCGACATTATCACCACCAACACATTTGGGGCCACACCTTTAGTATTAAATGAATTTGAACTTTCTCATGTTGCCAAAGAACTTAATAAACAGGCGGCTTCTATAGCTCGAAGAGTCGCCGACCGTTATTCAACACAGGAAACGTTAAAATTTGTAGCCGGAAGTATAGGACCAACAACGAAAGCCATTTCTGTCACTGAGGGTATCACATTTGATGAATTGATTGAAAATTTTAAAGTACAGGTCGAGGGACTTTACGAAGGAGGGGTGGATTATTTTCTTATTGAAACATGCCAGGACACTCGAAATACCAAGGCCGCATTGATGGCCATAGATGCACTTCAAAAAGAACTTCCCATAGCGGTCAGTGGAACCATTGAACCTATGGGAACCATGTTGGCAGGACAGACCGTGGAAGCCTTAGCCACTTCATTAGAACATCTTGATTTATTATATCTGGGTTTAAACTGTGCAACGGGGCCAGAATTTATGACTGATCACATCCGCACATTAGCTCAAATGAGTCCATTTCGTGTGGGTTGTGTCCCAAATGCTGGCCTACCCGATGAATTTGGCAATTATTTAGAAACTCCAGAAATTATAGCTAAGGTTTTAAAAAATTTTGGTGAAAAAAACTGGTTAAATCTTATTGGCGGGTGCTGTGGAACAACACCAAAGCATATTGAAGCTCTTGTGGATATAGCCAAAAATCTGAAACCCCATGTACCCGTACAGGATACCACTTCAAGACTTTCTGGGATTGATGTTTTAGAAGTCACAGATGAAAAGCGACCTCTTCTGGTTGGAGAGCGTACAAATGTGATCGGAAGTCGTAAATTTAAACGATTAATAAATGAGGGAAAAATTAATGAGGCCTGCGAAGTTGCCAAAAAACAAATTAAAAATGGGGCTCATATTATTGATATTTGCCTCGCTAACCCTGACCGCAACGAATTAGAGGATATAGAAGTTTTTCTAAGCGAGGTTATAAAAAAAGTTAAAGTCCCTCTTATGATAGATTCTACTCGTCAGGACGTCATTGACCGCGCACTGACTTTCTCTCAGGGCAAAGCTATTATTAACTCCATCAATTTAGAAGATGGCGAAAAACGATTTGCAGAAGTTATTCCTTTAGCTAAGAAATATGGAGCAGCACTTGTAGTAGGAACGATTGATGAAGATCCTGATCAGGGAATGGGCGTGACACGAGAGCGCAAATTAGAAATTGCAAAAAGAAGTTATGATTTATTAGTTCATAAATATGGTATGTCACCAAAAAACATCTACTGGGATCCTCTTGTCTTTCCCTGCGCTACAGGAGATGAGCAATATGTGGGTTCAGCAGAAGAGACTATTGAATCTCTAAGATTATTAAAAAAAGAATTTCCCGACACAAAAACCATTTTAGGTATTTCAAATGTTTCGTTTGGACTTCCCCCTGCGGGACGAGAAGTGTTGAATTCTGTTTTTCTCTATCACTGCACTCAAGCTGGTTTAGATTTAGCTATAGTGAACACGGAAAAAATAGAGCGTTATGCTTCTTTATCTGACAAGGAAAAGGAACTTTCAGATAATCTTATTTTTAACAAAGGCTCTGACCCCATTGCTGAATTTGCATCTTACTTTAGAGGCAAAAAGAGTAGAGAAAAAAGGAACACAACAAACCTCAGTGTTGAGGAACGTTTAGCCAACTATATTGTTGAGGGTTCACAAGAAGGATTGGTGGAAGATCTTCAAGTGATGCTCAAGAAAAACGTTAAACCTTTAAAAATCATTAATGGCCCTTTAATGAAGGGAATGGACGAAGTGGGGCGATTGTTTAATAAGAACGAATTAATTGTAGCAGAAGTTTTGCAAAGTGCTGAAAGCATGAAAGCTGCTGTGAATTACTTAGAACCCCTTATGGAGAAAAAAGAGACATCTCAGAGGGGGAAAATGATTCTGGCCACTGTAAAAGGGGATGTTCATGATATTGGAAAAAACTTAGTAGAAATTATTTTTTCCAACAATGGTTTTGAAATTATTAATTTAGGAATTAAAGTTCCTCCAGAAGAATTAATTCGAGCGGCTCATGAACATAAACCTGATCTTATTGGTCTTTCTGGATTATTGGTCAAATCTGCACAACAAATGGTGGTCACCTGTCATGATCTAAAAACAGCAGACGTCAAAATTCCTATATTGGTGGGCGGCGCAGCCCTCTCTAGAAATTTCGTAGATCGGCAAATTTCTAAGGCCTATTCTGGATTTGTAGATTATGCACCGGATGCCATGTCGGGCTTAGAGTTAGCTAAAACACTTGTTAATGAAAAAACTTTTCAAAGACATCAAGAAGATGTGAGAAATCGTCGTGAAAATTTATCTGCACAATCTGAAAAACAAAAAAATCAAAAGGCCTATCCTGCTATACGTTCTAAAGAAGTAGAAATCATTCAGGATATTCCCGTCGCTCCGGATGGTGATCGTCATGTTTTAAAAGACACATCTCTTGATATGATTTGGAAGTATGTTAATCCGTTAATGCTTTACACAAAACATTTAGGCATTAAAGCGGCCTTAGTAAAACTATGGAGTAAGGGTCTGACAGAAGATTTAAAAAAGTCCGAAGAAGGACAGAAGTCATTAAAAATATTTGAAGCCGTCAGTTCTGTTCGGGAAGAATATAAAGAAAAACTCAAACCCAAGGCTGTATACCAGTTTTTTGGCACAAACTCTCAGAAAAATAGACTTCATATTTTCCAACTGGGTTCAGAAAAATTATTGAAAACCTTTGATTTTCCCAGACAACAGAGGGAAAACGGTCTTTGTCTGTCCGACTATGCACTTCCTGTACGTCTGGGAATACAAGATAATATTGCGTTGTTTGTAACCTCTGTGGGAGAAGGAATTAGAGAAACCGCAGATACTCTTAAGCAGAGCGGACAGTATCTAAAATGTCACGCTCTTCAAGCTCTAGCTTTGGAACTTGCAGAGGGTTATGCAGAAATGTTGCACGCTCATATAAGAAAAATATGGGGATATCCTGATCCTGTAGATATGACAATGATGTCTCGTTTTCAAGCTAAGTACCGTGGCAAAAGATATTCTTTTGGTTACCCTGCCTGTCCATGTTTAGAGGATCAAGTGCATCTTTTTGATTTATTAAAGCCTGAAAGTATTGGAGTAAAACTTTCTGAAGAGTTTATGATGGAGCCAGAAGCTTCCGTCTCAGCTATTGTTTTTCATCACCCTTCCGCGAAGTATTATTCTGTGAAATGAACAAATACATGTAACTGTGTTGGGAATATATCCTTTCTCATCATATAATTGTTATAAGCAACCCCGAATCTCTTTCATATTTTGTTAAAATCATTGATAATTTCCGTGTTATAAATCGTACAAGAAGCCAAAACAAAGAAAACTTCTTGGTTAAGACGTTGCTTTTCGTCATACGAATTCCTAAGCAAAAGGTTTTTTTGACATTTTACTTTTGACATGTTGACTAATGATCTTTAGGAATAACTTTTTATTAAAATGTTTTTAAAGAACGGGTTTAGAAAATAAAGGGAATACTTCTATGACACCAAAAAGACATATCCTTTTAATAACATCTTTTTTTCTAGCTATCTTTTCTTGTTTTACTTATGCAATGGGTGACTCTATTCTAGGTGATCTCAGCGATCAGGAAAAAGCTCTGTTTCAAGCCGCAATAGAAAACGATGTTCAAACTATAGAAAAACTTGCACACGAAGGAGTGGATTTAGATGTCAAAAACACATTGGGAGAAACTCCACTCCATGAAGCAGCAATGTCTGGTAGCACTGAAGCCATAAACACACTCTATAATTTAGGAGCTTATATAAAAGAACAAAACAATCGATGGGAAACCCCTAGAGATATTGCAAAATCGAGTGGTAATTGGGATGCATTTAGTACTCTAGAGGAACTAGAAATAAAGTGGGACATTGACAGTGGGGTATTCCCCGAGGATCATTGTTTCTTCGAATAGGCATATCTTTTTTAAATGCTTTGAATTTCAATCACCGATAATCTGGTCAACATTCGGACATTTAATTCGGAATACATCAATTTCTAGAGAGTATGTTTGCAATATTGGATCTGAATCTTATTTCCTAGTTAAACTAACCCATTTAATTAAATTTTTTTGATTTAGCTGCTCTATTGATGATTATTTAGTCAGTGCTGTGTAAAAAATATAAGCGCAAGTGTAAGCATAAACGTTATTTTTTATTCTGTGATATAACTGTTTATCAGTGTTCTTAAAAAACAATGACAAGAACGAAGGAGTTCTTTTGTGTTCTTGATAAAAAAATTATTTCAAACGGTGTTTTTATTTATTTTTTCTATTTCTCTTTATGCAAATGATCTCAGCATTAAAGAACAATCCTGGTTTCAAGCTGCAAAAACGAATGATGTACAAACTCTAGAAAAAATGATCGAAGAGGGGTTTGATATAGAAACGAGAGATAGTGCCGGAAGAACTGCCGCTCATCACGCCGCTATGAGGGAAAACATTGAAGCACTCATAGCTCTTAAGCGTTTAGGAGCTGACTTAGAAGCAAGAGATACAATTCTTCAATCCACTCCTGGGCATTACGGCGCATTCAGTGAAAAAGTTCTAAGAACTCTTAAAAGGCTAAATGTTAATTTAGATCTAAAAAATATCGACGGCGAAGCACCAGTTCACTGGACAGCTCGAATAGGAACCTCTGAGGCTTTACAGGCTCTCGAAGAGTTAAAGGTTGATTTAGAAGCTACGGATAATGCAGGAAGAACTGTAGCTCACTGGACTGCCATAGCAGGACACCCTAAGATTCTTGAAAATTTACCGATTAATTTAAACGCTAGGGATAACTCGGGAATGACCCCCTCTCACTACGCCATTATAGTGGGAAAACTTGCAGCTTTAGTGGATCTTAAAGATTTAGGGGCTGATTTGACAATAAAAGATAACAGTGGGAGAACACCCTTGGATATAGCAAAGAAGCTATTCAAAGAATCTGAACTACAAGATTTAAAAAATAACCGAGACAAGGACTCTTGTTACCAATAACCTTATCCCTTAAGGGGTGATTTTTTAATGATTTTAATAAAAAATATTCTCCCTATAGCATATTTATTTGCAGTTATTTCTGCTCCTTTCAGTCTAATTTATGCAAATAAATTTACACCAAATTCCAGATTAATTAACACAGATGAATCTACTCTAATGAAACAGGAAAAGGCCTTATTTGAGGCTGTAGAGAAAAGTGACACCAACACTATAGAGAAACTCGCTAATGAAGGGGTGTATTTAGATGTAAAGAATGAATCTGGAGACACAGCCTTGCATAGAGCTGCAACCTTAGGCGACCTTAAAGTGATAGAGACACTTTATGCAGAGGGAGCTTATATATATGAACGAGATCGTGATATGAAAACACCCAGGGATCGTGCAAAATCTAGTGGCAATCTTAACGCTGTGGAATTGCTAGCAACACTGGAAATAGAGTGGGACATTAACAGTGGAATTGAATCTGAAAACGACAAAGAATGTCTTCCATTTAACTAAGAACCTATCCTAAGTCACTTCATTTTTAATCAGACAGTCCACTTCACCTTTTAGATAATAAGATCTCATACAGAGCAGATTATAGGACTTTGGTTTGGTTTGGTTTGGTTTGGTTTGGTTTGGTTTGGTTTGGTTTGGTTTGGTTTGGTTTGGTTTGGTTTGGTTTGGTTTGGTTTGGTTTGGTTTGGTTTGGTTTGGTTTGGTTTGGTTTGGTTTGGTTTGGTTTGGTTTGGTTTGGTTTGGTTTGGTTTGGTTTGGTTTGGTGTAAAAATAGTGGTACTCTTATACGATATCAACAACATTAATTGAAAAAAGCGAGGATACTTATGAAACTAAAAATATACACTTTAGCTCTTGCAGTTCTTATTATGGGTTGTGCCAACACTTCAAGTCGAACACCTTCATCTGATGAAGAAATTGCTTATGGTTATCCTCCTGCTTTCAGAGAATTGCCTCAAGAGATAGCTGTGAATTACGAATTTGATCAGGCGGGGAACCAAACAAGTAAATTTCTTGCTACACTTGATCCCGGACATGTTAAACAGGCATTTCTTGGTCATATATCTGAAATTGAAAATATACATGATATTTCTATAGAAGATACGCCTAGTGACCATCTTTCGTATTTACAGCACCGCCGTATTAAATTTCAAGTGCAATTCAAGGACTCAATCTCTGAAAGAGCTGACAATAATTTCAAGTGCACGATGAGGGTTAACTACAAAGCAGATATGAATCAGGTTCATCTCTCATTTTACTCTTGTAATAGTAGTAATGTGCGTTTCAAATCTGGAAAACATGAAATTCCAGGAAAATCCTTTAGTCTACCCATAAGAGTAATTAAACTTGGCCCCCCTGAATTATTTGTCATTGAATGATTCTTTCAAAACAGATTAAATATCTTAAAGGGAAGGAAGCCATCCTTCCCTTTTTCATATAATATCAAAAATATTTCTTCCTGATTATTAAAGAAAGAGAGTCCATGTAAAAAATAGCTATATATAAACATCTAGACCTGGCCCCTATCAAAATCCTAAGCGATCTAAACTTTTGACTGAAATTCATTATAATTTTCTGATTTTAAAAAATAATTCATCCGTAAAAAAAATTTCAGATTTACAATAAGAAACATGACTTCTCTATTTTATATTTTAAAAAATACTGTACTTTATCTTTTTCAAAAGATGAAATTGCTGCCCTCCCTACGTTATCGTCTTAACACCCGCTCACATTATTTTCAGATTTTTAATCAAAAAACTCCATGTCTTTTACTCAAAACGGGAATACAAGTTTGTCTCTTCTTAACACTCGCTCTACCCTCTAGCGCAAAACCTCTAAAAGTTACCATTGATCCAGGACATGGAGGAACAGATGCTGGAGCCGTGAGAGGTCATAATAGAGAATCTGATATTGTATTAGAGATCTCCAATTTAGTTGTAAAAAAATTAGAAGAAGATACACGCTTTCAAGTAAAGACGACTCGCACACAAGATACGACTGTTTCTTTACAAGAACGTGTGAAAATAACAAAAGAATACAATCCTGATATATTTCTAAGCATTCATGCTAACAGTCACTATAATTTTAGAGCACAGGGGGCTGAGTTTTACATACAAAATAAAATACCTGTGAGTGCAGATCCTTTACTGCAAATTACAAAAGAAAGAATGCCTTCTTCACATACAGAAGAAAATGGAATTGTTTCTTCTATACTTAAAGATTTAGAAAAAACGGCTGCATTTTACGAGGGGTTAAAACTGGCAAAAATTCTCAAGCGTCAATGGGACAAACAAATCCCCTCTACGCCAACTCATGTCAAAAAGGCACCACTTTATATTTTAGAAGAGTTAGATATGCCGGGAATATTGGTTGAGGCGGGTTTTCTTTCCCATATTTCAGAGGGATATTGGCTGTTAGAGTCCCGTGCTCACCATGAAATTGCAAATACCATTTACATGGCACTTATTAAATATAAAGAAAAGTTGGACAAACAGAATCTTCCAACACATATTACGGCTCATGCGAAGAGATGATAGGGCTCCTGACGAACTCAGGAAAATAACCATAAAACCAGGTTACAATCGTTACGCTGAAGGTAGTGCTTTAATTACCTTTGGAGACACAGTGGTTCACTGCACGGCCAGTTCGGAGTCTCATGTGCCAAAGTGGCTTTCAGATTCTAATCAGGGATGGGTGACAGCAGAGTACGGTATGCTTCCTCGTTCAACACATACACGTATACAGAGACGTAAAACAAGTGAGAGTGGTCGCTCTCAGGAAATTTCAAGACTCATTGCCCGCTGTTTACGTTCAAGTGTGGATCTTAAAAAAATACCCGGAAAATCTATTCTTGTAGATTGTGATGTACTTCAGGCTGATGGGGGAACACGAACAGCGGCTATTACAGGTGGGTTTGTCGCCTTAGCCTTAGCTTTAGAAAAAATGAGACGTGAAGAAGACATTAAAACGTTGCCCATTACCAATTATATTTCCGCAGTATCTATTGGGATTTGCAAAGGAACGCCACTTTTAGATTTAAAGTATGAGGAAGATTCTCGAGCGGATACGGACATGAACGTTGTCATGACTGGGGATGGGAGATTTATTGAAATTCAAGGAACGGCTGAGTCGGGCAGTTTTTCTGATTCAGAACTGAAAGACATGTTGAGTTTAGCCAAAAAAGGGTGCTTGAAACTTTTTGAATATCAAAGTGAGGTTATTGGAGCGTTTTTCCCCTTGAAGTAAAAGTGTTCTCATTTTAATTCAGTAAAGGGTTTATGAACATCAAAATAAAATTATTGGAACAATTTTTTCATTGAAATCAAGGGTATTTTTGAAGTGGAACTTTGGTTTGCAACAACTCATTTAGGAAAACTAAGAGAAGCTAGAGAAATTCTTGGAGAAGAGCGAGTGACGCTTAAATCTTTAAAGGAGGTTGGCGTTTACACTCCTCCTGAAGAGACGGGAAAAACTTTTTTAGAGAACGCACGGATTAAGGCTATGGCACTGAGGGCGATAGAGAGCACATCGTGGGTGATGGCGGACGATTCAGGTTTAGAGGTTAAAAGTTTGGGAGGGGCTCCCGGGATTTACTCAGCTCGTTATGCAGGGCCTTCTGCAAGTGATGCGGAGAATGTTTCAAAGTTGATGATGTCTTTAAAGGACGTGTCCGATCGGGCGGCGCAATTTGTGTGTTGCTTATGTGTTATAGATCCGAAGGGTCAGGAATATTCTTTTAAGGGTGTGCTTAAAGGTCGTATTGCAGAAAAGGTATCTGGTACAAGTGGGTTTGGTTATGATCCTGTCTTTATTCCTGAGGGGGAAACGAGAACATTTGCTGAAATGAGTTCTGAGGAAAAGAACAAACTCTCTCATCGATCCATCGCCCTTGCAAAACTCCGCAAAAGCCTTGTAGATCACTATTTTTCCAATTGAAAGAACCAGGATTTTCCCTTTTTCTATAACAAAAAACAGAACTTTTAAAGAAATTAAACCCACTAAATAAATCAACCGATAAAAAAAGAGTGAAGTGTAGGGGTTTTTATGAAAAAAAGATCTTTATTCCATCGTAAATTAGAAAAAATATCAAGAATATTATAAAAAAACGAAATAAAGAAAATCTCAATGAGATATTTGGATCAAAACTTCAAAAGCGAAAAGTAACAAAAAGCAGGACTAGAGGGCGAATTACTTTAAAAGGCTACTTTAAAACTCAACGACCTCTTTCAAAAACATATAAGAATAAAAACTACAAAGCCACTTTGTTAACATCAGGAAAAATTAAATATAAAAACAAATTATACGACACCCCTACCGCTGCAGCTTATGCCATTACGACACCAGCAGAAACAAACGGGTGGATTTTCTGGTATATTAAAAATGAAGAAGGTAACTGGATCCAATTATCTTCATTGAGATAAAACATCATTAAGACCCTCAGTGGTTACCGATCTGCAAAAAATCATTAGAAATACTATAAACTATTGAAAAGTCTAAAAAAATTCCTCCTAGTTCTATGTTTTTAGTTCAATATAATGATGCCCTCTCAAAGGTTTATATCCCCAAAAGCCCTAGCCTTTTATTTAGGCTAAATATGCCAATTTCTCCCCTAACTATGCCAAAACTATGAAAAATAGGCCCTCAACTATAGATTATGTGTTATGCATTTTTAACTATCGGAGGCTTTAATAATAAAACACAATCCATTTAATCCCAATTCTGTAGTTACGCCCAATTTATTTGCAGGAAGAATTTCTCAAATCAGTAATATCCTGGAAAAACTTAATCATGTGCAAAAGTCAATGCCAGCTAGTTTTGTTTTACATGGTGAACGAGGTATTGGAAAAACAGCACTCGCAAAGTTAATCAAATATCTAGTAACTGAAAAGCCGGAAGAAGGTTTACGTCCATTTCTATCATCTTATTACTCTGTTGAAAAAGGACAAACATTAAAATCTGTTTTACAAGAAAGTCTAAATATCATAACCGACCAATTAGATAAAAAAGCACTTGATAAGCTATCTGAAAGATTGGGAGGACTTTTCAAAGGAGGGAAGTTCACCATAGGAGCTTTCTCAGCAGATTTTACTGGAAAAAGGCAAGATGAAAATCAAATTTTAAAAGATCAAATTGTTTCTATTTTAACAAATATCATTAAAAGCAGCGAACAATCAGGTGGTGTATTGATTATTATAGATGAGGCGCACAATATGTCTGATATAAATGGTGCCGCCCAAGTCATAAGATCAATAGCAACAACTTTAGATATCAATGGCCATGGGAAAATATCTTTTATGGTCCTTGGTTACTCTGAATCTATTCAATCTTTTTTTGAAGGAGATCTATCCGCAAAAAGACACTTTGACTCTATCCCCCTTGGTATTATGCCATTACAAGAAGCCATTGAAGTCTTAACAAAAGGATTTGATGAAATTAAAATGAAATATGATAAAAAGGATACAAAGTCTTTTACTATACAAACTGGCGGATATCCTCATTCCATCCAATTATTGGGACATAATTTCATCAGAAGATTGGAAGGAAGCAACTATTAAAACAGCAATTGATTTAAAATCAAAAGATTTTTCCAATTTTTATAATTTTGAAGGTAAAGAAACAACAAGAGAAATATTAATGGACGTTCTTGCTATTATAGGTATCCCAATCTCAAAACAAATAGCTAGAGACTTATGTGAAGGTAAGAATATTTATCAGTCTAATGTACTCGGTGACCTCAAGAAAATAGGAGCTATTTTCGAAGATAGGAAAACTAACAAATTAAGATTACAATCTCTTCTCTTCAGAAGTGCAATCTTAAGCCATATTATGTTTACAAATAAAGAAAATAAGCCCCATATTATTAGTGCAAAAACCTTCCTACAGAAAAATAATAGCCAAAAACAAGAATAATCAATCTATCGTCAATGTTGTATCTGACAGAAAAGTGAAAACGTTTTTTTAAGATGTCCCCTAGAAGAACCTGCCGATTATTCTCTCTGAAGTAGAGGGATTTTATTTTTTCTTATTTTGTAGTTCTGGATTTTGTATCACAACCGGGGCTCCCAAACTCGCCGGACGCCGATCCCCTCTGACCTTCTTAGATAAACCTCTTTTTGATCTTCGCACTTTACTAACAATCTCCTGACCTCTTTTTTCTCCTACACGCTTTGAAGTTTTTACTCCTTTTGCCAAACCCTTCTTGACCACTCTCTGATGTTTCGTAACCACTTTGCGAACGGAACTCTTAAAGGATCTTTGGGTAGAATTTTTTGTAGCAACTCTTTTTCTTCCTCTAACTCTTTTCTGACCCTTTGAAGCTGTTTTACGTACCGAAGCTTTTGCCAAACCCTTTCTCTTATTTAATCTACGCACTTGTTTTTTTGCAACAGCCCTTGAATTTTGATTTTTTGTAACACTTCTGCGAGCGGATTTTCTTACAACAGATTTTTTCGCAAGCCCTCTAGCTTTATGGATTCTGTGAACCCGCCTCTTAGAAACAACTTTCTTTCCCTTACTTGTAGCCATCCTTCTTCTTTTTGTACCCTTAACATTTACAGCCCGAGAAGAAGGCCTCGAAGCTATAGTCTCTTTTCTTTTTCTCTGTACAGTTTTGGATCTTGATGGAGATTTTCGCCTCCCCTTAACGGCCACACCTTTTATATTTTTTAAAGAGCGTTTCTTTACAACTGAAGTCTTTGTAGACTTTTTCTTTACATCCGAAATGACACCTTCTTGTTCCCCCTCAATATCTGCAATATCTAAAAGCTCTTCCTCCTCATCTAGGGCGTCTAAATCTTCCTCTCCATCCACAACTTCTAAAAACTCTTCTTTAGAAAAATTGGAAGGGCCAAAAGTTTCTAAAGGTAAATTATCTAGATCATCATAACGTTGAGGAGCTATTGGAGCCGGAGAATCATCAAAAGATATTCCTACCTCCACTCCAAAACATAATAAAATGATAGACATAAATCGTATCAACATAAAAATCTCCTACATAACTTATCGGAAATTAAAGATATTAAAAAAACTCGCCCATAGTCTGAATTTAAAAAGAGAAAGCCTTAAAAATAATACCTGTCGAACTGTTTAAGGCCTAAAAAGGTAGTTAGGGTTATTTACAAAACTCTTTGAATCAATTCCTTCTCAAATTTAACTTATAATTATTTTTCAACCCTATGTGTTACTCACAGTTTTCCTTTGAATCTTTATATGAGAGTTCATAGAGTAAGTGACAATTTTCTAATAACCTAAAAAAGGATTTCTGAAAGGTGCGCCCAATAAAAAGCATTTTCTTAATAACAGTTACATTATTTTTTCACTCTCTTTCTGCACAAGAATCTGATCCCGCCGAACACCTCATAAAATCCCTGTATAAAGCCATAAAGAACGATGATGTCAAAACCATTGAAGAGCTTCTTAAAGCAGGAGTTAATATCGATAGAAGAGATATATTCGGAAATACAACTTTACATATAGCTGCAGAACACAATGCTCATAAGGCCATAGTGTTTCTTGCTAATAGAGGAGTTGACCCAGAAGCAAGAAACGGTTGGAGAGACACCGCTTTACAAAGCGCTGCCAGAGAGGCCGCTCACAAATCCATTCACAAATCCATAGAAGCTCTCCATCAAATAGGGGCTGATATGGAAGCCGGGGCTGATATGGAAGCCGGGGCTGATATGGAAGCCACGAATGGAATTGGGCAAACAGCCTTAATTATAGTAGCAGGAGAAGGAGATTCCCCTGAGGCTCTAAAAAGCCTTGCGACTCTTATTGCATTAAAAGTAGATATCAACGCAAAAAATAAATATGGAAACGCATTACATCGAGCCTCAATAATTAATGCTCCTCAGGCTATGGAACTTCTTATTGAGGCTGAAATTGACAAAAATGCTAGAGATGAGAATGATAGAATTCCCTTTCACACAGCAGCAGAAAACGATTCCCCTAAAGCCATAGAGGTTCTTTCAAAAGCAGAAGCTGATATAAACGCACAAGACAGAAATGGAGACACGGCTTTGCATGTCGCCGTAGACAGTGATGCTCACAGAGCAACAGAAGCTCTTGTTAGAGCAGGAATTGATATCTATATCGAAAATAATTTTGGAGAAACAGCCCTTCAGAGGAATAGATTTGCCGCTCACAGGATACTCACAATAGCAGAAGAAATGAGAAAAAAGTCAGAAAACCACACATTAAGATGCTATAACGAATAAAGAGAGGTATTAAACTTATCGGTTAGTATCTTTTGAAGCAGACTCATAGATTTTTGCATCGCTAATATCACGACACTTAAACCATCCTTTTTCCAGGGTGCTCTTAACATCCATCATAACCTTTTCACAAGAGGCTCGGACTGTTCCTCGAGCGATGGTCTTTTCTACTCCCTGTTTGGCATACTTTGTCACACACCCTGAGTCTTTCGTTTCAATAATACGAAGCGTTCGAACAATTTTCTGATTTTTACATAACAAATAACTGGAAGCTTCTACAAAAACGGGAGAAAAAATAATAAAAATTTTTAAAAGAAAAACTGTCTTCATTTTCTTCCTCTTTTATTATCCTAAAATTCTCTCAAAAACCAACGCAAAAATATAATATCTCCACTAAACAATAAATAGATTTAATCCTTTAAAGCAAAAAATTTTCATAAGAAGCACAAATTGATGAAAAAATTATTAGGATCACTCTCAAACAGAGAAGATTATACGAAAAAAGGGAGAGTAACAACACGGACCTTTATTTCTTTATGAAGCACAGGACATATAGACGGAGAAAGATTTTGGGGGGCTAAAGTTATTTTAGTTTATTTTTTTTCCCGAGCACAGGGCGTGTCGTGAGAAGTTGCAAATAGGGTTTTTGGGGACATTTCAGAGGGAATTTTTCTCAGAGGGGTTCAAAACGAGTTTTCTGAGGCGCAGGGCGTATCTCCCGAAGGGAGAGACGAGCTGCGAACCCTCAGAACTGTTTGAGCTTTTGAAGACCTCTGAGAAAAGTTCCCAACCAAACATCAAAAAGAAAATCGTGGCAATAACCAGGAGGACAGTTGACAATGACCCTAATAAGATTTTCAATCCTGTAAAACGGAAAATTTATGATAAGAATCACTGAAGTTAAAAACAAAAAAGAGCTAAAAATCTTTTTAGATTTAGCAAGAATAGCTAATGAAAAAGCTGATAGTCTAAAATACGTTCAACCTCTCAATTTTCATATGAAAATGATGCTGGGAAAATTAAACACACCTCAAAAGCATTTTTTCCTGGCCTATAACAATGAGCAGCCTGTAGCCCGACTAGGGATTAAAGTGCACTCACATAAAAATGAAAAAAATCTACACTTTGGTTTTTTTGAATGCCTACCTGAAGAAAAAGAAGCGGCTCAAGCCCTCTTTCAACACGCCCACAACTTATACCCCGATTTAAAATTAGTTGGCCCTTATCATTTTCGTATGGAGGACCCCTATATAGGTTGTTTAATTGATGGATTTGATGCTGATCCCTTTTTTCTTATGAGCTACAACCCTAAATATTATGGTGAATTCATTGAAAGTGCTGGGTTTGAAAAAGTCATGGATCTTTTCACATATCCACTCAGTGATCAGATACAATTACCTCAAGCCTTGTACACAAGTTCAGAAAAAGCTCTTAAAGGTGGTGTTACTATCCGCACCTTGAATAAGAAAAAACTTCGACAAGAGGCCAAGATTATCGCTCATATCTTTAATGACGCTCTTTCTAGAAACTGGGGCTATGAAGAATTCCAAAGAAGTCAAATCAATGAAATGGTGATGTTGTTTCGATTTTTTGTCGATCCTCGCATTGTCTATATTGCAGAACTCAACGGAAAACCAATAGGTTGTCTTATTATGCTACCTGATTACAACCCGGCCCTTAAAGGTTCCAAAGGCCGTATTACCCTTCCACTGATAAGAAAGTTCTTGAAAATAAAGCATCATGGAAACAGAGCGCGAGGCTACGCTCTAGGTGTCTTAAAAGAAGCCCATGGATTAGGCATTGGCAGCCTTTTAATAACAAATGGTCTCAAGCAGATACCCCCTATAGGGTACACAGTAGGAGAAATCTCTTGGGTATTGGAAAATAACGGGCCCATGAACGAACTCTCAAACGCTATGAGCGGCACATATAATAAAATTTACCGCATCTATTCTAAAAACCCCATACACTCACCAAAATAGTAAAAAATTTCCATATTCTACTGTATGGTATTTTGATGGAGGAGCAGAGTGGACGTATTTGAGAAAACAAAGGGCCTCGGGTTAGTTAACATGTTGAGGCAGGCCAATCTGTACCCGTTCTTCCGTACTTTAGAAGGCAGTTCAGGCAATAATGTTCTCTTTGAAAATCAGTCCTTGGTTATGATGGGCTCCAACAATTACTTGGGCCTCACACATGATCCTCGTGTTCAAGAGGCCTCTATCGATGCCATTCGAAAATGGGGTACGGGTTGCACGGGGTCTCGGTTTCTAAATGGAAATTTAAAACTGCACGAAGAACTCGAAAGTGAACTCAAGGAGTGGTTGGGGGTGGAAGATGTCATGGTCTACGCCAGTGGATTTCTGGCCAACCAAGGAGCCATTGCTGCCATTACAGAAAAAGAAGACTGTATATTCAGTGATAAAGAAAATCATGCCTGCATTATTGAAGGTTGTCGGATTTCACAGGGCACTACAGTTGTATACGAACATAATGACATGGAAGATTTAGAAAAAAAACTCAAAAAAGTGCCCTCAGAGGCGGGAAAGATTATCGTCACTGACGGCATATTTAGCATGACTGGAAGAACTGCCAAGTTTGATCAGATTTATGAACTTGCAAAAAAATATAATGCTCGCACTTATATTGATGATGCTCATGGCTTTGGAGTTATTGGAAAAGGTGGACGAGGAACAGCAAGTCACTTTGGTAAAGAGGCTGACATTATCATGGGAACTTTTTCAAAAACCTTTGCCAGCCAAGGCGGTTTTATTGCATCCACTCATCAAGTCTGCGAATGGCTAAGGGTTAAAGCCAGAACTTTTATGTTTTCGGCAGCTCTTGCTCCAGCAGCAGCAGCAGCAGCCCTTAAAGCTCTGCAAATTTTAAAAGACGAACCTGAAATTGTAGATCGTGTACGGAAAAATGCTCTCTATCTCAAACAGGGATTTGAAGCAGCGGGTTTAGATACAATGGGTACAGAAACATGTGTTATCCCCGTGTTTATCGGAAGTGACGAAATGTCCTTTGTTATCTGTCAACAACTTCTAAAAGCCGGTATTTTTACAACACCCGTGCCTTACCCTGCTGTACCAAAGGGACACGCGATTATACGCTGCTCAGTCATGGCCACTCATACACAAGAAGATTTGGATCGTGCTATACAGGCATTTACCCAACTGGCCCCTATGATTAAAGACGCCAACAACAATGTTAATAAAACTCCCCTGATAGACATGCTTGGCTTAAAAGAAACCCAGCAGTCCGCTCTTGCCAACAGAGTGAATGCTGCTGCCAAAAAACAAGAAATTTAAGAAATCAGGTTGAAGAAATAAAAGAGTTTCTTCTTTAAAAGACCTGTTATTGTTAGAGTAGAATATGAAAAAAAAGAAGAATTTCTTTAAATATACTTTTGCTCTCCTTGTATGGCTTCTTATAACAGAAACGGCATGGACTTTTCCTAAGTACTTATCTGATTACTTTGCAAACCGACACACTGAACTCCTTACCAAAGCCTCTTGGCAAGAATACATAAAAAATAACCAAGATCTCTTTCCTTCTGTAGAGGATAGAAACAAAATATATGTGGTTATTAAAAATAAAAAAGTTTCACTCAAAGAAAAAACTCTCGGCATTGATATCAGCTCCAGACAGTTTTTTATTCCTGTTGCTTTGAAAAAAGCCAAAGAGACTTTGAGTAAGCCCAGCCTCTTTGAACATATGTATGGATTAGATAGCCCGTCACAGATAGGCACAGCCAAACGTAAAGAGGGTCATTCTCTGGAATTTCAAGCCCATATTCTCAAATCACTTCCCATTATTCCCGATCAAAACTACGTATTAAACTATAAATGGAGCCAAGATAAAGATCTCTGGTTTCAAAATGTCACTCAAGTCAAAGAGAATTCACCATTTGCTCTGAGAAGCACACTTATTGTGTTGGAGCCCTACCAGCAAGGAACTCTTTTCCGTGAATTGGGAATGGTTTATTTAAAAAGCGCACTTTTAAGAGCTCTGGGGGGCCCCATTCGTTCCATGGTAAAAAATGAGTTAAAAAAATTGAGTAAAAGCTTCAAATGTACAGCCATGTCAGAAAATCACTTGAGTGAAGAAACAGCTAAAAAATGCTGGAAAGAGGAAACTTAGAGTCCACCCTAAGGCCAACTTCGTGATGAAAATGAGCAAGATGGTACCCGGCAAGGATGAAAGCAGGGTGCAATCGCAGTCGTTGGTTTTATTACTATAGTTCAAAAGGCACAGGGGAGATAGGCTCTGGCCTCCGGCTCGTATCGTATGCCTCATCACCAACAGGTAAAAGTGCTAAATTTCTAGCCCTCTTTACAGCATTCGTCATTTCTCTCTGTTGTGAGGAGCTCAATTTATTCAATCTAGCGGGGGTGACTTTCCCCCCTTCGGTTAGAAATCGATAAAGTGTTGTAACTTCTTTATAATCAAATTTGAAATCGACAGGGTATTCCGGTCGAAACTTAGTTTTAAACTTAGTTTTTTTAAACATTTACAGCCTCTTTTCCATACTTTTCACCTTATTTATCTCTCGATGCTTATCTTTTTCCCACAGGAAAAATACACCCCTGTATACGCTATTTTCAAGTTGCCAACAAGGCCCTTTTTCCCCTATAGGTAGAGACATCAAATTATTGGAGGGCCCTCATGGCACGGTGTGAATTAACTGGAAAAAGTCCTAAGTCTGCTCACTTAGTCAGCCATTCCAATATCAAAGTGAAAACACGCAATTTTCCCAACGTTCAGTCCAAGCATCTGTTTAGTAGAGCTTTAGGCT
Organism: Bdellovibrionales bacterium; assembly: GCA_965206675.1. Lineage (GTDB taxonomy): Bacteria > Bdellovibrionota > Bdellovibrionia > Bdellovibrionales > JAKFYE01 > CBDBKL01. The sequence goes on along the minus strand of CBDBKL010000003.1, from coordinate 36,204 downwards.
CTTCGGTCTCCTTAAAAGTCGCTACAACAACCATTCGCAATATTGAACATGCCGGAGGATTTGACACGTTTATATTAAAGCAAGACGACAAAGCCCTTTCCAAAAGGGCTAAAGCTGTTAAAAAGCAAATTCGCAAAAAATTATCCAGACCGCCCAAAAGTCATCAAGGAAGTTCATCGTGAAATTAAAAATTAAAGTTGGAGATACAGTCAAAGTCACTGCAGGTGCTGAAAAAGGGAAATCTGGTTCCGTTTTACAGATAGATACACAAAAGCTAAAACTCAAAGTTCAAGGTGTCCGAGTCCAAACAAAGCACGATAAAAAAGATGGACTTAAAAAAGCGGAGGGCTTTATTGATTATTCAAATGTAAAACTCCTCTCTCAGAAGGCTAAATCATAAAAATTCTTTTTTTAATGCCTGATAAAGGTCTTTTTTAATTCTAGTAGGCCGAGTTATATAACCCTACACACTTTGCGGTATTCTAAGATCATGCAAAAGATTTTGAAATTCAGAATTTATACCCTGACCAGAATAATCACCCGTAGCTTGAAATCCCAGAACAATATATCTTTTCCCATTAGAACCTAAATACTTTCTATATTTGGCAATTAAAGTGTTGCTTTTCCAAGGTTTCTCTAACTTTTTTGTTATACTCATCTATAATATCTTCAACTAAAGCGACTAACACTTGTGTGAGAACAGGCTACGCCTAAACCGATCTTTTTTGGTCATCTTTTCTTGTGTAGGAAGCGACATAAGTATCTCGCCACTTTTCTTATTCCATGCATTTTTATAATTATCTTTTACGAAGGTTTTCAACTGACAATAAATCCGTAAATGAAGGGGGGCATACCATCCATATTTATTGCCAATATCTTCATCTTCAAGACTATAGTTTACCCACTGAATCTGAGTCATCAGTTCTATGTTATTCCAAATAAATTTTCGGATTTCAGACTTCGAAGACAAACTCCCCTGACATTCCAAAGACATGGAGTTCAAATCTCTCATAAAAAAATCGATACCTTTAAAAAGAGAAGTACAGGCTCCCACAGAATTCCCTTCCTTACACTCTTTTACTGCCTCTTCATATCCAGTCGTTTTCATATATTTTTTTTCCTTATCAAGATACAAGAAATCCTTTTGTGATTCTTTTAATAATTCATATTGCGAATCACAGGGAGAATAAGGGGGGCTTATTAGAAAAATAAATGTCACCCCCAAAATTAAACAAACGGCAACAACCATTTGGCGAGGCAGATTATGAATAGACATACAATCCCTATCTCACTCGGACGCCACAATTAAAATATGTTCGGCTTAAAGGATTCTTGGGCTTCCATGAGGATTGAACCCATATGGATTTATCTCTTTTACAAAAAAAGATCTTAAACCTAGTTTTTAAGCTATACGTCCTCGGTAGGCTTGTTATTTGATGATACATTTTCCTTAAAGCTCGTGTTCTATCCAAATATGTAGTTCTTGCTACTAAAATAGACTCTTCAATACTTTCTAAAACCCGGTCCAAATGTCTATGGCTGACCTTATCTTTAATAAATTCTCTACGGTTAGTTTGAACTTCAAAATTTAAACGCAAAAGGTCTTCCATAATCTTAGCTTCATTTCCATCAACCAACGAAGAGTGCAAGTCACTGGCCAAACGAATCAAATGAATAAGTTTTTTAGAAAGATTTGATTCCAATACAATTCTGTCAGCGGCATGGCTTTCGGAAAATAAAAGAAAACTAAAAATAAAAACTTTAAAAAACTTCATCTTTATGGCCTCAATAAAAGTATAAAAACAACAAATCAGAACCCCGACCTACAAATAGCTCCCCCTATTCAGTAAAGTAATACAAACCCCCTCTCTAAAACCATCTATAAAATGAAAATGCTGATATAGTGCATTAGGACCAAAGTAGTGATCAAGAAATGACAACCCGTCCCCTATTTACATATTCCCATTCCTTTCTGACCACTATATATACCATGTTGGTACATTCATCTTTGCCGCAAGAGTACTTTCTCAATGATTGATTGTTTATTGAACGGTGTTTGAATGTTTTTTCAAAACTCGGGGAGTGGCGCAGTCTGGTAGCGCATCTGGTTTGGGACCAGAGGGTCGCAGGTTCAAATCCTGTCTCCCCGACCATTACAACGAAAATAAGCAAAAACAGGGGGCTTTTTTAGCTTTGTACATACATTAAAATACTTAGAAAAATACAACTCACTCCAAAAAGTCATATTTTAACTTTCCCAAACCCTATTTCAATCCGTACATTTTTTTACAAAGATTTTTATCTCTATATTTTTAAAGTGTCAAAATACGTCACCATCTTATTTCTCTCAGTTAACCATTCATTATTTGCACAAAGATTAACCAAACACATGTTCTCTTTTTAATTATTTTTGTGGGAGTTTTTATTAAAAAGTCTAGGTTATTTACATAACGACTCTATATTTGTTATTTAACCACTCTAAAGATACTGTTTTTACAAAAAAACACGTATTTAGATCCTGATTTTTAAAAAAAATAATTGCATTATCTCTCATCTCTCGGTTTCATTGACATGTGGTTACAAATAAGGAGGAATTTATGAGATATCTATTAACGGCATTTGCAGCAATTTTGGTGAGTAGCGTTTCATATGCTGACACCAAGGTCGGCGGTTTCGCAGATGCACAATTTCAATATTTGGGTGGCAATGATAATAATGCCGCTACAAAGGCGTTTGTTGTAAATGACGGTGCTCTTTACTTTAGTCACGAAGCAGGAAACTCCTCTGTAATGATTGATGTTCCTTTCGCAATTTCTTCAGAAAGTGAACTTGCAATCGGAGGAGCGCACACACAGGCCTATGTTTCTCAGAAAATGGGAAGCGTAACCTTTAGCCTCGGACAAATGGATTCATTCTATGGATTTGAATCGAATGATTCCGCACAGAATAGATTTGCAATGGACACGGGTTTGGCACACGCACTTTCTCCCCAAAGTCATTTAGGGGCTAGCGCTAAGTATTCTGCAGGGGCATTAGGTTTAAACCTTGTTCTAGCACAAGGAAACCACTTTGCAGGAGCTAGAGACATGATGCTTGCACAAGGACAGCCAGGAGCTCCATTACAAGGAGACAATCCAGCAGCTCCTGACGAAGACAACATGGAGTACGGAGCAGAGCTAACTTATGGTGCTGATATGTGGAACGTTTCTGCTGGGTACTTTAAGGGCGAGGTTGATGGACAGTCTAGCTCATACATGGAAGCTCAATTAGGCTTTAGCATGGGTCAATTGGGTGTAACTGTTGGGTACAACTCCAGAGATATGAACATGGGAGACAGTGCTAACGTCATGTATGCTAACCTTGGATACACAGTAAACGATGAGTGGAGTCTAGGTTTCAGAGGGGAAATGGCAAAAAACAATGGCTATGCTTCTGAGACACAATTTACATTTGGCCCATCTCATAAGTATTCATCCAACTTAACTGTTAGAGCGGATTTTACTTATAACTCTCGGGAATTAGCAGAGGGTGCTGAAAAAGTGAATAGTAATTCTGTTCTGCTTGCAGGTGTTTACTCTTTATAAGAAGAACTCATTTTATTCCTAAATACGGGCGTGTATTAAAAGTGCACGCCCGATTTTTTTGTACTCAAAAATACACGTAAAAACTCCCAAAGATTTCATATATTGAAAGAAAATCTTCTTTAAACACAAAGATCCCTCACTGTTCTAAATAAAAGTAGGGGCACAATTAAAGGCTAAAGGACTCTACATATTGAAATCCAAAAGTTTTCAGTCAAAATGACCGATATATTGGGTATGAGCCGAGTACTTGTTATTGATGAATCAAATATACTGAGAAACACCTTGGTCACATTTCTCAAAGACTACTATGATATAAAACTCGTTGGAACATCAGACTCGCTTTATATTGCACAAACTTTTCAACCTTCTGTCGTTATTTTAAATCTTGATAAAATTCATCATGCTACACAGTGGATTCATCAAATGCGCTCCTTCACAGAACTTTCCAATGTTGGCGTACTGCTCATCACTCCAAACAACTCCCATCAAACACAAGAGTTAGCCTATAATGCTCAGGCGGATGGTTTTCTCTCATTACCCTTAGATTTTACAAAAATGCTTTGGAAAATAAAAAGCCTTGAAAGAAGAGTTCTAGGCTCTTTTAATACCACACCTGAGTACACACTGAATGAACTAAGACTTGTCCCTAGTGAACGCTATTTAGACACCCCTCAGGGAAGAATCAAGTTGCTCCCTATTCATGCCAGCTTGCTACATGCTTTTTTCAAAAACCCCGGTAAACCTCTATCAAGGTCTTGGTTAAAACTACATGTCTGGTCTTCACAGAATATATCTTCTAGATCTATTGATGCACAAATTTCTAAATTAAAAAAACTCGACCCCTTAATTGCAAGTCACATTGAAAGCCTTTATGGGAATGGCTATCTTTGGGTCACTGAGCCTGAAAATATTAAAAAGGTATCCGGAGGCTAATAGATTTCCCTTCGGTGAGTGTATATAAAAAATTGAAATACGACTAAGGCAAGCAATTTTTATTTAATTGATTTCTATTCTTTTAGGTACATATTGTTCTAAACCCAGATCCTCTAAAGAAACAGTGAAGTGCCCTGGATATGATGAAGTATCAGTTTTATCTTTAATATCAAACTCTGAATTGCCACAACCGGTTAAGATAATCCTCCTACGGTCAGTATATAAGTAAATCGTACATCTTACTCTATTATTACTTACGGATGGAGCGTCCTCAGTTAAACTAACAGTAAGTGATATTTCGTCTCTACCCTCTAATTTTAAAAACGATACAGATTTAACTTGTTCGATATTATTAAGAATAAAAATTCTATGGATATGATCAGGAGTTAATGGAATGGATAAATCACCACGTTTTAGAGCAATCGGCCCTTTGGGAGTTATATATTCTCCATCCTGTGCAGAAAGAGGTTGGTTAAAAATCAATAGCGAAAACAAAAAAACTGCAATCTTATTCATTGTTCTTTCCTTCCTTTTATTCATTGTTCTTTCCTTCCTTTTATTCATTGTTCTTTCCTTCCTTTTATTCATTGTTCTTTCCTTCCTTTTATTCATTGTTCTTTCCTTCCTTTTATTCAAGTTTTATCAACACATTGTAAACTACCAATCTATTGAAAACAAGAGTATGTAAGGCGGACTCGAGTTCCCGGGCTAAGTGGTGGATTAAATACAATCTTGTCACCGGACACTATGCTTGTAACATTCTGAGATCCTCTAGTTATACTCACTTCAACTTCATCGTCGGCAGGACGACAGGCCAATTGCAAAGAACCTGTGTTTTGAACTGTCACATCACCAATATCTTCAAGTTGACTGCCATAATCACTAGCGCAAATATCTCCCACAATACCACCTGTACGACGTGCCAAGTCTGAATAAATTGTGTCATAGTAACCATTACGACCATTACCCTGCTGTCTCTGTTCCTGTAAACATGAAGAATCTTCATTTTGTATCACGATACTGTGTACCGTTAGTGTTTTCTCGAATGACCAAGTTCCATTCACAGTATTAATCAAATCCTGACCATAATCTTTACCACTTTCAAGAGGATAGTTTTGATGTTGTCCTCCACTGCTGCGCTCACTTTCATCAGACAAAATAATCACGCCAAGATGCTTAGCACTTTCTCTTATAAAGGGACGAGCCATGCGCTTTTCAATAGCTTTTATGGCAGCATAGATTCCTCTTTCATCACCAGAACCGGTCTCTGGTCTCTTTACCGTATTTTTAAATAAATTCTCAGCATTACGGAAAGTTTTATCTATAAAATACTGTCCTGAAGAAAAAGGAAGAAGGTTTCCGCCCTTGGTCTCTCCCGTATCTGACGACATATCTGTTGTCACGATTCCAATTCGCCAATTCAAATCTGAAATAGAAGAAATAAATGTAGGGAAACGATCAGCCATACTGGCTTGCTCCCTAGCCATTGAAGACGAATTATCCACAACAAATAATAGATCAACATTTAAGGCCTCATCTTGAATTTCAACTTCGTAATCAAACACATCCAGTCCATCAACAGATTCACAATCCTCAAGAAATCCCTGGCAATTTGGCCCCGGAGTCTTTGTGAAACTTGATTCTGTACAAGATGGGAGAACAAATAAAGCAATGAGAATGTATAGAACTTTTTGTATCATATACCCGTTTAAATTCAATAGACATGCCATAAAGCTACAATTTCCATCCCTTTTTAACCTCATAAAAAAGGCTTTTACCTTATTCTCTATGCTCATTATTGTCATAACCTGACAATTTACGGCCGAAATCTAGTCCTCTCCTTTTGTACCTGTTTTCCTATCTCTTTTGACACACAAGAAGTTTCGAGATTCAATACTGACTATGAATAAAGTTATAAAACTCTTAGGCTCATTAACTCTAGGCTTTGGAATTCTTTTGGTTATCTTTTTCTACCGTGATGTTGTTCCCTTTTGGGGTGGAACATCCACCGAAAGATTGGCCTCTTTATGGCGTAGAGACATTGCTAAGCTCATGTCTAATGAAAAATTGCCCCCAGCCTGGTTTAATGTAAAAACAGTTCACCATGTTCCATTAGGACAAATTCCTGAAAAATGGCTCAAAGAAGGTGTCTCTCCTTTAAAACCAACAGGTGGTATGGAAACCTTTGAGCTAGAAGTTTTAATTGATGCCATCAAAGACGATGACGAACTGGGCGCCATGATCCAATACACCCTTATAGATACTTTATCTGGAAATACAATCTGGCAAATTGGACGTACTCTGATGCTGGGAAAAGTAAACGATAAAAAAGAAGACAATCCTTCTTAAATCCATTTCCCTTTAATATAATTGAATTTTCCTTAAACTTAAGAACTGCCCGCACCCCATATACTTATCCCTACAAAACATCTAGAAACCCCTGAAGAGAGAGAATTGTTCTCAAGGCTTCCAAATCCTCAAACAGCTCTAAAGGCCGCAAGCTCGTCTCTCCCTTCGGGAGATACGCCTTGCGCTTTAGAGAACTGCGTTTTGAAATCCTTGAGAACAATTCTCTCTTTAAGTGTTTTACAATCAGTAAAACGTGAATAACTCCTAATGATTTTTTAAATTTGCGAACTCTTTAGCAAAGTATGTAATTATAATGTCTGCACCAGATCGTTTGAAAGTTGTTAGTAATTCAAGAATAGCCATGTCATTATCTACCCAACCCCGCTCTGCAGCCGCTTTCACCATAGCATACTCTCCACTCACATTATAAACTGCTATAGGTAAATCAAAATTGTGTTTAAAATCTGAAATGACGTCCAAATAAAATAGACCCGGCTTTACCATAAGAATATCCGCCCCTTCGGAAACATCCAGCCGAGCTTCCTTTATAGCTTCCTTTCTATTTCTAAAATCCATTTGATATGTTTTTTTATCTCCAGCTTTAGGAGAAGAATTCAATGCCTCTCTAAAAGGACCATAAAAATGGCTGGCATACTTTGCCACATAGGACATCAATACAACATCTGTATAATCATGTTCCTCTAAAGCTGTACGAATAGCCCCTATGCGACCATCCATCATATCTGAAGGTGCAATGATATCGGACCCTGCATCTGCCTGAGCCAATGCCATTTGCGCCAGCTCTCTTAATGTCTCATCATTAAGAATTCGACTATCTTTAACAATACCATCATGCCCATCAGAACTATAAGGATCTAAAGCAACATCTGTAACTAAACAGCACTCAGGGAAAAGGCGTTTAATATCCCGAAGTGTGTGCAAATAAAAATTTTTATCAGAATAACTGTACTCCCCCCTGGGGGTTTTATTTTTCTCATTAATAATGGGAAAAAGAGCAAAAATTTTTATATTGAGTTTTAAGCAGGATTCAATTTCTCTTTTTACACCTTCTTGGGAAAAACGAAATAACCCTGGCAATGACGATAAAGGCTGAGGTTTACCGTCCCCCTCATATACGAATAGAGGATATATAAGTTGGCTCACATGCACATCATTTTCGGCGACTAACTCTCTAATCGCTGAATTCTTTCGTAACCGACGTGGCCTTTCAAAAAGCTTCATAACAACATCACCTTTTCCTATCCTCTTTTAAGAAACGCAGATAACACCACTAATGTTATGCTGTCCAGTGTAGAAAAATACCCCCTACTTATAACCAGAGAATATCCATATTTTGTAGAGTTAACTCGTATACAATGTCAGCAATCCTGAATAACAAAATCCAAAATATGAGAAACCGGCTATAATATGGCGCATAAAATTTATTTTTCTTAAAAATCGTCATAGGAATATTGATTTATATTTTTAAAGAAAAGATTTAATATCACAGTAGAAATCCTTTCTCTTTCAGATCCTGCATTATTGCTTTGAAGAGCTTAGGTTGAACTCTTTTAGAATTTATTTTGGAGGATAATTTTTAAATGTCTCAAGATATACGTCCCCTTAGATCTCAACTGTTACACCAACTTTTATCACCTATAGAAAAATTTATGAAGCTCTCTACAGCGGGAGGAATTCTTCTTCTGACCTGTGCAACTATAGCGATGATTTGGGCCAACTCCTCCTATGCTGAAAGCTATTTTAGCTTTTTCTATACCCCGATAGAGATACGTTTTGGAGATTATATCCTTTCGCACAGTTTGCTTCATTGGATCAATGATGGTCTCATGGTCATCTTTTTCTTTGTTGTTGGTTTAGAAATCAAACGAGAATTGGTATTGGGTGAACTATCGACGGCTAAAAAAGCCACACTTCCAATCTTTGGTGCCGTAGGGGGAATGGTTGTACCCGCTTTGATTTATACATTTTTTAATTTTGGAGGGCCAGGGCAAAGTGGCTGGGGAATTCCCATGGCCACAGATATTGCTTTTGCAATCGGCGTCCTCTCTATACTTGGCAAAAGAGTCCCCTTTGCACTGAAGGTTTTCGTTCTAGCTATTGCTATCGTAGATGACTTGGGAGCTATCTTAATTATCGCATTTTTCTATACAGATGTGATTGTTATGAGCATGTTGGGTATTGCTACTCTTTTGATTTTACTTATACTCTTTATGAATAAAATCCATGTTCGATCTACACCAATATATGTTTTTATCGGTTTTTTTGTCTGGCTGTGCTTTTTAAAATCTGGAGTTCATGCCACTATTGCAGGTGTTATTCTCGGTCTGATTACACCAGTAAGAGCTCTTTTACCTGTTGATAGAATTTTACACCATGTCGATAATTTAACAGGTATAGCTCTTGATAGATTAAAAGCCATACACGAGCAGAGTGGTCGTGATGCTAAAGAGATTATTTATGACGATAAAACACGTAAAGTTCTAGAAGACTTAAGGTTTATTACCGTTGAAAGTCAATCTCCTGTTGATCGCTTTATTCATGTTATGCACCCATGGGTTACTTTTGTTATTATGCCCATCTTTGCCCTTGGAAATGCTGGCGTAAAAATAGAGTCTTTCGACATTTTTAGCTTCTTTTCTCAACCCATCTTTATTGGAATTGGATTGGGACTATTGATAGGCAAACCACTTGGGGTTGCCCTTTTGAGTTGGTTATCTATTAAGCTCAACTTATCTAGCTATCCCAAAGGTGTAACATTGACACATATTTTAGGGGCAGGTTTTCTTACAGGTATTGGTTTTACTATGTCTTTATTTATAGGAGGTTTAGCAATAAAAGAGCCTTCCTTGGAGGTTTACTATAAAACAGGAATACTTTCTGGCTCATTTCTTTCTGCCTTAATAGGAACACTTTTCCTCAACATGGCATTGCCAAAGAAAAAACAAGACTGAGAAAGGATTTTATATAGTAAATCTTATCTTTTATGAGGGAGATTATGTTGATTAAAATTTCAAATCTATGCTACTTAAATAGAGAGAGAGGAATATATACTATTTGAATTTTCAGATACTTTTTTTGAAAAACTTAAAGCAGTACGTATAATTAACGGTAATGTTGTTATGTCGAAATATATTTTATGGTGGTGTAGCTCAACTGGATAGAGCATCAGCCTTCTAAGCTGGGGGTTCCAGGTTCGAGTCCTGGCACCATCACCAAGTTTCTCAAAGAAATTTCAAATTAGGCTTTCTTTTTTTATCCAATATTTTCTCACTTGTTCATTGTAATATTTTTAAACCGAATGTATTTTTACACTTTTAAAAGCAAAAAGTAGTCTTCAAGAAAAATTAAAACCCTTTAACACTTAAAAGAAGACATTGAAACAATTTCTGCTTATAAGCAGTATCTATGAAATCTTTTAAAATTCCTGTTTTAAAGTTTTCACTTTGCTACTTGCTTCAGGTTTGTATTTTTCACCAGGCCCTTGCATCCAACCTTCTAGAGCATGAAAAAAATAATATCGAAATTTACAATAGAGTCGTTCCCTCAGTAGTATCAATAAAAGTAATAAGCACTACCCGATATACAAATATGTTGGGTATAATAATAGAGAAGCACGAAACTACAACCTCAGCAGGAATTGTCTGGAATAATAAAGGATACATTATAACAAACTATCATACCCTAGGACTTCATCCAGAAGAGAAAAAAGGAATGAAAATCAGAGTATCCTTTTGGAATGACCTCTTCATATATCCCGCAAGCTATATCGATGGTAACCCTATACTTGATATCGCCGTTCTCAAACTTAATGTTTATCCTGCACCCTTGAAACCGATTGCAATTGGCAGTTCAGCAGATCTTAAAGTGGGTCAGGAAGTTTTTTCTATCGGTCACCCTATGAACTTTATGTACCATATGAGTAAAGGCATTATTTCAGGTATAAATAATAATTCCGATTTCACCCAAAATCTCATCTATACAGATGCATTTATAGCCATTGGAAGTTCAGGTGGCCCACTTGTTAATACGTCAGGAGAAATGGTGGGTATGAATATGCTCCTAATAGGCCAATCCTATCAAAAGCTGACAACTGCAGTAACTGCCGTTATCCCTATTGACGACATTCGTAATATTGTCGAACATATCTTAGAAAATAATCCTTCAACACTCTCTAAATAGCAGAACAATAAATCAATTTCTGACCCGTAAGATGAGAGTATTCAAAAAATCATAAAGAAAAAATATCCTAATATTTATAGTATTCTATAAAATTATTAGCCGTTTCCATAAAGACTGATGAACTAACAGTAAAAGCTGTATAAAACTTTTCTTTTGTGAGAGAGTCTCGCATCCCCCCAGTGTTAATACCAACAAGATTACAATCCCTCCAAGAGGGCCCATTACAGGAAAGTAAGGGGCCTCCAGAGTGTCCCTCCTTCACAGGACAATTGTGATAAATAAAACCTTCATGAATAAACTCAAAAAGGGTATTAACCCTCTCACAACCTGAATAGGTATCCATTACATCCTCATCGAAATTGTATCCCGCTAAAAATAAATTCTCTTCTCCTAAAGCTGACAGAGAATAAAGTCCATATTTCAAACCCAACGGCTTATCAATTTTTAAAAGGGCCCAGTCACTATTCATTCTTTCAAGACGATTCCGAAGAGAACGCAGAGACTCAGTGTTAGGGATACTCCAAGTATCCCTTCCACCACCCCTTCAACAACCGCAACCCAACAGTTCCTATGACTCCCCAAATACTCTCTGTGCCTTCATTCACTTCCTCAATAGTCTCATAATCATAAACATAATCTTTAAAATCCTGAAAATTTTGATAAGTCTCTTCAGCCATGGGAAGGTATGCCGCCTCCAATTTTGCAATATTGAAGTCATCTCTATTAATATCTATATTCTCAGGTTCAGGAATAATTCTAACAAGGCTTAGTTCTCTCTGAAAAATACAGTGTTGAGCCGTAAGAACAACGTTCTCTGAAATCAATGCCCCAGAACAAAAATGAAAACCCAAATCCCCTGTGCTTTGTTGAGACAAAGCGACAACAACAACAACTAGTGAGTAACGATCCGCCTCTTCTGATACCTCAGACGCAACCTCTGAGTTCGAAGATTCCTCCCCCCAAGAGGCACCTACGAGTTCAAAATTATCTGGATTCACGCTGACACAAAAGACAAATAAAAGAATGCCAACACGCCTTAGGATTCCCAACAACCCCTCCAAGCTCAGTGGTATACCATCAACACTCATAAAAACCCACAACTTAAAGCAAACAAGAGGAAAGGCAAGGTTCATAGCTCGTTAAATTGACTTTTAATGGAATTAATTTAATAGACATACGATTCTATCCTAAAAAAACTACGCATAAACTAGCTGATTCTTGTGAAACTGAGAAGGGGTTTAATAAAGGTGAGATAAAAATGGATAAGAGCTACCTTGGAAAAAGATGAATTCGTAGTAAAAAAGGTCATGGAGCTTTTGGTAAAACTGTAGGGCTTAAAATAAGATGCTCGATAATTAAATAATGTCTCTAAATTTTTCACTCTGAAATTCTAGAACTGATAAAAAACAGACCATGAAAGGAAAAACATGGTGACCGATTCCTAAAAATTTAAAATCGATCACCAAGATATTATCCGTTTACTCTACGACGACTCATGGACGATATCGCCGATAAGGAGGTTGTTGACGAGGTCCTTTATCACGCTTGCCAAACGTACGAGTAAAGCCCACTCCAACCATAGGAAGCTCTGTAAAAGATGAGTCACCACCGTTTAGAACAGATCCACCAGCTTGTTGGAAGTCTACACTATCAACCCACAAGTTTCTGGCATCCAGGTACATGCTTGTATTGTCCGAAAGCTCATATTTGACACCAGCAGCAAGCTGATAAACAGGCACTTCATCAGCCTGACCCACAGAACTACCATGCACCCCATATACTTCAAGTGTAACATCTAACTCCGCCTCAGCTAAACCGGCCCCTACACCAACATAGGGAACCCACTTTTTATCGGTACGTAGATCTTTGACCACGCCTACCATGAAAATTTTAAACTTAACAATTCCATCTATCGTTGCAGTTTCATTAATCACAGGGAGAAGATCATCTGGTACACCAGCCAGTGAAGAGTATATAACCTCATCAGGACCATACTCCACCCATAGAGCTTCAACTTGCAAACGCACAGGACCCATTTCACGGCCAATAGCTACGTTGTAAGACCTATTCTCTTCAGTCACCTCTATATAACCCGCTCTATTAGGGTACGGGGAATTAGTGACTGAAAAATCCATAGTCGTCTCTAACGCATAACCTACCCCGCCAGAAACATACCAGTTGCTATGATCATCTGCGCTGGCCAAAGGCAAAGCCATTAAATAACAAAAGCCCACGGCTAGCACCGTATGAACAGCACTTCTAAAATTAAAAAATCGACTCATTGGAAATTCCTCCTCTTAATAAAAATTTTTAACCAAATAAATTAAATTTCATTAAAAGATACTGACTTAACATAGACAAGATATTTTTTATAAACACACCTGAACCCCCCTAAACTAATGACCAGCCCCTACATGTATTTTCATATGAAAATTATTCAGTACAACTTAGACTCACAGCATTCACTAAAACTTTCCATTAAAAATCATCTAGACTACGCACCTCGTCTAACAGATGATTTAAGAAAAATTTTTCCCGCTTTTACAACCTGCATCCTTATAACTTTTTCGTGGTGAGATACTAAAGTGGACCTAAAAAAACAAAATAACTCATAAACCCCTTAACTAGTTATGAACCAAAAATAATGTCTCCAACAATATTAAACCTTTTCATTCCTCTACAAAAAAGCTAAGCAAAGCAATGGCTCGCTTAAGTTTGCTTTTCTTTCTTATCTCCCTAACTCTAAGCTCTGCAAATGCAGAAACTCTTATTTTGGGAAGTAAGGGGGATTTGGATAGCAGAACCTCTATTTCCAATAGGGCTATGATTGTCACTGTAGGAGAACCAGAAATTGACGGTTCAAAAATCAGCCTTATAAAAGATAGTGAAGTTCTCTACATCACCCCCGAGGCCGAAGGAAAAAATGTTGACCACCACCACCTCCATGAACACGGTAAAATTCAAATTACCCTTATGACTTGGGTTGTTCCCCTAAGAGGACAAACGCCTCAGGAGTTTTATAAGAGTGGAGTTCCCCTTCGCACTTTTGGAACTCTACTCGATTGGCCCCTCTTTGAAATACCTGTAAACACAATCGACTTAAAAGGTGAACTCCTAACAGTCTCCTTTCAAGAAGCTGCTATCTCAGGCCTTGAAATCAATAATAAAATTGAAGAACAAGAAAGAAAACATAGCCACAGTGATCGTTTCAGACTGTACTATCTCTACTTTGACATGTATGGATTCCGAGGTTCCAGAATGCTTCTAAAAGAAGATGAAACAGAATCCACATGGGAAGAAAAATATCCTGAATTTGTCATAGAATCCTACCGTCCCTTCAATGCTCTAGAATATGGAGGATTTAAATGTGCTAAAACTATTAGTTTAAAGATAAGGACGGATTGTAAGTATAACATCACCATAAAGTAGCGGCGGGCTGTTGAAAACACGCCATCTACTTCGTCACAATATGTCGCTTTGATTGTATCCTAACTCTTTTTGACAACTTTTTTGTTCCTGTGGGTGGGTAGTTTTTCTCAGAGCCTACAAAAGCTCAAACAGCTCTAAAGGCCGCAAGCTCGTCTACCTCACTTACGTTCGGTATACGCCTTGCGCTTTAGAGAACTCGTTTTGTAGACTCTGAGAAAAACTACCCTTTCATCTCCTAAAAAATTGTCGACATGTTTCCTCTCATGATACGCCCTGCACTCTGGAAAGAAATAAAAATCACCTCAGAAAACTCGTTTTGAAACCTCCTGAGAAAAGTTCCCTCTGAAAGAATCTAAAATAGTAAGTTCATCTCCTTCCACGATACACCCTACGCTTAGAGAAGAAAAATAAACCTTTTCTCCTTATATATTTTTTTACTTGAGAGAATAACTCTGAAATTTAAACAACTTCTTTAGCTGCTCAACCATAGATTAAGTGAGGGCGTAGTTGCGCCATTCAGAATAAGATATTCTAAATTCTTTTTTTGCCAAATAAACATCTGCTTTTAAAACCCTTAAACGCTCCTTACTCTTGCCCTGAAGCTCTCTCTTTAAATCCCGATACTCTAACTTTAACTGTCTCCAGCGACATTGCGTAGACTCTACCTTCAACCTTAAAGCCTCTAACGTTTTGGGATTGATCCAAGGTTTAGATTGCGCTCTTTTTTCCTGCATATGTAAACGCATTTTAAGAATACTCTCCTCTGAGGATTGCCTCAACTTTCTAGCCCAACCCATTAACCTTAATAACTGAATCATCCATTTAGTAGGGTCCCAATGATACCAGCGAATACCATTACGATAATCGTTTTGAAAAGCATGATGATAGTTATGATAACCTTCACCATGAGCTAAAAAACTCATAACAAAATTATCCTTAGCCGTTGTTTTATCTGAATACGGCTGAACTCCCCACCAATGACTGACAGAATTAATAGCAAATGTAATATGATGTACAATGAAAAGCCTCAATAAAACACCAAAAACAAGTCCGCCTAAAATAGAACCTAAAACCCAACCCACAAAAAGAGGCAGAACAATACCCACCACAAAGGCAATCCATAAATAATAACGATGCTGCCACATAATCAGCTTACTTTTCATTAAATCCGGACAATAAATACTTAAATCACCTTCTCTATCTTGATCAAAAAAGACCCAAAAAATATGAGCATACCAAAACCCCTTCTTAATGTTATAGGGGTCCTTATCCGTATCAGTAAACTTATGATGTTTCCGGTGATCAGAGCACCACTTTAATGCAGAATTTTGAAATGCCGTAGCTCCAAAAATAAGAAAAAGAAATTTCACTAAACGATTGGCCTCATAAGACCTATGAGAAAATAGCCTATGATATCCTGCCGTAATCGACAGACCAGAAATAATATACAACAAAAATCCCAAACCCACGCAGTACCAACTAATAACCTCTCTTTGAAAATAGATATAAGATAAAACAAGAGTTACAACGGGAAGCAAAGTCAGGAACAAAGTATTAGACCAACATATTTTTTCGCCTCTAAACATACCCAACCTCCAAAAAACCATAAAAAATGCCAGCCAATCCTCACATTACAAGGCTTTTCCACTGAAGTCGTGTATATGTTTCCACCAACACGCCATAAGCCCTCATGATTCTTATATAATATGCGCCGCATTACTAATATGATAAATATATGGGCGCACGGTAATGTGCACCCATACGTAAAAAGGCCATTAGGGGTAATGAATTTCTCAGATGTTTACTGATTTCTTTGTTTTTACTTCAATACTCTTAGGAACTGCTTTTTCTTTCTTGAGTAAAAGTCCAATCATTGGACTTTGAATTAAAAAAGGGTGATAGATATCTCATGTTAGCCTCCTTGTACTTTTATATCTCTCCAGCCCGTGCATTTAACATGGGTTCTCAAAAGATTTCGTCAAGTCTAACCCTCTTTAAAAAAACAATAAAAATAGTCCTCTTACTTCTCATCTGCTCAGGCTGCTCCAGCTCACTTAAAAAGAGCTGCGAACTAACTAATTGGAAACAAATGGGAATTTCAGATGGCAAGAAGGGTAAAGACACATCCGAGTTCACTCACAAAGCTAAAATGTGTTACGAATATGATGTCCTCGTTAATATGGACGCCTATTACCAAGGAAGAGAGGAAGGTCTAACCTTTTATTGCACCCCACTTAGAGGATTAACAATGGGACAAGCAAATCTAAAGTATCGGGACATTTGCCCACCCGATGAAAGAAAAAAAAGATTTCTTTTAGGTTATATGTTGGGTAGAGAAATATACAATAACAAACAGCGCGAAAAACATATACAAAACGAAATTCTCAAACTGGAAAAAGAAGTTTTTCAAACCTCAAAAGACACTATTAAAAATACTACAATGAAAGATCCCGCCACCAGACAGCAGATAGAAGAGTTACAGAAAAAAAGAGAACTTATTCTTGATAAATTAATATCTCTTCAAAATACTAAGAACACTCAAATACATTAAAGTACTGAGATAAGTGATTTTAATAAATGAAACAAAACATATAATAATTTAAGGAACAGTATGAAGTGTATTATTATCTCTGGGGGCAGTGGCAGTCGGCTTTGGCCTCTCTCTCATGCAAATTACCCCAAGCAGTTTCATAAAATATTTGATGTTCCTTTATTAGAAAAAACAATTGAAAGACTTAGTCCTCTTGGAGAAATTTCTGTACTCACCACATCAGAATTAAAAGTCCTCACTGAAAAAACACTACAAATTCCTGTTGATCGTATCATTTGTGAACCCTTTGGCAAAAACACCGCCCCCGCTGTAGCATTAGCTTGTTGGACTCTATTGAAAGCCGGAAATTCAAATGAAGCCATAGGTATTTTTCCTTCAGATCATCTCATCTCTCAAGAAGAAGTCTATAGAGCAGCCTTGCATTTAGCAGAAGAAGTGGCTCAAAAAGATGCTATTGTCACTTTAGGAATTAAACCAACATATCCAGCAACAGGATATGGCTACATTGAAATTTCTAACGAAGAACTTGAGCAAGGTCATCGTCATGTAGCTTATAAATCAAAGGGTTTCTTTGAAAAACCCTCCGAAGAAAAAGCTCAGCATTATTTTAACAGTAATCAATTTTACTGGAACTCAGGGGTATTTATTTTTAAAGTTGAGCAAATGATAAGTCTTTTTGAAAAATATATGCCCGAGCTATGGTCAGCTTTCAAAACTCTTAAAGATGAAAATGGCCTTTTAGATGTATATAATAAAATCCCATCAGAAAGTATTGACTACGGAATCATGGAGAAAACAAAAAATATAGCTTGCGTTCCCTGTCATGTGAATTGGAGCGATGTCGGTTGTTGGGATGAAGTGGCTAAATTAAAAAAATCAGAAAATCATATTTTAAGTCTGGACGGTGATGGACAATTTGTACTGGGCGATAAAAAGAAAGTTTATAGTTTTATTGGTACCCCCGACGTCCTACTCATTGAAACACAAAATGCCACTTTAATTTGTAAAAAAGGCATGAGCCAAAATGTTAAAAAAATAGTCTCAAAATTAGAAAATGAAAAATCTATGAGTGAGCCAAACTTTGAGGTGAGGCCATGGGGACAATTTGAAGTTTTAGGGGACACAAACACTTTTAAGTCTAAAATTATTGAAGTAGAACCAGGGCATCAAATTTCCTATCAAAGTCATAAAAAAAGAGAAGAGCACTGGATTATTGTAAAAGGAAACCCTGAGGTTGTACTTGACGGGAAAGTTCACAAACTTTCCTCGGGAGAATATATTAAAATTCCCATAGGAGCTAAACACCGCATTCGAAACCCTTCTACAAATGAAAGCGTGCAATTTATAGAAGTGCAACTGGGATCTTATTTTGGAGAGGACGATATTGAAAGATATGAAGATGACTATAATAGAACTGAGGGGCGTTAACTAGAACTCCGCCTAAAAATAAAATACGTCCAGACCACACTCAAAGGCTAGATAAACAAACACGAGTATACCAACATATACACACAAAGGTATTATCTTAGTAATGATTAATAAAAATATAATCCTACTATTCTCGCTCTTGATGATACTCGGTTGTCAAACGACAAAGCCACAACTAGCAAGTCACAATCAACCCATGTGTCGGGTTATCATCCCCGACATTCCAGCCTCAGAACTTAGACTTTCAGAACCTCGATCCCCAGCTTCAAGATCGAAATTAGATGAAATCAGAGACTGGCTTAACTCTATCACCACCTCCTTACTCATCTGGGGAGGAAAAGAATATTTAGCCCACATCCATAACATCTTTAAGAACAAAATGTCTGGTTTAGATTTAAATGGTCCAATTGATATGACATTATTAGCAGGTATTCCTGATCCCACAAGACGAGCCTCTCCAGATAAAACATATATTATTGACATAGCCTTTCTCTACCCGGATACAGCTGATTCAACAATAACAGTTCCAAGGATTGAAAAGGCTGTTTCAGGTGCTAATACAATATTTGAAAACAGTTCTGTTAATGCCGAGCTTAGAATAGTGGCTACAGAGCCCATACCCCTATCTCGTTTCAACGTAGATTTCTCGTCAAAAATACGTTTTGACCAAATGGATACGATACTAGATCATCTTAAAAATGAATTACCGGAAATACGTCGGACTTATGGAGCAGATCTGCTCTATCTCGCCCTTCCTAATTTCGAAAGTGACATGTGTGGGCTTGCTATGCAAAGATATCGTGGCCTACCTAAATTTTCTGCCGCCAAGTGGGCTGCTGTTGGCTCAGTAATGATGAACAAAGCCTGCCCACATAGTGACCGTACTTTAGCTCATGAAGTAGGGCACAATTTAGGACTTGAACACGACCGTAGAAAAAACACCAGTCTCCCTGGAGAATCTAGATTATCGATTATATCAAATAGCTATGCCTTCCCATTTGTTCGAGGAGGTCGGGGTTATTTAACTTCTGTTACCGACCCCAATAATCCTGACAAGGCTTTACATGGAACAATCATGGCTGAACGTCAAAAATTTAAAACAATTATCTACCGCTTTAGCTCTAGCACGGCTACCCGTTATGGCCAACGTATAGGGGATGCAGAAGCCGATGCCTCTGAGGCTTTACTTTATACCATTAAAGATGCCTCAAACTATTCCCCCACTGTCATACCAGAAAACAAAGATACGTCGGAGTGAGGTTTGAGTGATTGCAACAAAGTAGATAATGCTTTTTCATTTGTAATTCAGACGGGCTGTTGAAAACATGTCAGATACAAGGCGTTCAAGCTCAAACCAAACGGAGGCGTAGTTTTTCCTACGTCGGAGTGAGGTTTGAGTGATTGCAACGAAGTAGATGACGTGTTTTCAACAGCCCGGGGGTTATGTTTCACTAGCGGGCGTTAGCTGCTTCCCCCTATAATAAAGAGCCCCATCACTGGCACGAATCGCCTTATGAGCTAAGTGCAACTCATGTGTCGATGGACATTTTGCTAATGTTGGTACTTTTTTAATTCGACTATGTGATCTGCGTTTTCCACGTCGCGAACGTGTTACTTTGCTTGTTGGTTCAGCCACTGCCTACTCCTTGTAAAATGACGTCTCATTGAAGATTAGGCTATAGCCCTAGAAACATGAAATATCAACATTTATTCTGTGGTGGGAAAAGAAACAACATCCTCATAGCCAAAATCTTCAGGAGAAAGGCCTACCATGATGGCTGAAACCACTCTTAGAACATGCTGTACAGATTCTCCGGGGAGTGCGCCAAGATCTTTAAGGACCCAAAACATATTTCTTTCCCCATTTTCAAATTGAGAACTTAGCCCCGCAGATATTCGCATTGTATCTTGAATACTTAAAGGTCTGCCCCGTGTTCTTTCTTGAGAAGCTATATCAACCTTATTTCCTTCTATAGTCTTTCCGAGATTACCTTGACCCCAGTTATAAGCCGCAATAGCTAATTTAATATCCCCTCTCCACGGCCGAGAATATTTACCCGTAAAAAGATCTCTCATATATCTCATAGCAGCCTCTGTAGAACGTACAACATCTGTTCGCTGCTCTGAGGAAAGTCCATAATCTTCGGCTGTGGGCCCCATAAACTGCCAAAGTCCTACAGCTCCTTTATGACTGACGGCAAAGCGATTAAATTCAGACTCTGCTAGAGTTTTAAAAATAATCACCTTTGGAAAGTTGTGTTTTTTAATAATATCTAAAACAACTCTAAAATCTTGTACTTTAAATAAATCTAAATTTGTAGATAAATAAGGAACTTCTCCGGTGACAGCAGCATGATGATAGGATAAAAAGTCCTTCATTCCCTGAGAATTTTGACCACCATGTAGCCACATACTCCTTGCTACTTCTTGAACAGATTCACGTTCAAAGTCAGGAACCAATTGCTTAATAATATCATTAGTTTTTCTATTTACTCTTGTTTTTATATCTGATGGATCTTCTACCTTGTTTTCTAATATATCATAGTACATTGAATCCTGTTCTAACATAAAAATATCTGCATTATATCTTCTGTCACTAACCAGTGTACTATAGTTAATAATCAAACCTGTTCTTTGATTATTTCCTGCTAGACAATAATGACCTCCATGAAAGCGAGACACAAAATATAGAGAAGTACATATACCTCCATCATATAAAAGTTCACCTTCAAGATTAATGATATCCTGATATCGTATTCGCACACGAGAAAATCCGGGGCGCGCCTGCACGACTGTAACATCCATATCAAATGTATTGTTAGGGGTATAAAGCTCTGCTAAATCCGGAGTTTGTTTAGCAATAGCCTTAGCATCACGATCATAGACGTGGACTTTAGCTCTACGCTTTTCCTTAGTGATAAAAATATCGGCCACACGTTTATCATCTTGTTTAATGATAACTATAGCATCTTCGCAATTAAGTTTTAGACAAGCAAAAGTTGAAACCAAACCCGTATCTGAGATAGATGCTGGAATTTCCTCTTTTAATTCTTCTTTTTCTAAGCGTTCAAAAGATACAAGAGTTCCTATAAAAACATGTCTTCTTTGACCATTATAGGGATCACGAGTGAATATGGTCCATTGGCTTTTTTCTCCTGATAAATCACTTATATCTTTTTTTTCAAAATCTACAATTTTAGTAAGATCTTTATTCCATCTAAAAGTAACGCCGGTAAATTCAGGTTCAGGAAAAGGAAGTCCATCACTTTGAGAAGAGGTAGGAGATTTTATATCAGAATCTTGATATACAAAACGTCTCTCTTCTATGTTTTTCACATATTGCTCAATTACAAGATGAGATATGTAAGTTGTATAAGGTTGTCGATATTGATTTACAGCCCCCGTTAAAAACCGGCCATGCATATTAAAAGTTGTAGGTGCCTTATAAAATTGGCAGCCTGACAAAAGAAAAATTCCAAATAATATAAAAAGTATTTTTAAAGGCATCTCTATATATAAATCGACGCTTTAACAACAGAGCTATAGGGCGATGACTTTGAAAAAAATATGTTATTGTATTTGACGGAAAACTGGACCCGACAATCGTACAGATATCTATTTTTTAAATGTATTGTAACTTAAAAATTAAACCTAAAATTTGCTCAATCAAATGCCATTTGCAATTATTGTCTCTGTTGGTGTATCAAATGGTTTAAAAACCAAGCCCAAGGTTTAGTCGTTCGACTGAAAAAATCTACAAATGAAAATTGTAATAATTTGACTAAACAATGCTCAACTCAAACCCTTCGCAATGAGACCTATCTTCATCTGAGTAAAAATTTACACAATTTAATTCTTATTTTTAAAAGCTCACCCTTTATGATAGAAAGGGTTTTATTAACAGTTTAGAGAGAGGTTAAGACATGAAACATTTTGCAAGATTACACTCACTGGTAACAATATTTTGCCTACTGTTTTCTTTTTCAGTACATGCCAATGAATTATTTGAATCTATAAGAGCTCATGACTTTGAAAAGGTAAAATCTCTTATCACATCCGGAGCTTTTGATATTGATTTTACAGATGATAAATACAAATGGACTCCCTTACATGTTTCTCTTTATTCAGAAGAGACAACAGAGATATCAGAGTGGTTGATTAAATCAGGGGCAGATGTTCACACCCGAGAGTCCACTGGTCAGACTCCCCTACACTTTGCCGTTCGCAAAGAAGGACCTGAGCACCAAATGATCATAGAACTACTGATTGCATCAGAAGCTGATATAGATGCAAGAGATAGGCGTCAAGCCACACCTCTTCTTGTAGCAGTAGAGTATAACAATACAAATGCTGCTGAGTTATTAATAGATAACAGTGCAGATACCAACGCTCAAGATATTCAGGGATTTGGTGCTTTACATATAGCTTCACGCTATGGTTATTCAGATCTTATAAATCCTCTTGTAATAAGTGGTGCTAGATTTGATCTGAAAACTCTAGCTCAAGAAACTCCCATAGCCCTTGCCAGAAAAGCGGGACACACTGATATTGTGACACTGCTTAAGAATTTAAAAAGACACAGAGAAAGAACAAACATCGTAAATTCAGGTTACATTTGGAAGTAATAGTATTTTCAAACACAACGGGCTCATCAGTTAACTGTCTTTATGAAACACATAAAAAATTTGTTTGAAATAATGACTTTAGAAAACTTATAGAGGCCAAATCTTAAACCTAAAACGGATTTTTAAGGTAGGTAGACAAAGATGCTTAGTCTAAAATTTATTCTGATACAGGAAAGGCGGTCATACTCTCATAACCAAAATCTTCGGGAGAAATGCCAACCATCATCGCTGAAACCACCCTTACAACATGTTGCTCAGATTCAGAGGGAAGTAGATTAAGACCGCTAAGACCCCAAAACGTATTTTTTTCCTCACCTTCAGACTGAGAATTTAAACCCGAAGATATCCTCATTGCATCTTGAAGACTTAAAGCTCTTCCCCTTCCTCTTGACTCAGAAGCAGCTTTTCCTATAGCCTCTTCTAAGCCACCTTGGCCCAAATTATAGGCAGCAATGGCTAACTTAATATCTCCTCTCCAAAGTTGAGAATATTTACCTGTAAAAAGATCTTTCATATAATTCATGGCTACCTCTGTAGAGCGTACAACATCTGTTCTTTGCGATAGAGGAAGATTATAATCTTCAGCCAAAATTGGTGTAATCTGCCAAAGCCCTACAGCTTCTTTACTACTACTTGCAAAACGATTAAAAAGAGATTCTGCGAGAGTTTTAAAAATAATCGCCCTGGGGAAAGAGAATCTCGCAACAATATCCATCACGGTCCTAAATTCTCGCACCCTATTCTGTTGTTCAGAACTGAGGCCATTCATATCCCCAGTAACCGCTCTATGGTGATAATTTAGAAAATTCCTCATAGATCGCCCTGCAAGACCACCAGGCATCCATCTATCTTTTGCCTCTCTTTGAATAGCGTCTCTCTGAAAATCAGGTGTTAATTGTCTAATAATATCATGAGCCTCTTCGGTTACAGTTACATCAACTGAAACAATCGGTTCCTCTACTTTTTCTTCTGTTTCCTCTTTATCACTGCTAAGCACAGAATCCGCTTCTAACATAAAAATATCGGCATTGTATTCCTTGTCCTCAATACGTGTACTGAAGTTAACAATCAGCCCTGCCCTATGATTATTTCCTGCCATACAGTATTCACCTCTATGACGAACAGTCCCTCTAAAATACAATGGTGTACATACACCGCCGTCGTATAAAAGCTCACCATGAACATCAATAAGATCTTGATATTGAATTTGGATACTGACATATCCAGGATTTGTTTGAACAATTGTCACATCCATATGCACTTCATTATTAGGAGTATAAAGTTTTGATAATTTAGGAAAACGCTTACCAATAGCTTGAGCCGCTTCTTCTTCTACCTGTATTTTTGCTTTTCTTCTCTCTGTTCCAACATAAATATCTGCCACATGTTCCTGATCTTGCTTAATGATGACAAAGGCATCAAGACAATTGGATTTTAAACAAGTAAATGATGAAGCCAATCCTGTATTTGATATTGCAGCAGCAACTTCTCTTAACCCTTTCTCATCTGAATATTGAAGAGGAGCAGGGGTTCCTGTAAAAGAGTGCTCTTGGCGACCATTATGTGGGTCATTAGTTGTGACGGTCCAACTGATTTTTTTCAAGTTTTGATTATATGTTCTTTTAAAGTACACAATCTTTGTATCATCTTTATTCCACTCAAATGGTGCATCTATTGATTCTTTTTCTTGATCAGAGGATTGAGAGTCATTGTCCTGAGAGGAAGTGGGAGAAGGACGAGGGTGTTCGTAGACGATAATCTTTTTTTCCATCTCTTCTACATGTTCTTCTATAAGATCAGATCTATAATCAACATAGGGCTGTTCATATTTATTGGTTGCACCTGTTAAAGATCTATCCTGCATATTTAAAGACACAGGTGCCCTACCAACCTGACAGGCCGACAAAAAACCAAATGCCATAAATATAACTTTTAAACGCATCTTCATTTCGATACCCATATGCATTCTTTAGGAGCAAAGGGCATTCCAATGAGTGTTTCAGAAAAGTCATGTAATTATAGTGGTTTGCAGATCATCCCTTGAATGAGACTGTTCAAAATTTGTCATTATTGCCGTTTTTGGTCAGTCAAAAAAGACCTTCCTTTAGCTTTGTTCTTTACCATCAAGAACCTATCCTAAAACCAAATTCGTGATGAAAACGAGCTACCTTAGAGCTATAGTAGATTTCTGATAAATAAGAAAACAGAGAAAGTTTGAAAGACTTAAAGAAATTTAAACCTTCTAGTTATCTGGAGGGGATGATGGCAATGGGTCCACACTGTGATCATGGACGTCCCCCTCTATATGTTCGGTGTGATTCTGATGATCTCCTCCCATGGCTTCACCATCAATAGCTTGATATAAGTCTTTTGGTAAAGAATATTTTCTAATAAACTGCTCATATTCAAAATTTTCATTCGTTAAATCATCAATCATTTCATAAAACCGACCGTTGTAAGCATCGTCAACAGCCAAAGCATAAATACCATTACCTATGTAGTTACTCCCTGTCAGTATACCAAATGCCACGCTCTTTCTCATAAAACTACCATAACCCATCCTGGCTAACTTGACGTTGGCATGCATACCAAGAGGGACAAATATTCTCGTTGCCTTCCATGTAGAGAAGAAAGAAATATATGTGGCTTCAAAAAAGTTTCGGCCAAAATCATAATTATCTAAGTTTCCATCGTAATAGAGATATCGCCCCATTTGCACAAGCGATGAATAAAGGAAGACTTCTATAGAGGCTCTTTGTATTCCCCTAATATAGTCTTTAGCCGTTAAGCCTCTAAACATATAAATAAATTCCGTACCCCCCATAAGAATAAGTGACTGCAGTTGATCGGGATTTTTTATTATCCATTCCCAAAAATTCAAATCAATAAACCCTCGCCATGGATCCCTTGAATATATCCATGACTGCGCCTGTAGATAAACAGTCAAAGAGGCCGTAACAGCAAGTGATGTCCAAACCCAGGCTCCTTTCAGTGAATTAGTAGCTGTAAATTCAAAGTTTTTCGGATATTTAATGGGGTGAGCTACTCGCCTTGACATTCGTAAAGGCAAACTGGGCTTTTCTGTCGCTGCTGCTAAAGCAGCAAGTTCAGCGGGAGGTTTAGCTGGCATACACCAGATCCCTGTAAAGACCGCAGCAGTTGCTGCATCAATAACTTTACGCGCACGGCTCTTATCTTGTAATTGATAAAAGGCAAATTGAGAGTTCAATCCATAACTGGCACCAACTCTTAATTCATCCTCTTCTGATTCAATATCACCAACGCCCTTTAAAGCAAGAGAAGCAAAAAGAGGAAACATAGCTCCCGCAACAACTCCCCGTGATAGATTGAAGGCTGCAGCAGTGGAACGGCAGGCAAAAATAGCCCCAATCTGTACAATGACCTTTGCGCCATCCTTCTTCACAAACCCAACCAGACCAGAGTTGTTCTTAATCAATTGACTCTCTAAATGAATTAAGTTTTGGGCTCCAACTTTATGTAACCGCTCTTGCACTTGATATCTTAATAGATCATATTTAATAAAAAAGGAAATCCCTTGAGAAGCCTCCTCTAAAAATGGAATCCCCTCAAAAAGCCCACCACTCTTAACCACAGCATGATATCCCTGGTCGTATAAACTATCTAAACGGCGTCTTGCAATATTTTGTATAATAGACCAATTTTCTCTAGTGATAAATTCCCATGTTTCTACCTCGCTCCAGCCCCTGACTTGCTGTAAATTTCTTGCAATATGTGTATCAGCAATTAACTTTTCAGATAAAGTGGTTTTCTTTCCACCCATTTTTACTTCTTCAAAAATCAACATAGCTATAGGGAGTGATTCGAAGAACATATTTTTTTGTTTATAAATTAAAATCAAAAACTCTGTTATAGCCTGCCGCAATCCCTCAATATCTTTAATAACAGCAGCCTCTTCCCCCTGTCCCAAACTGGACTCCTTAGAAAATTCTAAAAGGGATGTAATAATCGAATCTTCATAAAGATCCGAGTCATCTAAATGAGAGGCAGTTTCTGAAGTGCGAAGAGCCTTTAGTGCTCTTCTATCTAAATCCTCCAAGTTTTTATAAGAAACTGAAATGTCCGACAAAATATGAATAAACAGTTCAGGTTCAAATTTCGGATCCTCTCTAGGCTTATCGAGGAAAGCATTTCCAATCTGCCCCAAACCATAATAAAAAGGCGAGCCGAGAATTAAACTTTGAATACGGTGGACTCGTTTTTCCCCCACTATACGCACAAGATGATACTCACTCACCATAAGCTTATAGAGATATTCCCAAAGCATAACCATCGTATATTGTTGATTGAGATCATTGGAATATCGAGATTTTATAGTTTGGTAATCAACGGCAAAAAAGTCTTGGATTTGAGTTTCAAGATCTTCGGATAAAACATTTTTAAGATCTATATATTTTTTAAAAAACTTTTCGACAATTTTTTGTTTTTCTTCGTCTGAAAAAATCCTTCGAGGATGTGTACCGCTAGCAGAATCTTCAAAAGAAAGACTACTGCTCTCCTGCTGAGAATTTTCATCCAGCGAATCAAACCGTTGAGAGCTACAGCTCACCAACAAAAAAACAAGTAACAAAAATGAGTTAAAACCCACCCTTTTCAGCTTGCTATCCAAAATTCTTTACTCCCCTACACACCACTTCCTCAGAATTATACAAATCGTATTAAAACACATAGTTATAAGACTTTATGACCAATGGGCTCAAGCAGAACCGGAGTATAATGTATTTTTTCCCCAACACGCTAAGAATTCATAAACGGATATTCTTTCTTGAAAGAATTTATTACTCATCTCTGTCTATCTTTTAGACGGCTTCTCCCCTCTCACATCAGTAGCAGGTTCCTTCTTTCTAGAAAAACCATACCCCTACATCAGTAGCCGATGGCCCCAAGCGAGACTGAAAGATTTTCCTTTCATATAAGATTCAAAGATGGAAAGCCCTATTTTATAGATTCAAGACCACCTCATAAGTTTTGAGGTCCCCAGTCCCCTTATGAACGAGCGTTTAAGATTTTCCAACCTTAAAAAAGACGCAGCACTGAATCGACCCATTATCCCTTTACTTTCAACATATTAGACGGGATATATATTAGATATGTAAAATGACTCTCAGTGGATGGTAATAGGCTTCGATTAAAACATATTTTATAAAAGTGTTCTGGGGGGGATCGAAAGCGACAATGGTGTTAACTCTAAAGTCTATTCTGCTCTCAGCACTGTTCTTTTCCAAACCACTCTTTGCAGAACAGAGTCAAGATCTTGAATCAGCTAAAGACAGTGTTCTTATAAAAACGCACCATCACTTTTTCACTCTGACAGCAGATCATGTTTATCAAATGTTTCTCCTCTACGGTAATACCAATGTTGAATCCATATCCAACCTAGAGATAACGCCCTATTTATCAGGAAACAGTGAAGACATGCGCTATCCCTTTGCTCTCTCTTTTACTGCAACTGCCACTTCAGACGATTTATCTAGAATCGATAGTAAAGTAGATCGTTTTCTTATAGTTCAATCCTCTGGTGTCAGTAATGATACGCTTGATACTATCCAAGTTGGTTTAGGATTTTGTGATACATCGAATTTAACAGAGCTGCATGAGGGACACTTCGGCTACAGCAGACCTGTTTATAACACATCGACTACCCTTAAAGAACTTGATATAAAAGCTTTTGCCTCTAGCTTTGAACCTCATGCTGAAAACAGTATTATTCTAAAAGCTGGAAATTCATCTATGAGTCTAACAGCTGAACAGATTCACAAAATACTTCTTCTAAATGATATTAAGCACATTGAATCCATATTTCAGTTACAAATGATAAATGATGACCACAGTCACATAGAAGGCAACAGTGTTTACTATTACACAATAGCGTTTTTTGTACATTTAGCAGAAGATGCAGAACCTGTGCTTAACAACAGAGTTGAATGCGCCCTCACATTGTATATTTCCGATCATCAGGTGGCTTTAACTGATTGTAGCAACAGTGAACTTTATATCAGAAACCCCAATGGACAATTCTCTCGTGGCTACCACAGTGCCAGTCTGGAAGCACTTGGTATATCAAAACACATACCGAAAACAGAAATCAATTAGATCGTCAATCAACCTATCAATACAGTTTAAAATTTATTCTATTACGCAACTATTCTTTATCTAAGCCATCTCGAATTATTTCAGAAATCATAAAGAAAGGGCCTCAACCACTTTTTTCTCATCTCAGTTACTTGAAAATAATATAAAGTTTATAAAAATATTTTCCAAATGCCTCTTAAGATTTGGCATTTATACCATTATAATATATGGACTTTATAAGAAAAAAACATCAACAGTACGGATGTGAACAATGACATTAAAATCTCTTTTGCTTTCAATATTGATATTTTCTCAGCCACTTTTTGCAGAAATAAACCCTGATGTTGATTCCACTATACACGGTGTTCTTGTAGAAACGGATCCTGCTGAAAGTCGCTTTTTTATAAAGACAAAAAATCATTTTTTTACACTAACACATGACCACATTCTCCAAATACTTCTTTATCGTCAAGAAACGAATGATATTGAATCTTCAGATCTACACAATACAAAGCTGGTAAGTCGCGATATCCCTTTTGCCAGAAAGGCTTTAGTAGACGGAACACCAATAGATGGAAGCCTTTTACCGGAATCCCAGAGAACTATGGTTTACCCATTTAAACTATCATTTACTCTGAACTATACTCACCAAACGAGGGACATCGAATGCTATTTTGACATTGTAATCGCCAATCCTAAATCTACTGATATCAATCTTATCACCTCAAGAATCTGTGCTACAGACAACGGATTCAAGTACCTCTACCTCCCCCTATTTAGTAGTAATTTCATGACTCACAAAGAGCTAGGTATAAAAGTATTTCTTTTTAAATCAGAATTTGAAGATAATACCCCGGAGTTCATTATTCTAAAGGTTGGGGGAGACAATCCTAACCTCTATTTCACTCTAACGAGCGATCAGATTTATCAAATATTTTACAGTAATGGCATCACTCAAATTGATTCCATATCGGGCTTAGAATTGATAGAGAGTCCCCATAACAAACGTCGAACACATTCTTTTGACTTTACACTATCATTTTATGGGCACTTTACTAAAAATGCTCCACACATAGATGACAACAAAATTCAATGTAAACTTAGAGTCAATTTATCTGACAAACGAATTATACTAAGAGACTGTATCAATTCAGAACTACGCATTATAGAAGAGTTTAGTTATTCTGGTCGTTCTTTTCACAGTAGTTCTTTCGAAGACCTTGGCATACCCAAACACACACCTCGAAAGGAAGTTAATTAAAACATATCAATCAGTATTAGATGGTTGATGAAGTCGCAGAGCTTCTGATATCCCTATTATTTTTCTATAAATCTTAATTTTCAATTTCTATTGACGACTAATTTTTTTTGAAAAATAATGTCTCTTAAACAAGGAGAATGACAATGGCACTCAAATCTCTTTTACTTTCAATACTCATTTTTTCCCAACCACTTTTTAGTCAGGAGTCTAATAAAGTCAGACCTACAACAAAAAGTATTATTTTAACTCCTGAAACATCCACGGAAAGATATGTTATAAACACGGAACAGATCACACAAGTACTCAGCTCCAAACCAAATATACATCCTGTTGATTCCGTCTCTTATTTAAAAATTAAAAATGAACCAGACTTTGCTGGCCCTTTGACGCCGTGGCGTGTTTACACACTAGAAATAGGCTTAGTTCCCACAGAAGAAACTCCAACGATGGATATCGTATGTGACCTTTTAATTAATATTTATGATACTCTTTTAGGTTTAACAAACTGTCGAGACAACAATGGGGATCTAATCCCTCTTTTGGGTTATGCACGAAGCACCTTTGAAGAACTAAATATAGAAAAATATACTGATATTTTTTGAAGAATAACTTTCTTAAATAAGGAGGATGACAATGGCACTCAAATCTTTTTTACTTTCAATATTGATATTCTCCCAATCACTTTTTAGTCAAGACCTAGAGGATGAGAAAAATGTTATTGTCAGCGCAGAAACTCTGACAGAAAGATACTTTTTTATATTAAATGCCAACCATATAAAACAAATATTTTTAAAAGGTCACGCTGAACCAGTAAACTACTCTGGCATCAGTAATACTTCAAAAGGATTTTTATTTAACTTTGTTGAATCAGTAACCTACTTACACATCAATAATATACACAGCTCATCAATCGCTTTGAGGAACGCCCCTCGCTGGAATGTCTATAGTTTAGAGTTGGGACTAGTAGTTCTTACGGAAGGTAGCAGTTCACCGATTGCGATTGATGTTTTGTGTGATCTGGCAGTGAATGTTCACGATAACATTCTAACTCTAATGAACTGCCTATACAGAACTGATGAAGACCTACTTTTCTTCATTACCCCTAATATAAGAAGGTCCTTTGAGGAACTCGATATAGAAAAACATAAAATTCCCAGATATGAATAAAAATCTTTTGAGGAACTGGGCATAGAAACCAGACCTAGAAAAATCGAAATCAATTAACAGTATGAAACGGAGGCTTCACTACTTTTGCCCTAACCTTACGCCCCCGAATGTCCACAAAAAACTCTGTATCCACAGCACTCAAAACAGAGGGCATATACCCCATACCAATCGCTGCATTTAAACTTGGAGAATGCGTAGCACTCGTCACACTTCCTATCTCTTTATTATCTAAAGACAATAAAGAATAACCTGACCTGGCTAATCCTCTTTCCAAAAGACGAAAACCCACAAGCCTACGCTCTGGTCCCTTTTCTTTAATAAGAGCCAAACGATCTTTTCCTATAAAATCACCTGCATTCCATTTTATAACCCAGCCCAAACCTGCCTCAATAGGATTTGTTCTCTCAGTAATATCTTGACCATATAAAGAGTATTTCATTTCTATTCGCAAAACATCTCTTGCCCCTAATCCCACAGGGGACACTCCGAACTCTTGCCCCTTTGACATCAAAACTTCCCAAAGTTCTAAAGCTTTTTCCGAAGGAACAAAAACTTCCCCGCCAAGTTCTCCTGTATATCCTGTACGAGCAAACATCACATCACAACCGTTAAAGGAATATGTCTCCCAACAAAAAGCTTTTAATGTTTTGATACTCTCGCCCCATAACTCTGAGAGAAGATCTAAAGCAAGAGGCCCCTGAACAGCAATCTGTGCCCACTTTTCGCTCTCATTGGTTATATTAGCTCCCCCGTTATGCTCTTTTATCCAAAGAAAATCTTTTTCAATATTTGCAGCGTTTACACAAATAAGATAATCGTCAGGTCTATTGAGACAATAAATAATCACATCATCAACTATACCTCCTTCATAATTTGTAAGGAGTGTGTATTGCGCTTTTCCAGGAACTAACTTAGAAACATTATTTGTTGTCAGCCACTGTAAAGTGGCCCTCTGCTTTAGAGCCCTGAACACGCAATTCACCCATATGTGAAACATCAAACAGCCCTACTCTTTTTCGGACAGCTTCATGTTCTAAACGTATTCCCACGTACTGAATGGGCATGTCCCAAGACACAAAGGGGGCCATCTGTGCCCCTAGTTTTTTATGTCCTTCATAAAGCGGTGTTCTGTTCAAAGACATTTCCTTAAATTTCCTCTTTGAACAACATCAATGAGAACCTCTTCATTACGAATCGCCATCAAATGAACTCCCTGACACACAGATAGAAGATCTTGAGACAACTCGATAGCATATTTTATACCCTCCTCCACAGGATTCCTTTCCAGCCTTTTAAAAAGCTCATCAGGAACAAAGACACCAGGAACTTTTTCGTTTAGAAATTTAGCCGTTTTAAGTCTTTGTACGACCAACACCCCGGCAATCACAGGCACCTTAAAACTCTCCACTTGTTTCATAAAATCAAACATTAAATCTGCAGAAAAAACGGCTTGTGATTGAAAAAAATTGGCTCCGGCACTGATTTTCTTTTCCATCCTCTTAATTTGAATAGCTGGATTTTTTACAGAAGGATTGACCACAGCTCCGGCATATATCCTTAACGGTGAAGTAAGTTTCTTATCTGCCGTATCAAAGCCCTCCTGCATTTTTTTAATAATTTTCAATAAACCCACACTTTCCACTTCAAAGACACCTTTGGCGTCAAAGTGCCCTGCCTTCACAGGATCCCCTGTTAAACACAAAACATTTTTTATACACAGAGCCTGCGCCCCCAGAAGATCAGACTGCAAAGCCAATGTGTTTCGATCGCGACATGTGAGTTGATAAATAGCCTCCACCCCCTCTTGTTCTAAAATTCCCGCAGAAGCTAAGTTACACATTCTCATAAGTGCTCTTTGATTGTCCGTTACATTAAGAGCATCAAAATGCGGTTTTAACATCTGAGCTGTTTGACGAAAACTGGTAGCGTCCCCAGCATGTGGTGGAGTGATTTCTGCCGTAATCACCTTTTTACCTGATTCTAATTTTTCTTGAAATGTCATCTTTTAAGAGAACTTTCTGCTAAGTAGAGTGTGTTTTCAAGAAGCATT
This sequence comes from Bdellovibrionales bacterium, assembly GCA_965206675.1. Classification (GTDB taxonomy): domain Bacteria; phylum Bdellovibrionota; class Bdellovibrionia; order Bdellovibrionales; family JAKFYE01; genus CBDBKL01. The sequence continues at coordinate 2,516 of CBDBKL010000003.1, read as the reverse complement.
GTAATTGTCATTGGCCCCACACCTTTAGGAACAGGAGAGGCTGCTTTTACATGATTATGAAGTTCATCAAAACGAACATCTCCACATAATTCACCAGACTCTTTTCGATGAATACCCACATCAATAACAACAGCATCTTTCTTAAAAGCCTCCTTACCCAACAGATGGGGTTTACCTGCCGCCACCACAACAATATCTGCCTGACGTGTATAGGATTCTAAATTTAGAGTTTTGGAATGACAAACTGTCACTGTGGCATTTTTATTCATAAGAAGTTGTGCCATAGGTTTTCCTACGATACTGCTCCTCCCCACAACCACAGCATATTTTCCCTCTACAGAAATGTTGTAGTGTTTTAAAAGAGCCATCACCCCTTTTGGCGTACAGGGTTCAATCCTTGGAGTTCCCGCCCAAAGCAATCCCAAATTTTCATAAGTCAACCCATCCACATCTTTTAATGGATTCAATCTCTCTAAGACATGACTATATTCAAAGGGTTTTGGAATAGGGATTTGTACTAATATACCATGAATATCCCCATCCGCATTGAGACGATTCATTAAGGCGTCTAATTCTTCGATACTGGTTTTTTTATCCACATCATAACGAACAGAGTGAATCCCAACCCGTTTACAAGCAGCTTCTTTATTGCGAATATAAATTTTACTTGAAGGATCATCACCAATAAAAACAACAGCTAATCCAGGTGGCTTTTGAGCCATTTTCTGAAAAACCTCTACCCTTAGTTTAATATTCTTTTCTAAGGCATTAGCGACATCTTTCCCATTCATTATTTTCATGAAATGCCCTTTCTTAAAATCGTTTACTTCATAAACTCACTTGTATAAAAAGTCATTACCTTCTAGCCCAGAACCATGACCTCTATTGTAAAAATGACCTGTCAATTGAGTTGACGACAAAACAAAATCAACCTACTTGCCCTCCCTCATTTGACAGCAAAATAGATAAAACCAGTCTTCAATGAAATAGTTTTGAAGTCATTACATATTGACCCAAAACGTTAATATCTATATGATACAGGATCAGATTTAGAAGTTTCAACAAAGGACCGGATATATGGAAAAAGCCAGAATCACCAAAGACAATCCTTCTTTTTCATCTCCAGAAGCCATTCCCCCATCGCCTAAAAAGTTTAGACAAAGCCCTGTATTGGCCAGCTTTTATCGCTTCATCTACGAAAACGATCTGCGCAAAGAAGCCCTTCAGCACATCACGCAGATCCTATTGATCCGAAAAGCCGAAAAAATAATGAGCAAAAGGAAGAGGTAAATATCCCTCCGGCTCAGACAAAAGCGACCAAAAATTTACTCTGAAAAAAATGAGCAGCCAAAGCTAGGATAGTTATTGAATGACTTAACTAGGACTAAAAAATGAAAGTTTTTATAAAGAAGATCTCTTTAGCAGGGCTTGTTTTTACCTTTGGCTTTTGCCCTCAAGTTTTAGCTCAGGCGAGCATAAATGTTTGTAGTGTTTATAGTAAAAATGCCAATTCGATAACTAAAAAATCCACAGGCCAAAGAGCGACTATAAAACAACTGAGAACTATAAAAGAAGAAATGACAAAATCACCTGCTTGGTCTTTCTGGCAACAAACATTAGCAAAAGAAGTCTCTAACAGTGACCATGCCCAAACCCTTTTAGAATTAGGATTTCAGATAAGAACTGTAAATGGTGTTTTAGAAATGGTTGCCCCAGAAAGCCTTTTAACACCCCTTGAGAATTATAATCGCAGAGTCTTAGAGATGATTAATAATGGTCAATTGCAAAATTCAGAGGCCATTTTTGCAGCACTTTTGCTTGAGCCAGTAAAAACAGAGGAAACAAAGTTAAAAGCCTTTCGACCAGGAATAGATGAAATCCCCAGCGCACGTCATTGGAAACCCTATACTTCAAGGGGAGTTATATCTCATGAAGATTGGACTGAGTTTGTTGCAACAGGTCACATGCCCGTCATTTCTAGTGAATTGTATATGCACGATTTAGCACATATTACCGAAAACTTAAGAATAGATCCCAGAACTCAACGCCCATTTATGATTGCAGTAAGAGCCATCTATAGGGAACAAAAGAAAGAGATTGATACAAATCCAGAGCCTATTCCTGCTCTTGAAAAACGTACATTTGAAATTCTGGAACACACATCTCTTGGACGATTAGAATCAGAAGCAAAATTAAAAGCCTTAAGGCCCAAACTCTTCGGTAACCAAACATCTCTTGAGGAGCTTAAGTCAACCCTAGAACAATTATCACTTGAAGAACTAGATACAAGACTGAAATATTGGATAGAGAATCAAAATCAATTTGTATTACAGCAAGGAGCTGTCGAAAGAGATTTGATTACGGAAAAGGCCCGGCCCGATAAGATCTTAGATTATCTCATAAATAGTTTGCACGAACCACACTCAAGAGCTCCAGGAATAAGCCTTGCCAATTATTTAAGAAATGCAAACTGGCTGTTAAATTATATTTTGCGCACAGAACAACTTCTGAGTCGA
>CBDBKL010000002.1:0-72859 GCA_965206675.1 Bdellovibrionales bacterium | reverse complement strand
TTTCAATTTATGGGCGTTTAAATGCATTAGCTTCTAAATTAAAAAATCATGGTCTAAATGTTTGCTTTATCGATTTAACGGATAAAATGGGACAATGGTTGTCGGAAGATAAAGAAGGTCCATTTGGAATATATCAAACAGAAAATACCCTTGAATACTATCAGATTTCTAACACTGGAAATATGAGGCCCGTAGAGAGAGGTTTTAGTCTGTGGTTAGATGATGGACCCTGTGAATTAAAGGGACCGCTTTTTGAAAAATATGTCCATAAATTTCAATTGTCAGAACCTGTATTAGCATTTTTAAGAGATGCCTTGAGTTTCGAAGTGTCTAAACGAAAATTAGGGAGTATGAAAAATAGTTCCTATGAACAAGTATGGTTAGCCCATTTGGCCACTAATATGGCAGCAAATGTCTATTATGACTTCCCAGAGTCCTTAATGAAAACACACCCTTTACCTTTACAAGCTCCTCTTTTCCTACGCCAGAGTAGGGCAGGTCTTCCTATGGCTGACTTAAAAACCTTTTCTTTGCCAATGTCCATAGATCAAAGCTCTACGGATTCCTATTTGATAAAAGCTGATGAAACATTGGAGACTCAGAATATTGTTTGGGGCTTAAGTTCACAAGAAACGGGTTATTATTCCAAAGATATGTTGAGTTATTTGTTTTCTAACTGTTCTACGGAAAGTGAATGGTCATGGGTGAGGTACAGGTTTGCGTTTCACACGAATCATATAACATCTGTTTGGCCAGATTATTTTGTGCTTCTTAGAGATATTTATTTACCCTTTACGCACTCTCAGTTTGCTATTGTTCAGAAAACAGATAGGAAAAATACTTTTGATATTTGGGTGAGAATTTCAGAACACAAGAGGTTTGATGAAGAGTATTTAAAACAAATGTGTAATAATTTGAAAGATGAATTATTAAGGCGAATAGAAAATATTCCAATTTCTCATATCGATCTGCCCTTAGAGGGAAAATTGTCTTATGAAGAATTAGGGCCAGCACCGTTTAGTTGTTATTCTCAATCGACATTAAAACAATTAAAACCTCAAAAGGGAGTCTTTTTTGATAGTCCGGAGACCTGGGGTCGGTTGGATTGGCATATGATGACACTTCACCATAAAGTTTTGTTTCAAAAACTTTCCAATATTTATGATCAAAAGCAAGAAGGGAGTAAAAAGTGATTTCCAGATATACCCGTGAAGAGATGGGAAGAATTTGGTCTGAGGATAACAAGTTTTTAAATCTTCTAGAAGTGGAAAAAGTTGTCGCTCAAACCCAGGCTGATCTGGGAATTATTCCCAAGTCAGCAGCTTCAGCTATAAGGGAGCGAGCCAGTTATGATTTAGAAAAAATGAAAGAAATTGAGAAAAAGACTCGTCATGATGTAGCCGCCTTTGTGATGAATGCTGCAGAATCAGTCGGGAAGGAGGGAAGATTTTTTCATTTTGGTCTGACAAGCTCAGATGTTTTAGATACGGGGTTAAGTTTGACTCTAAAACAATCTAAAGATGTGCTTTTTAAAGGATTTGAGGCGTTGGAATCGGCATTGCTGGCTCAGGCCAAAAAACATAGGGAGACCCTTTGCTCAGGAAGAACTCATGGTGTTCATGCGGAACCAACAACGTTTGGTTTAAAGTTGCTGGGCCATCTCTGTGAGTTACGAAGGAATAGAGAACGTTTTCAAAAATCTATGGCACAAGCTCTAATTGTGAAGTTAAGCGGAGCTGTTGGAACATATTCTTCTCAACCTCCAGATGTAGAAAAACGTGTTGCAGGGATATTGGGATTAACACCTGAAAGTATTGCAACACAAGTTGTGCCAAGAGATCGTCATGCGGAAGTCATATATGCTCTGTGTTCAACATTATGTGGTTTAGAGCGTTTGGCTATAGAGTTACGACATTTGCAACGAACAGAGGTTGGGGAGATTTTTGAGGAGTTTAAAGAGGGACAAAAGGGCTCAAGTGTTATGCCCCATAAGAAAAATCCCATTGGCGCAGAAAATATTAGCGGGCTTGCGCGTTTACTGAGAGGATATTGTCTGAGTGCATTTGAAAATATATCACTTTGGCATGAGCGTGATATCAGTCATTCTTCAGTAGAAAGAGTGATCTTTCCCGATTCATTTATTTTAACGGATTATGCGTTGGATAGAATGTCTCATTTGATTAAAAATCTGACTGTGGATAAAGAGCAAATGAAAAAAAATATGGATATTTCTCAAGGAAGGCTTTTTAGTTCTCAGGTTCTTTTAAAATTAGTGGAAAAAGGACTGACAAGGGAGGATGCCTATAATCTTGTTCAAAAAGCGGCTTTAACGGATTCAAATAAAAACCTCAAAGAGGTTTTAATGAAAACAGAGCAGGGAAAGTTATTGAGTTCTGCAGAGTGGGAACAGATATTTACTGGTGAGGTTCATAAGGAACGTATAAGTGGATTGTTTGATAGAATATTAAAAGAGGACATTTATTAAAGGTATGCTTTGCATATTCATGAAAGAGTTTCAAAAATGTAGAAAGAGAGAAAAGTTCTCTCTCAGGATTTTTCTCAAAGTTTTCAAAGAAAGAAGATGGTGTTATGAGCTGGAGAACTTTAAAGCCTGGTGAAATTATTGATGTTATAGCACCAGGTTCATCTTGTGATTTAAAGGATATGAACAAGGGATTAAACCTTCTTTCAAAATGGGGGCTTAAGCCACGTGTATCAAAGTCGATTTTTCAAAAACAAACTCTTTCTTATCTCTCACAATCGGACACTTATCGTTTTAAAGATTTAAAAAAAGCTATTTTAGCTAAAGATTCAAAGGCGATTTGGTGTGTAAGAGGGGGATATGGTTCGTTAAGGCTTTTGCCTCATTTGGAAAAATTGAAGAGGCCTTCTCACTCAAAGATTCTTATTGGTTATAGTGACATAACATCTTTGCAATTATTTTTAGATCAAAATTGGAATTGGCAGAGTTTACACGGACCTCTTTTGGATTATATAGGTACAAAACAGTCTTCTCAAATGGTCAGAAAGGAAATGCAGGATATACTTTTTGGTAAAGCACAGTCTACGAAATTTTACGGTCTGAGAGCTATGAACCCTATTGCTAAAAAAAGAGGAGTTATAAGGGGGAAGATAAGAGGAGGAAATCTTACTGTATTGCAATCCTCATTGGGAACTAAACAACAGCTAAAAGGTAAGGGACGTATTTTGTTCTTCGAAGACTTAGGGGAGAGGGGTTATAGAATAGATCGGATATTAACACAGATGTTACAAGCCGGTATTTTTAAGGGAGCTTTGGCAGTTGTTTTTGGTGATTTTATTGGTGGAAAGGAGAAAGATGGTCGCTTTTTAGGTGTAAAGTATTTGGAAGAATTTTCTAAGAATATCAAAATTCCTGTCTTTAAAGGGTTACCCTGTGGTCATGGTAAAGTGCAAAGATCTTTTGTATTAAATAGTCCTTCTCAAATAGAGATAGAAAAAACAATACGGCTCACTGTATCTACAGGTGGTAGATAATGAATCTAAAAAAGCGGCTAGAAGCTCTTATTGAAGGCGCAACCCCTGGTTTGTCTTTGCAGGCTTATCATAAGGGGAAAAAGTGTATAGATATAAAAGTTGGGCAGACAGCACAGTATTATGACTTAGCATCTCTTACAAAAATTATTTTCACTGTTCCTGCCCTTGTGAAGGCTGTGGAAAATAAAAAAGTAAAAATAGAAGAACCTATTAAGAAGTATTTACCGTGGTTTGCATTTGATAAACTAAAAGTCATTAATTGTTTAACTCATACAACAGGTTATCCACAGTGGGTACCGTTTTATAAAAAAATATATCAAAAAGAAGAGTCATTAAAAAAAGAAGAGCTGCAAAGACTTCTAAGAACATGTGTATTGAATAAAGATGCTGAAGATAAATCGGTATATTCGGACATAAATATGTGGGTTCTTGGGGAATTGCTAGAACGGGTGTATGAGAAACCTTTGTTGGAGATTTGGAATGAGATTGCTAAAGATTGGGGCATTAAAGAGATCTTTTTTCATGACCATAACAAATTAAAGTATTCCCGTTCACAGTATGCGCCGACTGAGAACTGTAAATGGCGTAAAAGGATATTGAGGGGAGAAGTCCATGATGAAAATGCATGGGCTATGGGAGGGGTGGCTCCTCATGCAGGGCTTTTTGGATCTGTTCAAAGCGTGAGCTATTGGGGACTGGAATTAAAGAAACGGATAAAAACACAAAGTGTAATGAAGCGTTTTGTAAAAAGAGCTGTTGAACCTAGAGTTGGAGATTGGGCTTTGGGATTTATGCTTCCATCTAGAGGTTGGGGTCGATTCAGTAGCTGTGGCCATTCTTTTTCTAAGAGGTCGTTTGGTCACACAGGTTTTGTAGGAACATCAATTTGGTATGATCCAGATTGCGATTTACTGGTCACTTTATTGAGCCATCGTGTTCACCCTACAAGAGAAAACACAAAATTTCGACTTGTTCGCCCTCAAATTCATGATTTGATCTATCAATCTGTGGGTTCTCAGTGAAAAATTTAAAGAAAGGATCGCATATTCATTTAATGGGTATATGTGGGACGGCTATGGGGAGCATAGCAGGTCTGCTAAAGGATATGGGATATCATATTACGGGTAGTGATACAAAAATATATCCGCCCATGTCTTTAGCACTTGAAGAGATGGGTATTCAGGTTAAAAAGGGTTTTGTTAAAGAAAATCTTTGTCCTCGACCTGACTTTGTTATTGTTGGAAATGTCATTAGAAAAAGATATGAAGAGGCTCAGTTTTTATTAGAAAGTGGAATTCCTTATGCTAGTTTTCCTGAAGTTGTGAAAGATTTATTGATTGCGGATCGTGATAGTTATGTTGTTGCGGGAACACATGGGAAGACAACCACGACAGCATTATTGGCATGGATAGCAGAAGTTTGTGGTGAGAATCCAGGTTTTATAATAGGAGGAGTTCCTAAAAACTTTAAGAGATCTTTTCGATCTCCTACAAAGGATACTTTTATTATTGAAGGGGATGAGTATGATAGTGCCTTTTTTGATAAAGTTCCAAAATTCAAGCACTACAAACCACAATATGTTATTTTAACGAGCATAGAGTTAGATCATATTGATATCTATAAAGATTTAAACTCCGTCTATAAGACTTTTGATATTCTTATGGAAGGCTTATTTTCGGAAGGGTTATTAATATATAATGCCGGTGTTAAAAAGATGGATGATAGGCTGAAGAAAACAAAATGCAGATGTCTTTTTTCATACGGCAAGGACTTTGGCGATTACACGTATAAAATTTTAAAAGAGAATCAGAAGTGTACTGAATTTGAAGTTTTTTTCAAAAAAGAATCATTAGGTGCATTTCAAACTTCTTTATACGGGGATCATAATATTTTAAATGTATTAGCTTGTATAGCTATGGCTCACCAAAGACATTGGAATTTAACAAAGGTAAAAGAAGCTATACAGACTTTTGCGGGGGTTAAAAGAAGGCAGGAAGTGATTGGTTCTCCTGGTGGAATAACCGTTATTGATGATTTTGCTCATCATCCCACAGCAGTAAAGGAAACCATTCGGGCTGTTCAAAAAAGGTTTCAGGTTGTGCATAGCCTATTTGAACCGAGAACGGCGACTTCAAGGCGTTCCGTTTTTCAAAACGAATATTTTGAAGCTTTTTCTGAGGCTCAGAAAGTTTATTTTGTGGACGTTTATGATTCTAAAGCATTGGGAAATCAGGCTTTAGATTTAAAAAAGATTTGTTCCCTTTTACATGAAAAATCCATTTCGGCTGAAATATATCCCAACAACGAATCTCTTATTTCAGCATTGAAAGCCTCTGCACAGTCTGGAGATTGTGTTTTGATTATGAGTAATGGGAGTTTTGGCGGACTGTATGAAGATTTACTCCAATCTCTATAGTGGACTGTCGAAAAGGTACCATCTACTTCGTTGCAATCATTCAAACCTTCACTTCGACGTAGGAAAAACTACGCCTCCGTTTGGTTTGAACTTGAACGCCTCGTATCTGATACCTTTTCGACAGTCCTTCATATTGCTTTTCAGAGAATTTGCTTTGAAGATCTTGGGGGAGAGTTTTTTAAGTCTGTAAAAAACGAGTTTTTTGAGGCGCAGGGCGTATCTCCCAAAGGGAGAGACGAGTCTGCGGCCCTCAAAACTGTTTGAGCTTTTTTTCGGTCTTAAAAAACTCTCCCCCAAGTTTTACACAGTGAGCTTTTTTGTTTCTTTGAAAAGGGGTGTTTTTCGTTAACAATTCTTGACTTCAGGTCAATATATGGATTCACTATGTGGCATCCATGGGCAATGAAAAACAAACACCGCTAATGAAACAGTATTGGGAAATCAAAGGAGCCCACTCGGATAAAATCCTATTTTTTCGAATGGGAGACTTCTTTGAGCTGTTTTATGATGATGCTGTCACAGCAGCCCCACTTTTAGAAATTGCTCTGACATCTAGAAATAAAAAATCGGGAAATAACACTCCCATGTGTGGGGTTCCTCATCACAGTATAGGAACTCCTATTAATAAACTTTTAAAAAAAGGATTTAAAGTTGCAATTTGCGACCAGATTGAAGACCCGAAAGAATCTAAGGGTATAGTTAAAAGAGCCGTCACACGGATTCTCTCTCCAGGTATGGTATACGACCCTGATGAATTAGAGGGAGAAAAAAATAACTATTTATCGGCATTTGATGAAAAGACAGTTTCTTTTCTAGAACCCACTACTGGAGAGTTTTTTTACTTTACATACTCCTCTATGCAAGAGTGTAAAAAGTTAATCCAAGTCTTAGATCCTGTTGAAATGGTTGTAACAAGAAAACAAAAAAATGATATTTTAACCAAAGGAAAAGCTCCCCCTAAGTTGACATTATCAGAGCATGAAATATTAAGTGAAAAGACTGATGGCTCAGAGAGTGCAAGACGGTTATTGGATTATGCATTGACTATGCAGGGCGAGCGACTTCTTCAAACTTTAGGAGATCTTGAAAAGCGTATTTATGTATCTCGAATGTTACTACCGCAGAGTACAATTCAACATTTAGAAATATTTGAAACATTTCAAAAAAAGAAAAAGGGAAGCCTCTATCATGCTGTGAACCGCACACAAACAGCTTCTGGAGCAAGGCTTTTAAAGCATTGGCTACTTTTCCCTCTATGTTCTAAAAAAGACATTTTAGAAAGACAAAATAAAATTAAAAAATGGTTAAATCATTCTAGGCATCTTTCAGAGTTGAGAAGCCTGTTGAAAAGTATGTATGATATTGAACGACGAATTGGGAAAATATCAAATCCAGGTTGTCACCCAAGAGATCTATTAAATCTTTCTCAATCTTTAGAGATAGGAGTTCAATGTTCACAGGTTGCTAATACCCCGATAGAAGACAAACGTATTCACGAACTGATTTTCAAAATCAAAAATACAATAGTAGAAGAGGCCCCTGTCTCTTTAAGTAAAGGGAATTATATTCAAAAGGGTGTCTCTTCGGAATTGGATAGATTTATTGAACTTTCAGTGAATTCTCAGTCTCTTATTCGCAAGATGGAAGCAAAGGAGAGGACTGAAACAGGAATTCCTTCTCTAAAGATAAAATACAACAATGTTTTTGGATACTATATTGAAGTCACTAAGGTTCACACTCAAAAAGTACCTTCTCATTATAAAAGAAAACAAACCTTAGTGAATGCTGAACGTTATACGACAGATGAATTGAGTCAGGTGGAAAGAGAAGTCATAGCGGCAAAGGTTAAAAGACAGGAGAAGGAATTAGAAATTTTTAATGATTTGCGTGTAGATATTTTATCCTTAGCTCCCAGTATTTTAAAATATGCGAGGATGTGGGCCGAGTTAGATATTGTCTCTAGCCTTGCGTGGTTGGCGATAGAGGAAAATTACAATTGTCCTGAGATTGTTGACTCAGATGAAGTTTTTCTTAAGAATTCCAGACATCCTGTTGTCGAGCAAGGGTTAGAAAAAACATTTGTCCCTAATACACTTTCAATGACATTAGGGGAGAGTCTTTTGCTCACGGGCCCTAATATGGCGGGGAAAAGTACTCTGATGAGGCAAGTGGCTCTATGTGTTTTGTTAAACCAAATAGGGAGCTATATTCCGGCAGAATCTGCGAGGCTAACTTTATTTAATAATATTTATACTCGTATTGGAGCCAGTGACTCTTTAAACGAAGGGCTTTCTACTTTTATGGTGGAAATGACAGAGACAGCAGAAATATTAAAATCTGCTGATGAACGATCCCTTATTCTCCTGGATGAAATTGGCAGAGGGACTTCAACATTTGATGGGATGAGCCTGGCCCAAGCTATTTTGGAGTACATTTTGACAGAGGTGAAGAGTACAAGTTTGTTTGCAACACATTACCATGACATTACACAAATGAAACATAAGAATTTGAAATCTGCTCACATGGCTATTTCAGAAGATAATGGTGAATTAAGGTTTTTATATACGTTGAGAAATGGACCCACCAATCGGTCTTACGGTATTGAGGTGGCTCAATTGGCAGGTTTGCCAGAAAACGTACTTTTAAGGGCTAGGGACATACTTCAAGAGAAAGAAAAAAATAGTTTTTCGTCTTTATCTTCCTCGCAAAAACAAGAAGTCTTAGAGCCTATCCAAACTTCGTGATGAAAACGGGCTTGTTTTAAAGAGTGTCTTTTTCTAGAGTCACTATCTTATGGCGGCACTATATAGAGGGTTCGTATTTTTTAAAGGTTAGGCTAGATCTAGACTTATGGCGTAATAAAAGGTTAAAAAATTAAAGAAACTTAAATCTTCATGTTGCGAATTAGACCAAATACTGTCAGACTTTTGTGATAGGTGGTAGTAAAACAGAAAATAGGGGGGAGCAAGGATGCTCAGAGATGTCCTTATACAAAAAGGGCTTTCTAATCGAGAAGCGGAAGTCGCTGAGCTCGTGACGAAAGGGTTATCTAACAAAGAAGTTGCTAGTCAGCTTTTTGTTACAGAAAAGACGGTTAAATTTCACCTCACAAACATCTATAAAAAGATGAGTGTGAAGTCGCGCGCACAGCTTATTGTTTGGTGTATGCCTCACCATTCTTTTAGAGAAGATAGTGCGCAGGTTCCTGCCAATCAAGTAACAGGGACAGCGGCGGCTCCAGATCAAATTCCACGAGGAAGTACGACGGTGGTGCCTACGGATCTAACAAAAGATCCATCAGGAAATGGCAACACTGGCGGTGGCAATACATCTGGATTTGGTCAGTAATTTCAGAAACTGTCTTTGATAGTAGTAGTGAGATAGTATGTCACTACTACTCTCTTTTGTTTTTTGAAAGTCATATTCATGGTAGGTCCAAGAACCGTATCCAAATCAAAGGTTGTAATGACCGAGATTGTACTGCCAAGTCATACGAATGCAATAGGCAGTATATTTGGCGGGGCAGTTATGTCGTGGGTTGATATTGCAGCAGCCGTATCAGCTCAGAGGCATGCTCGGGAAATGGTTGTGACGGCCAGTATAGATGCTCTAGAATTTGTGGCTCCAGTTTATATAGGCTGGGTTATTAATTTAAAAGCAAGTGTAAACTATGTTGCAAAGACTTCTATGGAGATAGGGGTTCGTGTAGATGCGGAAAATCCCAGAACGGGCGAAATGTTTCATACAGCAACAGCTTATTTGACTTTTGTAGCGATTGATCAAAATTTTAAACCTATTACGATTTCACCTATTTTGCCGGAGACGGATGAGGAAAAGAGGCGTTATGAGGAGGCCAAAGAACGTCGTAAGTTACGTTTATCGCACAGGAAGTGTGGGTAAAAGATTAGGGTTTACCTTAATAGAAACAGTGGTGGCTATCCCGATTTCGCTCATTATCCTTCTAGGTGTAGGAGCAACGTTTTCTTATACAATTAGTCAATTTTATAATCTTTTACAGCAAAACCAAGCTCAGACAAGTTTGCTTTGGGCCAGTTATTATACTCAGGCCTATTTTTCTCAAGCTATAAATGTACGATTTATTGCCAACCAAAATATGATGGATACATGGATGACAGATATAAAAAGTAGCAATGGTTTAGAGCCCACCATTGTAGGGAGAATAGATAAATCATTCAATAGTTCTCTTATTACTGATGATAATAAATTAAGTACAATTGCAGTTTTTTATCGAGAAGATGGAGATTTTCAAGCAGGGTATGCAAGCAGTGATTTGGTAGGAACGGCTGTTTGGTTTAAAAACCCTTCCATCATTTCAGGAGTCAGGGTTGACCACCCTCCTTATGGTGGGGTTTTGTATTTTAGTTCTGGTCTAGGGAATGGTACTTCAAAATTAGCACCCAGAATGGATACGATTTGGTACGACCGCCTCTCTCTTTTTGAAATTGTGGCTGTGGAATGTTTTAAAGACCCCATTGGAGATTTGGATCACAGTATATGTGATGGAGGTGACCCTGATGAGACAATCTCTTATTTATCAGGGGCGGATATTGTTAAATCTATAACTTTTCGTATACGTGCAAGGTATTTTAAAACAACAGATAAATCAAAATGGATATGGTGTACAAACTCAAGTCTTACACAGTGTATTCCAGAAGTTCCCTTTCGAGATGTGGAACGAATTGTAAAAGTGGGTTTTAGAAATAATATTCTCGTGAAGTCTGGTGATTCATTTACAGGAAGTAATTATGATGAACGACTTCATGGAGGGCTTTATTTTTTCAAAATGTCTCTTCCAAGGTTAGGTTTTTAGATGTGGGTTGGTTTTAAAAAGAATGAAATTTATAGGGTAAAGTAAAGGGTTTTACATTGAAGCAAATTATAAAAAATCAAAAAGGAATAGGAGTTATTATTGCTGTCTTTGCAGTTGCTATTATTATTATAACAATTTTATCTACGGTTTACATTTATATAGCAAAGATAGCAAAGCATCAGGCTCTTATTAAAGAGGCCTATCAGGGCACTCAGGTTATGGAAGAATTTGCTAAGCTCATTAGGGATTCTTATGATAGATATGTTTCTAATAGTTTTGATTGTCCGTCTGGTTTTGGAGCTGTTCCTCTTGGGAACTTAACATTATGTCGACCCACTGGAGAAGCGAACTTAAAAGTAGAGCACTTGAACAAAACCTACTATATACCATTAACAGATTTAGAAGTTTCAATGCATGAGGAGGAGGGAGACCAAAAGTTTGTCCGTTTAAGGATTTATTTAGAGAATTCAGAAAAAGCACGGCTTTTTGTAAAATGGCATAGAAAATTAGATAGATTTTTTAATGAAGAAGTTTATCAGAATATTTCTTATCTCAGTAAATATTTAAATACAGAACAGAGAATGCCCAAGTTATCAAAGGGATGGGTCGATTTTGCGAGGGCTCAGACAACAAGTACAACTACAGTTAGCACAACAAGTACAACTCTTGGGTCTACAACAACAACACTTCATTCTCTACAGATAACAGACTTATCTAATGATGCTAATCTCAGTATAGCTTGTCGAGGAAACTTTTATAGAAATGAATGTGTTAATTATTGTCAGAGACCAGATGCAAGTTGCAACTACTGCTCTTTTAATAATAACCATCCTGACTGTTTGCATTTGGCTCTTACAGAATGTGGCAATCCTGCCATATCAAGTCTTAGTGCATGTACAACTCTTGAGAGCACTTGCAAAGATAGTGTGGGCGTTGTTTTAGATAGCTGTACTCCTATACTTGAAGAGGATCCTTCTTTAACTCCTGCTGAACTAGAAGAGGAGCGGAAAAAGATTTGTTCCTATTCAACAGACTTAGGAAATTGTCAGAGTGCTATTAGTGATCCTGAACAGTTTGCCGCTCAAACTTCAAAAATATTAGGTAATTGTTTAGCTTCTAGTGTTTATCCTGAAAATCATTGTTTATATTACTGCACAATAAGTTCTATTATGCCGAAGCCGGAGGGTTGCAAAGAAGTTGTTAAAAGGATGGTAGATTCCACTCCGCCTTCATGTCCACTTCCCTCTGACCCTGATTATGCAACGAGAGATCCTCTTTGTGTTGATTGTGATCAGGCGGGCTGTCTTTCTCTTGAATATTGTCTGTATGGTTATGATGGCTCTGCTTTGCCTATTTCTCCGTGCGATTCTTCAACGGGTGAAGGGTATGTTAAGCAGTATATTAAGGTTATTTGTCATAGTGGAGATACAGCATGTATTCCTTAGTGGGACTATGGGGATACAAAGAGAACTTTTATATTTATTAAGAAATTTCTTTAAGATAGATCAACGCGTCAGAATAAAGGTTGTATGATTTTATATATGTTGGTAAGCATTGTACAGAAGAACGGACGCGGGGTGGGGCAGCCTGGTAGCCCATCGGGCTCATAACCCGAAGGTCGTTGGTTCAAATCCAACCCCCGCAACCAATTTTCTGTCGTATCAAAATATAATTTTTTTTTCTTCTGACTAAAGTGTCTTTCTCACTCAGCTTAAATGGATTAATTACCACATGATGGGAGAGGGATTTGTTGGCTTAATGTACAGTTTAAAAATCCACCAAAGTGTATTGCTTCTTCATTTAATTTTTTTACCTTACTAATTGCGTGCTCCAAAACAAGAATTCTTGGATTTTGAGTATTGTATAATTCCCGAACTTCATCGAGGTTATTTTGAATATAAGATATATTAGTCATGTAATCTACTATATCAATGGAAATCTGTGGGTTTTCTACTGAATCTACTAACTTTGAAATGCATTTGCCATTTTCTTTGATAGATTTAACATAGGCATTGCCTTCATAGATAACTCGGTCTGAACCCCACCCGTTGATATTGGTTATGTTTAATTGCACTGTTGTAATATCTTTGTTAGGCGATTCTATAGTTCTACCATATACAGAATATCCACCATCTCTTACTTGGTGAGAATAACATCTTATGTCACGAGCACTTTCGTTTATATTTTGTGGAGTTCGGCTGATGATATTTTTTTCCTGAGATAAGGTACAAGAACACACAGCAAAAATTATAAATAAAAAAAATCTAGATTTCATAAAAGCCCCCTTAATTTAGTTCAAAGATATAACCTACTTAGTATTCATGAAAAATTGATTTTGATCTATTGGATTCTGTTTTTTGAGTGCGGAATATAGACTTTAGTTTTGTCATGAAATGTTATAAGATTGAAGTCGCTTAATTTAATAAAAAAGAGCTATTTATGAGGGATTCATTTTTGAAAATATTAAAAGTTTTGTTAATAGTTTTCACTCTTTCATCTTGCCAAACAACTCCTGTTTCTTTTTCAAAAGCACCTCCGGAAAAATTAATTATTGGGTTGGATGGTATAGGGTATTCTCTTTTTAAAGAGATGCATGAAGGGGGACACTTTAGAAACTTTCATTCTCCCTCTCGTATGATTTCAACATTTCCATCTATTTCAGATCCCAACTGGTCTAGACTTTTTGATGTTCCTGTTTCGGAAAGTTACACAAAAGTTTATTTTGATCAAAAACGAAATCAAGGCCGTGGCAAAAAGGTAGGGAATATATTATATCACCTTAGCCATCCGCCAACTCATGAAAAAGGGTTTCATTTTAAAGCTAAAGGTTTTTGGGGCCATTTAGTCACAATGGTATGGACTGAAACATCAGCTCTGCATTGGTTGGATGTTCTGGAGGAAGATTTTTTTAATGTAGCTGACGTAAAGAATTATTTTGCCCTTATAGCAAACTCTGACATCATTTCACATGTCAATGGCCGGCATTCTATATTGCGTTACATGAAAAAAATAGATGATCGTCTCAAGGCTATTGAGAAGAAATATCGAAAACTATATGGCAAGGAACTAGAAATCATTCTTATCAGTGATCATGGAAATTCTTTTTTTAAAAAAATAGAAAGTATTCATTATAAATCTGTTTTAAAAGATAAAGGCTGGTCTTATCAGTCACAGCTTAAGAATAAATTGGATTATACTTTTATTTCACCAGAGATTATATCTTTTGGAGCCTTTTATTGTAAAAACTCTCAGCGTTTTAAATTAGCAAAAGATCTTTCCTATGTTGAGGGTGTTCATATTACAGCTATAAAGGGAAAGTTAAAAAATACAGTAGATGTTTTCTCGGAGTCGGGAAAAAATCATTCTCAAATTTTTATTGATCCTAAACGGCAAAGAGTTGGATATAAAGTTATTCAAGGTGAAGATCCATTTTCTCATATCTCTTTGTTTAAGAATACCAAGTTGTCATGGGAGGATTATTTTAAGAGAACAGTAGATTTAGAATATCCTTATGCTCTTGTGAGGTTGTGGGAGTCTTTGTATATCAATAGCATTCAATCAGCTCAAGTGGTGGTCAGTGGAAAAGCAGGTTATGCATTTTCTAATGTCGCATTGAGAATCATGTTAGGGTTTGATGGTCTTCACTCTACCCATGGTTCATTAAATAGGGGTGATACAACAGGGCTGTTTGTTTCTAATCAGAGAGTTTTACCATCTATTCGCCCGGAGGATTTTAAAAAGATTGTAAATATTCAAGATTTTCATGATGTTTTTCATCGAAATGAGAAGGCTTCTAAATAGAAGATCAAAGAAAAAATATATGGAAGTCGCAATAGAAAGTTCATGGTCTATCATTGTTTTAATTGTGGGTTAATTTTTGTTTTCATTTTAATCTTTTTATAAAAACCTCAAAGTAATTATTTTAACCTATTGAAATAACTTAAGAAAATTATTTAAAATAAATTATGATTTTAGAGCTTGAATGTGTTAATTTGTACGCAAGATGTCTATTATTTCCGAAGTTCAAGAGAAAAAATTGGGGTCATTGCTTGCTATTTTGCTTTGCTCTGGTTTGGCCATATCTTGTGGTAAAGATTCATCTCAGGTGTCACTTTCTAGTTTGGAATTGGAGAGGGGCGGACTTTATATTTATACTCTTTCCAAAGATTTAGAAGATAAGAAGGTTCATCTCAATAAAACTCCAGATGTGAGAGATTTTTCCTCTATGACACATGAGGAAGTTAATGAAATTATAGATAAGTTGAAGAGTTATATAAATTTGAGTGAACAAGTTTTAGCGTCTTTAGAGGCGGATAGAGTTCAAAAAGGTATTGTTCAAGAGGAAGAGGAACTGGTCCGACAGAATTTATTAAATGCTAGAGCCTATCTGGATATGTTTATAACTTCAGATTTGATATCAAGAACTTCTACAACTGACCCGACAGGCTCTGAATCTCAACTTTCAGAGGTAGCAAGGAAAAATGTGGAAGCAGTGATGACTCAGCTGCCCCTTGAGATGTCGGATTTTTTTAAAGGTTCTGGTGATGAGTTAGATGAAGAAAAATTATTCGAAGCTATTAATGATGTTTTAAATTTAGAAACTGTATCGGATGAGAAGTTAAAAGAGTTGGCTGAAACTTGGGAAGACTTAGCTGTTGAATTAAGTCAGAGTTTTCAAGTTCTTCTTAATGAATATCTCCAGCAACAATATTTAAAAGGTAATATTAAAACAGGGGGGGGGAGCGTAGAAGTAGACGTGCCTATAGAAGATGTTTTGTCAGATCCTGAGGAGGGGCAGCGATTTAGTGATTCTGTAATATTGTCAATGCAAGCATTAATGGCCATTAATTTTGAATTAGGGAAGCGAGAGATTCCTCTAAGTCCTTTTTCAAGAGCACATGGCCTTGTACGAGTTATCCCACTTTATCAAAAAGAATCTTCTTTAGATAGGGATGTTGTGATGGAGCTTTTTTCTGTACAAGAGGCCATATTGTCTCACTCTTTAGGTTTTTCTGCTCCTTTAAATACGGAAACAGGGCGATCCATTTTTAAGGTATTGGTGGATGAGTGTGGTAATACTAACCTACGAAGTGCTAAGTATGAAAATGGTTGTCCTTTAAGAGGGGAAGTGAAGCGGGTACCTTCAGTTAATCCAATAGATGGTTCAAGTGTAAATTCTGATGCATTTCAAATGGATTTTCAGTTAGTAGATTCTGATATCAGTGGAAATGTGAATTTGAATATTAAGTCAGTGCATATTGACTATATTGGCAGTCGAGCTGTTAGGGGTCAGGGTGATGAGGAGAGTGCCGTTTCAGTAGAAGCTCAAATAGAGTTAACTAATGGTGAAATATATAAACTTATCTCTAGTAAACAAAGGAGTGTTGCTTCTTTGAATTATTATCAGGTAAGTGAACTTAGGAGGGTAGCGACTCAAATTTACTCTCCAAAAAAGGATGGTGCTGTGGAATTAGTAGGAAAAGTTCAATGGGTAAAGCAATTTCTTATAGAGGGTCGTAGAGGTAACTTAGCACAGAGTCGTTATTCTATTAATGATAAGCCTTTAACAGCCCAAGAGGTTCAAGATGTCTTTGTGGATGAGAAGCTAGTAACATTACCTGAAAAAGAAGAAGAAGACGAAGATCCCGTAAAATCCTTTTTTCACTAAATATGGCTTCGGTTATATCTAGAACTGTTGAAAAGGTGTCATCTACTTCGTTGCAATCACTCAAACCTTCACTTCGACGTAGGGAAAACTACGCCTCCGTTCGGTTTGAGCTTGAACGCCTCGTATCTAACACCTTTTCAACAGTTCTCTTGGTTTTTATACAATTTTCTTTTTTACTTTGATCTTCAGAACTTTTTCTCATGGATTTTAAAAGCTCAAACAGTTGCCATGTAGAAAAGTATAGTTAAAAAAGGCTCCTTAAGTGTGCTATTTGTTTAAACAGCTCTGAAGGGCGCAAAGCGTCTCCCTTCGGGATACGCATTGCAGCTTCAGAGAACTGCGCTTTGAAAACCTTGAGAAAAGTTCTCTCTGCAATGTCTTAGAAATGTAAATGTGTCCTCTATCACAATATGCCCTACGCTCGGGAAAGAATAACATCTATGCTTCTGGAAAACTTAAAGTGTCATGAACCAAAAGTTTTCTAAACTAGTCCACTTTAGATGATTTTCAAGATCTCCCTGTGCAACGTTTTAGAATTATTGAAGAGCCAGACGAAGGTATGGGAGTATAAGTTTAGTTTAGTTTAGTTTAGTTTAGTTTAGTTTAGTTTAGTTTGTAGTTTTATGTATATTTTCTTAGAATAGATTTGAGTGGATTTTTTTGAGATTTGCGGTGTTTTTGTTTAATTGTGTTGAGTTTTATATTTAAAGTTATCGTAAGTGAGTTTGGTTTTAAGTATTTTAAGTTTATAAATGGGGATAAGTAAAGATGAGTCGTTTTTTGTTTTTATTTGTATTTTTAGTGAGTTGTTCAAGTTTTCAGGGTGGAAGTCGTGATCCGGCGATGGATGCAGATTATACAGATGAGAGAACGGGCGAGGTGGTATTATTTTATAAAGAGGGTAATTATGCAGTTATCAAAAGTTGTAAGAGGGGTAGAATTTTAAGTTCAAGGGGAGATTGTGAAGTTGAGTCAGGTGGTTTTGATAGGAGAGTATTGTTATCAGAGTTTAAGGAATCATTGAAGAGTTCGTTAAGTCTTAGGGGAAACTTTAGTAAGAATATGAGGGAAAAGATTGATTTGTATAGGAGTGAAAGAAGGGATGACGCAGCAGAGCTTTTAAAGATTCAAAGAGAAAGAGGATTATTAGAGATTCAAAGAGGATTAAAGGAAGAGATTTCAGATTTACAGGAGTTTGTTTCAGAATTGGGTTCAGGTTCAAATACTCCGATAGTTCGTGAGCTTTCAAAGTTAAAGAGCAGGTTATCAGAAGTAGAGTCAGAGTTGGCAGATTTGGGTGAGTTAGATCAGGTGATAAAGGGGATTAATGATTTGGTAGATGAATTAGTGGATGAGGTGATATCATCAGATAAGCTTAAAAGGTATACATCAGAGTCAGGATTTATGTTTAATATATTAAAGTCGTATTTAACGGCTCATCTGTTTTCCTCGACATTTAAGCGAATTTCAGTTGATAAGATTAATGATCTTGCAGGTGGTAAGAGTTTTAAGATGGGAAGTCCTGGTAATGAAAAAGATCGAGATGATGATGAGTATCAAGTAGCTGTAAGTATATCTAAGGACTATGAGATAATGACCAAAGAGGTGACGCAGAGGCAGTGGTTTGAAGTTACGGGTAAGAATCCATCACATTTTAAGACTGAGGATGATTGTGACAATCATATGAGAATAGGTGATGTAGAGATGTGTCCAGATAATCCTGTAGAGCGAGTGACATGGAATGAAATAGATGAGTTGTTTGTTAAAAAGCTCAATATTGCCAAGGGGTTGACAGGTTGTGATGGTACTCCAAGCTCACAGAGAGGTTGTTTACGTCTACCGACGGAGGCAGAGTGGGAGAATGCAGCAAGGTGTGGCACAACGACTGCGTATTCATTTGGCAATGATCCAGATCTTTTACCAAGTTATGGTATTTATACGATTAATTCTAATCTCAAGACTCACCCTGTTGGCTCTTTAAGGGCCAATCCTTGTGATCTTTATGATGTTCATGGAAATGTTGAAGAGTGGGTACAGGATAGATATAAGAGAGGATTACTTGGTGGAACTGATCCGTTGCAAACCTCCGGACTCAATCGTGTTGTTCGTGGCGGTAGTTGGTCTTATGATGCGCCGTACTTGCGCTCGGCGAGTCGCAACGGCGGCAGCCCGGGCTTCAGGTTCATCAATGTTGGGTTCCGCCTCGTGAGGACATTGTAAAACTTTAGTGCTTTTACCCTTTGAAAAAGCGTTATCTACTTCGTTGCAATCACTCAAACCTTCACTCCGACGTAGGAAAAACTACGCCTGCGTTTGGTTTGTACGTCTCGTATATAACACTTTTTAACAGTTTGTGTATACTATCTCGGTTAGCACCTCTTTCGAGCAGTGTTGCGAAGCACACTTGCTCGAAGGGTGATTTTTTTGAAAGTAGTTATGATACAAGTCAAAGTTTTTACAATGCCATTTAATTCTCAACTGTTTTACCACTGGCTCCTCTACCTCTTCTGCCACGAGTCCGTCTTGCTCCAAAATAACTCTCATCTATCTCTATTTCCCCTTCATCAAACACACTCTCTTGTTCACAAAACTCGGCTATTCTAATTCGCACTTGTTTTAAAATTCTATTTACGCAGTTTCTACTTGCACCTGAAAACAAAGCTATCTGCTCGGCTGTTAAATCTCCAGCAAATAGCTTAATAATCTCCCTAAATTTAGCCTCTGAAATCCTTGAACGTACAAAATACCTATTTTTCACCCTCATTACAATAAGTTAACATATCTCAAAGTCAACTTAAAGTGTCATGAACCTATTCTTTTTAAAAGGAAGATAAGAGTTTTCTGTTTAAAGGTCTAGATTGGGAAATAATAAAAGTTGAATTATCGGGGGGGGGGTACACTTAACTTTTGTAAGTGCAATTTAAAAAGCGAGAAAAAAATGATCTTTAAGAAATATATACTAATAAGTTTTATAGGATGTTTCCTTTTTTCGTGTTCAAGTATGGATACGAAAAGTATAAGCTCTCATCAGAAAAGCTCTGGTTTAAAATCAAAACGACAACCCGCATCAGAAATGCTCGTTCCTGATTTTTTTATGGATGATTTTTCTAAAGACACGAATTTTAATGATAACGATTTAGCTGAAGATACTCATAAAACACTGGAATTATGTATTCGTCAAAGGCACAGTGATTATGTTCCTTTGGTGATTATGAGTATTCATGCAATACTCACTAATCGAAATCCGCAGGAGATTTTGAATATGTTTAGCTCGGAAAGGGAGAAAGATAAATTTAGAGATTATTTACAAACAGGAAATTTTTCTACTAGAAGTGTTTGTTCCGTAATTGCGGAGGGTGCTATGAGTGGAGCTTCTTTGTATTTTCAACGGAGACAAAATAATAGTACTTACTTTGACCCTATTGCTAATGCTGCTGAAGTCTCATCATTTGATATTGATACCTTTATTAATGGTATTAGAGAGAGAATTGCCTCTTGCTCTAGACCTTATGAAAGTCCTGATAATGTGTTGCAAGGTATAAACACACTTTTGGAAGTGTCTTTAAATGGAATTGATTTATCCTCAGAAAACACTGCTTTGAAAGTTGGTATAGAAGCACTAACAAAATTTCTTAAAGGAAGTTACGACGACGGTGGAGATAGGGATCGTTATTGTAGGTATTATCTATCTGGAATTTGGGGTGGAATTTTCTTTAACTCTGGTATGTATACAGGTGGAAAGCGATACAGATATTTATCAAAACTAGAGGCAGAAAAAAGAAGTGGAGATAGAAGTTTGGTGATTGATGAAAGATCTTGGAAGAGAATAGACAAAAATTAAGTCGTTTTAGGGAAAAGTCCTCTTTTTTATAACAAGTGCTCAGATAAGTTAATTTTTTCTAAGAGCCAATTCAACTAGTTATAAATCTAATTTAGTTTCATACAAAGTTAATTTAAATAGCTTACTTTCATCAAGAATTGCATTAATCAGATCTTGATCTTTGCTAATAAGCACAAGATTTTCTATTCCATTAATGCGATTTTTCCATCATCATATTTTGTTTTTTCAAAATACGTTTGTAGTGGTAATTGCAATTTTTAGAACAAACTGCATATCTCAATAGTTTTTGGCATTTTTCACATATCTTAGAAGTCTTACTACATTGTACGCACTGAATATCCTCTTTTCCTGGCTGTCCGCAGTGGGGGCAAAGGTGAAATGTCTTGGAGGGTGAGAGGTCGCATTGGACAGCAACACGGTGATCAAAGACAAAACACTCTCCTTCCCATGGATGACTTGTATCTGGTTGTGACTCTTTAAGGTGGTTGAGAATTCCCCCTTCTAGTTGATAAACATTGCGATAGCCTTTGTTTTGTAGATGGAGTAAAGCTTTTTCACAACGAATTCCACCTGTGCAATACATAAGAACTTTTTTGTCTTTCGGAAGATTTTTTATTTTTTCAGGAAATTCACGGAACTCATCCATTTTTAAATCGATAGCATTTTTGAATTTACCAATTTCTGTTTCATATGTATTGCGGACATCCAATAAGAGAATATCTTTGTCAGATGCCAGAGTCTTATTCCATTCTTTAGGAGATAAATGATTATTATTTTTTTCTCCTTTAGGACTAATTTCTGGTTTTCCAAGGGTTACAATTTCTTTTCTCAGGTCAATTTTAAATCTTTTAAAGGCACATTTATTAGCTTGGGATCGTTTAAAAGAAATGGGCCCAAAAAAGTTAGTCAATTGATTTTCTAATTCTTTTACAGTACTTAAAGAGCCAGTGAATGTAGCATTACAACCCTCTGGGCTTATGACAAAGAGTCCTTTAATTGAATCGGAGAATTGAAGAAGTTGTTTTTTTAATGTCAGTATATCCTGTTCGGAGAGAGGTTTAAAAATATAAAAATTTGAAATCTCATATTGTTTTAGCATGGGAATATAAGACATCGATTTTTCTAATAAAGTCAAGTTTGAAGAGAAAAGAGCTTAGAGTGCATCTGAGTATTTAAAATTTTCAATTCATTTTTGAGTTTTGTTTAAGAAAGGGTTTATTTTTTTTCTCGAATGTAGGGCGTATCGTGATAGAGGACAAATTTGCTATTTTTGACATTTTATTAGGAGGAACTTTTTCTCATGGGTTTTAAAACGAGTTTTCTGAGGCGCAGGGCGTATCTCCGTTAAAGACCGTTTGTTCTAAGCTCGAAGTCATTGAGCTTTATCCAGCTAATCGCTTTTAGCCTTCGGCGGAGAGACGAGCTGCGGCCCTCAGAATTGTTTGAGCTTTTAAAATCCATGAGAAAAAGTTCTGAAGATCAACGTTAAAAAAGAAACTAGTCAAAAGAGCAAGATACAACCGAAGTGATATATTGTGACGAAGTAGATGACACTTTTTCAAGTTTCAAATAAGCGTGGACTGTTGAAAAGGTGTTAGATACGAGGCGTTCAAGCTCAAACCGAACGGAGGCGTAGTTTTTCCTACGTCGGAGTGAGTGTTTGAGTGATTGCAACGAAGTAGATGACACCTTTTCAACAGTCCATTATGGGGAGGCCGTTTTTTTTCATTATATAGAGCGCATTAGTACTCGGTGAAATACCTTTATTGATTTTGTATTGAAACTTTAAGGAATCATTTTCAATAAAATCTCTGAAGTGATAGTTTTCAATGTTGGAGGAGTTTTCAGAGAGTTTTGTCAGATCGAGATCATGGGTTGAAATAAGGCCTATGCTTTCTGTTTGGGAGAGAGCTTTGAGAAGATCTTGACTGCCTTTGAGTCGTTCGAAGTTATTTGTACCTCTGAATATTTCATCTATAAGGTAAAGGCACTTATGGTTTTGGGTATTTTCAAATAAGTGTTTAAGTCTTAAGACCTCTGCATAAAAATAAGAGGCTCCATCTTTTAGGGAGTCGGTTATGCGAATACAAGTTATGAGCTTTCCTGAAAAAGTTGTAAGAGATTTTGCAAAAACAGGGGCACCCATTTGAGAGAGTAGAAAGTTGATACCTATGGTTCTTAGGAATGTGGATTTTCCGGACATATTTGAGCCTGTAATAATGGTTAAGTGAGAGGAGTCAAAGTCATTGGATTTTCGTTTTGTTTTTTCTAATAGGGGGTGTTCTAGTTTTTCCACTTTAAATGAGGGTTGTTCTGTAAAATCTGGAAAAGTTTGGGTTTGATATCTATAGAGCACGACTAATCCCATAAAAGCTTCAAATTTATAAAATTCTTCAAGGGCGGATAAGCAATCTGGGGCTAAGGCCTTTCTTTTTTCTTCCAGCTTTATAGCAAAGTAAAAATTCCAGGGACAGATTATGTTGAGAAGGAGGAAGACTAGGGGGTTTGCCGCAATACTGAGCCCATCCAGTGTTAATTCCATTTTACTAAGTTGTTTAGAGATTTTTGATTTATATATAACGGGAAAGTGTTTTTGTCCGATAGAAGTTTGAGATAGACTTTCGACTCTTTGGAAGATTTTTGAAAAACCACTTAAAAGTGTTACAAGACTTTGGCCTCTTGAGAAGGCATGTTTTGTTGTCTTTAGGAAGATAAGAGATAGGACCGCAAAAATTAGAGGAAAAAAGAGACCGTCTTCTAATTTGTTGGCAAAAGTTTTATAGAAAAATTCAGAGATACTCAGTAGAAAACTTATTATTAAGATTTTCCACTTCCATTGAATGTTATTTGGTATGAGCGGTTTAGATAGGGCTTCTTTGATTAAAATATCTTCTTTAAAGATGTTTTGATTTCTTTTAATATCCAAAATGATTCTTCTAATTGTATTCATTTTCTTTGAAAAATGAACAATGTCACTTTGAATCTGTTTTAATTCTAAAAGGGATTTTGGGTGGCAGAACATAGAATTTAGAAGATTTTTTTGTCCAGAGTGTGTTTGTGCTTCGGAAATAAAAGAATAAAGAGAGTGTGAGCCTAAAAGATCTAAATCTTGGGCGGTTTCTATATTCTCTTTATTTAATGTTGATTTATCCCATAGTGGAGGAACACTGTCTGTGGGGAGGGAGAGGCCTTCAGATCGTAATCTTTGGCGTTTATAAAATTGTCTTAAGTTTGTTAAATTGATGATATGAGTATTTACTTTATTGGATAATTTAACCAGAGTGAAGAATAGGGTTAGGCAGATCAGTAGAGAGGGGAGAGCTAGGTTCAGTTCGGGAAAGAGGGCACTGGCTATTAAGAAGGCGATAAGAGAGACGATGGATATGAGTCTCCAGTTAAAAAGACTTTCTAATTTATCTTTATTTAACTGTTCTTGTTTTTTTAATTTAGACTCGAAATTCATGATCTAAGGCCCTATCTTAAGGAATTGCATGCTTTTATTTAAAAATTTTTAAAGATATTGTCATGTTTATAAGTTTCCTACATTTCAAATTTCTCAAATCTGTCGCATATTGTCGACGTCTTTGTTTTTCCATAGAGTTTAGGAATTGATTAAGTGAGAGGCATATAGAGGTATTAAAGGTATTCATTGGGGATGGATTACTCAAGGGGGAACAGTAAAAGAGAGCAGATCTAAATAGATAGACCAAAGCTATTTGTCCGTGTAGATCTAATACAATTATGTCGAACCTTATCCAAATTGACCAATTATCTAAGAATTATGGAAAAGTGCTGGCTCTGTCTGGTGTGAGTTTCAATATGAAAGAGGGGGAGATTTTAGGTCTTTTGGGGGCCAATGGAGCTGGTAAGACAACATTGATTTCTATTCTTACAACATTAGAGACCCCGAGTGAGGGGAAGGCTTTTATTTTTGGGCAGGATGTTTCTGAAAACAGTCATGATATGAAGAGTGGCGTTGGTTTTGTGCCTCAGGAGATTATCAGTCATGGATTTTTCACTGTTGAGGAAGTTTTAAAATTTTCATCGGGGTATCAGGGTATAAAGGGCAATGCGGATAGAATAAGTTATTTGTTGGATCGCTTAGGTTTAGCTCCTCATAAGGATAAAAAGGTGGCGGATTTAAGTGGTGGAATGAAAAGGCGTTTTATGATTGTAAAGGCTTTAATTCATAAACCGAGATTGTTGCTTTTAGATGAGCCGACAGCAGGTGTTGATATTGAGTTGCGTATAAAATTATGGAGGTTTGTTGAAGAGTTAAATAAGGAAGGGTTGTCAATATTATTGACAACGCATTACTTAGAAGAGGCTGAAAACCTTTGTGATAGATTGGTTATTCTTCAAAAGGGTAAAGTTGTTCAGACAGGTCCTACGAAAGATTTAATTCAAAATCAAACTTCCAGGAAGGTAACGGTGGAGTTTAATAAGCCTCAAAATCATTTAAAACATAAGTATCTTTTTGAACTCAATGATTATGGAGCTATTTTTAAAATCCCCTATGATATGCCCATTAATGTATTATTAAATGACATCAATTTAGAAAGGGGAGTTTTGAGGGATTTAAAGATTCGTGAGGGACGGTTAGAGGATGTGCTTATGGGAGTGTTGGATGAGTAATAAGGATTTAACTTTTCGTCCAGTTATGACTTTATCATATCGTGAGATAAAACGTTTTTTAAGAGTTTGGCTTCAGACGGTTGCCACTCCAGTTGTGAACTCTGTGTTATATCTTTTAATTTTTGGAGTCAGCTTGGGAGGAAGTATTTCTTTAGAGGGGGGTATTTCGTATTTGGCGTTTCTTATTCCTGGTTTGGTGATGATGTCAGCACTGAATAATGCATTTCAAAACACTTCAAGTTCAATAGTGATTTCAAAATTTCATGGGGATTTAGCAGATTTAAAAGTTATGCCTTTAAGAACATGGCAAATTGTATTAGCAATGAGTCTTGGTGGTTTATTTAGAGGGATTATTGTAGGAATTGTGACTCTCATTGTGAGTGAAGTCTTTTTCTTTTGGAGTCATGGAAGCTGGTTATCTATTCAAAATCCATTTCTTCTTGTTCTTTTTGTTATTATTGGAAGTCTTAGTTTTTCAAATATCGGGATAGCGGCGGGTTTTTATTCAAAGAATTTTGAAAAGGTTAATGCTTTGGGTTCATTTGTTCTTCTTCCTCTGCTTTATTTGGGTGGAGTGTTTTATTCTATAGAGCAGTTACATCCTGCCTGGCAAAATATTTCTAAAATGAACCCTCTTCTGTATCTTATTAATGGTGTTCGTTATTCTGTAATTGGTATTTCGGATATATCCATAGGTATGGCATTGGTTGTTTCTTTCATATCGCTTGTCTGTCTTTTTTTCGTTTCCGTTATTGCTATAAAGAGAGGTTCTTTTTTAAGGTGGTAATATGTTTGATCAATTATCAGAGACTCTTTTAAAAAGTATAAAGAAGCTTAAGGGGCAGGCTCGTATTTCTGAAGATAACATACGGGATGTGCTTCGGGAGATAAAGTTAGCACTTCTGGAAGCGGATGTTCATTTCCATGTCGTTAAAAAATTTGTTGATCGTGTAAAAGAAAAAGCCATTGGGGCCCAAGTCACTCAGGGTGTAAATCCAGGAGAAGAGTTTGTAAAGTTTGTGTATGATGAGCTAGTTACTCTTTTAGGTGGTGGCAGTTCCAAATTAGAACTGGGAAAAGTGCCGAGTGTTATTATGCTTGTGGGTCTTCAGGGAATGGGGAAGACAACAACCTGTGGTAAATTGGCAATGCACATTCGTAAATCTCTTAAGAAAAAGCCTGGGCTTGTGCCTATTGATATTTCTCGCCCGGCTGCTGTTGAGCAGTTGAAGATATTGGGAAAGCAAAATGATTTGCCAGTTTTTAATACGGAACCAAATCAATCCGTAAAGAAGATTGCCAAATTAGCAAAGAGGTGGGCACAGGAAAATATGATTGACGTTCTTTTATTTGATACGGCTGGGCGATCACAAATTGATAATGAATTGATGAGTGAGTTAACGGATTTAAAATCTTATTTAAAGCCTGATGAAATTCTTTTAGTTGCAGATGCTATGTTAGGTCAACAGTCTGTCAATGTGGCTGAGGGGTTTCATCAAAAATTAGATTTAACAGGCTTAATTCTTACAAAGATTGACGGAGATGCTCGAGGTGGTGCGGCTCTTAGTATTCGAGAGATGACAGGGATAGCGATTAAGTTTTTGGGAGTGGGGGAGAAGATTACAGCTTTAGAAACTTTTTATCCCGACCGATTGGCTTCTCGGATTTTAGATAAGGGTGATGTGGTTTCTCTAGTTGAAAGGGCTCAAGAAGTTATAGATGAGTCAAAAGCTACAAAGATGGCCAAAAGAGTAGCTCGTAATGAATTTACTGTGGAGGATTTTTTAGAACAAATTAAAACTATTAAAAAGATGGGAAGTATAGAGAGTATTTTAAAAATGCTTCCTGGTATGGGACAGATGTCAAAACAGTTACAAAAGATGTCTCCACCTGATGCTGAGTTAAAAAAGATTGAAGCTATTATTTCCTCTATGACTTTCAAGGAGCGTCGAAATCATAAAATTTTAAATGGCTCTCGGCGTCTTCGTATTGCGAATGGAAGTGGGACGCAGGTGAAGGATGTGAATCAATTTATTAAAAAATTTGAGCATACAAAGAAAATGATGTCACAAATGATGAAGTCACCTTTAGGGCAGGCGGGATTGAATCCTTTTAAAGGCGGTGGCCCTTTTTCACCGCAATAAATTTTCAGAACAATAAGAGTTGGTTTATAAGAGCAAGTTATGTAAAATAGAGTCTAAGAGGAGACTTATATATGAAGTACTTTCTTTTTATATGTTTGCCCTTATTTTTATCATGTTCAATGGTTGGAAAAGACTCTGCGAATCTACGGGAGCCGGCAAGTGCATCTGATTCCAGAGGGTGTAGTTATTAAGAGCCAATTATAAACGGCTGTGCTTGGCTAAAAATGGACCTCTACATCCACATCTTCAGGCATTTTTTGCTTTTATTTGAACACAGGCTTATGAAGTTAGTTTTAGGCTAAACTTATCCGGTCCCCTAAAAGCTTGCTTATGGATGAGTAAAAGATGGTGGGGGCATTTTGGAGGAGGGTATTCCTAGAAATATAGCAATAGATTATGCGGCGCATAATAGAATGGATTCGCTCATTTATTGACTACTTAGAACTTTCATGGGATCTAATGTCATTTAGTGGACCATATGGTAAAGGAGTTAAAGTGGTTGTTATCCGGCTTTCGCGTCGAGGGGCTCGTCATGCTTCTAAATATCGTGTCACTGTAGCAGATCAAAGGCGATCTCGTGACGGTAGATTTATAGAGGTACTTGGAACATATAATCCTCACTCTGGAAAAAATGAAAAAAAATTGAAGTTAAACCTTGAAAGAGTGGAGCACTGGGTATCCTGTGGAGCTCAGCCGACTCAAAGAGTAAAGTCCTTGATTCGTGAGGCTTCTGGTAGCGGAAAGTAAATGGAGGTGAACAATGGATCCAACAAGTTTGAAGGATCTTGTAGAGTTGATGGCTAAGTCGCTTGTTGATAACCCTGACCGTGTGGAAGTGAGTGAGGTCGCTGGAGAGCAAACAACAGTTGTGGAATTGAAAGTGGCCAAAGAGGATCTTGGAAAAGTCATTGGGAAACAAGGGCGAACAGCTCGCTCGATGAGAACTATTTTAAATGCGGCGAGCACAAAGCTACAAAAGCGTAGTGTTTTAGAAATTGTTGAGTAACACATCTTTTTTTCTTTTGTATGTCTGATTTTTTTAATATCGGAAGAGTTAAAGAGGCTCATGGTTTAAAAGGTGAGCTCTATGTTGTCTTATATTCTGAACGTCCCGAATGGAAAGGGGAGCTTAAAGAATTTCAGTGCATACAACCTGAAGATTCAAAAACAGTTCAGAGATTTTGTATTGAGAAATGGTTTCCTCATAAAAAAGGGATTGTACTTGCGACTGAGGAATTAAAGAGTCGCACTCAGGCTGAAAAGTTAAAAGGGTTTATTTTTGGTATTCCGAAAAGCTTATTGATATCAGAGCCGGGGGAAAAGATTTACTTGCATGAAATAGAGGGTTTTAGAGCTTTTAATGGGAACAGGGAGCTGGGTACAGTGGAAGGTTTTTTTTCTACGGCACAGGATGTTTTAATTTTAAGAACTTTAAAGGGTGAACTTTTAATTCCTTTTGTGGATCAGTTATTGGAACGGATAAATTGGAAGGAAAAAAGTATTCATTTTAAGTTGCCTGAAAATTATTTAGAGAGTTTTGGATAGAGAGTGAAGATAGATATTATTACTCTTTTTCCAGATTTTTTTAATCCCTTCTTTGAACTGGGGTTGATAGGTCGCGCTCAAAAGAAAAAACTTTTAAATTTATCAACAACATATTTAAGGGAATTTACAAATAATAATTATGGCTCTATTGATGATACTCCCTATGGGGGAGGGGAAGGTATGGTCATTTGTGCAGAGCCTATGGAAAAGGCGTTTTGTGCAGCCCAATCGAAATTTGAGACGAAGCCAAAGAGTATATACCTTAGTCCTCAGGGGAAGTTGTTGTCTCATGCTATGGCAGAGTCGTTGTCGAAAACGAGTGGATTGATTTTAATCTGTGGCCGTTATGCAGGTGTGGATCAGAGGTTTCTTAATAAATATGTCGATGAGGAGATTTCTATAGGTAACTATGTTGTTAATGGGGGGGAAGTTGCTAGTATGGTTCTTATTGAAGCTTTAGCCCGTTTTCTTCCTGATTTTTTAGGGGATGAGGAGAGTGTAGAGAAAGATAGCTTATCAGATGGGCTGCTTGAGGCTCCTATTTTTACACGTCCATCTCTTTTCCATGACGTCGCTGTGCCTGAGATTTTTTTAAGTGGAGATCATAAAGAAATTGAGAAATCAAGGGCTTACATAGGACTCTTAAAGACATTTCAGAAGAGGCCGGAGCTTTTTAAGGCACAAATGGAATTGCGGTCAGAGCTTAAAGAAACATGGGATAGGGCCAAGTCTTATTATATGGCTCTTAGTGCTCAAGATCGTCGAGCTTTAGGATTTCCTGAAAAGTTTTTATCGGAATGAGGTAGGGCACTTTGGGCGGTTGACCTGTATTTTCAATGTATGATACTCAAAGTTTCAAAGTAGGGAGTTTTTTCATGTTGGAGTTCATAAAACAAATGGCACTTGAAAAGCGTAAATCGTTTCCAGAGATGCGCTCGGGCGATACAGTAGAGGTGGCTATTCGAGTTAAAGAGGGTGAGAAAGAGAGAACTCAGATCTTTAAAGGTGTGGTGATTAAAATTCAAGGCTCTGGGATGGGTCGTTCTTTTACTGTTAGAAAGGTCTCAGACAATATTGGAGTGGAGCGGACGTTTCCCTATACCAATCCTTTGATAGAGAGTGTGAAGGTCATAGCTCGAGGAGTTGTGAGACGCTCTAGACTTTATTATCTACGTAAACTTGCAGGAAAAGCCTCTCGTATTTCCAGTGAGCGTATTATTGACGCTCAAGAAGAGGCTGCTAGTTCTGAAGAGAATGGTTCTTCGGAGAGTTCAAAAGAGAGTACTGCTCAGTAATAGGGTCTCTTTTGAGAGATAACCCAAAGAGGGTTTTTGTTTCATATGTTAAAACGATTTGATTGGGAGTCTGTT
Source organism: Bdellovibrionales bacterium (assembly GCA_965206675.1). Classification (GTDB taxonomy): domain Bacteria; phylum Bdellovibrionota; class Bdellovibrionia; order Bdellovibrionales; family JAKFYE01; genus CBDBKL01. The sequence goes on along the minus strand of CBDBKL010000002.1, from coordinate 42,893 downwards.
GTCCCCAAGCCTGTTATTGGGGTGGATGAAGTCGGACGGGGGTGTCTGGCGGGTCGAGTTTATGCAGGGGCCGTTTGTCTTAAATCAGATGAAATTATAAGTGAATTTACAGATTCTAAAATATTGTCCGAAAAACGACGCGAAGAATTGGCAGAACACATTTTAAACACACATCAAGCTAGCATTGCTTTTGCAACGGTAGAGGAAATTGAAAAGATTAATATTTTACAGGCTTCGTTTTTAGCAATGAAAAGGGCTGTAATGGGGCTTGGGTTAAATCAGGGTCATGTTTTGGTGGACGGCCATCAAACTTTGCCTGATTTACCAGGGTATGTTCAAACTCCTCTTATTAAAGGGGATTTAAGAGCGGCTCCTATTTCAGCAGCTTCTATAGTGGCTAAGGTGGCGCGTGATCGATATATGAAAGGGTTGGCTAATGATTTTCCCGTTTATGGATTTGAAAAGCATAAGGGCTACGCCACTAAGATCCATCAATCAGCTATTCAAACCCACGGTCCATGCGTTGAGCACAGAAAGACTTTTGCGGGAGTTAAGGAATGGAGACGATAGATCAAGAGGTTTGTATTCTGAAGCTATTGTGGCCAGACAGTTTATAAATAAGGGTTGGAGTTTAAAATTTCATCGTCATAAATTTTATGGAGTAGAGTTAGACCTCGTTTTTACATTTAAAAAGTGCGTGCAAATTTTAGAAGTAAAATCTGTTACCTCGTATTCTAGTTATTGGAATCATATTTCTTACAAACAATTGGATCGATTAGAATATGCTGTGCAAATGATGCGAGGATCTGTTGACGAAGTGGTGTTAACCATAGCTCTTGTTGATAGAAGGGGAGAGGTGAGTTATTTCCCCTCTGAGATTTAAAAAAGATTTTAAAAGAAACAGGATCTATAAAACTGTCCCAAATAGGAATATGGAAACTTTAAGGCGGGTTTTTGGCCAGAGTTATTTTAATTGGGGAATTAAGCCGGATTTGAAAAGAGCTTGTCCTAGTTTTGCAAGAACTCTATCGGAATGAGAAAGGCGACGGTAACCCTTTGTACAGGCCGTTATGATAACATTTTTTTGTTTCCAACTGGCCACACCCATATCGCAAGCCCTTTTATATTGAGTTCCTGTCTTGTGCGCAAAACGTATGGATTTTGGAAAATGTTTCTTTATTCGCGTTTTTCCGGTCTGACACCTTTTCATAAGTTTGAGAATCTCTTTTGAAATCTTTTTTGATATAATTTCTCCATGCACTAATTTTTCTAACAGATAGGCATAGGAAGATAAAGTGGCATGATTCAAGTAGGTTGAGTAGTATTTGTTAAAGGCAAGGTTTAAGTCTGTGGTGTAGAGCTGTGACCTGCGAAGCTTCGCTAACTTTCTAAAAACTTCAATTTTTTTAGAAAAACGTTTAGCTGCCTTTATTTTAAAATAATCCATATTTGAGAGTGATGATGATTTTTTATGAACATGGGAATAAACCTGGTGTCTGACTTCTAGAAGAGAGGTGATTTCATGAAATCCTTTAGGGACGATAGACTGAAGGGTGGAATTGATATTCTTCATTCCAACTAAGGAAATAATTTTATCTGTGGCAGCGTTATCACTATAGATCATCATTTGTTCTATTAAAAACTTTAAAGTGACAGTTTTACCTGGTGGAACCCAATTGGTTTGCCCGGCTCCATCTCTATAATCCGTAAGATTAATTTGAATTTTTTGATTCAGATTTAACTTTCTAGAATGAACGCTTTTCATAACCCCAATAAGAATGGGGAGTTTGATGGAAGAGGCTAAATACCAGGGTGTTTCTGCATTGAATGAATAGACTTCTCCAGAAGGGATATCTTTAACATAGACTCCAAATTCGCCTTCAAAAGAGTTAGCAATTTTAAGAACTTCTGTTTGGATATTTTCTCTCCACTGTTTGGGGCCTGGTTGAGTTTGCTTTATCTCTGATTTTTTACTGAGAAAGAAATCAAAGAAGGAATCTCCAAAAAGCGGACTTGTAAATAAGTATAAAAATATAAGAAGTTTCATTTTTTATCTTTTCTCTGGCATAGGATATAAGAAAATATGGAACAAGAAATGAAAAGTAAAAGTGTTAACCACAGGGCTGTTTCGTATGTTGTATTTCTTCTGAGATCAAAAATCCAACGGTACAAAACAAAGATAACTATAATGTGATATGAAAATGAAAACAGTGGAGTTCTTCCTATATAAGTAAAGGGTAAAAATAATTTGGTGAGGTAGTTTCTAGCCAATAAGAGAATGCTGAGTATAGCAAAGGCTCCTCCTAAGCTGAAACTCATAAAATTTATCAGTGGGGGGTGTTTACCATAGTTTCGTGCAACGGCTTTTAGAAATTGATCTATGTTTTCACCGGCAATGTAATAGAAATATCCAAAAAAGCAGAGAGAAGAAAACAGTAGAATTCCTGATAGATAATACTGTCCAAGATTTTTATCTTTGAACAATTTGAGAATATCTCCTAAGAGTAAACCTATAAGTACAATAGCCCCTCTTTGAAACTGTCCAAAGGTATAATATCCTTTGTGTTCAACGAGAATAGCTTTTATGGATGTATAGGATCCCCAGTCTAATTGAGTGAGTGAGGTGCCAATAAATCCAAACAATAAAATAGCTAAACATTTAATGGGTAGAGATAGGGCTTTCCAGAAGGGGAGAAAGAAAGGTATCCACATTAAACAGATTGCATAAAATCCTAGGACTTCAACAAAATCAGGAAATTTTTTGAACAGTAATGTATCAATAATGACTTGTTGAGGATAAATTTGAAACATTTGAACAAAGGTGAGAGCTTTGTACCAAAAGAGTATTTCCAGTCCTCGTATAAGCAGTCTTTTTCTTTTTTGCGGCCATTTTGGTGTTCCAATAGCATCTGAGAAGAAAAGAGAAAGAGACATTCCAAAGATCATTATGAACAGAGAGGATGAAAACTTTGTAATTAAATGTACAGGAACAATTCCCCATTGGGGCATCATTTGAAAAGAAAGTAAACCCTTCACACAGTGAGAGAGAAACATTAAACTGATGGCAATCCCTCGAGCCATATCAATGGCTTCAATTCTAGTCTTTTGAATTGGTTGTGCTTTAGGAGCTGTTCTTAAACTTTCGGGGTAGACGAGCTCCCAATATTTTGCTTGTCCCATGTAAGTCGTATCGGAAAGTTACAGTTAGGAGTGTAAGATTTACCCAGACTTTTATCTAGACAGATTTAAAATAAATTCTTTGTTTTATCGTTAAAGAGGAAGGAAATATTAAAGGTGTAATTTAACTTTTTGATATCTTCGGGTTCTCGATTTTGCAGGCCAAAGCTTATGACCCAGCAATCACCGGGAGGGTATAAGTCGAGTCTTGATTCGTAAAGATTCCATTTTTGATGAGAAAGAGAATATACACTCCCCGAAATGAGTCTGGCATATTTTGTAACAATTCCTAAGTTGACCCCTAGATCTTCTGTTATATTTTTTTGTATAATTGTGGTGTTGTCAGAATCAATAGTGAATGAACGGGAATAAGTGAACTGGAGGTAGTTACCTTTACTATCCATGCCTTTTATTCTTGAGGCCAAACTTGTTGTCTTATAATAGGGAAAATAACTAAAAAGTGTATTTGTTTCTAGATAGGGAAGACGAATGTCTAAAAGGGCTGAGAGTTCAGACCAGGGTTGGCGAAGTGGATTTTTAGATACAGATTCATAATAATCAAAAGACTGCCAAATTTTTAAACTCGTAATTTCTTTATAAAAGGGAACATCATCAATCCATTCTTTTTTTATTAATCGGTTTGTGAGAGAAAATGTAAGCATATTTTTTTCAGTTAATCGGTCATGATAGTCAAATTGAATAAGATCACTATCTGTAATGGCTGAGCTTGGTCTAAAAAAGCCTTCAAAATCCTCTTTAGGAAAGAAAGGGTGTGAGGGACGTTTAACCCAGGGCAAAGATGTGTGTGTAATTTCTGGTTCAATTTCGTGACGATAACGGGTGTTGTTTTCTTTTCCATAAATTTTAGACAAGCGTGTTCGTATTGAGGTATCTGTGCGCAAAAATCTTTGCTCGACGGAACGGTCATCACCAGCATTAAAATGATATCGTGTTTCTCTATAGGTCATTTTTGGATAAATTTCTATATAGGGACCGATTTGAAAAGGTATTGAAAGACTTGGAAGAAAATCAAGTCGTTGCCCTGTTCTGAGAAGATCCGTTTCGGGATTAAACACTCCATCTTGAGGAATCCATGCTCCTATATTATTTCGATCATCATAGGGTGATTTGGAACGTAAAAAGTTTGTATATTTAAAATCAAATTCCCATCTTAGAGGGGAACGCCCAATTCTTTGAGGCATGATGGAATAAGTAATTTCGGGTAATTTGTGAACTTCATCAGGGAAGTCGGAGTAATCAAGTCCTTTCAGAAAGTTTGAAAAATAAATGCCTTCTGCATTTATAAACATATTTTCAAAATTTTTTGAGAAAGAAATTTTGTTTTCTAGGGCGGGATCTCCCCATCCTTCCGCTTCTTTTGGAAAGTCTAGGGGATAGAGAGTGTCACTATTTACATTTACAGAAACGTTATGGTTAATGTTGTTGGGTAGTTCATAATGATGATTGTAATCAATATGCCAACGCTGTTTTTCTTTGAAGATATTAAATTCTTCAGGGTTATAGATTTTGTCTTTTAAATAACTTATGTTGAGTTCACCTTGATTTTTTTGAGACAGTAGATATCTATAATTTAATAATCCTTTTAATCCTCTTTGAGAGTAGTTTTTAAGTGTCCATGTTGTATCTTGATGGGGGGTTATAGCCCAAAAGAAGCTTTCAGAAATAATAAAGCCATCATCACCTCCATATCCAAAACTAGGGAATAAAAATCCTGTATGTCTTTTCGTATTTGATGGAATGGCTAAAAAGGGAACCCAGAATATTGGAATTTCTCCTAACTTAAAAGAAACATTTTTTATAATAATATGCCCGCGATTTTTTGCTTTGATATGGGACCCTGTGAACTTCCATGTTGGAGGGCAAGTTGTACAGGATGTATAGCTACCGCCATAAATTTCATAAGTATCGGTTTTATCTTTTTTAAAAAGTTTTCCTGTAAAGAGAATTTGTCCCATTTGGAGAAAACCATTTTCAATGGTACCTGTGTCATCTTCATAATTGATGATTACCTTTTCACTTATAATTTGTGAGTCTAGGGAGGTCAGTACCACATGACCTTTGGCTTCTATTGTTTTTGAATTTCTATCAATCTTTATTTTATCGGCCAGAATGTCATATTTTTTATATATGACATGGACGTTTCCTTTTAAGTGAATAAGGTTCTTTTCTACATCTTTTTCTAAATGATCGGCGTTTATTATAAGTTGGTCGATATTGTGTTGTTGTGAATAGGAAAAGTATGGATAGAGTATGAGAAGGATAGAGATGAAGAATTGAGAGGCGTTCATTATTTAAAAATAAAGGACTTCTTTAAGTGAATCAAAGGATCTATATGATTGTACTTATAAATAGCAGCTTTAAAAATGTGCGATAACCACTACTACGCCTTGCGTCGACCCTTTGAGATAGAGGGAGTTATGTGTGGGTTAATTCTTTTTCTTTATAGAAAGTATTTTTTGATAGAGTGTTTTTCTAGTCATATCTGTTTCTTTTTTGAGAGTGAGCAGAATATTTTTTATAGAGGTTCCACTTTGTAGAGCTTTTTGAATTTTGGATTCCAATGTTTTGTTTGAGAGCGTTTGTTTTTCCTGTTGTGGGGCGATAATGAGAGTGAATTCTCCTTGTGGGGGATGATTCATAAAATGTGATTTTAATTCTTGCACAGGGCCAAATAGAGTTTCTTCATGTGGTTTTGTCAGTTCTCTACAGATAAACAGTTCTTTATGGCTGCCATATAACAGGGAAATTTCATTGAGTGTTTTAATAAGTTGGTGGGGTGTTTCAAAGAGGACAACTTGTATATCGCTATAAATATATTCTTTAAGTATAGAGGTTGAATTTTTATGAGGTAGAAAGCCTAAAAAAATATGTTTTGAGCCTCCAAATGGGGATAGGGCCAGACATGCGCTTAGACTGCTTGGTCCTGGGATAACGTGTAGGGGAATTTTTTCTTCATGGGCAAAGCGTATGAGGCGATATCCTGGATCACTGATTTGGGGTGTACCCGCATCGGAAACGAGTGCGATTTGTAGTCCTTCTTTGACTTGGGAAATAAGTTTTTTTGATGATTTGATTTCATTGTGTTCGTGATAGGAAACAATTTTTTGAGGGCGGAGATTGAGTTTTAGACAGAGGGATTTAAAGACACGTGTGTCTTCAGCGGCGACGATGTCTACGGTGTCGATAGTGTGCCGGGCTCTTTGAGAGATATCTTCTGGGTTTCCTATGGGAAGGGCTATGATATAGATTTTGCCAATAGATTCGTTTCTCATAGTAAACTAGACTGGATGAAAGAAAGAGGTTATAGACTTCGACTTGAAATTCATATGGCCAGTATTCTATCCTAAAACTAAGTAAACTGTCAAAGAAGGTTATATGGAAGCTCAGATTCAAGAGTCCGGTGATATTTGCATTGTTGAATTAACGGGGGATTTAAGTTTTAATTCAACAGAGCCATTTCGCACTGTGTGTTTTAATAAATTTAAGGGCAAAAAAGTTGTTTTTGATTTAAAGGGTTTAAATTTCGTAGGTTCGAGCGGCATAACAGATTTTATTGAAGTTCTTAGAGATTTTTCTCAGAGTAATGTTGAAAAGCCCAAATTTTGCGGATTGAGCAGTGAGTTTAAAAAAATCTTTGAAGCCAATAAGATGGATACGATAAGTTTTTTTGAAACGTCTCAAGAGGCGTGTCTTTCTTTCACAGAAGACCCTTTATCTTAAAGAATAGGTTTTACAGAGAGAGAGAGGGGCTACCCTTTAGGTAAAACCTTAGTAACCAATACGCAGAATCCTTATGCGGAGGAAGACCAATTCGAATATCTGTTTCAACTTTTTCCTGAGTTGTTCCTTTGGCGATATAGATTTTTTCTTCAGGACTGAGTTTTTTTGCATTGAGTGCAGTTGTAATGTTAAAAGCTTGGCAAAGTTTTCCAGGGCCAGAGCAAAGATCAGTGACCTTTTCTTTGTTACGGCTTTTTCTCATTTCGCTAAGTCCTTCAATAGGCTCTAGGGCTCGTATGAGGACAGCTTCGGGTTCTTTTGGTGTTTGGGTTACAACGTTAAAACAAAAATGCATTCCATAAGTAAAATACACATAGCTATGACCACCGGGAAGATACATGGCTTGGTTTCTTTGAGTGCGAGAATTGTTAAAGCTGTGGCAACAGGGATCATTCGTTCCCAGATAAGCTTCAGTTTCTACGATTTTTCCAATAAGCCACTGGCCGGTTTTTATTTTTCTGAAGAGGTAACATCCCAGGAGTTTTTCTGCCACCTGGGTTGTTTCATTCCTGAAAAAATCTTGCTTTAAGGGTTCCATTTTGTGAACAGGTCCTGAGTGCCTTTGAATAAATAGCGAAATGTATAGGAAAGTTATCTTATACTTTTATTGTTTATAAATCCGCTTTCAATTTCTGCAAGTAATTTTTCAATTCTATGGTATTGAGGAGAGGATTTAGGGGCATCTGCAACTGTTGATTCCAGAACAGAACATAGAGCTTCAACCTTTTCTGAAGCATTTTTCTGTAACTCCTTATTATTACTTGCATATTCTTGGAGATCAGCTCTTTGTTTTTGAAGGCTTAGGCTTAACTCTTTGTTTAATCTTTGAGTGGCCTCTTCTTTTTCAGTGATTTTATCCAGTTTTTTAACTGTTTCATTAAATAAGGTTTTTTGTCCTTCGAGTTGTTTTTTCAGCTCATCGCATTCATCTTCTTTTTCTTTCAGCCTCTTCGTATAGGACTGTAAATTCTCGTCAGATAGTGTTGTGGCCATTTCAATTTTTTGTTTTTCTACTTTTAATTTAGAAATATCATTTTTAAGCTCTGATTCTTTTTCTAAATAGCCCTTCTTTATGTCTTCAAGAGTTCGTTCAATGATAATGGTTTTATTTTCTAAATTGATATTTTTCTCTTGGAGTGATTCCATGTCAGAGTTTAACTGGTTGCATTTCTCTTGTGTTTCTTGACAGCGATCAGTGAGGGATTGGTTTTCCTCTTTGAGTTTTTCTTTTTCTTTCTCATGGAGTTCTATGAGTTGATTTTGATGCGTTTTAAATTCTTCGGACTGCGTTTGAATGTAGTCGATGGAATCCTTAAGATTTTTTTGAACCTCATGGAGTCTTGAGTCCAACTTGGCTTTTTGAACTGTGTGAGAGGCACACTCTTCTTCGAGTTTTTCTATTTCTGTTTTTATTTGATTAAGGTAGGGTCGTATGTGCTTTTTTATTCTCTGTTGGTATCGTTTATGTCGAGACAGTTTAGTTAAAAGGTCAGAGTTTTGATTTTTTACATCTGCACACTCTGTATAGACGTTTGCAAATTGCTTTTCAGTCTCTGATCGGTCTTTTTTAAGGTCAGCCATCATAAGAGTAAGGCGTTCTTCTGAAAGTTTTAATCTTTCATTTTCATCTTGATCCGTTGTTAATTGTTTTGAAAGCAGATCGTGACTTTCTTTAAAAGATTGCAATTCTTCTTCTAAAATGCCTACTCGTTTGAGTGCAATTCCTAAACGGCTCATGAGATCTTGATTTTGATTAATCAATTGATCTACGGCGGCTAGATTTTTAGAGCGTGTGTTCGAAGGGGGGGGGGAAACAGCGTTGGTATGATCGCCTTGATAGGTTTGATTAAAAGCATTGTATTTGCCTGGCTGTTGTGGATCATTCATAAAAGCCCCCTTAACTGAAATTATTATCCCATAACAGGCCAATGTCAAAATAACACTGTATGTAATTTATGATCTTTAGAGGTTTTGTGTTCATTAAATGGGCTGAGAGTCTTAGAAGGGGTTCAGAGAGTATCAGGGTTAGCCAATAAGTGTTTTAACATCTCTTCGAGAACAAAGAATTGATTTCCGCGTAAAACTCTACGTTCATTTATAAAAATAGTGGGAGTTCCTTGAACCCCTAAGTTTCTTCCTAACTCGATTTGACTTAGGATAGCTTCTTTGGATTCGTCTGAGCTGCGGCAATTTTTAAATGTTTCAGTGTCCAAGCCCATCTGTCTTGTGGATGTTTCTAAATCAGCTAACGAAAAGGATTGGAAGTTATTAAATATCCAATCATGGACTGGCCACTCACGATTTTGTTTTTCAGCGCAATAAACCGACTTGGCTAACTCACAACGTCGGCTTTGCGTTTTGCAATCATCTAAGGGGAAATTAAAGAAAACAAGGGTAACATGCTCTGAATAGGCATCGATAAAACGTTTGAGTGTGGGAAAAGTGGTTGCACAGTGGGAACATTCAAAATCAGCAAATTCAGCAATTCTCATTTTAGCATTAGAAATGTCAGCCCCTTTGTGAATTCCCAGTTTGTAATCGATAGATTTTTTAGGGGTTTGGGACCACTCAAAAAGAACGGTTCGCACCGTCTGTGAGGCATCTTTGGCATTTTTTGACTTTATCATATCATCTAAGAGAAACACAGATCCTAGAGTGGACACACTTCCTATAAGGACTGTTTTTAAAAGACCGTCTTTCCAATTCAAACAGTGGGTTATAAATTGTCCCATTGGAGTCAGAGGAGTGCGCACAGTTAATAGAAGGAATGTGATGATGGATAATACGTAAATGAGGAAGCAAAAAATACAGTACGTTTGTAATTCGAAAGTTGAAATGTAGGCCATACCTATCGAAGTGAGTAATGAGATTCCAGATAAAATATGGGCTAAACGCAGAAGATGATTGTTTTTAGAATTTAAAAAATAAGATATTAAAATCCATAAGATAAATATATTAAAGCACATTCCATAAAGGGAAACGGGAACTTCAAACCATTTGGCAAAATGGCTGAGATTGACAGTGTCACAGTTAAATCGGGAATTGAGATTGCAAAGGCTAGATTCTGAACCATAACCGAATCGCATTTGGTAGTGCTTATAGGTCAAATAGCCGTGCAGTAAGATAGCTAAGAGTTGAGATGAAATGATGGCGACTTGTCTTTTGAAACCTATAGCTTTTTTCACTTTCCATCCTCTTTGGTGCCAAATATATGGTTGGACCAACTCTATATTTGGATTATAGTCTATAGGTTGGGTACTGAAAAGGTTATTCTGTAATGCTTAATTTTATAGCTAAAGGACCTATAGGTATTTGCTCATAAAGAACCGTTTTCTGCCAGTGATATAGGTAACAGGCCTTGAGGGTTGGGGAGAGCTGAGATGATCTCATTTTTTCTGGGTAAAAGGTTTTTACGATGATGTCTGTTGGGGTTTAATTTTTAGCAAAAGAGTTTTTTATGATTGGTCAAATTAAAAAACAGATTGCAGAAGATTTGTCACCGGTTCTGCCCCCGTTAAAAACGTCTGAAATAGTGTCTCTTTTGGAGAGGCCAAGAGACCCGGCCCATGGAGAGCTGGCTTTGCCTGTTTTTAAATTGGCAAAAGAGATGAAAAAATCTCCTGTTGAAATCAGTCAGTTACTAGCTGGTAAAATACAGGAGCAACACTTTGAATGGTTAGAGTCTGTGGAAGCTGTTGGTGGGTTTTTAAATTTTAAAATAAAAATAGTATTTTTACAAAATGATCTTATCAATTCCTTTAAGACGGATAAAATTGGTTTTGTCAGTAAGGGAAATGGAAAAACATTGGTTGTGGAATATTCGTCTCCCAATGTAGCAAAACCAATGAGTATTGGTCACTTAAGAGCGACTGTTATAGGGCAGGCTTTGCGGAACTTGGCTGAAACACAGGGTTATAAAGTCATTGGTGTTAACCATATTGGAGATTGGGGAAGTCAATTTGGTAAATTAGTGTGGGCCTATCTCTCCTGGGGCGATGAATATGATTTTAAAAATGAACCATTTGAATCTTTGTTTGCTATTTATGTCCGATTTCATGAAGAGGCCAAAAAGAATCCTGAGCTAGAGGCGGAAGGTGCAGCCTATTTTAAAAAGCTAGAAGATGGAGATAAAAAAATACAAAAAATTTGGGAACACTTTCGAGATATTTCTATTAATGAGTATAACCGGATTTACAGCTTATTGGGTGTTCAATTTGACCTCATTCAGGGTGAAGCTTTTTATCTTCCTTTTTTAGAGGAAACGGTACAAAAATTGAGAGATAAGGGAATTTTAGAAGAGAGTAAGGGGGCTAAGGTTGTTTATGTGGGTGAAGATAAACCGCCTTGTATTATAAAAAAAACAGATGGGGCCTCTCTTTACGCCACACGTGATATTGCGGCTGCTATATATAGGCGCGAAACTTTAAAAGCCGATGGAATTATATACGTTGTTGGCACTGATCAAACTCTTCACTTTCAACAAGTTTTTAAAGTTTTAGAACGCATGGAATATGAATGGGTAAAAGAGTGTCACCATATAGCGTTTGGAATGTACAGATTTAAGGACTCTGGAAAAATGTCAACGCGTCAGGGAAAAGTTGTCTTTATGGATGATGTTCTGTCCAAGGCTGTGGCGACAGTCAGAGAGATAATTGAGACGAAAAACCCGAGCTTAAAAGACAAAGATAAAGTTTCACATCAAGTTGGTATAGGGGCTATCGTGTTCAATGACCTTCTCAATGATAGGGTAAAAAATGTGGATTTTGACTGGGGAAAAGTATTGGACTTTGAAGGGGATAGTGGACCCTATGTGCAATACACACTGGTGCGGTGTAAAAGCCTTTTAAGAAAGTCAGGGTGGGATTCAGAACTTGTTATCAATGGTGAACTGACCACAAATGAAGAAAAAAAACTTGTTTTTCGTCTATTAGAATTGGATCAGATTTTTGAAGCTTCCTATAAGAAATATAAACCAAATATTTTGGCTCAGTATTTGTTGGATGTGTGTTCTGCCTTTAACCAGTTTTATCATAAAAATAAAATACTCAACTCCTCAGAGAGAGAAAATCGACTTGTTTTAGTGAAGGCGACGGAACGGGTTTTGGAACAAGGGTTGACAGTACTGGGCGTCCCCCGCCCTCAATCCATGTAATTGGACTGTCGAAAAAACATCATCTACTTCGTTGCAATCACTCAAACACTCACTCCGACGTAGGAAAAACTACGCCTCCGTTCGGTTTGAGCTTGAACGCCTCGTATCTGATGCTTTTTCGACAGTCCACTTGTAATCGTTTTGTTAAAAAAACACTGTGAAAATTTGTTTTGGAGATTTTGAGAGAGAACTTTTCTCAAGGTTTTCAAAGCGCAGTTTTCTGAGGCGCAGGGCGTATCTCCCAAAGGGAGAGACGAGCTGCGAACCCTCAGAACTGTTTGAGCATTTGGAGACCTTGAGAAAAATTCTCTCTACAAGGTTTCAAAATTATGAACTCATTTTCTATTAGGAATAGGTTCTGTGTTGCTGACAAGTTTTTTAACAGTCTGATACTTTTTACGTATTTTTTCAAAATCTTATAGATAATGTACTCTTAAGCTTTATGATTTTTTAAAAACATTTATAATCCCAACTGGTTTTAAGCAAAAATAGGGATCTTTAAAACCCATAAAACATTTAGCTGAGAACTTATATATTTTATTTCAGATACGTTTATTTTAGAGTAAAAAACTCTCGAACGATCGTGCTGTATGTAGTTTCGCTCTGAGGAGTAAAAGAGCTATAGAAATACTACAAAATGTATAGGAAAATTGGTCACATAAAGACAAGTTTTGTAAAATGTGACTCGGGCAGCTAGCACATTATAAATGTAGCCAAAAGACAATAAAGCTTTTTTAATTGTCTTTTAGAGGAAAACGATAGAACGAGAATATGCAGAGCAGGAGCTTTTTAAGAGTAATCTTAAAGAGGTAAAAGTTGAGCTATAAATTCTTTACTATGGTATTCTTATTTTTATTGCTGCCTTTTGCGCATGCGCAAACGCACAGGGTGGCTTTATCTAAATTCATAAAAGCAAAGAGTTTTGCGGATATGAAAATGAACAGGTTGGGCCTATCTAATAAGAGGTTCATAGAAACAATACCCTTAGAAGAAATCACAAAGGACGAAGTTGATATGCAAGCGAGTGCAGTCGTTCTGCCTCCTCGAATTTTTCATCCCCAGTTTCGCATAGGATATGCATCACAGCTCACTGAAAAATTTGACAACTCAGGATCTCTTTATTCCATAAGCCGTCTTAATCAGGCCATGAATGCATCAAATATTTCTAAATATGTGCCCGAGTTAGATGAATTGGTTAAATATATAGAAACCACTTTTCCTCATTCAACATACGCACAGGACTTAACAATTGGAAACTTAGAGTTTGATGCTAATGCTTTTGCCACATATTACGTTCCAGCTTTAGCCTATGGAGTTAATGAACGGTGGACAATAGGTTTTGGATTTCCAATTGTAAATTTAAAAGCTCAGGTAAAAGCGTCCAGAACAGGAACGAATAATGCTGCTTACATTAAGAATGCAATAGCAGGCTCTAGCTGTGAACAACAGAGCCAACTCGAGGCCAGTGGTATGATCCAATTGTGTGAAGGTTTTAAAAGATTGGAGAGTGCTGATGTTCTTAAAGAGTATGAAGTCGCACTCCTTTCAAGAGGCTATATAATTCCTAGAGAAATGGATCAAACTGTTATTGGTGACTTGCAGATTGTGAGTCAGTATTTGTATCACTCTAAACCGCCTTGGGTTTTATATCAGCAGGCAACTCTTAATTTGCCGACAGGGCCAGAGGATGATCCTGATAATTTTATAGATCTTCCGATCTTTCATCAAACGTGGTTAAAGCTAGGGTTTCATCAAGATTTTCATCTTAACAGTAAATGGAAGTTTGGATCTTACCTTTCATACACATGGAAGATGCAGGATAAAACTTTGAAACGTGTTCCTGAAACAGTGGAAGATTTATTGCCAAGTGCTGATCGTAAAGAAGTAGTAGATAGAGACTTAGGTGATATTATTAGCTTTGGTTTAAATGTAAATCACTCTTTTACAGAGTTTTTAAATTTTGAAGTGGGATGTGAGTTTTCAACAAGGGATCAAGATCGATATTCTGGTGATAGAGGATTTAATTATCATTTAATGTCACACAATACAGATGGAGAGTGGTATAAGTTAAACGCAGGAGGAACACTTTCAACAATATCCTGGTTTCAAAAAGGAAAGTTTGGAATACCTTCTTCAATCTCTTATATGTTTTCTAATGTTTTTGCTGGTAGGAATACAGATAATCAGCAAACCCATGAATTACAATTTAAAATGTTTTTCTAAAAAGGAGAAAATTTTTTGAAAAAATCTTTTTTTATTATTATTTTATTTATTTTCACTGGCTGTCAGGGAGCTAAAGATAAGGCTTTTACAAGGGCCAAAACGAGCAGCTCTTATGATATAGAGCAGGAGTTTATCCATTTAAATGGGCTTTATTCTATATCAGCTAGTGATTTATTTAATATTCATCCTGGAGAAACAGTTGCTCAAAGTACTGAAAATATTTTTTATTTAACAAGTAGCTTATTTTCTCTTTCGGCAATGAAAGAGCAAAATGGACGTTTAAGTGAAGCCAGACAAATACGATTATTAGCTTATAGAATACTTGATGCTTTTGAAAACTCCACAGAAACTTCAACATATTTCACTCATGATAATAGCAGTTACTTAGAATTAGCTTTGGGCTTAGCTCTTGAGGGACCAGAGAACTTAGGAAGTATTTTTGAACAGACATTGAACAATCAAAAATCTGGATTGGCCAGAGCCATTAGAAGTATATCCGATGAAGATAAGATTTTACTAAAGTTGAACACAGTTTATAGAGTTCCCGAGCTAAGCACAATAGACGAAGGAAGTTTAGTTATAGATAGTATTATTCAGTTTTATATTGATTTTATAAATAATTTACCTGAAACGCTTGAAAATGAAGATATTGATCTCGTGGAAACAACAGATATTGAAGAGAAAGTCGATTCTAATATCATCAGCTCTGTTAGAGAGCGTGTTGAAAATGAATTTTCTCCTATGGTGGAAGAATTTCGCGACAAGATTCAACGGATTAATAAAGATCAATCATTGAAAAGAAACTTGAGGATTATTGAAGCCGCTTTTGAAACACTTGAAGTGGAAGATGCTCAGACAGGTGAGAAGGTTTCTCTATTAGGAGAGGATTTTGAGGAAGTTCTGAGTATGGTGGATGCATTACACCCTATTGCGGATAGTCTGCTAGGGGCTTCAAGTGATCGCGAGGTCTTTGATATTATATTACAGATTTGGACTCATCCTTTATTGCAAGAAGAGGGAAGATTGGTATTAAAAGAGAGAAATAGTTTTTTATATAATTTTTTAAATGATTTAAATGAAGAGTATATTGAATATTTAAAACGTTATAATGTAAAACCATATCATGGGGGAGGGATCTTTAAGGTACCAAGGGGTGTTTTTAATTTTAAAAAGTGGTTTATTAATTTTAAACATGATGTAATTGTATGGAGAATACGATTTGAGGGTAAAGAAGAGATAATAGATTTACTGAGTACATTTATTAATGAAGGTGTCATTTTAGAATTAGATAAACAAATTAGATCCTATACGCCACAGATAGTTAGGGAGATACTGAACTTTATATCTACCGAAGTCGACAGTGCTCATAATGAGATTAGAGGGGGTATGTTTGAAGTTTTAAGAAGAGAGGGTAGGGTTTATCTTGATAACCTTTTTGGAATTTCTCTTGAACCGTTAAGAGGCTTTGAGTTACAGGGCACAGATCTTATTTGGGGAAATAGTAATAATTTTAGAGTGAGAAGAAGAAGTGTGGGGGGTAACAGTACAAGTGGAAGATTAATTGGTCTCTCTATGATGACACATGCGCAAAAGATGGCAAAGTATGATAAAGATTTAAATATTGATCCTACGGGGAGAACTTTTTATAGAGATATTTTTTCTGAATTAAACAAACTGATATCGGTATCAGGTTATAGATTAATGGAATCCCCAAGTTTGCGTGAGCCGTCTTTTTTCCGACCTGTTATGGGTCGGAGTTTGGATGCAGAGCCCGATATTTTCTTTTATGGAAAAGAGACAGGGATTTTTTCTATCCCTGACGTCATTCCTTTAAAAGGAGCTTTAGGGATAGAAAAAGAAACAGTGAAAGAGAGTGGAATCGTCTCTGATATTGGCCATATGGCCATGGTTGTAAGGGGTGCTTCTCTGTATATGGAATACTTTAAAGATTGGAAAGAGAATAATTTAGATCAGAAGTTTGTGAGCGAAGGTTTTCAATTAAACGATCAAGCGGATATACTGCATGTATTTCCAAAAGACGATTTCTATGCATTGGCTTTAGGATTAGCCAGTGTACCTCTGCGAAACTTGGAGCGGGGAGGTGTTTATGTCTATACAAAAGATGGAGAGGAGGGTTCATATCAAGATTATTTAAGTGGAGGATTTAACAATGAGTCAGACTCTGTAGATCCGATAATTCAAGTTGCTGTATCCGATTTAAGTTCTGATGGTATGGGAGATATTGTAAGGGCAGCGGACCTTGGGCAATTGATACTGGCTGCCGATGAATTTATATCTGCAACAGATGACTTTGAAAAATCAGAAAATGAAACCATTCGATGGGTTGAAGATGGGGAACGTATTAATTATATAGCTATCAGTGAAGGGCGAGAGTTATTATATAATTTCATAATTGGTTTAGCTAATTTTCTCTCAGCGCGAATGATAGATTCAGATGGAGGCGTGTTTAGTACTTATTCTATAAAAGATAATAAGTTGTTACCTTGGTTTAAGGCGCAAGCGGGACAAGAAGAACCAGTGGCTACTTTTGATAGAAAACTGCATGATCAGTTAATTATTATGCAAGCCATGGCAAGGGCTGCGCGCAGAACAGGTATTAGGGGTTATGCAGACATTGGATTTAAAATTTATAAGTATTTAATGGATTCACACTATCAAAACATAGGAGTGTTTAATTCCATAGAAGGTATAGATGAAAACAGTATTCTTTTAACAGATGCTGTTCAACTTATAATGAGTTTAGAAGAATTGTCTTTTGTTCTTGATAATTCCATAGAGGCTTATCAGCAAATACAAGATTTAAAAGGTCTTTACACAAAGCGATTAATGGATGTCTATAGAGAGACGCAAGACTAAAGTCTCTTTTAGACTCTTACTGTTTTACCTTACTTATTGTTGTTAAGTGTTTATGTTATATTAGAAATATGATTTTCAAATGGTTTGTTCTTGCAATGTTCTTTTGCGGTATTTATTCTCTTTCTGAATTTTTATGGATTAATATCAATGATCCATTAGTAGGTATAGTGAACGGCAGAGAAATTAGGGTCAGTCATTTTAAACAACATAATTTTGAAAAGAAATCTTTGAAGGAAATGAAAGAACTTTTTCATGCTATGGCTGAAGAATATGTGCTTGGAGATCAGGCAAGGAGAAGTCAGACGGATATTGATGGATTATTTTTATTTTTTGATCGAGTTAGGGATTTTAAGATCACAGAGCAAGAATTTGATATCAAAAAACAAAAATGGGGATTAGAGGGCAAAGATCTTTCCTCAGAATTAAAAAATAAGATAAAAGAAGAAATCTATTTAGAACGGTTGAGTCGTGCGAAGGAAAATTATATAAAGCAAATAAAGAATCGTTCAGTAGTTAAGTTTTTGGCAGAAAAAGAATATAAATAAAATTGCAGCCGTTTGTAAAATGGTAGGTGAGATGTGATAGCTGATAGGCGTGTTAAGATCATAGCTACGGTGGGGCCAGCCTCTATGGGTGAGGGTGAGCTGAGGGAACTCTTTGAAATGGGAGTTAATGTTTTACGCCTTAATTTTTCTCATGGAAAGTATGAAGATCATTTAAAAGTCATAGAAAGATCTCGGAAGATTTCGAAGGAATTCAAAGCTCCTATAGCTTTATTACAGGACTTACAGGGCCCTAAAATACGAATTGATTCCTTACAAGATGGTCAGGTGGAATTAAAGCAGAAAGGTAAAGTTGTTATCATAGATAATTCAAAATTGGGAACGGAGATGGAATTTTCAACGGATCATCCTCATTTGTCTAAGATTTGCAGTGTGGGAACACGGCTGCTTTTAGATGACGGCCTTATTGAATTGCTTGTGATTGGTGTGAAGGATGGAAAAGTAGAATGTGAAGTTATATTTGGTGGAGTTCTTAGAGAGAGAAAAGGGGTTAATATTCCGGGGGTGGAGCTTGGGTTGGAGTCTTTAACAGACAAGGATCTTAGAGATTTGGATTTTGGCTTAAAGAATAAGGTGGATTATGTGGCTTTGAGTTTTGTGAGATCAGCTGAGGATGTTCAAAACCTAAAGCAATTGATCAAAGAAAAAAAATCTAACGCTCAAGTGATTGCAAAAATAGAATTAAAAAAGGCTCTGGATGATTTGGAAAACATTATTAGAGTATCGGATGGGGTTATGGTTGCTAGGGGAGATTTGGCTGTTGAGGTGGGTCCGAGTTGTTTATCGGGAATTCAAAAAGATATTATTAAGAGAGCCAATGATATTGGTCGGCCGGTTATAACGGCGACACAGATGTTAAATAGCATGGTTAAAAATCCTCGGCCGACGCGAGCTGAGGTGAGTGATATTGCCAATGCTGTTTTAGACGGAAGTGATGCTTTGATGTTATCTGAGGAGACGGCAACGGGAAAGTATGCTGCTAAGTGTGTGGATGTTATGGATGACATTGTTCAAGAGGTTGAGAGGCAGGGCGGGGTATTTTATAAAGATAAGATCAATCATAAATATGACACTATAAGTGAGGCTATTGCAGCCAGTGCGGTGTTAACGGCAAAAACTTTAGATGCCAAAGCGATAGTGTGTTTAACCACTTCGGGTCAAACGGCTAAATTGATATCATCTATTAGGCCAAAAGCGAGAATCATTACGGTAACGCATTTGATGGAAACTTTAAATAGGTTGGAACTTGTTTGGGGAGTAAAGACATTTTCTATTGACCCTTATGATGCTACAGATACGGCGATAGATCATATAGAGACACAATTGGTGGATTTGGGTATTGTTAAGAAGGGGGATAGGGTTGTATTGACGATGGGGCTTCCTGTTTTAAAAAGGGGAACGACAAATTCTATTAAGGTTTTAACGATCAGTAAAGAGGGTCATCTTATAGATCGGGAGAAAAAACCACTCCGTTGGCGTTAAAAAACTTCTCTCTCTTTATGTATTACAAAGCAAGGCGGATTTTTTCAAAGGCCCATAGATTTTATATCTTTAGAAATTTCTAGGTCTGCGGCGGTTGCGGCTTTTATTTCTTCCGGTTTTAGGTCAGGAGCATGTTCCGTTAAAAGAAAACCCTTATCTGTCACTTCAATAACGCCAAAATCTGAAACAATACGATTCACACATTTCATTCCCGTTAAAGGTAATGTGCACTCTTTAAGAAGTTTGGGATTGCCCTTTTTATCCACATGTTGCATGGCTACAACAACATTTTTTGCTCCAGCAACCAGATCCATAGCTCCCCCCATGCCTTTAACCATTTTTCCGGGAATCATCCAGTTGGCGATGTTTCCTTTTTCATCAACTTGCATAGCACCCAGTACAGTTAAGTCGACATGTCCCCCTCGTATCATTGCAAAACTATCGGCTGAAGAAAAAAAGCTAGCTCCTTTTGAAGCCGTTACAGTTTGCTTTCCCGCATTGATGAGATCCGCATCGACATCCCCTTCTTTGGGAAAAGGACCCATTCCTAAAAGTCCATTTTCACTTTGTAACATAACAGTTAGTTGTTCAGGAATATAGTTGGCGACAAGGGTGGGAATGCCTATACCGAGATTAATGGTATAGCCATCTTTAATGTCTTTAGCAATTCGCATAGCGATTTGTTCTCGTGTTAAAGGCATAAGATTTAACCCTCAGAAGTTGTACGTATTTCAATACGTTTTTCGTAATCTGTTCCTTTAAAAATACGCTGTACGAAAATACCAGGAGTATGGACAGTGTCGGGATCTAATTCCCCAACCTCTACAAGTTCTTCCACTTCTGCCACTGTTATTTTCCCAGCGGTTGCCATCATAGGATTGAAGTTTCGAGCTGTTTTTCGAAAAATCAAATTTCCATATCGGTCACCCTTCCAGGCTTTAACGAATGCAAAATCCCCAGTGAGAGCTTTTTCTAAAATATAATCTCGCCCATCAAAGTTTTTAACTTCTTTATTTTCAGCGACCTTTGTGCCCATACCTGTTGGCGTATAGAAGGCTGGTATGCCAGCTCCTCCAGCACGTATGCGTTCGGCGAGTGTTCCCTGCGGGCAGAGTTCCACTTCGAGTTGACCGCTTAGAAATTGTTCTTCAAATATTTTATTTTCTCCCACATAGGTGGAGATCATTTTTTTAATTTGGCCCGTTTGTAATAATAAGCCTAAGCCAAAGTCATCAACACCGGCATTGTTTGATATACATGTTAAGTTTTTTATTCCAGAGTCACGCAGAGCTGTTATGGCATTTTCTGGAATTCCGCAGAGGCCGAAACCTCCGAGTAAAAATGTCATACCATCTT
Organism: Bdellovibrionales bacterium; assembly: GCA_965206675.1. Lineage (GTDB taxonomy): Bacteria > Bdellovibrionota > Bdellovibrionia > Bdellovibrionales > JAKFYE01 > CBDBKL01. Next base: position 22,262 of record CBDBKL010000002.1, on the reverse strand, counting down.
TAACGCCTGCTATAGCTTCTTGTGCATTTTTGCAAACTTTCATCATGTTTCTACAATGAGGGCAGCTCCCTCACCTCCACCTATACAGAGTGTAGCGCAGCCTCGTCGTACAGATTTTTGTTTCATAGCATAGAGAAGAGTGGTTAAAATGCGTGCTCCACTGGCCCCAATGGGGTGACCTATGGCTACAGCTCCACCATTTACATTTACAATATCACTTGAAATTTTGAGTTCTTTTATTGCGGCCATAGCGACATTGGCAAAGGCTTCGTTGATTTCCCAGAGATCAATATCTTTAGTTTCTAAATTGGCTTTTTTTAAAGCTTTCTTAACAGCTTCTGCGGGCGACAGCGTAAACCACTTTGGATCTTGGGCAAAGCTCGCATAACTCACAATGCGTGCTAAGGGTTTGACGTTTAGTTTTTTAACTTGCTCAGAGTTAGCAATAACAAGAGCGGCCGCTCCATCATTAATTTTACTGGCATTGGCAGCGGTGATTGTGCCCTCTTTTTCAAAGGCCGGTTTTAGTGTGGGGATTTTTTCAAACTTTACCTTTTGTGGTTCTTCATCGGTATCTATCGTCTCTGTACCCTTGCGACTTTTGATTTGTATAGGAACAATTTCTTCTTTAAAGGCGTTGTTTTTTTGAGCATTGAGTGCGCGTTGGTAGCTTTCTACGGCAAAAGCGTCTTGTTCTTCTCGGGAGAAGGAAAATTTTCGGGCGCATTCTTCAGCACAATGACCCATATGAAGATCGTTGTAGGGATCCCAAAGTCCGTCTTTAATCATAGAGTCGGTGAGTTTTGCAGGCCCCATCCGATAACCGGAGCGGGATTTTTCTAAGAGGTGTGGGGCTAAACTCATATTTTCCTGTCCGCCAGCCACGATCAGTTCGGCATGACCTAACTGAATAGCATCGGCTGCAATCATTACGGATTTCAGGCCAGAGCCACAGACTTTATTAATTGTGAGGCACTCGGTAGATTCCGGTAGTCCTGCATAGATGGCAGCCTGACGAGCAGGAGCCTGTCCGGCCCCAGCAGTGAGGACATGGCCCATAATACATTCTTGAACGGCGGAAGGGGAGATTGTAGCTTTTGCAATAGCAGATTTTATAGCTTCTGCCCCCAATTGAGGCGCAGGAATTTGAGCCAAGGCCCCTTGAAAAGCTCCAACGGGTGTCCGTGCAGCACTTAAAATGTAAATGCTCATATCTCTCTCTCCCTGTGTGGCAATAGGTGCCATTATGTGCTGGAGAGGGTGTTTCGTCTATAAAAATAAATACTTCTTAAATAGAAAATCGACTAGACAGTAGGAAACAGGAATGAAAGAGTAGGTCTTCGGAGATCTTGTATGTATACACTTTTCGCTTTTTTAATGGCAATGCATGGTGGCGATTTGGCTTGTGCAGGGGTTCAATTTTTTGAAACAAAGGCCATTCAGCGTTTACATATCATAGGAGTAAAAGCCAGAGTTAATGTTTCAGGGGAACAGGGATCTCAATTGGAAGTTCGTATTTCAAAGGGAAAGGGCGAAGAGAGTTTGGTTCCAAAGGCAGAGGTTAAAAACGGAGAACTATTTATTAAGGCAAAGGGACTTAACACCAAGAAAAAATGGGAAAAAATGTTAAGTACAAAGTCCACGCCTGATGTGCAAATCAATATTAAGGGGCCAAGTCTACCTTTGAGAGTCAATCTTTTAGAGGGGGACGTTGTTTTAAAAAATTGGAAGCATAGTTTTTTAATCTCTCAGAAAAAAGGAAAGATAAAATCCCTATCAAATAAAGGGGAGGGCAGTCTTCATCTTATGGAGGGTGAGGTAGAAGTGAAATCCCATTCGGGAAATATCAAAGCGGATTTATTTCGTGTTAAAACTCAGTATAACAAAATTCAAGGAGAGGTTCGGCACAAGTCTTTTACTGGAGATGTGGATATGAGTGGTGTTTCGGGAGTTGTGCATGTGCAGGCCAATCAGGGTAAGGTTGTTATTACTGGAGGGAGTGGGGATACAAACTTTGATGTGGCTGAGGCGGAATTGCATTTTTCTAAGAGACGGGGATCACTTAAGGGAAAGAGTTTTCAAGGTGCAGTGAATGCAAGTTTGAGTAAGGCTGTGAAAGTTTCCATTCAGTCCAAGGCAGGGGACGTTAGCCTTCGGGTTCCTCGTACAAGTGCGGCTCGTGTCAATATTGGAACACAGGATGGAAAATTGGTTGTGCCTCAAGGATTGAGGACTACAAAACAGGGAGTTTATGATATAGCTAGAGGCCGATTAAAGGGTCAGGATTCAGGACGTCTTTTTGTGCGTACAGAGACCGGAGGAGTCACTTTAAGGCTGTTTTAAAAGAATTTAGAGGTATAGAATTATGAAGAAAAAGAAGAAGCAAAAGACTAAAAAGAAGGCAGCAAAGAAAAAGAAGTCTTCTGTATCCAAGAAGAAAAAGGTGCAGAAAAAGAAGAAGGCGAAGAAAAAATCTGCAAAAAAACTAAAAAAGAAAAAAAAGAAAGTCGTTAAAAAAAAGGCGAAGAAAAAACCCAAAGCTAAGAAAAAAGCCAAGGCAAAGAAAAAATCTGCAAAACCTCAGAAGAAGGCTAAGCAATCGACTGCGGTAGAAAAGAAGCCTTTGACCAAGGAAGAGTTGATAGAGAGTATTCGCATTGCAGAGGATTATGAAAACATTGAAGAGGTTATTCTTACAGATGCCGAGGGCAATGTCCTCTGTAAAGTGAGAGATTGCGATGAGATCTCTACAACGGAGGGGTATTGTCGTTACCATTACTTGATGTATTGGAAGATGATTCAACGTCGTAGGGAAATTCTTAAAAGCGGGAAACTTCAAAAGCATATTGATGAACTCACATCGCACTTGCCAGATAAGTATCTTAAGATAATGCGCAAGGATCTTTCTACGGAGAAGGATTTTATGATGACTGTTCAGAACTTAAACATTGATGATGCGGAGTCTGATGATGATTCATTGTCTGATGAGCTTCAGGGTATTGTCCCTCGTCCGTCAAAGGATAGTGATGACTATTAATGGGTAACTAAGGAATAGGGTCATTATGAGAGAACAAGAACGTCGTGGTGTTTACATTTCTACGTATGGTTGTCAGATGAATGTTCATGACTCTGAGAGAATGTATTCCATATTGGAAATGTCCAATTATACACCTGTTGGAAATCCAGAAGAGGCCTCTCTTATTATTATCAATTCGTGCAGTGTTCGGGAAAAGCCTGTTCATAAAGTGCACTCTGAAATGGGGAGATATAGAAAGTTAAAGCAAAACAATCCCTCTTTAAAAATTGGAGTGGGGGGTTGTGTTGGGCAGCAAGAAAAGGATCGTCTTTTAAAAGATATACCGATTTTAGATTTTGTATTTGGCCCGGACAACATTGATATTCTTCCAAAGATTATTGGAAAGGCAAAAGAGCTTAACAAACAGGTATCCCACGCTAAGTTTGAACATAATAAACCTTACCAAATAGAGACTTTGGTTCGAAACCCTGGGATTTCCACATTTGTTAATATCACGAAGGGCTGTGATAATTTTTGTACTTTCTGTGTTGTTCCCTTTACGAGGGGGCGTTTGAGATCGCGCCCTTTGAAGGAACTGGTTTCCGATGTGCAATCTCTTGTTCAAAGAAATGTTAAGGAAGTGACTTTATTGGGTCAGAATGTAAATTCTTATCGGTCAGAGTGTAGAGCTGATTTTGCTGATCTTTTAAGGGTATTAAGTGAAGACACACAGATTGAGCGCATTCGATATACAACAAGTCACCCTAAAGATTTTGATCAAAAATTGGTGGATGTGAGTGCTCGGTATAGGGAAAAGATTTGTGATTATGTTCATCTTCCTGTGCAGTCAGGAAACTCTCGTGTTTTAGATAAGATGAATCGTGGCTATACACGTGAAGATTATATTCGTAAGGCCAAGATGATTTTAGAGGGTATTCCAGGGGTGTCTTTTTCAACAGACATTATTGTTGGGTTTCCGGGTGAAACAGAAGAAGAATTTGAAGATACAATGAGCCTTTTGGATGAAGTGCCCTATGAATCGCTTTTTGCTTTTAAATACAGCCCTAGACCTTACACAAAGGCGGCTCGTTATGAGGATCAAGTGGAAGAGGGGGCAAAGCAAAAAAGACTGACTCGGCTTTTTGAAAAGCATAGGGAGATCTCTTTAGGTTTGGCAAAACGTTATGAAAACAAAGTGTTGGAAGTTCTTGTTGAGAAGATGGATGAAAAAAATCCTCATGTTGTTATAGGGCGTTCGACTCAAAATAAAGTGGTTCATTTTTCTGGGGAGCCTACGGATATTGGAAAGACTGTCTCTGTGCGTGTTCTTAAAGCGTTCCCCCAAACTCTTCGTGGCGAAAGGGTATTGCATTGATGCCATTGATTCAGCCTCTTAATGGTAAGACGCCTTCTGTGGGAAGAGATGTCTTTCTTGCTTCTGGAGTGAAGTTAATTGGGGATGTAGAGATCGGGGACGGATCATCTATTTGGTTTAACTCTGTATTGAGGGGTGATGTTTATAAAATTAAGTTGGGAAAGGAAACGAATTTACAAGATGGGTGCATTATTCATGGAACGTATGGCAAGTGCGGTACGACTTTGGGGGATCGTGTAACGATAGGGCACGGTGTGATTTTACATGGTTGTACAGTGGATTTTGAATCTCTTATAGGCATGGGATCTGTGTTAATGGATCAGGTGCATATTGGACCTCATTCTATGGTAGGGGCGGGAAGTCTTGTTACTGAAAATCAAAAGTTTGGTGAAGGGGTTTTAATAATGGGTCGTCCGGCAAAGGTTGTAAGAGAGTTAAAGCCAGAAGAGTTGAAATTTTTAAAACAATCTGCAGATAACTATATCAAGTATTCAAAATGGTATAAGGATGAAGGGATAGGGTAAAATATGTCGTTTGTTCATTTGCACACACATTCCCAGTATTCTCTGCTAGAGGCCTCAACGTCCTCTCAAGACATGGCGAATATGGCATTGGAAGATAAAATGCCAGCCTTAGCATTGACGGATAACGGGAATATGTTTGGGGCAGTGGAACATTATTTTGCCTGCAAAGACTTAGGTATAAAACCTATATTGGGAGTTGATGCGTATTTAGCTCCTAAAGGTCGGCATAAGAAAGAGAGGGGGGGGAACACTCGTCTTGTCTTGTTGGCAAAGAATTTTAAGGGGTATCAGAATTTATGTAAAATGAGTTCGATTGGATATAAAGAGGGATTTTACTATAAGCCTCGAATTGATATGGAGGTTTTGAAGGAAAATAATGAGGACATCATTGCCTTAACGGGTGGTTTATATGGTGTTGTGCCTTGGGCTTTTTCTCAAAAGGGAGAAGAGGCGGCACTGGAAAAAATCAGAGAGCTTAAAGATATCTTTCATGATGATTTGTATTTGGAAATGTGTCGCACGGGGGTTTCTCAATGGGATGATATCAATACGTTTTTAATAGAGGCTTCAAAAATAACTTCAACCCCTTTAGTGGCAACAAATGATGTGCACTATTTGAAGTCGGAAGATTTTTTAGCTCAAGAGGTTATGGTTTGTATTGGAACTAATAAAACTCTTCAGGACGAGAATCGAAAAACTCTAGGGTCAAAAGAATTCTTTTTTAAAAAATCAAAACCAATGAGAACTTTATTTAAAGATGTGCCAGAAGCTATAGAAAACACTTTAAAAATTGCAGATGAGATCAATGTTGAGTTCCAATTAAAAGATAGGCAGGGAAAACCTATATATCATTTACCAAGTTATCCGACTTCTAAGGGTGAAACTCTTAAGGATGCTATGAAGAGGCATTCGGAAGAGGGGTTAAAATTGCGGTTTAAAGAGGGAGAAAAGATAACAGGGGAGAGAAAGCAAGAGTATTTAAAGAGATTAAAGTACGAGTTAGACACCATTCATGGAATGGGATTTGATGGTTATTTTCTAATTGTTCAAGATTTTATCAAATGGGCTAAGCAGAGCGGAATTCCTGTTGGTCCGGGCCGAGGGTCGGGAGCGGGAAGTCTTGTGGCCTATTGTCTTCAAATTACAGATTTAGATCCGATGGTTCATGGATTAATTTTTGAGAGATTTTTAAATCCTGAACGTTTAAGTATGCCTGATTTTGATATTGATTTCTGTCAAGAACGCCGACATGAGGTGATTGAATATGTCACTCAAAAGTACGGGGAAGAGTGTGTTTCTCAAATTATTACTTTTGGAAAATTACAAGCTAGGGCGGCCATTCGAGATATAGGAAGGGTCATGGGTATGACCTTTAATGAAGTGGATGTGGTGGCAAAATTAATTCCTGACAGGTTGGGGATTTCTTTAAAAGAAGCTATTGAGACGGAGCCACGGTTAGCTGAGTTGATGGAGGGAGATCCACAGATCAATTCGTTGATGGAGTTGGCTCAAAAGATTGAGGGTCTTGTGAGACATGCCAGTATTCATGCGGCTGGAGTTATTATTTCCAATAAACCTCTTGTGGAACATGCCCCTCTTTATAAGGGAAATGAGGATGAGAATGTTATTCAATTTGATATGAAGATTGCAGAAAAGATAGGTCTTATAAAGTTTGATTTTTTAGGTTTAAAGACACTGACTCTTATTAAGGACGCTATATTAGAAATTGAAAAGAACAGAAAGAAAACCATTCGCACTCAGGAGATTCCAATTGATGATTCCTCGATTTATAAACTCATGAGTCGGGGGGATACGGCTGGCATTTTTCAATTTGAAAGTGAAGGAATGTCAGAGCTTATCACTAAGGTGCAGCCGACGTGTTTTAACGATATAACGGCTATTAACGCTCTCTATAGACCGGGACCTATGCAGATGTTGGATGAGTATATTGGTCGAAAGAGTGGTGACATAGAGATCTCTTATCTTTTTGAGGAATTGGAAGATATTCTGAAAGAGACATACGGAATTATTGTCTATCAGGAGCAAGTCCAGCTTATTGCTGCAAAGATTGCCAATTACTCTCTGGCTGAGGCGGATGTTTTAAGAAGAGCTATGAGTAAAAAAATTGCCAAAGAGATGAAAAAGCAGAGGAATCGCTTTTTAGAGGGGGCTAAGAAGAATAAGTTTGATGAATGGAAGGCAAAGGAACTTTTTGAGCTGATGGAAAAATTTGCTCAGTATGGTTTTAACAAATCTCATGCGGCAGCTTATTGTGTTGTAGCGGCGCAAACGGCTTGGTTAAAGGCGCACTATCCGGTGGAATTTTATGCGGCTCTGTTGAGCACGGAGATTTCTGATACAGATAAAATTGTAAAGTATATTAAAGATGTGCATGCACATGGTATTGAAATTCAACCTCCGCATATTAATTTTTCTGAGTTTAAATTTTCTGTGGACTCTGATCGGTTGGTTTTTGGGTTGGGAGCTATTAAGGGTGTTGGAGAGTCGGCTGTGGAAGCCATTCTGGAAGCGCGGGAAAAAATGAAAGATAAGAAATTTGCTAATCTTCAAAGTTTTTTTGAGAATATTGACTTAAGAAAGGTGAATAAGAGAACTCTAGAGGCTTTAATCAAAGCGGGGGCGATGGATGATTTTGGGTTGACACGTGCGGAGTTGTTTAAGGGGTATTCTCATTTCATAAAATATTCTGAATCTAAAAGGCGGGATAGAGAAATGGGTCAGGCCAGTTTATTTTCAGAAGACAGTGAGGATCAGGTAGAGAATTTTGATCCTAAAGCGATATTAAAAAACCTAAAAATTTCTACGAGTGAGGATACAAAAACAAGATGGACGAAATCAGAACGTCTTAGATTTGAGAAAGAGGTTTTAGGTTTTTATTTGAGTGATCATCCTCTGAAGGGTTTTGAGAATCTGCTGGCTTCCTTAAAGGAAAAGAGGCCAGTTTCTATTGAGGATTTAAAAAGTAAAGAGACATCAAAGATGAGGGTGTGGGTTGGAGGCATTGTGGCTTCAAAGCGGGAGCTGATAACTCGAAAGGGTACACGCATGGCGTTTGTGCAGTTAGAAGATCTTTCGGGGCATTTGGAGTTGGTTATCTTCCCTGATGTTTTTGAAGAGTATGAGGGTGTACTTAATTCTGAGGAAGTGCTTTTGGTGGGGGGCACGGTTAAAAAGGAAAATCAGAATGGAAAGTTAATTGTTGATGAGATTGAAACTTTGGAAGCACAGCTTGTAAGGGCTGCAAAGATTGTTGAATTTCGAATGGACGGAAAATTAACAGAGAGAATAGAGGATTTGAAAGATATTCTGAAAGATCATCCGGGAAAGACAAAGGTAAAGCTGTCTTTGCTTTTGGATAATTTAGAAAACTCTAAAGAGCGGCGAGTGACTATAGATATAGAGGATCCTGTGGGGGTGCACCCTTCGAAGTTGTTCTTTGAACAGTTACAGATGAAGTTGGGGCGTACAGATTTTATTCATGTTGTGCAATGAAAAACAGGTATGAGATTTGTTATAATTGACGCAGCATAAAGGATTGGAGAGAGGTACAAATTTTGATAGCCTTACGACCTATGTTGAAAGTACTTATATTTATTTTGTTTAGTTTGAATCTCTCGGCTGCAGAGTTGATTGAGTATACGGAAGAGGTGACTTCTGATGCGAGCAATTCTGTACGGGCTCGTCAGGAAATGCTGCGAACGGTTTCTGAAAATGTATCTACTAATATAATAAGAAAGATTTTAGGTGAGGAGAGGTATCAGCAGAGTAAGGTTTCTATAAGGAGTAAAATATTAAATCAGACAGAAAAGTTTATTCCTTTTTCCAGAATTGTGGATTTGGAAGCGAGAGGTGGGGGTGGATTTAAGGCATCGGCTAGGGTTAAGCTTTCACAAGAGAGTTTAAAAGAACTTCTTTTTAGAGAAGGGTTTATGAGTAATATTGAAAAGGGTGTTGTGTTGTTACCGCTTTTTTCTCTTACAGATCGTGTGAGGCACAAAAATTATAATTGGTGGAAAGAGCCTGTTAATGAGGAGGATAAGTTTCTCATTCGGCAGGAGCGGTGGATTTTGCAGGAGATGAGAAATGCGTTTTGGGGAAAGGGTTTTTATGTTTCGAACCCTATAAAGTGGGGTTATTACTATAATGTTCCTGAAGTTTACAGGTCGGACTCTATGAGGATGAGGGATGTGCAATTTTTAAGTGATTTTTACGGAAGTCAGATGGCGATAAGGGGCGGGGTGAGTTTTCGTCCGGGGAGTACGAGTCAGACGAATAAAGTTTCTATCCGTTGGACGATTATTCACAGAGATAAGGGGAGAGTGATTGCTGAGTCTGCCGGAAATTATGAAACGGAGGCGGGGAATAGGCAAAAGGCGATTGAGGGTGTTTTGGCTAATCAGGGAAAGGCTTTGATTGCCAATTTAGTTCAGCAGGTGATGGAGGCTTGGAAAAAGGGAAGGTTAAGCACGACTCAAATTGTTCGAATTGATATCAACGGTTTTATTAAACCTGCGGATATTATGAGTTTTAAATCTAATTTGAAGGCAGCGATTCCAGAGTTAAAGAGTGTGAAGGAGCGATTTTTTCAGGCCAACCGAGTGGTATTTGAGGTGGATGTTGTAGGTGGTGGTGAACGTCTTGCCAAGCACTTAAGAACTGTGGATGGTTTTAGGGTGGATTCTGTTAGGGATAGTAGAGTTATTCTTTCTATTGATAAGTCTGCGGACTTTTGAAAAAGCATCATCTACTTCGTTGCAATCACTCAAACACTCACTCCGACGTATGGAAAACTACGCCTCCGTTCGGTTTGTACGTCTCGTATCTAATGCTTTTTTAAAAGTCCTTCTGGATCTTTATGCAATATCTTAAAAATCCGATTTACAACTTCTCACGATACGCCCTACGCTTGGGAAAGAAAAAATTCTTTCTTCAAGTAAAATTTCATATGATTTCAAGATCTCAAATCCTCAAAGAAATCTAAACAACTTAAAAATGAAAAACCAAAATTTCTGCTTGAGTTTTGATTAATAAAAAATAAAATGATTAAAGAGTATTGGGGGGCAATATTCATGAAAAACCGAATTTGGTTACTATGTGTTCTCTTTTTCTCCTCGTGCTCAACAGCTTCTCCACCTCCATTCACAAAAAAATCTGAACAACAGCGAAATATAACGAAACCTCAGGTGAAAGTTGTCAAGGTAGCCGATGGAGATACAATTACAGTACTAACCGAAAATAAACGACAAATACGTATCAGACTTTATGGTATTGATACACCTGAGAGAAGACAGCCTTTTGGAAAAAGAGCTAAACAATTCACATCCGCTTTGGTTTTTGGCAAAGAGGTTTTTATCGAAGTCATAGATACAGACAGATATAGGAGAAGTGTAGCACTGGTTCAGCTTTCTGATGGTCGACTTTTAAACGAAGAACTTTTAAAATCTGGTCTAGCGTGGGTTTATGAAAGATATTGTAAAAAAACTTTCTGTGAGGAATGGAAAGATATAGAAACTCAAGCTAAGGCAGAAAAAAGAGGTTTATTTCGTAATGAAAATGCCTTAGAACCCTGGAAAGCAAGACGACGACGACGCCCAAGTTCTCATTAATGAAAATTATAACTTTTGAATTTTGTTTGAAGAAAGAATTTTTTCTTTCCCAAGCGTAGGGGGTGTTGTGATGGAGGGTGGATTTATATTTTTAGGATATTAGGAGGGAATTTTTCTCAGCAGGGTTCAAAACGAGTTTTCTGAGGCGCAGGGCGTATCTCCCCATAGGGGAGATACGAGCTGCGAACCCTCAGAACTGTCTGAGCTTTTGAATCCTGCTGAGAAAAATTCTCAATTAAACGTAAAAAAAATCGCGAAAAGAGCTAGATATAACCGAAGCGATATATTGTGACGAAGTAGATGACATTTTTTCGACAGTCCGTTAAGCTGCCGAAATGATTTTACGGCTTTTGATTATTGGGATTTTCTTTTTCCTGTCGAGGGATTCTGTTTATAGTAGTGATTTTTTACCCACTTTAGATCTACCTAAGGGATTTCAGATTACATATTTTGCAAAGGATATTGAGGACGCTCGATCTATGACGTTGGGTCCTCGTGGCGTTGTGTTTGTGGGTTCTAGAAGTGGCCCGGTGTACGTTCTTTTGGATAAAAACTTAGATGGCGTGGCGGAAAAGCGTATCACTATTGCATCGGGATTGAATATGCCGAATGGTGTGGCCTATCGAAAGGGTGATTTGTATGTGGCTGAAGTGCATCGGGTTTTAAAATTTTCCAATATAAAAAAGAACCTAAAAGAGAATAGGGACTATGAGGTTTTCTTTTCGGATTTACCTGATAAGAGATATCACGGTTGGAAATTTATTAAGTTTGGACCTGATGGAGATCTTTATATTCCTATTGGAACCCCTTGTAATACCTGTCTTTCTAAAGATAAAAGATTCGCTACTATTTCTAAACTCTCTATGAAACATAAGATTTTGAGACCTTATGCTCATGGTGTTCGTAATTCAGTGGGTTTTGATTGGGAGCCGTCATCTAAAAAGTTATGGTTTACGGATAACGGGAGGGATTGGATGGGGGACGATAGTCCTCCGGAGGAAATTAATGTTGTTCGGGAAATGGGGGAGCATTTTGGTTATCCTTTTTGTCATGGCAGTGATATTTCTGATCCGAAATTCGGTAAGGGTAAGGATTGTAATAAGTCGTATTCGAAACCTGTTATTGAGTTGGGGGCTCATCAAGCGGCATTGGGTATGCGTTTTTATAGAAAGAGGCATTTTCCAAAAAAGTATCGTTCGGGTTTTTTTGTAGCTTTACATGGTTCATGGAACCATAGTGAAAAGGTCGGTTATAAAGTGATTTGGGCAAACCCGAGGACAAAAGAGGTTCAAACATTTATTAAAGGTTGGTTGAGGAGGGATAGGAGTGTGTGGGGACGTCCTGTCGATGTGGAAGTTTATTGGGACGGATCGCTTCTTATCTCTGATGATTATAATAACGCTATTTATAGAGTGACTTATAAAAAATAAAGTTTATTCTTTGATAACTTTGGTATTGAACAGTCTGTCGTGTAGGGTGAGTTTTTGAGAACCTAGAGCTAAAAGATAACCCACAAAAAAGAACCATGAAGAGACAGATTTTCCGATCAGCTCTCTAAAGAATCCTCTGAAAAATCCTAGTTTTTGATTCTCGTTTAATCGAACAACTTTGAGTTTAAGGATTTTCTTCCCTAAAGTTCTTCCGTATAGGGCTGTGGGAAGAATCATAAGAAACACAAAACAAACGAGGTCGATTATCACTAGAGCGGATTTATTATCCATGCCTTTAAATATCTGAGGCGCGTGTGGTGCTTTAATAAGAACTAGAGATAAACCTACAATAGCAAACATATCTATCAGAAAAGCTAACCCTCGAATACCAAAACCAGCTCTTGGATTATCAAAGGGTATATCATCGTTATTTTGAAGTGAAAGCCCTCTGTTAGTGTTTGGATTGACGGGAGGCATGCCTAAGGGTGTGGTTTGCCGTAAGGGTTGCATAAAGTTGTACTCCTTATAACTTGTTATTCGGCTATAAAGATCAAAAACTGAAATAGTTCTAGACTGTTTCAAAATATAACAGCTTTTAGCTTACTGAAGGCATTGGGCTGCGCCGTTAATAACGGCACCAATGCGCAGGCAGGACTGTACACCTGTTTTTGAAATACCACCTTTTGTAAGCTCATGAATGTGGGAATTTAAGCAGAGGCCACATCCGTTGATAGCGGAGACAGCCAAACACATCAGTTCAAAATCAATTTTATTAACACCTGGATTGCCGAGAATATTCATTCGGAGTTTGGCTGGCATTTGAGAATATTCTTTGTCGTTAATGAGGTGAACAGATCTGTAGTAGATATTGTTCATAGCCATGATTGTTGCGGCAGCTTTTGCAGCCGTTACATCTTGTTCTGAAAGTGTTCCGGCCGTTTGCTCCGTAATGGCATCAATCACTTTTTGATTTTTCGTGGCATAGGCGCAGGCTAGGGAAACGCTATGAGATTGGTGGATGGTTAGCCCCTCCACTTCCTCGTCAGATATAAGACGTCCAAGGTTTAGTCTGATGTCTTTCGCATAGTCTGGAAAATCTTTGATTGTCATTTCTAAGTTGCCTTTCCTTTTCTCGTTTATAAAACGCTTGATAAAAACTACTTTGTCGCCTCCTTAAGGTTGATGGTTTTATCTCCTTTATTCCAGTTACAGGGGCAGAGTTCATCAGTTTGAAGAGCATCTAAGATACGCAAAACTTCTTTTGGATTACGACCTACGCTTAAGTCGGTCACCATAGAAAAGCGAATGATACCATCAGGGTCGACAATAAATACCGCACGTTGTGAGACACCTTCTGCTTGATCTAAAATACCAAGGGCTGTGCTAAGCTCACGTTTCACATCAGCTAACATTAAAATAGGGAGGTCTCGAAGCTCTGGTTGATGTTTGCGCCAAGCCCAGTGAGTGAACTCACTGTCCGTGCTGGCTGTAATGAGAACAGAGTCCCGATCATCAAATTCTTGTTTTAAATCTCCAAAGGCTGCAATCTCTGTAGGGCAGATGAAGGTAAAATCTTTTGGATAAAAGAAAATTGTAAGCCATTTGCCTTTGTGAACATCGTTTGTCACATCGACAAAGACATTCTCAATACTAATATCGTTAAACTTTTTTCCAGTTACGGCTGTAAGGTTGAATTCAGGAAATCGATCTCCCACTCCCATTGTCATTTGTGTCTCCTTTGTAAAAATAGTTTCTATCATTAGCAGAATAGTAATAAACTTTATATATGTACAATCGTTTGTTTTGATAATATTAATAGGTTTTGTCTATAATATAGATATATCCGAAAAGGCATGTATTTGGCTTGAGGAATAAATTATAACCCTATGAATTTCTTTGGGTTTTGTATTTGTGGAAAAAGGCTGTGCGGGGTGGGTTTTAAAGGGAGTGGGTGACTTTTTATGAGTCATAATGGAGATGAGAGAAGTGTCTCTTATGCAGCGTATACACAAGAGGGTTTTGGTGATGGGGTGAATTGAAATGAAACAGATAGGAGGTTGAGATGAATCTTAGGGATTTGCATTATGTGGTTGCTGTATCGGACTTACAGCACTTTGGTCAGGCTGCGGAGAAGTGTTTTGTGAGTCAGCCCACTTTGAGTGGGCAGATTAAAAAGTTAGAGGATGAGTTAGGGGTTCAGTTATTTGAGAGGACGAATAGGCGCGTGATTCCTACTGATGTGGGAAATCGTGTGTTGGCTTCGGCAAGGCGTATTTTAGAGGAAGAGGAGAGAATTAATGAAGTGGCTAGGAGTGCTCAAAATCCTTTGGCCGGACGGTTTCGTTTGGGGGCCTTTCCCACTCTTGCAACGTATGTGTTTCCCAAGTTTGTATCACAAGTGAAAAGAAAATTACCTTTGTTGAGATTGATATTGGTAGAGGAGAAAACAGCTTCTTTAATGGATCAACTTAGGAGGGGTGAGATTGATGCCGCCTTACTGGCGTTGCCTTTGCCAAGGGAGTCGAGCGAGTTTTTAGTGAGTGAAAAGTTATTTGAGGATGAGTTTTATTTAGCTGTGCCTTTAAAACACGAATTGGCGTCTTATAAAAAAATCCGGCAGGATGTGCTTTCACGTTATCCTTTACTTCTTTTAGAGGAGGGTCATTGTTTACGAGATCAGGCTTTAGAGCTTTGTCGGTTGAGTGGTACTGAGGAGCAGGATTTTCGAGCGACGGGGCTGGAGACGTTGAGGCAGATGGTGAAGGCGGGGACGGGGATTACATTGATTCCTAAAATTGCTACGAGTAAAAATGACAGTGGTATTTGTTACATTCCGTTTGTGAAACCGGCTCCGACTCGAACGATTGGTTTGGTATGGAGGAAGACAATGTATCGAGAAAAGATTTTGCAGTGTTTTATGAATATTCTTAGGAGCTAACACTTAGAGGGTTTTCGTTGGTTTATTATCAGTGATAGAGCAGTTAGAAAGGTCTAAGAAGATAAGAGCCTATTTAAAAATGAGATTTAAAACTTTTACCTTGCATTAGAAACCTCTTGAGTTATTTTGACCTGAAGATAAGTATATTTTTCTCTATAGGTATAAGGGGAGAGTTTATAAAAAATTTTGACTCTTTTTATTGTGTTCATATTTTCTAGCTCGCCGGTGTATTCTAGGAAGTTTTTAAAGGAATAGGATGATGAAGTTATTTTTTTCAATTTTATTTATTTTTTATGCTGGTGAGAAGAGTTGGGGTGAGAACTCTTTAGAAAAGTTGGAAAGTTATACTGAGCTGAGACGTTACATGGCGGAATTTGGTATCCGTCCAGGCGTTTTTGCTTCTGGGCCTTTCAAAAAAAGAACTGGCTAATCCCGTCTATGATAATGATCCTGAGTGGAAAGCACGTCTATTAGCAGAGAGCGAAATTCATAGGATATTAAAGCGTTTTATAAGTGTTGATAATGTAGAGGGCATAAAGTTAAGTTTGAGAGCTTTAGCTGCTGATGGAGACGTGAATATCCGGTTGGATTTTACCGGTGTAGAAGTTGGTACCTCATGGATTACGCCTTTAAAGGAGGCCATAAGGATGGGGGATGCTGAGATAGTGGAGCGATTGATAGAGCGAGGGGCGCAGTTAAGTGTTGTGGATCATAGGCAGAACACAGCTCTTCATGCAGCGGCTTATTATGGGCGACCAGATCTTGTAAGGGTTTTTATTAGGGATCATAGGAACGATAAAGATGTTGCTCTGAGATATTATGAGTTAGATGTAGACGCCAGGAATTCTAATGGAGAGACGCCCTTTGCTGAGATTGACTCGGGCTAGGTATACTACGGAAATGGGTACGTTCTTTTCTCATTCGGCGTTAGCAGCTCCAGGTATAACAACTGAAAGAGTTCTAGAGACGGCAAAGTTACTTCTTGCAGTTGGAGCGGATGTGAGTGCAATGGATAAGTCGGCATTAACACCCTTGGTAAATGCCGGTGGGAAAGCAACAGTATTAGGAGATTTATTTCTTGAGCATGGAGCGAGTGAGGAAGAAATAAAAGTTTGGAATAAGAGGTGGATGGAGGCCAGAAAAAGAAATATGGAAATGATGAAAGAATTGGAGGATGCAGGCCAGAAATTAGAGGTCTGTTTTACGACGGTTAATCCTCGTATCTGACATATGTTTTCAGCAGCCACGAGGGTGAGAAGAGTTTTTACTAAACTATCTAATTATCTTGTTTTGTGTTCCCTTTAGTGTTTATTCTTAAATTTTGCCCAATTTTGGGAGAGTAGAAATTTTTATGAGAAAGTTAATACATTCTACTTGTCTATTTATAGTTTTATTTTTTTCTCTTTCATTATCAGCCGGTTTTGATTTCGATAATCCTCATCACCAACTGTATTGGGCTATAAAAAGAACTTACTTTGATAGGGTGATTCAACTTCTGGGTAACGAGGAAATTGATATCAATGCGAAGCTGGATATAGGGGATCGTAATGGTTACAACACCAGAAATATATAGGTGGGAAGGTCCCCGTTCTTCATACGGCTGTAGAGCATACAAATGATGAGCGTATAGTAGAGGCTATACTTGCACGTCCTGATCTTGATGTGAATGCCAGAAATTAGTCATGGTTGGCCGGCCTCTATTTGTAGCTATAGAAAAGGTTGAGAATCCAAAAGTTATAGAAGCTCTTGTTAGGCAGCCAGGGATAGATTTATCGATAACAACAGAGGGTGGTTATCTTGAAGGGAAGGAACGTACTTCATTTGGCAGCAGAGTGGGCACAGAACAGAGCAAACTGTTGAAATAGTTCTTCAAGCTGTTGATGCTGAAGTGGCTAATGCAAAAGATGGATCTGGAACAACACCTTTACAGAGGGCCATGTATATATTACCAGAGAAGGCACAGACCCCATCTCCATCAGAGCATTATAAGATGTTTTTCTTTCCGATCCAAAAATCAAAATTGATGTTTTTGAACTTTTTAAAATAGCTATAGATAAAAATGACTTTGAAAGAGTGGAGGAGCTTCTTTCAGATGAAAGAATCAGTAGAAAGATAAGAGATGCGAAATATGCAGGACAAACAATACTACACTATGCTGTGTACACGACGACTGATGGCAGGATTGTAAGAGCACTTGCTGACCACGTGGATGTGAATGCAGAAACTGCGAATGGGTTGACGGCTCTACGAATAGCTGTCAGAGAGGCAAAGAGTAAAGGGGTTATAAAAGCGTTACTGGACACTCCAGGTTTGGATTTGAGTGTTGAAGAGGAAAGGCATAGGGATGTGTTAGAGGAGGCGGCTTCTTGGAAAAATCCACACGTTGTAGAGGCATTGTTTGAGGATCCGAGGTTTGATCCCAATAAACCGGATAAGGATGGAAAGACGCTGTTACATCGTATTGCAGCTTATGATTTAGATGCAGATACCATAGATACAATTTTTAAAAATCCAGAATTAAAAATTGATAGTGTGGACAATAAGGGCCGACTACCTTTGCATTATGCTGCAAACAGAGGAAACGAACATTTTGTGAGAGCGTATTTGAATCATGTTGATTTTGACATTGAGATGTTAAGGGCTGGGGATAACAGAGGGAAGATGCCGGTGCATTTGGCTGTGCTTGCAGGAGATTATCGCATATCTCAGCAAAAATTAAGTTTAGAGGTGGTGAAGTTATTTTTGGATTATCCTGATATGACGGCTGAGATAGTGAATACACCGGATCATTATGGACGGACATTGATGCACTATATGTCTATAAATCCGAGGGTTAAAAATCTTAAAGTTCTAAAATTTGTTTTGAATCACTCAAAGGTGAATCCCAATGCAAAAGATAGTAATGGGGAAACGTTTTTGCATTATTTGGCAGAGAATTCAGAATCAAAAGTTGTTATAGAGGTAGCCCTTAATCATTCTCGAGTGATTAAAAATCCGAGGGATAATTTTAATTCCACTCCGTTTCATGTGGCATCGAGGGTTTCGGAGAGTTCGAAGGTTATAGAGGCATTTTTAAATGATCCGGAAATTTTGAGGGATGTAGAGGATCATAGAGGGCGCACACCAGAGCAAGCTGCTAAAGACAATGCGATAGCGTATGCTGTCTTTAATAGGTATGCAAAAGAAGAGGGTGTACAACATAGGGAGAGTAAAAAGGTATCTTCTAGGGGTTCAGAAGTTGTTGTGCGCGGTTTTTTCTCTGAGGGCTCTGTTGAGGAGACGGCGGAAAATGTAAGAGAGGTGAGTGCAAACGGCAAAAAGTCAGCGGGAGTGAAAGGGATAGAGGAGTCCAATGTTATTCAGGGGGATTTTTCAAGAGAAGGCGCACGCAAACCGTGTTATGAGTAAAAACTCTTTTTGTATATCTTTTATTCTATAACTACCATTTCTAGGTAATTTTGGCCTAATATATAGGTTCATGAACCTAAATTTATTCCCTATCTATTTTTATTAACTGTTTTTTTCTGAAACGGTAAACGGATTTTTTTTCAAAAGATATCGCTATCTTACTGAAAAGCTTCTTGAAATGGGAATCATAAAGGTTCTTTTTAGTCTGCCCATGGTCTTTTCGTTACAAGTAGCATATTGGTATCAAAAATATCAGACAAGATTACAGAGGCATAGCAGGTGGGAAAATAAGATAAAAAAATAAATTGTAAAGATTCAAAAATTAATGTTTTGAGTGAGTTTGTAAAATACTTTTTATTTCTCTTACATTTGATATCAAGGTGTCAATATTATAAGGTTTTTCATAAAAATAAAATTCATTCCCATCGAGTGTTCTCAAGGAGATATTCATAGGGAATCCTTTAGATCCTGTAGTGAGATTCATATCAAATAGCGGTCTTTGATCTTTTTTAGCATTTTTTATCCATGAGTCTAATCTTTCATCAAAATGTTCAAGATCATTTCTAATTTCTCGAAAAAAATTTAAGTTATCAGATAATTCTTTTAATGGTAAGAATTTTATATATTGTGATCGAAAATGATTTGAATCTACACCAAGAATTTTTTGAATATTTGAAGCATGAATAAAAATGTGGTGTGCGTGGTAGAAAATTTCATCTATGTTATTATATTGCTTTGCTTTTGAAAACTCTTTATACGCTTTCTCTGTAAATTTGATTTGAGTATTTATTTCCGATAAATATACTTTAGAAAAATTTGCCATCATCTTTCCTGTAATTGAATTTTATTAAATAGAAATTATTTATACTGATTAAGTATAGTTAGAAAGTATTATCTATAGTATATATATTTTAAATAAATTGGAGGATTGAAAGGGATCAAATCTGTGGCACCGGCGTCATAGGTCGGTGTTATAACAAGCATTTATTAGAAAAAGTTGGTTCTTTGATATTCAGTCATTTTCATTTTTGTTCTTTAGTATTTTTTTCAAAATCTGACTCAATTGTAGATGATTTCTTCAAGGAGATATACTCATGCTTTAATTAACAAAAACATGTTTAATCTACTTTAAGATGTGCAAATGTGAAATCTTTAAAAGTTTCTTTTTTAATGCCGTATTTGAGGGCATCGACAAATTTTAAACTTCTTAAAAACTCTATTGGTGTTGCTTTGTTGGCTCTCAGTAGTTTAAAGTACTTTGTCCATGGCAGTTCCAAGTCAATAGGGTGATGGCCATTTTTATGAAACCATTTTTTGCTAAGAATAGTTTGTTCGGCTTTTGTTTTTGCTACTTTTGGATCGTCCTGAATAGCTGAGAGCATATCGTTTTCATGTATTTGCCATTTGATGGAGCAAAGAACATGTGCCAAAAAAACTCTATTTTTCTTTGAATCTAATCCATTTACTTTCTCGTGCTTGATAAAAAAGTTCCAAATTTTATTCCAAACTCTTCTTCTGCAGTCATCTATATTTCTGGAGTTTATATCTATGACCCAGAAATTGTTGAGGGTCTTCATTATAGCATAAAAATGAGGCTTTTTTCGCTCTTTTTCTTTTGGCTTTTTTAAAAAAGGCATTCAATCTTTTTTCTATAATTGCGATAACATAGCTTCCATCTCCACATATTGGTTCAAAAAAAATAATATTCTCATCTGACCAAATGGACTGATCTAAAAGATTAAGAGTCTTGTAAACATCTTCTTCGGAAGTGAAAATTTCTTCCAAATCCTCTATTTTCTTTTTCCCCCTGTGGTGAGACAAACTAAACACCTTCCTTTTGACCTACGTCTATATTCAATGTTCTCAAAGAGAAATCTTTTTACTATATTTTCTTCGGAAGAAATAAATACGAACTTTATATATCGTGGCATTTAAAGTTCATATTATTACAATTGGATTATGGAATATGAAGCGAAGTACTTAAAATTATTAAAGAGAGTGTCTTTTAATTTAAAAGAATGCCGAAGAAAGGCAAAACTCACCCAAGAGCAGTTGTCTGAACTTGTCGGTTTTAGTACAAGGTATTACCAAAGGCTAGAAAGCGGAGCGCAGTCTCCCAATCTTCTTACTCTATATAAAGTATCAAAACATCTTAAAGTTGATATTTCAGTCTTTTTTAAATAAGTGAAAATTTTCCCGTCTTTTTGTATAAGTAGTGACTATGTTTGCAGTTCCTCTGGCGATAACTAAAAATTGCTAGGGGGATTGTGACTTCCTAATTGTCAAGCTAGAATGGAGTTATCCGATTTAAGAAGGCAGTTAGAGGCTGAAACTGGGCAAAAGGTTATGTAAAATGAAAAGAAACGAATAAAAGAAAAAAAAATGAAGATTTTAAAGTCATATTCAAAAAGCTTGAATTAAAAAATAATAGAGAAATTTTTCAGCTTACAAAAGATATAAAAGTTATTGTAAACCATATTGAAAATCAAGAAGAAGATCTTGAAAAAATTTCTGCTGCATCTATAGATGCTAATGAAATGTACCTTTCTACAGGGGTATAGTATCAAGTCCATGTGTGTGGTGATCCATTGAATAGTCGTAAAAAATAAACAGTAATTATGTCTTTTTTTGAAACGGTAAGCTGATTTTTTTCAAAAGATACCCTTATCTTACCAAAAAGTTTTTTGAGATGAGAATCGTAAAAGTTCTTCTCATTTTACCTCTGTTTTTTTCATTACAGGCTTATGGTTCCAGTTATGAGCAAGCTCTAAGAGCTAAAGCCAACCATGGAGATGGAACTGTTCAATATCTTTTTGGAGTGATGTATTATAAAGGTCAGGGAGTTGAGAGAAATTATGTTCATGCTTATAAATGGCTTTCTTTGGCACATGCTGAAGGAAACTTAAGGGGCACAGGAAAACTATTAAATATGTTAGAAAAATCAATGACATCTCCACAAATTGCACAAGCTCAAAAATTAGCAAATCAATTCACAAAGAAAGACGATGTCCCTAGAGGTATCGCTTCTCAGAAATGAGAGTTTTAATAAGATCATATTTTGAAACAAAAATCTCACTTACTAAATTTAATGAATACTTCAAGAATTAGTCAAGAATAGCATTTGCTGGATCAATGGGATTACTATCATCAATTGGCCAGATTTTTATTCCATTATCTCTTACAAATTCAAGAGGAATTTTAGGATTATTAATATATTCAATTTTTTTTCCCTGTTTTTTTATTTATATCTGTGTCTAGTTTGTCTTTCCATTTTTTAAACATTGGAGTCATTTGCTTTTGAGACAGGACATAAATTTCTTGTAAATCACTATGTTTATAAAAGGCAAAAGACCAAGGAACTTTTTTGTATTTTTCTAGTATATCATAATTAAGATGGTGGTGGGTGGAGAAGCCTGAAACAAGAGATTCATTTGCACTTTTCATTTCCCATTCAGTACCATTTCTATCAATTGCATCGTTGCCCTCCCGTCCTGGTGAGTTTTTAAAGTCTAGAATAATAAGTTGCTGAAGGATTTTCCCACCGTTGTCTTGAAATATATCCTCAATCCCATATTTTGCGGCAAGATCAGATAACAGCCTAACTTCTTCCCAATGCTTTGAGATATTGGCAATTCTTTCTTTATGTTCATCATTATAAAATTCCATGGTTCTATTCCTCAGTTTGATCTATAAGAAGTATTGAAGGTGAAACTTTAAGTGCCTTTGCAAGCTTATAAATGTTTTCTAAAGCTACATTTCTTTGTGCTCTTTCAATTAAACTTATGTAGGTACGATGCAGGCCAGATCGTTCAGCAAGCTCTTCTTGGGAGATTCCAAGTTCAAGTCGTAACTCTTTTAATCTTGTAGCAAATAATTTCCTAGGGTCAGTCATCAATTTCTCATTGCTGAATATTTGAGCTTAGATTAGCTTCTTGACGACTGAC
>CBDBKL010000001.1:0-25331 GCA_965206675.1 Bdellovibrionales bacterium | reverse complement strand
TTTAAAGCCATAGAAGAGAGTGACATACAGACGGTGGAGTCCCTACTAGAGCAAGGGGTTGATTTAGAGCCAAGAGATCCTACTACAAAAGCCACACCTTTAATGACAGCTTTCACATCTTTTATAATGGGGGAACAAAGTTCTCAAATAACGGAAGCTCTTATAAGTGCCGGAGCAGATTTAGAGGCAAGAGATATCAATGGAGAAACACTTCTACATACGGCTGTAGCTTTAACTAGTGCTAATTTGAGAGAGTTCTTTATTCAATCTGGAAATGAACAACTACTCACATCACTTCAACAACAAAATTGTATTAAAGGAATAGAAATTCTTCTCAACGCAGAAGCAGATATAGAAGCAAGAAGTGGTGATGGAATGTCAGTTTTGCAAATAGCTATAGGATGGGGCAGTGACACTGAAGTGGTAGAAATGCTTATAGAAAAAGGAGCAGATGTAAATGGCGTAGGAATATATGATGTGGGAGCAATGCCGCCTTTACTCCTAGCTCTACTAAACAACCGCCTAGATTTAATGGAATATCTTATAATTAGAGGGGCAGATGTCCATGTAAGAAGTAGTACAGAAGAAACACTTCTACATCCAGCTGCAACAGCAAATCTTTTTGAGGCCATAGAAATGCTTGTAAACGCAGGAATAGATGTAGACGCAACAGATGATAAAGGTATGACACCTTTGCATCTAGCAGCCGCGGAAAACCATATTGAAGCCGTAACCACCCTACTAAGTCTTGGGGCAGATAGAGAGGCGATAGATTCTTTTGGAAAAAAACCTGAAGATCGTAGCTCTATCACATTTGATCTAGAGTAAGGTAAAGATCCCGTTGACAAGGAGTCATGAAAATTTTAGAAACAATCCCATGAAAACATGGACCGCAAAGGCAGACCAAATCAACGATACTCACCGGAAATGGTGGCTTATTGATGCTACAGATTTAATTCTTGGACGACTGGCTACTCAAGTCACAAATATCTTACGTGGTAAAAATAAACCCACCTATACTCCTCATGTTGACACGGGAGATTTCGTGATTGTTATCAACACAGACAAAATTAAACTCTCCGGAAATAAATTGTCTCAAAAAAAATACTACAGACATTCTCGGCATATAGGTTCAATGAAAGAGACTTCAGCCGCTAAAATGATAGAAAAAGACCCCTCCTTTATGGTGCAATCAGCAGTGGAATGTATGCTTCCCAAAAATAAATTATCACGTAGTGTATTAAAGAAATTGAAAACATATCGAGGACCTGAACACCCTCATAAAGCTCAAAAACCTGAAATCATCACTTTAAACTAAAAAGGAAAGCCATGGCTAAAGAACAATTTTTTTATGCAACAGGAAGAAGAAAAACAAGTGCTGCCAGAGTTTATATAAAAAACGGAACAGGGCAAATTAACATCAACGGAAAAAAGATTGCTGATTATCTAAAAAGAAAATCTTCACAGATGATTATGAAACAACCTCTTATGCTTACACAAACAGATAAAAAGTACGATTTAAAAATATATGTCAAAGGTGGGGGCGAATCGGGACAAGCTGGAGCCATTCGCCATGGAATCTCAAGAGCTCTTCTCGTTGTAGATGATACTCTAAGAGGTGTTCTTAAAAAGGCGGGATACCTAACACGAGACTCACGGGCTGTTGAAAGAAAAAAGTATGGCCTAAAAGGTGCTCGTGCCCGTTATCAATACTCTAAACGATAATATATCTAATTCGGTAAAAGAATATAATTCATTGGATCAACAGGAACATTATTCACTCGCACTTCATAATGTAAATGTATACCTGTAGAACGTCCTGTGTTTCCCACAGCCGCAACAACATCCCCTCTTTTAACCTCCTGACCAACAACAACAAAAACCTTAGAATTATGACCATAACGAGTGACAATTCCAAATCCATGATCAATAGACACTAACTTACCATACCCCGCATCCCAACCTGCATAACTCACTATACCTGCTGCAGAAGCATAGACAGGGGCTCCCGGAGGAGCCGCAATATCTAACCCCTGATGCAAAGTGGCTCTTTTAGAAAACGGAGAAACTCTGTATCCAAACTGAGAAGTGAAGTTCCCCTTTGCAGGTTTAATAGATGGAGTGGCGGCCAAAAGACTCTGCCTTGAAGAAAGCTCTTCCCAAAGCTGTAGAGCCTCCTGTTCTCTCAATTGCGTATTTTTAATCGCTTCATCGATACGAACAGAAAGAGTGGAATAAGAGTCCTGTGAATGCCTGACCAATTCCCCACCCTTTAGATCTAAAGGGGGTACAAAATCTGATTTCTTAATAATAGATGCCACATGACGTGAACCCTTTATGTCCTCTGCCCTATCAATATGTGCATCTGGACTGATACTGAGATGAGCAATTCTCTCTGGGTCTTCAGTGTGTGTGATAAGTTTTAACTTTTTTGTAAACGATCGGATACGTTCTAAACCCGATTCTAAAGTTGAAAGTTTACTTTCTACAATTTCCAATTGATTTTTTAATTGACGGTTCTCAGCTCGAAATCCCTGGTCTTCAACAAACTGAACTCGCAAAGCCATATAATCAACCAACACAAGAAAAGCTAAGACTCCAAGAATCACTCCCGATGTAATGAAAGACTTAACCCAAATTGTGGGAAAGGAAAAACGCCGAGTTACGCCCTTTCTATCTGTTGCAATTAGAAAAGTAATATACTTCTTATCCACTCAATTCACCTACGGACTGTCGAAAAGGTATCATCTACTTCGTTGCAATCACCCAAACCTTCACTCCGACGTAGGAAAAAACTACGCCTCCGTTCGGTTTGGGCTTGAACGCCTCGTATCTGACACCTTTTCGACAGTCCGTCCCTATAACAATACTATTTAAAAAATGCCCTTCTACTTCTACTACAATCACCCAAACCGAGGTTTGAGAGCCCTTGTATCTAACACGTTTTCAATGGTCCGTATATATCCCGCTCAATCATCATCAGATAGAGATAAGAGCAAAACAGTAATATTATCATGCCCCCCATGATTTTTAGCCTCATCAATAAGGAGAGAAACAATTCCTGAAGGTTCTGAAGTTTTAAAAATTTCTGCAATGCGTCTATCTGTAACCATCCCTGTCAATCCATCAGAGCAAAGGAGAATACTATCCCCTTTTTGTAATTCCCTAACGATCACATCGCAATCAACCTCTGACTCAAACCCCACACTGCGAGTAATAATATTCTTATCTACAAAGCCTTCCGCATCATTGGGAGTTAAAAATCCAGCACGAATTTGTTCATTAATTAATGAATGATCTTCTGTTATTTGCCATATTCCTTCCTCACGAACTAAATAGGCTCGAGAATCTCCGACATTACCAATATAAATCTCATTCCCCTTAACAAGAGACATAACCATAGTTGTCCCCATCCCCCGGATAGAAGAATTTTCCTCGCTTTGAGCAAATATGGCAGAACTCGCTTCGTTGTATGCACGAACGATTAAATCTTTCAGAGAAATGTTCTCATTTTCATCAAAACTTTTCTTCACCACTTGTTGAACTGTCTCAACAGCCAAAGCTGAGGCCACCTCTCCACCCTTATGCCCCCCCATACCGTCTGCCACAATATACAGACCTAAGTCGTGATTAATAAGAAAGGTATCCTGATTGGATTCTCTTTTTAATCCTACATCTGTCTGAGTCCATACTTTTAATTTCACACATCTATCCTATTTCAAACCCTATAATAACTAGGTAGTGAAGATTGTAAAAGAACTAATTTCTCTCCTCACTCTGATATTTTTTCCTCATATTTTTATTTCTCTCAGTTCCTTTCTCAATGAATGGGTCATTTTTACCGAATAAGTTTTGATGTACCGAAAAACTCTCCTTTTATCTATTCTAGTTTCTCTTTTAATCCACACAGCTGTGTTTTATACAGGATTTTTTCTGGATTTCTCTGATCCATCACCACAAGCCCAAGAAAAAATAGTAACTATTGAAATCACTTCACCCTCTGAGCCCGAAAAACTTCAGATCGTCGAGCAAATATCCACCAACCATAAACTCAATCCTAATGCCAAATATCTCAGTAAAAATAACCAAAGTGTTATTGAAGAAAGCAAAGCTTCTCATGTTGGTCAGTTTAAAAATAGTGCACTGAAAAACCACCCATCTTCTATAAAAAAGAGTCACCCTAGTAAACAAAAAGAAATTGTTAAAAATAACGGGGACACAAAAAGTATTCCCTCTGTCCCTCAACATCAAGAGCCATCACATGGAGAAGTCAGTCAAACAGACGATTATCTCAAAGACGTAAAGAAAGGTTCGGCAACTCTTTTAAACACAAAAGAATTTATTTATTACTCCTATTACGATCGCATTAAAAAAAGCATTCAAAGCCAATGGGAACCTCGGATTAAAAATAAAATCATAAAAGTGTTCCGCTCTGGAAGGCATATAGCTTCTTCACAAAGTCATATAACAAAAGTTCGCATCACTCTTGATAACAAAGGCGCACTGCTAAAAATTTCTGTGCTTGATGCTTCAGGAATTAAAGAGTTAGACAATGCTGCTGTTGAAGCTTTTCGTTTAGCAGCTCCCTTTTTAAACCCCCCCAAGGGAATGATAGAACCTGATGGCACTATAAAAATCGACTGGAGCTTCGTACTTGAAGCCTAAATTTCTTTATTTTTCTTTCCCAAGCGTAGTACGTATCGTGAGAAAAAAGAAATCTAGTAATTTTTTAACTTATTTGAGGGAAACTTTTTCAACCGTCCACTAAGGATTTTACGAAAGTGTGAATCCTACCTATAGCCTCACTCATCTTCTCTTGAGAAAGAGCATAAGAAAGCCTTAAATAACCTTCCATTCCGAACTCTATTCCCGGAACTGTGACAACCATTTGATTCTTGAATAAAGCTTCACAAAAGTCACTGGATGTTTGAAGAGTCTGTTCCTCAAATGATTTCTTCAAAAATTTAGAAATATTAAGCCAGATATAGAAAGCTCCCCCTGGGGAAGAAACATGAAGCCCCTCTATTGTGTTTAATGCATTCACTGCAAAATCTCTTCTTTTTCTTAGAATTTTCAAAGACGTTTCTAACTCTGGTTGCCCTTTTTTAATAGCCGCTAGAGCTGCCCTTTGAGAAATCGCCGAGGCACATCCAAGAGCTTGGCTTTGATAGTTTGTCATTTTTTTTATAATAGCTTCAGGCCCAACAGCCCAACCGATACGCCATCCTGTCATAGCGTATGTTTTGGATACCCCATTTACACAGACTGTTCTGTCAGACAACTCTGGAGCTACATTTAAGATATGGGGAGCAACTTTTCCGTTAAAAGTTAGACAATTATAGATGTCATCAACTAAAACAACAATACGAGGATTTTCTAATATGACATCAGCAATTTTTTTTAACTCACTTTCTTCATAGTATTCTCCTGTTGGGTTACTGGGAGAATTTAAAAGAAGAACTTTTGTTTTATCACTCAAATGTTTTCTCAGAGATGAGTTTTGTAATTTAAATTTTTCACTTTCAAGTGTTGGCACCTTAACTGCTGTTCCCTCGGACAGTTCCACCATAGTGGGGTAACTCACCCAATAGGGTGATGAAAAAATAACTTCATCTCCTGAATCCACTAGACATTGTAAAGCTGTAAAAATAGAAAACTTAGCTCCTCCTGTAACACTTACGTTCTTAAATTCATACGAAATGCCTGTTTCTTGAGATGTTTTCTGAGCTATGGCTTTTCTTAACTCCAAAGTTCCACTTGCGGGAACATACTTTGTAAACCCTTCCTTTATGGCTTGAATTCCCGCATCACTTGCCTCTTGAAAAGTGTTCCAGTCCGGCTCACCGACGGCCAAAGATATGACATCTCTCCCTTTGGATTTTAACTCCTTTGCTCGAGCAGATAGAGCCAACGTTGGCGATGGTTTTAAGTGACTTACTCTTTTTGACAACATGATACTCTAACCTGATGTACAATTCTTTTTGCGTCAAGAACTGTAAAGCAAATGAAACAGTTTCAAACATTTTAATTCATATAAGACCTGTTTGCTCAAAACATTAAAGGTCCTATTTTTACTGGACGTCGATCTGCTTCTATGCGCCTGAAATTTTTGTAGCCGATAGCAACTTCATAACATATTTGGGGTCTGGCGGCATTTAGGATAACCAAAAAAACTTTCAGTACCACACGACATAGACGTTTTGATTGTCACCTTTGTTTTCATTTAGATTTTTTTGAGCAATTCTTGACTAAAACGTAGAATATCTTACTCTAATAAAAATAGAATTTGGAGGGAGTTATGCGATTAGGAATATATTTAATTTGTTGTTTTTTTCTCTTTGGATGTAGCACATCGGTAAAAAATTCTTCTGAAGAAATGACTCTAAGTAGCAAAAACAAGATGAAACGAAATCCTGCTGGTTACACAGGGGATGTTTGTGGCCAACTTTTTATGAATAATGGAGATCCCTTTCTCATTGCCAGCTACAAGGGGTTAAATCATGAAGAAGGAGAAAAATTCTGGATTTTCTCAGATGCTGAAACTCCTCGTCATAATGGCTTTTTATCACTCCTTTCATACCACGAACATAAACCAGGAAATAGAGATGTCTGCTTCGAACATTCAAAAACAGATACTCACCCCAACGGTAGAAGAGTTTTTTCTGATTGGTTACGCAGGCCACGATATCGCAGTAGCTGTCTTATTGCAGGAACATTGATATCAACTCCATCTGGCCCAGTCCCAATTGAAAGTCTTAAAGCTGGAGATGCTGTTCTTTCTTTTGATGGAAACAACATTGTTGAATCAAAAGTTGTAAAAACCATGGTCACTCCAGATAGGTCTTATGGATATATTAACTTACCCAACGGAAAAACTCTCGGCGTAACCCCTGAGCATCCATTTTATAATTCTTCCACAAAAGAATGGTTTGAAATTGGAAATATAGATGGCAGCCAATCTTTACTGGAATTAAAGGAGGAGAGCGTGCACTCTGTGTCGGCTGTAAACACAAGTTTTTCAACTGAGCACGTGGGTGTCGTTTACAATATAGAGGTTGATACATTTCATAATTATTTTGCTGAAGGAATTTTGGTTCATAATAAATAAACTGAGGAAACGGGTTATGAAAATAGTTAATTTAGGTTATAACATAAGGAGATAAAAATGCGTCTAATTTCAATTGTTTCTTTGTTAGGTGGTCTATTTATAATCGGGTTTACAGGTGTGTCTTATGGTGATGATTCTGTTCCTACTGTTATCGTTGATGGGCAAGATAGTACAACAGAGGTTTGTGGAACACTTTTTATGAATGAGGAAAATCCTTATGTAATTACCAGAGAAACCAGAGAACAACTATGGTTCTTTCCAAATACTGAAATTCCTCGTCACAGGGGCTTCTTATCGTCGCTTTCGTACTATCGCAAAGGTTTATCTGATCTTTCAAACGAAGACTCTTATTATAATCGCTTCGTTATCACCCGTGATGGAGAGCATGTTGCAGTCGGTGCAGATGGAGCTAGAGACGGACTTGTGTACTGGCTTTGCTTTAAAAATCCAACAGTGGTTGACTCTGGAGACAAAAAAATTCTTTCCAATTGGGATTTGCGGCCAATTTTTAGAAATGACCGGCATATGTAACAATGACAACGTAAAGAGGTATTTTGCTTAGAACAATTATTTTTCCCTTAATTTTTTTCTAAGAGCTTCTTCAACAGGTTTGGGAACAAAATCGTTCACACTTCCTCCATTTAGTAAAACTTCTTTAATAATAGATGCGGAAACAAAAGTGTATTGAGGATCAGAAGGTATAAAGAGAGTTTCTAACTTTACATTTAAGCGTCTATTCATTTCAGCCATAATACGCTCATTATCAAAGTCACCCATATTGCGTACACCTCGAACTAAAATAGCTGGCTGATACTTCTCAGCCAACGACGCTATTAAACCATCCCAACTTATAACATCTGCTTGAACTCCTATTTCAACTAAACTTGATTTAAAAAGCGCAACACGTTCATCACTGTTAAACAGGTACGTTTTCTCTGCAGAATGAGCAACGACGACAACAATTCTGTTAAAAGTTTTGCTAAGTCGTTGGACAAGGTCTAAATGACCTTTCGTGACGGGATCAAAACTTCCAGGAAATATCACTGTTGGCTCACTCATTCATAACTCCTATACATTTACCAAATTCTTTTATGTTGAGTTCAGATAATTTTTATAAAAGGTCAAACACTTATCCCCAAAACTTCTTTGATCGACCTGTTTTAATGTATTATATGTCTTTTCAACGACTTCAAAACGAGAAATCTCTATAACTACAATTGATGTATCACCGAGCACATGACTTTCAGCAATATCTTTCATAACAGCATCGCCCCACTTTTCTGTAAATGGGGGATCGATAAGAATTAATTCAAAGGCCTCTCCTTGATATTCTTTTAAAAACTTAAAAACATCATTATTTATAATACGCACATTATCTAACACATCAAATTCAAGAAAGTTTTTTTTCATGAGAGCAATAGCACCTCGATGCCGTTCCACGGACAAAACATAATGGGCCCCTCTAGACAAACACTCTAGAGCCAGAGATCCCGTTCCGGAAAATAAATCCAAAACACTGATTCCTTTCAGATCATTACCCACTATATTGAATAGTGATTCTTTCACTCTATCAGTCATAGGTCTGATTTTGTCTTCTATAAAGGGATTCAATCTCCTCCCTTTAAATTGACCGCCTATAATACGCAAAACAACACCTCAAAAATTTTTTATCTCTCTACCAAAAATTTAAAAAATCACTATACATCAAGATCTTGATGTCTCAAGTAGAGATTCGCATTCAGAGGCGATATCAAACACATTATTAAATGGTTTAGAAATAAAGAGATCAATATGACCGTTTTGAATTAATTCCTCGCGAGATTGTCCAGAGTATGCTGACATAAGAACAATTTTTATTTTTCCCTTTCTCTGTATCTCTTGAACCATTTGAAGACCTGTCATACCTGGCATAATAACATCAACCAGAACCAAATCGGGTTGTTTTTCTTTACATAATGACAAACCCTCAGTGCCATTTTCTGCAAGATAAACTGTATGTCCACGAAGACTAAAGACACGATGAAGTGATTTCCTAATGGATCGTTCATCATCAACTATGAGTATTTTCATTCTTCCTCTTTGGATCTGGCAGGGTAATAATAAATCGAGCCCCGACCTTCATATTTTGGGATAAACTTAGGTCCCCAGAAAAACTTTCTAAAATAGACTTACACACATTCAATCCCAATCCTGTTCCCTCACCCTCTTTTTTAGTCGTAAAAAATGGATCAAAAATTTTATTTTCTATATCTTTTGATATACCAGGTCCATTATCTTCAATTTCAATTTTAATTTTTCCCCCTTCCCTAAAACCCCGAATCCCAATTTTCCCTGAAGTTTGCATGGCTTGAGAGGCATTATTTAACAAGTTAAAAATCACCTGCTGCATTAAATTAGGTTCTACTTTAATAAGAAGATTTTTCTCAATTTCAATATCAATTTCATGAATTCTTAGAGCACTCTGCAAAATAATCAAAGCTTTTTCTAAAATAGAGTCTAATAAAACTGGAACATGTGATGAACCCGATTCAGGGGCAGAAAATTCCATAAGATTTTTTATAATAACCTGCGATCTCTCAGAAGCTTTTTCTATCTCTACAAGATCATCTTTAATTCCAGTATCCAATGAGGATTCTTTTAACAAAACTTGAGCCATTGATCGAATGCCTGTAAGAGGGTTATTCAGTTCATGAGCGATATTCCCCGCAAGCAAACCTAAAGCTGCCATTTTTTCATTTTGTACCATTTGCCCCTTTAAGACTCTTTCCTCCGTCACTTCCACATAATGATTAATAAAAGCTGTTGGTGAGTGTTTGTCTGTTAGCTTTATAGGATAAGATCTCACCTCATATATACTTTCCCCAACATAGATTTCAGAACCTGTTGGCTCTCCATTCTTTATGACTTGCTCTAGAGGGCAATGAGAGCAAGGTGTATTCCTATTGGCAAACCTTTTATAACAAGAAGTTTCATTTGAAATCTTTGAAAAAGACGCATTCGATCTTAATACAGAATAATGATTATCTATAATAGCAATAGGTTCTCTAATAGCATCAAATGTTTCTGCCCATTGTTCTGAGGTTGTTATAAGTTGTTCAGATAAAATCATTCTTTCTAAAACAATATTTAAAGATTGAAGTTGTGAAAGCACATTCTGAGATGCTCTTTCCATTTGATCTAGCTCTCCTAAAAATTCAATATATAAAACAGGTGGAATTTTATATTCTAAAACACCATGACTTAAAGGAATTGTCATGAGTTTAGAAAACGGCCTTCCCAATTGAGAAGCCAAGTACTCTTGATCTTCCCTATGATTAAATCGAAAGTGTGGTACAGAGAACCAATCACTCTCAGCATTTTTTGTAATCAATTGCTTACCTTGAAAATACATAATTTTAGCTTGTGTGGGATTGGCATAATAAGCCAAAATGGGATTTCCAAATAACCTCATTCTATCTAATTCTAATTTTAATGTGACCATCATATCTCTTAAAGAATGACTATTAAATAGTGACTGCAAAAACTGAATAAAACTTTTAAGATATTTTTGTCTTTCAGATAGTTTAACATCTGTTTTCTGTTCACCTTCTAAAGTAAGAAAAGCTTCTTCTTCATCTTGCTTACTTCTTTCATTTAAAAAGAGTTCTCGATCAGATAACTCTTTTAAAATCTTTTCTGTATTTTCAGAAAACTTTTTAGGAGTTAATATGCGATAGGGATGTAATGTATTAATAATCTGAATATACTCTTCATGACAAGGTTTGTCTAAAATAAGTATGGGCCTCTTTCCTCTCAGCCATTTTACCAACTGCTCAACTTCATCCTTTGTAAAAAAACCTGTGGGACACTCCACAATACAAACTCCATTTGCTGAGTACAAGGATAAGTTTTTAAACCCTAAAAACTGCACATCAAATTTTTTAAAAAGGCTTTTAGAAAGCAATGGGGATGGCCCTCTGACTACAGTTAAAGGAAGTAAAGTCTTGTCTACCATGCATTCTCTCCCATCACCTTTTATAAATTTAATATTTTTCGAATTTGAGAGAGCATCTATTATACTTCAAAATAGTTCTCGCATATCGAAAATATCTTTAAATTTTCTGGAACTTTTTTGAGTAAATCAACCAGAAAACCAAAGTTAGTTTACTATATATTTCGTATTTTAATAAAAGACATCTTATAAATTGATCAATGAATTAAGCTCCTTCTCGAGCCCTTCTTCTTTCAGGAGATAAGGTGGTTTTATCCTCATCATTTAAAACCTGTAACTTTTGAATCATTTGAGTTTTTCTCTGCTCTATTATAGATAAAATTTCTAAATCTTGCTGAAGTATCTTTTTTACTGTCTTATCTTTTTCTTCCAGAATATTTTGAATTTTACTTTTTATGCGTTTTGTAACAGGGAGATGCGTTGTCTTAAGAGCTTGATCGAGCATTTCCTCTAGGTTTTGAATAATATCTAAAAGATGGCCTCTTATCTTATAAAATTCTTCCACATGATCAAAACAATTTGCTGTAATACGATTTATTTCTTTATGATTTACCTCATAAAGTTTTTGAATATACTTATTTCGTTCTATTAGAAGTATAAGTACTTTGTCCATCTTCCCACCCTACTTTTTAACAATAATTCAGTGCCTCTTAAGAACAACCAATATTAGTCATAATTATTCTCGCTTAATCCCTCTGCCTTATTTACTATTTTAACTGATTTTTAAGGATTTCTATGAGTCAATAATATGTCATATTGCTTTAGGACAGAAAGACTATACCTTTGACTCAAATAAAATGTTATTTGTTTTTAATACAATTGTGTTGAAGTGCAGACACTGTACCTTTGAACAGACAATATGTCTTAAAATGAAACACTAGAGTCAAAAAATTTTCTATAAAAATACTCTACCTTTGCACTGCCCTTTATTGTTTATCTATACAAAACTATAAAAAAAATTTTATATCTTATTTTCATAATGAAACATTTTGATTAGAAGTGAAACATTTATCTTTATGCTTGTACTTAATAGGACATGGTCTTCTTTGTAAAACTCAAAAGCTTTCCGCCCTAATCTTTTATCTTATCTATCCTAACCCTTGCCCAGGCAATTAAGTCTCTAAGAGTTAGAGCCTTTTTTCCTTCAAAACCTTGAGCGCGTTGATAAGCAGAAAATCTTTTCATCGCACGATTTGCTGATGGAATTATTTTTCTCATTCTACACCATCTTGATTTACAGTCTTTGTTGGCTTCACCCCACTCTTCCATGAAAAAATACTCTAATGCCCTACCGCTTTGTCCGCCCACAAAAATGTTCTTATAAGTTTCATCTTCAGATAAGTCCACACAAACTTCACTAGCAAACGAAGGCAAAAAGTTGAGAATGTACTGTCTATCATCGATCATCCCACTCATTACTTCTCGGGCCTTTACTCGACAAGTCCCAAAAAGATCTCTGAACTCTTCATTTAATTGCCAGTATTGATTGTTCGCAAAATGCACTTTGGTTGTTGTTAGGATTTGATTTTTTCTGCCTTCCAATACATTATTTTGCCCTTCTGCCAACTGATTTACAAAAATATTAATACTGTTCAAAAAGTCACTTCTATAGGCCTCATAGGCAAATGGGATAAGTGACGACTCTATATTATAATTCACAACTTCTTCAAGTCGCCTTACCTTCCTGTCGACAAATCCCCTCCGTTTCTCCTCATAATTGACGTTAATACACTGTAAAAACCAAGGCTTAAAAGAGAAGGTTGAGTTTTCATAATACACAGGAGCTTCTTCATCGATTTGTAAATGGCTTTGGGTTGAACAATTAGCAATAAGATCTTCAGCCGCTGTTCTGATTTCACGACGAGGTATTTGAAAAACATTTTTCGTTCGATTCACTGCTATGGAATACGATTTTGCATACGAGTGTTCATAAGAAGCACTCCTTATTTCAGATTCTAAAGTCTCTTGCCGTAATGAAGTATAATTTTTGGCTATCTTCTCCATAAGCTCACGCACATTATCATAGAAGCATTCTTCAGGATTATTCTCTTGTAAACATACAACAACCATATCTCCCGCATCAAAATCTTTGGCTAGTTGATTACGAAAGTTATTAAGTGCTAGGTTCTCTCTTATTACTTTTTCATAGTTTTGTAGGTTTGCTGCTAAAAGATTGCGTTTCTCATTGTCTTTCCAACCCGTTGTTTCAAAAAAATCACAAGCATCAAAAACATTATATTGAAGTTCGGTTTTAAATTTTTCTAGGCCTTGATTCACCAACCTTTCAATACAGGAAAAGAGATGGCCAGTGAAATCTCGCCCTTCTACATCTGAAATCAATTTCTCAATAGAAGTTTCACTTCTTTTCTTAGAGTCACTGGACCCCAGACAGTGAGAAACCCATTGCTCAAGATTGGATTCAATATGATCTGACATTTTTGATGTGTAAAATGCTTTAGTTCCTTCATTAGTGTAATCTCTATCTTGAAAAAGATTTTCTTTAAGATAGTTAAGTTTAACAGGAGCTTTATTTCTTAATTCTTCAGCTCGTTCAAAATAAGCAGAGACATGGTAGGCAAAATCCTCTATTGGATTCTTTTTTGCATATAGATGTTTTATACCATCTGTTCCCACCCAATCTTCTGTCATAAAGTTTGCAAAACCTTCTTCTCCCCCTCGATGTTCCCAACGATGGACAAGATCCCCCTGCGAATCATGATACATCACTTTATTCCAACCAGAAAGATTCATAAAATTATCCTGAGATGAATACTTATGTTTATAATCAGAGATATGGGCAAACTCATGAAAAAACGTTCCCAAATCCGCCCTATCTAAAATAATAATCCTTCCATCAGAGTAGGCTATACCTCGAACACTTGGATATTTTGATGGTCTCATTCCATGTGCATAACGATAAATATTTAATTTTTGTATATCAAAAAATACATCCGGTATCCTCATCATCCATTCCCAAAACCAGTGAAATTCTTGATCCAGAAAATAATAGGAAGACAAAGGCTGAGCCGTTTCAAATTCAGGTATTTCTCGAGTTCCGGAAATAAAATATCCTGTTTTTAAGAAAAAGAGGAATGACATATATCCTGCAATATTATTAGGATCTCTTGCGTAGATCGTATTAAAAACACAAGGGGGTGATTGACAATGAGAGACGTCCACTTCAGGAGATAAAACCTCTTCAGCTCCTAAAAAATAGTTAACATAACCCATTGGCATTCCCTGAAGAGCAATTCCTCTCCATTGATCTTGTGAAGAGTAGGGTTCTAATAATTTTCTTTCCTCTAAAAATCCAGAAATGTCTTTTTGTATCTCCTCAACAGTGTACCGATCTTTTGCACACTTTACATTTCTTGAAATAGAGGACAAAGATCTTGTAGCAGTAGCTGGGGACAAATCCTGCCTAACTTGAGAGTATTTTAACTCTAATTCCGTAAGAGCTCTTGATTCCCAGGGTTTTTGTTCTCTTACTATTTGAAAGAGAATTATTAAAATAACAAGAATAAAGGTTTTTAAAAACCAATTATTGATCTTTAGATTCATTATCATTACTTTTTAAATTGAGTTTATAAATAACTTGTAACACTTCACGAGAGGCAGAGTTGTAAATAAACCGCTCATTATTATCGTAATTGACGTAGTAGAGAGTGGGCGGAATATGACTATCAGAATTTTTTCCCACTTCTGTAGATTCATAGACATCATTTTGCCAGCGACTCATCCAGTACTGTAGTGTCTTCTCATTATCCTTTGGTTTACGATAATAATAGCTTACCTCACCATCTACGACTTGAAAGAATTCTTGATCATAATGGTAAATCATTTGCTTTTCGGGAGTTTGATAACTTGACTTTGGAGCTCCCTTTTTTGCTATTACGTTTTTAAACTCTAGTGGCCCTTTTTGAAAATCTTCTCTAAAAGAAGTTTTTTTTATGCAGCCTATAGCAACAAGAAACAGTAGGGTTATTGGAAAGCACTTTGTGATAAAAGACATGGTACGTTTTATGTTAATACCTTAAGGGCACAATATGAAAAACTATTTTTTTTCTAGACCAAGGCGGTGATAAACACCAGCCAGCTATTCTCTTATAGAGGCTATTCATTAGCTAAGCCTATATGAATTAGAATTTTTTAAGGTTTAGTGCCCTGGCGTCCATGGGCCGCCCTCTGCGTCACCCAACATGATAATATTCGAACGATCCTTCTTAAATTCCAAACCCTTGTTATCAGCTCCCACTTCTTCAATACTCAAAATCGCATACAAAGAAATATGTAAAGCCTTTGTGCTTTGAAATTTTTTCTTCCAATTCTCTTCTGTTGGAAGAAGAAGCCTTCCCCCACCTCTATTTTCAAAAATAAAATCCGATAAGCAGACAAATCCCAAGCCTAAATGAGAATCCGTCACCGACTTTACCTTAAGAACAACCACCTTGTTCTCAGAAAGATCCCTAAATGTTACTTTATAAAAAGTCTTATCCTTAGTTGCCATTAGAATAGCCTTTTAAACCCTTGTTTAAAAAATATCAATAAACTAAATTTGCTATAGAAATTTTTATTTTAAAAGCTCTATAAGATCAGCTTCTGAGCTCACACCAGCTGCCACTTTCTGAATATCTGACTGTGCCTTAAGTTGTAATAGAGCATAGGCTTCAGCTCGTAAA
Organism: Bdellovibrionales bacterium; assembly: GCA_965206675.1. Lineage (GTDB taxonomy): Bacteria > Bdellovibrionota > Bdellovibrionia > Bdellovibrionales > JAKFYE01 > CBDBKL01. Next base: position 9,553 of record CBDBKL010000001.1, on the reverse strand, counting down.
CGTCTGATATCTTGCCTTTGTTTTTTAAAATCGCTCTCCATGGCTTTTAAAACACATTCCACCACATCCAATACTCCCCGATTTTCAGTGGCTTCCGTCATAAGTACGTCTTTTTTCAATTCATCCAAATCTCCACTTGTTTTTAACTCCTTAGCAAACACATCGGCTCCAGGACGATCCATTTTATTAACAACAAAAAAATCAGCAATCTCTAAAAGCCCTGCCTTCATCGCCTGAACACTATCACCACTTTCTGGAACCAAAACAACACATACACCATCAGCAACATTCATAACCTCAAGTTCTGTTTGCCCCACTCCCACAGTTTCCACTAATGTGATATCAAAATTCCAGTGATCAAAAGCACGTAATAATAAATAAGCAATACCTGACAGCCCTCCCAAACTCCCCCGAGAGCCAATAGATCTTATAAAAACATTTTCATCTGTAGAATAATTATTATACCTAATACGATCTCCTAAAAGCGCACCTGAAGAAAAAGGACTTGTAGGATCAACTGCTAAGACTCCAACTTTTAGAGATCTTTTCCTCAACTCTCCTATTAACCCATTAATCAATGTGGACTTGCCCGCCCCCGGAGGGCCCGTCAAACCCAAGCGAAAAGATAGCTTCTTTGGTTTAGAAAACTTCTCAAAAGAAAAAATTGAAGGCCCAATAGTTTCGATTTGACTTAAAAATTCCGAAAATTCCCGATTTGTACCTCGACCTTTTAAATTTAAAAAGTGCTGTATCTTACGATGAAGGTCCAAAGTCTCAACTCCATACGACGAAAGTCTAAAAATAGACCTTAGTCCTATTCAAGAAATAAGAGATAAGTCAATGAAATTTCAAAAGAATTCTCTCTTTTTCCCCAATTATTTCTATATTCCACCGACTTAAGGTCAGGTCCTGATTTTCCGATAAAAGTATTGAAAGGGGGGGAGGCTTTATGAACCTATGGCAACGTAAAAATCTCATCGTAGGTCTAGCTATTATTATCTTCATCTCTACACCCCTATTCATTGTTTTTAAAAAATCAAACGTTAAAGACAATCGAAAAAAGCACCACGAAATCTTTGAACTCACTGATAACTTAGGAGGTCCTACTTCGCAACTCAATCTCAACCGGCCAATGAAAAAAAAGAACCCTCATGAGAAAACACTTTCAGCAGCTCCCAAGTGGGGCAGCTCCAAAGCTATTGGAACACAACAAAGAGTAAAACAGAAAAAAACATCTCCGAAAAAACTAAAAGCAAAAAAATCAAAGAAAAAGAAGAAGAAAAAGATAGCTAAAAAGAAAGAGACAAAGGAAACAATTCCCCAAGCTAATAACAAAGCTGCTGAAAATAAGAAAAAGGGGGAAGCAAAAGATAAGAAGCAACCCCCAATAGGCAGCAATAACGTAGCTCTCAATGATTCTGGAAATTCTTCAGCAGAAGAAAAAAATAATGCCTTACCTCCACAAGCTTTTACTGAGGATGGAGATGCTGTTGAGCAGTGGAAAAACTATCTTATAAATGAACCTTCATACACAAAACTTATGGATTTTATCAAAAAACACAATACAGGGGTTATTTCCGATACAGTTTATTTCTCCGTTTCTGAGGAAATGATCAATCATGAATCAAAACAGATCAGAGAATATGGAATTGCAGCTCTAGGTTCATATGCACATCCTGATAGTTTTGCTCTATTAACAAACCAATTAGGTATCGAAACTCAAAATACAACTATACGCAAAATCAATGGTTACCTGGCCTCTTATATCAGGTTTAATAACCTTCCTAATCTCATCACTTCTATTGGGGATCCTTCTAGTTTTACACGACATCAAGTCGCCATATACTTAAAACGCTCTGTGGAATACAACTTATCGGGAACAAATTCTCAAGATCCGGAGACAATTAGACAATATCAAGAGAGTTATCTTTCAATTCTTCCATCTCTTAATACCGCTATTACCCAAGAGAATGAGGCTCAAGTCAGAACGGCTATGCAGGATGCAAAGTCACAGATAGAAAGATTTACTTCAGGAAATCTCGTCGCCGGCTTCCAATAAGTAAGTCATTTTTGATTTTTTCTTTTCCGAGAGCAGAGCATATCGTGAGAAGAGATAAGTCTAGTAATTTTTAACTTATTGAGAGAAACTTTTTTCCAAGGTTTGCAAAACGAGTTTTCTGAGGCGCAGGGCGTATCTCCCAAAGGGAGAGACGAGCTGCGGCCCTCAGAACTGTCTGAGCTTTTGCAAGCCTTGGAAAAAAGTTTCCCACCTGATGTAAAAAGAAAATTGTTTTATAAAAGTCAGATACAAACCAAAGCGACATATTGCAACGAAGTAGATGGCATATTTTCAACAGTCCGTTTGATTCTTTTTTAAAATCTCTGTGGTTGAATAACCCCGATAATAATTCAAGCTCTTAACTTGTCCCCCATAACCAAGAACAAACTCTGCCCCTACAATTTTACTCACTTCCCAATCTCCTCCTTTAACCAGGATATCTGGCTTAACCTTTTTAATCAGATTTAAAGGAGTATCCTGTGTAAACTGACACACAAAATCGACAACTTCTAAACCCGCCAGCAATTCTGCACGATCATCAAATGTATTTATAGGTCGGGATTTTCCTTTTAGACGAGAAATACTTTCGTCAGAGTTTAACCCAACGAACAAAAAATCCCCTAATGACTTAGCTTGCTGAAGATATCTTTGATGACCGACATGTAGAATATCAAAGCATCCATTTGTAAAAACAATGCGGTTCCCTCTTCTTAACTGACGGAGATTTTCTTCTATAGCATTTGACTCAATTACGATTCCCACTTCACGTGTTTCTTATAAAGCCTTAAACCTGTCAACCAATAGGCTACATCTTTTCTTAAAATCCATGAAAAAAGAGGAACAAAAACTCCACCCATTGCTATTAAAACAAATTGTCGCCAAAAAGTTTTCACAGGATACCAAACAGATTTAAAATCTCTTTCGGAACCAACCTGTAGATCAAATGTCCATTCCCCTAGTGTAGAATTAAAAAAACTCCTCGATACTGTTGTGTAAAAAAGCAGAACTGAAATAATTAACGCAAAAACACTCATTCGAACTCCGATATCTATTTGCGCACTCTGTATCACAGCACTAAGTTCAACACCAGTGACTGTTAGGAGAATAAAAAGACAACCACATACCATAGCGAGAATTGCAAAAAAATCAAAAAACATAGCCGCTACATGAGGCATCGCCTCTTCCAAATAAACTTTTTCTTGTTTTTCTTCTTTTCTTACAGCTTGCCAATCCATTGAAAGGTGCTGTTCTTCATGTTTTTTTAGTTCCTGATCACTACTTTGATTTCTATTTACAGATGAATCTATATTCTCGCTCACAGGGTTCTGATTTGATTTATACTTCTGTGATTGAAATCCAGGGACAGAGGCAGAACTAACTTGAGAGGTTTTCACCGACGGTACTTCTTCCTCCTCTATAAAATCCTTATCGGGAATCGCAAAATGAACGCCTCTATCCTGAAGGGGGGCTTTACGTGTTACATCAACAGGTGAGTAACTGGATTCTTCCTTATCATGAAAACCCAATCCTTCAGTTAATGGTTTAAATTCAAACTCATCGACAATATCTTTCTGATTATCTTTCATAGCCTTCCCCTTTGGACTCTTCACGTAAGTACTTTAAGATGCTACAAATCGCCACGCAAGCTGTTTCGACTCGCAGTATTTGCTCCCCTAGAGTCACAGGAACCAAACCACAGGTGCTTAATCGATTAACCTCATTCTGAGAAAATCCACCCTCACTTCCCACAATGATCCAAATTTCTTTAAGTTTCGTTGAAAAAAAGTCTTTTCTTAAAACCTGAGAAAGAGTCCTATCGGCTTCTCCTTCGTAAAGAAAAATCCCCTTCTTTAAAGAAGAGGGATTTATAAGCTCAACCACACCCATCATAGAACGCACAGGATAGAGATTAATCAAATCTCCCCTGCCTGTTTGCTCTGTTGCAGCTTTGGCAATAGCTTCCCAACGTTGTATTCTATTTTCCGAAATCCGATTTGGTTTTTTCAAATAACTTAAATCAGAGACAAAAGGATGAATAGCAAACACACCCAGCTCCACCATTTTTTCGATAACTTTTTCGAATGTAGAAAATTTTGGTAAAGAAAGACAAAGGTGAATATGAGGAGGGCCAAGCAGATCAATCGACCTGACCTCTATTTTCTTTCCAATCGCCTTCTTTCGAGAGACCTCAATAAGTTCTATAAGGTGAGCTTTACCATCACCAAATAACACTTCAAAACGACTACCCACTGTTTGTCGACACACCTGAATAATATGCTTATAGGGGGAATCAAAAATTTCTACAATCTCACCCTTATCAGACTCTTTGGGTAACCAATATCTTCTCATAACATTATAAGACCAATGGATTATAGATTAGGGCCTATCCCAAAACCAATGACAAACGGTTGCGATGGAACCCGAACCTTTAAACAACCCACATTTCAATGCAATTCTTTAACTCCCATGCTTTGTGGTTTTGTTACAATTCCCATTTTTTGTTGTAAAAGGGAAAAAATAGGTTTTTTAATTTCCAAATTATGATCCTGAAGTACCACCTGATAACCTCTGCGCTGATTTAAGTGAATCAAAATAGGAGCTTTTAAATTCGCTGTAATATCTCTAAAGTTCTCTGGAATTGTAATAATAGAAAAACACTTGAACTGATCAACCCTTGCAATGCCCAACAAATCCGTGTCACCCTCCGTGAGCACAACTTCATAATTGGACATAAAACGCTTTGGTTCTAAAACAGGAAAGGCCACTTCAGGGCTCTGACAAGACTGCAACCAGAAGAAAAAACCCTCATCAGGGTCTTCTATCAAAGCAAACTGACGAAAGCTTTCAAAACCCAAGATACCATTGGGAAAAAGTATACTTTCATCGACCCTTACGGTTCCGAACCTGGTCGTTTGGACAGTCATTCTCACCCCTCACTCAAGAATGCCCATAAATATTTCACACATCAAGAAATTAAAACTCTCGCTTCCGACTGAAAATGATGCGAGGCAATGTTGTTTTTCTATAGAGGCTTTTAATTTGTTTTGAAGAGTTTTGAAATGTGGCGAACAGATTGAGGGGATGTTTGTGCTGAGGTTCTATTTTGCTCCTGAATAGCAGTATAAACTTCCTGACGATGAATTTTTGTATCCTCAGGGGCTTCGATTCCAATACGAACCTGCTTACCTTTAACCTGAACAACGGTAATTTTAATATTGTTATCTATAGCTATACTCTCGCCGAGCTTGCGGGTCAGTACCAACACTTTTCTGACTCCTTAACGTCCTTATTTATTTCTCCAAACACCTCGGAGAACCATCTATCCCTGATACGCATTTTCTATAATCCGAGAGGTTGTAGCTAATCTCTGTTATTCAGAAAGTCAATAGAACTCTGAAAAGTTTCACTCTTCTCAAAAAAACATGTATCTACGCAAAAAAATGACTCTCTCTTCCACGTTGGACTGCCGAAAAGCCATCATCGACTTGACTATAATCACCCAAACTCTAATTCAACGAAAGACAGTTAAACTTTAACCTTTTTCTTTCTCTTTTTCCTCACTTTGCTGTCACCAGTAAGATCTACTTTTACCTTTGTTTTTACCGTGCTTTTTTTCGCATGGACCGTTTTTTGATCAATGATATCTTTCTGTAAATTCCTTACAATCTTAACAACAGATGATCCCTTCGATTTGCCTTTAAATTTATCCTCTAAATACGTCAGCACCTGTTCTGTTTTATCTGATTCCACAGCAGGAACGACCAAATCATTAAACAGGCTACTTTTTTTGGCCTTATCCGAAGCCTCTTTCATACGCTTTTCTAGATCCTTTCTTTTAGAATCGAAATTTGTTTTTATTCCATTTAGGAACTCGTTTAGTAACATAGTTTTTTTCCTCCTTTTACCCGGACGGTCAAAAAAGCGTCATCTACTTCGTTGCAATCACTCAAACCTTCACTCCAACGTAGGAAGACTACGCTTCCGTTCGGTTTGAGCTTGAACGCCTCGTAGCTAACACTTTTTTGACCGTCCGACACTAACCAGCTCAATCAAAAAAGCGTCATCCTCTTCGCCATAATCACTCAAATCTCGTTTCGACGTAGATCAACTAAGTTCTATTTGATTTGTGCGCCCCGTAGCTAACTGCTTTCTTAAAAGTCCGACTTGATTACCCTGACTCCCATCGCAAGCTTATCGGAAGATGAAATCAATATATTAAACTAAAAAAACACTTTTTTAAAAATTTCATCAAATGAAAATCAACGAAGTATAATTGCTCATTTCCCAAAGCTCTGATAACACATTCTCCATGACAGCCCTCAATGCTTCCAGACGTATTCAATCCACAAAGCGATTTGCTACATCTAATATTTTTGTAGATGAACTCCTAAAAAAACACACCCGATGGTTTTTTGATGAAAAAGAAGCCTTAAAATACAGAGGCTCTTGGAAAAGTGTATTTCAAAATGATAACCCCATTGATCTCGAAATCGGTATCGGCAGCGGCCAACATCTCGCAAAATACGGACAGCGCAACCCCAACCGAAATTTAATAGGCCTAGAATTGCAATATAAGCCTCTTTTGCAATCCATACGCCAAATAAGAAGTCAAAATATCAGCAACGCCATCGTCATCCGTTATCATGGAAACCTTTTAGAAGATTTGTTTGCAGAAAATGAACTCTCAGACGTTTTTATGTATTTCTTAGACCCCTGGCCTAAAAAAAAGCACCACAAAAATCGACTCATTCAAAGTGACTTCTTAAAAACTCTCAGCTTTATACAAAAAAAAGAAGGCAATATCTATTGCAAGACAGATCACCCCGCTTACTTTGAATGGATAGAACACCATGTTCAAAACTCTAACTACAAAGCAACATTTCGCACGAGAGATCTATTCAATAGCTCACCTTATAAAAACAATATCTCTACTCAATTTGAAAATCTCTGGTCTTCAAAGGGATTAAACATTCACTTCCTATCCGCTAAAAACCTATCCTAGAAAGTATAGAATTCAAAAGCTAAATCCCATTTTATTCATACCCCTTGGAAATCTCAAAAGGTACCACAATACCCGCCAGGATAGTAAAGCTTAGACTCATCTCGAAATTCCTCTTTCTGCACAAACCCTCTTCGATACACATGGGGATGAAGTAAAAGGTATCCATTAAATATATCCAGTGTGCGAATAAACTTATCAGGGTCTTCGCTATACAACTGATAAGACACTTGGGTGCCACCTTTATCATCCACCTGATTAAGACCAGGAAAGTCATTAGAAAATGAAAAGACAATAGCTCCTCCCGTTGGAGGAGTAAACTGTTCTAAAAAACCTCTCCACAAACTTGGCTGAGCAACCATGGCGTTGTAGTGATCCATAGGGGAATTATAAGTTTTCTGACCTGTTAGAGCAGGATTATAATAAAGGGGTGTATAATCTAAGCAGTTATTTGCTATATCTGCATAAATATCTAAAAAGACCCTCTGTTTAGGAAGAACTTTAAAAATAAATTTTTCAGAATTATCTAATACCAAATCTTCTAACAAAAAATTCCCATCCGATAACTCTGCAAAAAGTTTCTTGTGAGCCACATCAGTTCTTCCGTATCGATCTCCAGCATATTGCCCACCTCCAAATGAAAAAATATGTTCCATATGCAAATTTTGATTATAATTTGCCACCGAAGCATACAAAGTCACCGAACTGGGATTATAAATCTGGGCCTTATATACAGGTCTTTTTATAAGATCAGTAGGTTCTTTAAGATAGTCCAAAACAAAATCAAACTTCTCAACAACAAGCTGAGGTGCACCTAAATTGTATAAAAAGTAAGATGTAAAAGCCAAATTATATGGAGCATTCCTTTGCCTTAAAGCTATTTGGCAATTTTGAACGAAATTTTCTCTTCTCCAGGGTCTTTTAGCCTCACTCATAATATCATTAAGGGTTGATTCATAAGGGTTATAGACAGCTTTTGTATAGTAAGCATCCTCGCAACGTACAGAAACATCTGTATAATCCTGAAAGTCATCAAAACCAACTAGAGTCCGATTTCCATCAATAAGATAGCTTGTAGCTTCACTATCAACATACTTTCTTTGAAAAAAGTGTCTCCATTCCGACTTGCTATTTATATTTATATTGAGGTTTTCAGCTGCAAAAATTTTCTTTTTTCCATCTTCATCCGTTAATTCAAATTGAAAGTCACACCTTGCCACTGAAGATTCTTGATAAAGCAAAGCCTCCATTGGAATAAGAGTGCTCACCATAACAGAATCATTATGACCTAGTTCTTTGGATTGCCTGGAAACTCTCCCATCTACAACACACATCGAATCCGCTAACATTTTAAATTTTTGGTCAAATGTTTTATCAAACGCAAAAAGAAACCGATCATCTGTCATTGTAATATCTTGTTCTGAAGAGAAAAAGAACCGACTTGATAAGTGGAGCATATCGCGCCCCCTTTGGTAAGCCATATCATTATTTAATAGCTCTACCTTAATGTTTGGAAATTCATTCGTTGCATTCTGACATCCCGGTAAAAAATATAAACAAAATAGTAAACTAATAATGATTTTTACAAAGCCATACATAACTCTCTCCTAAGGTTGGTTATTAAAAGCCTTTTGAGGGGGAGCAATATAAATGCCAAGCTCATTTCCTATTAAAATGATAGAACAAGAAAAAATGTCCGAATATCGGACCAATTCTAAACCCTCAAACCTCATAAAATAATGACTTCCAATCACATTCCCTTTTATACAAATTTTCTCTCCTCTCATATTAAAATAGAATTTTGTAATATTGTTTAAACTTTTTACATCCCTTTAGATACAAACTCGTAACTTATCTCGAAAAAACAGCAAGGTTTATAAAAAGGGATAACAGTCATTCTTTGTTGCGAAACCGATATTTGATAGGTTTTACAAAAAAACAAACTGCGCTTAGAAGAACGTTCCCAAATTGCTTTCTAGTTTTAGAAAAATGTGGTATTACAACATGGACACTTAAAGAACATCTAGCCTGTTAAGATAAAAACAATTTGGATTTAAACAAAACGAGAGAAATTTAAATTATGACAGTACAAAAAATTCTATTTTTTCTTTCCCTTACTTTTACATTACAAGCTAATGATCTGAATGATTTCAAACAGTTTAAAACCGCTATACGTGCTGGAGATTTAACAACCGTTCTCACTCATGCCAATATAAATGCAAGAAATAAACGGGGAAAAACAATACTCCACTGGGCTGCAACAAGATCTAAAGATCCAGAAGTTATAGAAAAACTTCTTAACAATCCAATGGTTGACATGAATATCATGGATAATAGGGGGCAAACGCCAATATACCTTGCTGTAGCCGAATTGATTTTTATGATGGATAACGATCACGATACACCCGTATCGTTGATACGGCGTCAGCATTTAGTGGTCGAAGCTTTTCTAAACAATCCAAGAGTTGAAATCTCAGACAGCTTAAGGTCTATAA